>CAXAXQ010000004.1:0-168033 GCA_963972905.1 uncultured Erythrobacteraceae bacterium
GCGAGAGCTTCTACTTCCTCGAAATGAACACCCGCCTGCAGGTGGAGCATCCGGTGACCGAAGCGATCACCGGGGTCGATCTGGTCGAATGGATGATCCGCGTGGCGGCGGGCGAGGAGCTTCCCTTCAAGCAGGACGATATCGGGATCGACGGCTGGTCGATCGAAAGCCGCGTCTATGCCGAAGATCCGTACCGCAACTTCCTGCCAAGCATCGGGCGGCTGGTCCGCTACGAACCGCCGGTTCCGGGCTGGACCGGCGAGAGCGGCCCTGCCGGGCGGCGCGGGCACGAGATGGGCGGCGGCGGCATCCGCGTGGATGATGGCGTGTTCGAAGGCGGCGAAGTGTCGATCTTCTACGACCCGATGATCGCCAAGCTGATCACCTGGGGGCCGACCCGCGATGCCGCGGCGGACTTGCAGGTCGAAGCGCTCGACGCATTCCGCGTCGAAGGGCCGGGGCACAATATCGACTTCCTGTCCGCGATCATGCAGCACCCGCGCTTCCGCTCGGGTGAGCTGACCACCGGCTTCATTGCCGAGGAATATCCCGAAGGGTTCCAGGGCGCGGCGGTGGACGAGCCGAGGCTGAAGCTGGTCGCGGCGCTGATCGCCGGGGCGCAATGTTCCGTCATGGCCCACGAGGGGCAGATATCGGGCCGCCTCGATGGCGCGCCCAAGGTGCCGTCCGACTGGGTCGTCAAAATCGACGGCCGCAAGTTCGCGGTGGTTCTGGGCGAAGGCGGGGCGACCGTCGATGGCGAGTGGATTACCGGCACGACCGACTGGCAGCCAGGCATGGTGCTCGCCGCCGCCAACGGCAATGGCGAGAACCTGGCGATCCAGCTGCGCCGGACAAGCAGCGCGATTTGGGCGCTGACCACGCGTGGCAAGACGCACGAGGGCCTCGCGGTGCCTGCGCGACTCGCGCCGATGCTCGATCACATGATCGAGAAGGAGCCGCCCGATCTTTCCAAGATGCTGATCTGCCCGATGCCGGGCCTCCTGGTGAAGCTGCACGTGGCCGAGGGTGACGAGGTCCAGCCGGGCCAGCCGCTAGCGACCGTGGAGGCGATGAAGATGGAAAACATCCTCCGCGCCGAGAAGGAAGGCACGATCTCTTCTATCAACGCCGCCGAGGGCGACAGCCTGGCGGTCGACGAGGTAATTCTGGAGCTGGAATAGTGCACCCGTCGCACGAACCCGACGCCGCGGCGGCGGCTGAGACCAGTTTCGACCAGTTTCTGAAGATCGATATTCGTGTCGGGACGGTCGTGGCTGCGCACGAGTTTCCCGAGGCTCGCAAGCCTGCCTACAGGCTGGAGATCGATTTCGGGCCGACCATTGGCGTGAAGAAGACCAGCGCGCAGATCACCGCGAATTACACGCGTGAGGATCTGGTCGGGCGGCAGGTCGCGGCGGTGGTCAATTTCCCGCCGCGTCAGATCGGCCCGGCCATGTCCGAAGTGCTGACGCTGGGCTTCGCGGACGAGGCGGGTGAGGTCGTGCTGTTTGCGCCCGACCAGCCGGTGCCCGACGGATCGCGGTTGTTTTAGAATTCGATTTTTTCGTCATTGCGAGCGTAGCGAAGCAATCCAGAGTATCGCTGCGCCTGCTCTGGATTGCTGCGGGGCTTCGCCCGTCGCAATGACGAATCTGTCCACCTCAATGCGCCTGTAGCTGCTCATCCATAAACGCCGCCACATCGGCCAGCTCGACATCGCGGGCGACGAATGCCTCGCCCAGCGCGCGCAGTAGGATGAAGGGCACGGTCCTCGCCTCGGCCTTCTTGTCGTTGCGCATGTGATCGGCCAGCGTCGTGCCGTCGCATGGCAGCTTTAGCGCGGCGATCTCGGTTGGCAGGCCTGCGCGGGCCAGCGCGTCCGCCACGCACTCTGCATCGGTCAGCGAAATCAGCTCGCGCCGGGCGGAGAAGCGCGCGGCGAGCACCATTCCCAGCGCGACAGCCTCGCCGTGGAGCAAGGCATCAGAGAAGCCCGTTTCCGCCTCCAGCGCGTGGCCGAAAGTGTGGCCCAGGTTGAGGAGCGCGCGGGCGTCCTTCGTCTCGCGCTCGTCCTCGGCGACGATGCGCGCTTTCATGCCCACGCAATGGGCGATCACGGGTTCGAGCGCTCCATCGTCGCAGGCGAGGATCGCCGCGCTTTGCTCATGGACGCGGGTGAAGAATTCGGCGTCGCCCAGCAGGCCGTATTTGAACACCTCGGCCAGCCCGGCGCGCATCTCACGCTGGGAGAGGGTGGCGAGGCAGGCGGTGTCGGCGAGCACCAGTGCGGGCTGGTGGAACGCGCCGATCAGGTTCTTGCCCGCGCCCGCGTTGATCGCGGTCTTGCCGCCGACGCTCGAATCCACCTGTGCCAGTAGTGTCGTGGGCAACTGGACGAAGCCGCAGCCGCGCTTCAGAATCGCGCAGGCGAAGCCGACCAGATCGCCGACCACTCCGCCGCCCACCGCGAAGACATGATCGGACCGGGTGACGCCGCGCGCCAGCAGCCAGTCAGTCAACCGCTCCAGTTCCGGCCAGCTTTTCGAACCTTCGCCGGGAGTGACCTCGTACCAGTCGATCTGGTAGCCATCCGATGCGAGCGAGGAGGCCAGCCGTTCGCCATGTAGCCGTCTGGCATTGGCATCGGCCACGACCGGAACCTTGCGGCCTGACCACGGCTCGATGAAGTCGCGAGCCTGAACGATCGCGTCATCGAGCAGCCCTGCGCCGACCCGCACTTCGTAGCTGCGCCCGGCCAGCGCGACATTTACGACAGCCACTTCTCAAGCTCCTCGATAATGGTCCAAGCGGTGCGGGTATGCGGGCCTTGCTGGCCCTGTACGCGGATTTGTGCCTGCGCATAATGCGGCGCGCGCTCGGCCAGCAGGCGCTTGAGGATCGCCTCGGGATCGCCATCGCGCAGCAGCGGGCGCGTGTTGCGGCGCCCGGTCCGCTCGACCAGTGTGGCGATGTCGCAATCGATCCAAACCGCGACCGCCTTTTCCAATACCAGCGCGCGGGTTTCATCGTTGACGAAAGCCCCGCCGCCGGTCGCGATCACGCCGTGCCTTTCCTCTATCAGGCGGGCGATCACCCGGCGCTCCCCATCGCGGAAATAGTCTTCGCCGAATTCACTGAAAATCTCTGCGATAGAAAGCCGGGCGGCATCCTCGATCGCGTCGTCCGCATCCACGAAATTGCATTCCAGCAGGGTCGCCAGCCGCCTGCCCACGGTCGATTTGCCCGCCCCCATCAACCCGACCAGGGTGATCGGCCGGTCGAGGCGTTCCTTGAGCGCGCGGATCCGCGCCCGGTCGGCAGGGGAAGGCACTCGGTCCATTGCCCGGGGGCGTAGAGATGGGCTAGGGCGATGGCAACAAAGGGTATCGGACGCGTGCAGATAGACATTTCGCAGACCGCACGGCGGCGTATCGGCGTGGGTGCGCTGGCGATCATCGCGGTTCTCGCCTGGGCCTGGTGGGACGGCGGGGAACAGCCGATGCGTCCGATCGAACAAACCATAGAGCTGCCGGGGACCGCCCAATGATGCTGCAACGCAAGGGTGCCCTGCTGGCTGGCGCGGGCCTGCTCGTGCTGGCGGCACCGATCGCACTGGTGGCGGCCAATCCAGCGGCGGTGGTTCCGCCCGCCGCTCCCGCTCCCGCACCGACCGCGGCACCCGCACCGGCAGAAACCGCCGCGCCCGACGGGGAGGCCGCGAACGGGCCCGCCGACGCTGGCAGCGAAGAGGACTCCTCCACCAGTTCCGGCAGCAACCGTCTGCCCACGCTGGAAGAGCTCGAAGCGCTCGACACGGACGAGCTGGACGAACTGTTCGGCCTCAGGCCGACCTACGACATTCCGAGTGCACAGCGACGCGCGACCACCCGGGTGGGCATTCTGGCCGAGGACGAGGGCGGTCTGCCCGCGACCTCGCTTGCACGCCAGCCGCAATCGATCATTCGCGCTGCGCTGACCGGCACGCAGGGGCGGCTCGTCTCTCGCTGGGGCCATATCGCGCTCCGCCGTGCGCTCGCCAGCCGTCTGGCACCGCCCGAGGGGATGAACGGGGTCGAGTTCGCCGGCCTGCGTGCCCAGCTGCTCAACCGGATGGGCGAGTTCGGCGCGGCGCGCGCGATCGCGCAGGATGTCGATGTCGATGTGTGGAACGCGCGCCTCTCCAACGCCGCGATCGACGCCTATATCGCGACCGGCGATATCGTGGGGGCGTGTCCGCTGACCATGCTGCGCGCGGGATATCGCGACGATGTCGAGTGGCAGATGTTGCGCTCCATCTGCAGCGCCTATGCCGGCGAAACCGCGCGGGCGCGCAACGATCTGCTGCGGCTGCGCGATCGGCAGGGCGACGGCGAGGGCGACGTGATCGACGTGCTGCTGGCGCAGCGCTTCGCCGGGGCGGCCGGGCTGGGCAACAGCGCGGTCACCATCGAATGGGACGATGTCGACGAGCTGACCCCGTGGCGCTACGGCCTCGCCGCCGCGCTCGGCATCGACATCCCCGACCGGCTGATCGACGACGCCGGACCCTATTATCAGCGCGTCTCCGCCTCGCTCCCCGCACTGCCGCTGTCGCAGCGGGTCGAGGGTGCGCGGCGAGCTGCGCGCGAAGGCATTTTTTCCTCCGCCGCGATGATCGATATCTATGCGCAGGGCTATGCCGCCAGCCGCGACGAAGGCCCGCTGGGCACCGATGCGGCGCTGCTGCGCGCAGCCTATGTCGACCCCGATCCGGCCGCGCGGGTGACCGCGATCCGGGCCCTGTGGGGCGATGCGGCTGTAATTCCCTACGACCGGCAGGTGCTGACCGCCTATGCCGCCGCCCGCATCCCGGCGCGCGATGGTTTCGCAGGCGAAGCGGGGCCGCTGATCGCCTCGATGCTGACCGCCGGGCTGGATCGTGACGCGGCGCGCTGGCGCGAGGTGGTGGATGAAGGCGATGCGGGCTGGGGCCTGCTGGCGGTCGGCCTGCCGGGCAATAGCGGGCAGGTTTCCAACGGCGCGATCGACTCCTATCGAGACAATGATCCGACCACGGGCGCGCGGCGCACGCGTTTGCTGGTTGCCGGGCTCGCCGGGCTCGGGCGCGTTTCCGACGGTACGCGCAATTCGTGGAACCGCGATCTCGACCTGGAGCTGAGCCGCGAAACCCGCTGGAGCGCGCTGATCGATCGCGCGGGCGAGGTGCGCAATGCGGCGCTCGTCACCATGCTGATGGGCGTCGGGATGCAGGGCGACGATTGGAGTCGGATGACCCCGCGCCACCTCTACCACATCGTTTCCGCGCTGCGCCGCAGCGGGATGGAGGCAGAGGCGCGGATGATCGCGGCGGAGGCGCTCGCGCGCGCCTGACATGGGGGCGCGCGCGATCGAGGATTTCCTTGCCGCGCTGGCGGTCGATCGCGGGGCCGCGGCGAACACGCTGGCCGCCTATCGCCGCGATCTGGAAGGCGCGGCGGGCATCGTCGGCCCGCTGGAGGAAGCCACCCGCGCCGACCTTGCCAGACTGGGCGCGGCCTGGGCCGATCTCGCGCCCGCGACGGTCGCGCGCAAGGTATCGGCGTTGCGCCAGTTTTTCGGCTTTCTGGAAGACGAGGGGTTGCGGAGCGACAACCCTTCCGCCGCGTTACCCAGTCCGGCCAAGCGCCGCTCGCTCCCCAAGATTCTCGACCACGCGCAGGTCGACGCGCTGTTCGCGCAGGCCGAGCGCGAGGCGGAGGAGGGCGATCCGGCCCCGCTGCGCCTGCTGGCGATGATCGAACTGCTCTATGGATCGGGCCTGCGCGCGAGCGAGTTGGTCACCCTGCCGCTCTCCGCCGTGCCGCGCGATGCACCTTTTCTGACCATTACCGGCAAGGGTGACAAGGAGCGGCTGGTGCCGCTGGGCACCCGCGCGCGCGCGGTGCTGTCGCGCTGGCTGGCGGTGCGCCCCGAAGGATCGCCATGGCTGTTCCCCTCGCGCGGCAAGCACCTCACCCGCGTCCGCCTGTATCAATTGCTCAAGGCGCTTGCCGAGCGGTCGGGAATCGATCCCGCGAAGATCAGCCCGCACGTGCTGCGCCATGCCTTTGCCACCCACCTGCTCGAAGGCGGGGCGGATTTGCGCGCCTTGCAGACGCTGCTGGGCCATGCGGACATCGCAACCACGCAGATTTACACCCATGTCGAATCCGCCCGACTGGTCGCTCTGGTTAATGAAAGGCACCCGCTTGCCGATCAAGGGCGCTTGCGCGGCGGGCGACGGGGGGATAGCAGCCGCGAATGCTGACTTTTCTGGATTTCGAGAAGCCTGTGGCCCAGCTGCAGGCGCAGATCGCCGAACTTCGCGCCGCCAATCAGAGCGCCGACGGGGGCGATCAGATCGACATGGTCGACGAGCTTGCCAAGCTCGAGGCGAAGAGCGCGGACATGCTCAAGGGGCTCTATGCTTCGCTCAGCCCGTGGCAGAAGACGCAGGTCGCGCGGCACCCGCAGCGGCCGCATTTCCGTGACTACGTGCAACACGCCTTCACCGATTTCATGCCGCTGGGCGGCGATCGCTATTTCGGCGAGGATGACGCCATCATCGGCGGCTTCGCGACCCTGCGCGGGCGCCCGGTAATGCTGATCGGGCACGAGAAGGGCCACGACACGCAGACGCGCATCAAACACAATTTCGGGATGGGCAAGCCGGAGGGGTATCGCAAGGCGATCCGCCTGATGGACCTTGCCGGGCGATTCGGCCTGCCGGTGGTCACGCTGGTCGATACCTCGGGAGCATTCCCCGGGATCGAGGCGGAAGAACGCGGTCAGGCCGAGGCGATCGCCCGTTCTACCGAGGCGTGTCTGGCGCTGCCTGTGCCGATGGTCGCGACGATCGTGGGCGAGGGCGGATCTGGCGGCGCGGTGGCGCTGGCCAGTGCCGAGCGGGTGCTGATGTTCGAACACGCGATCTATTCCGTGATCTCGCCCGAAGGCTGCGCCTCGATCCTGTGGCGCACCGCCGAAAAGGCGGCCGACGCTGCCGAGGCGATGAAGGTGACCGCGCAGGATCTGAAGGAACTGGGCGTGATCGACAGGATCGTGCCCGAGCCGGTCGGCGGTGCCCATCGCGACCCCAAGGCCGCGATCCGAAACCTTGCCGACACGATCGACGACGAGCTGACCACGCTCGCGCGGCAGGACGTGACCTACCTGCAGGAACGGCGCGCGGACCGCTTCCTCGCCATCGGTACCTGAAGCGGCGGTGGTAGGCTGGCCTGCGGGCCGACCGGGAACCGTGCGGCGACCCTGAAAGTTGGGGCAGGTAACTCGCGTGGGCGCATACAGCGCGCGCGACATGCCACCGACACGGGAGAGAACACCGCATGATCCGCCGCAAGACGCTCGTATTCGTTTCGCCCATTGCGCTCGCGTTCGGCCTGGTCGGCTGCGCTGGCGTCGGCGGGGGTAATATCCCTGCCGCCAACACTCCGATCACGCAGAGCGAGGCGCAGCAGGGGCGCGAATATCATACCCAGCTGCTGCAGGAATTCGGCGGCGCGATGCAGGGCAACACCGCCAATTACGTGCGCGGCGTGGGCCAGCGGATCGCGGTGGAATCGGGGCTGGCGCGAACGCCGGATGCGTTCACCGTCACCCTGCTCAACAGCTCCGTTAACAATGCTTTCGCGACCACCGGCGGCTATGTCTACACCACCCGCCAACTGGTCGCGCTGATGAACAACGAGGCGCAACTGGCCGGGGTGCTGGGGCACGAAGTGGGCCACGTCGCCGCACGCCATGCGCAGCGCCGCCAGCAGACGCAGCAGCAGAACACGCTCGGGGGCGCCGCGATAGCGATTCTGTCGGGCATCCTTCTAGGCGACAGCCAGCTCGGCTCCACGCTGGGTCGTGCGGCCTTGCAGGGTTCGCAGCTGCTGACTCTGTCCTTCTCGCGCTCGCAGGAAGAGCAGGCGGACCAGCTCGGCGTGCGCTACCTCTCGCAGGCCGGCTATGATCCGACGGCGATGAGCACCGTTCTCGAAAGCCTTGCGCGCCAGTCCGCGCTCGATTCGCAGTTACAGGGGCGCGACAATGCGAGCCTGCCCGAATGGGCCTCCACCCACCCGGACCCTGCCGCGCGCGTGCGCGATGCGGCGACGATGGCGGCGGGCCTGCCGGGCACCACGCTCAACCGCGATGTCTTCCTGCGTAATGTCGACGGGCTGACCTATGGCGACGACCCGGCGCAGGGCGTGATCGAGGGGCGCGAGTTCATCCATCCCGAGCTGCGTTTCGCCTTTACCGCGCCACAGGGCTTCTACCTCGTCAACGGGGCGGACACGGTGTCGATTCAGGGCCAGTCGGGCCAGGCGGAGCTGCGGGTCGGGCAGTCGAGCGGCAGCCTGACGCAGTTTGTCAGCCGTGCCTTCCAGTCGCTTGCCGGGCAGGGACAGTCGATCAGTCCGCAGATCCAGACCACCACGGTGAACGGGCTGCCCGCAGCTTACGGGATCGCGCGCGCCAATTCGGGCGGCAACCAGCTGGATGTGATGGTGTTCGCCTACGACATGGGCGGTGGCCAGACCTACTATTACCAGGCGATCGCCCCTGCAGGCCGGTCGGGCGTGTTCACCCCGATGTTCGAATCCTTCCGCCCGATCAGTACGGCAGAGGCGAACCAGGTGGTCCCGCGGGTGATCGACGTGGTCACCGTGCAGCGGGGCGATACGGTTGCCTCGCTCTCGCGCCGGATGGCGTACAGCACCGGGCAGGAGGCGCGCTTCCGGGTGCTCAATGCGCTGGGCAGCAATGAAGGGCTGCAGGCCGGGCAGCAGGTCAAGCTGGTGGTGCGCGGCCGCTGATCGCAGCACACCCGATTTGCAGCACACAAACGAAAACGGCGGGGATCGCTCCCCGCCGTTTCCTTTTTTCTGTTCGCTTTCGCGAAGAGGCTTAGTTCGCCTTGGGCGCCATGTCGGTCGACACGGTCGTGAAGGTGTTGCTCAGCTGGTTGCCGAGGCTGCCCATCGCGGTGATCGCGGCGACGGCAATAAGGGCTGCGATAAGGCCATACTCAATGGCGGTCGCGCCCTGGTCGTCATTCATCAGTTCACGGAAGAATTTCATGATCGGTCTCCTGTTATCGTCTTCGTTACCCGGCTCTGCCCACGTCCCCTTGGAAAGAGCAGGTGCCGGTCTAGGCACCATTCGTTGAAAAAGAGCTAAGAGCGCGCGGTTTAGCTGTCGCTGCGGGCGACCGCGTCGGCCGAGGTGGTGCGCACGGTGTCCCAGGTCCCGATGACCTGGTTGGAGAAGGTGCCGACCGCGCCGACCATCGCGAGGAACACGAGGGCGAGGATCAGGCCGTATTCCACTGCAGTCGCGCCGCGCTCGTCGCGGGCCAGCAGGTACCAGAAGCGGTTCATCGAGCAGCCCCACAAATTGCTTGCGCAGATCCTCACGCTCGCATCGAGCCGAGAATAAGGGCATTCATGGGCGAACAGGGTTAAAGCACCGTAAAGTAGAGCGACGAAGGTGAAAGATATACCGACATACCTGCCCGTAGTGGCTGCCGCGATCGGTCCGCTGGAGGACCGGTGGCTGATGCACCGGCGGCCCGAAGACAAGGCGCACGGCGGCCTGTGGGAGTTCCCTGGCGGCAAGATCGAGGCGGGCGAGAGCGCCCGTGCGGCGCTGGTGCGCGAGATTGCGGAGGAATGCGGGTTGGAGGTCGATCCGGCGGCCATGGTCGAGGCCGGCTTTGCCGCGCAGGAGCCCGCAGAGTGCGGGTGCAGCCGCCCGATCCTGCTGCTGCTGTTCCGCTGTCCAACATGGGCGGGGGAGCCCACGTCGCGCGAAGGGGGGCAGTGGCGCTGGTGCACAAGGGACCAGATTTTGGGGCTCGCGATGCCCCCGCTCGACCGGGTTCTGGCCGCCCGGTTATTCGCCTGACGGGGCACCTGAACCAACCTGTGGGAAAACAATCGCGGTTTTCGCGACAAAGCCATTGCCAAGCCGGAATCCCCTGCCTATGTGCGGCGCCTCACAAGCGCCCGTAGCTCAGCTGGATAGAGCACCAGACTACGAATCTGGGGGCCGGAGGTTCGAATCCTTCCGGGCGCACCATCAAACACCCCGCCTTCGCAATCGCGATGGCGGGGTGTTTGCTATGTGGCCTATGTCTCCGGGGCAGGACGGGTTCTGTGCGTGATTGCAGGCGCATCCGCCACAGGGGCCCCCGAACAGCTTGCCACGCCCATGTGCTCTCGGAGCGCTCAGCGCCGCCTGAGAGGGCACAGCCTCAGAGGGCACGGCCTGAGAAAGCAAAGCCTGAGAGGGCACCGGGCGGTGCTGGGGCAGCTAGCCCCGTTTTGCCTCGCCCAGCAGGACGGAGGTGACCGGGTAGCCGCAATCGCCTTGGATACACAGCCTGCGGCCCTCTGGCGTGTCCTCGACGAAAGGGATGATGGTGCGGACCGGGGTTGCGTCGGCATGGGCGCGCGCTTCGGCAAAATCGCCGAACCGGGCCAGTCGCTCCAGATTGCGGATGGTGGGGAAAATCAGCTCGATCTCCCCGCGTTCCGCCGCCGCCATGGCTTCAGCGGCGCTGGCCCAGAACAGGCGGGTGTTTTCCTGCGCATCGACCTCGATCTCGACCGCGCCGGTGCCGAGATCGGCAAGATAGAAGCGCGTGTCGAAGACGCGGCTGAGCTTCTCGTTCTGCGGGAACCAGCGGGCGAAGGGGACCAGGTCTTCCAGCGCCAGCGTCCAGCCGAACCTGTCGAGAACTGCATCCAGCCGCTCCCTCTCGAGCAGCAGCTTGCGCGCGGCAGCGGCCTTCTCCGCATCGATCTCGCCGCGAAGGCCCAGCACCAGGCCAGTCTCTTCCAGCGTTTCGCGGATCGCGGCTATGCGGTGCGCGGCCTCGTCCATGTCGGGATCGCTCGGCGCGCTCGATCGCGCCAGCTCGCGGTCGCTCTGGTCGACCCGGCCACCGGGAAACACGGCCATGCCGCCCGCAAAGGCGAGCGAGCGGGAGCGGACCTGCATCAGGATCTGTGGTGCGCCGCCATCGGGCGCATGGCGGAAGATCACCACGGTTGCGGCGGGGATCCCCTCTCGCGGTGCATCATGTTCTATGCTGCCAGCCATGATCCGCTGCCTAACCTGCTGTCGGGATTTCTTACAATGCCCTTGGTGGTCTGAAATGCGTTAACCACCGCACCCCGCAGCCGGGCTGCATCGCGGAAAACTGGCACGGGAGGTGCATACTCTTATGCGTCCCTGTACTTCGTACAAGAGGCGGGGCCGATAGTCTCCCGGCCCCGCCTCCCCGAATTTCTCGATGTCCTGCTGGAAGGCAGGTCTCAAGGGTTCAATCGGCGGTTTTCACGCCCTTATCGGTAAACATCTGCTGGAGCTCGCCGGCTTCGAACATTTCGGTCATGATGTCGCTACCGCCGACGAACTCGCCCTGGACATAGAGCTGGGGAATGGTCGGCCATTCGGAGAACGCCTTGATCCCCTGGCGGATTTCCATGTCCTGAAGCACGTCGACGCTTTCATACGTCACGCCGCAGTGATCGAGGATGTGGACCGCGCGGCTCGAAAAGCCGCATTGGGGGAACAGGGGCGTGCCCTTCATGAAAAGGACGACCTCGTTTTCGCCGACGATGCCGGAGATGCGTTCCTTGGTGTCTGCCATGTCAAAAAATACCGCTATTGCTTACGCTGTCCATGGTCACTTGGGAGGCTCGGTGGTCAGTTGCAAGGCG
Source organism: uncultured Erythrobacteraceae bacterium (assembly GCA_963972905.1). Classification (GTDB taxonomy): domain Bacteria; phylum Pseudomonadota; class Alphaproteobacteria; order Sphingomonadales; family Sphingomonadaceae; genus Alteriqipengyuania. The sequence continues at coordinate 11,760 of CAXAXQ010000004.1, forward strand.
TGGAGCACGCCGCCCATCTTCCCGTCGAGCGCCTCGTAAACCAGCTTGTGCTGCTGGACGCGGCTTTTCCCCGCGAATTGGGGGGCGATGACCTTGGCTGCCCAATGGTCGTTATCCCCCGCAAGGTCGCGCATTTCGACCTCGGCCCCGGGCAGCGCGTCCTTGATCATCGCTTCGATTTCGTCCGCTGCCATCGGCATGGCGGTTACGCCCCGCCGATCAGTTGGCGGCGCGCTTCGATCTCGCACTCGGCGAGCTTGGCGCGCACTGCGGCCTCGTCGACGTCGCAGCTGGCCGCGGTGAGATCGCCCAGCACCTTGCGGATCACGTCTTCATCGCCCGCTTCTTCGAAGTCGGCCTGCACGACAGCCTTCTTGTAGCTGTCGGTCTCTTCCTGCGTCAGGTTCATGAGGTCGGCGGCCCATTCGCCGAGCAGGCGGTTGCGCCGAGCAGCGACTTTGAACGCGGTTTCCTCGTCGAAAGCATACTTCGCTTCCTCGCCGCGTTCCCGATCCTTGAAGTTGGTCATGTGTGTCGTTGCCTGTTGATAAGCGCCCGGGCGGGCGTGAATGACTTGCGTAGGAGATAGTGGCGAGCGGCCGACGCCGCAAGCGGACTAGGTGTCCATCACCACCACCAGCTTGCCGACCGCCTGCCGGTTTTCGAGCTTCTCGATCGCCTTCGCGGCATCGTCGAGGGGGAAGGTTTCGCTGATCTGCGGGCCGATCTTGCCGTCTTTCCACAGCTCGAACAGCTCGGCGATGTTCTGCGCGTTGCGCTGCGGCTCGCGCGCGGCGAACGCGCCCCAGAAGACACCGCGAATATCGCAGCTCTTGAGCAGGGTGAGATTAAGCGGCATTTTCGCGATCCCTGCCGGGAAGCCGATCACCAGGAAGCGGCCTTCCCACGCGATCGAGCGCAGCGCGGGCTCCGAATAGTCGCCGCCGACGATGTCGACCACGATGTCCGCACCCTTGGGGCCGACTGCGTCCTTGAACGCTCCGGCAAGCGCTTTTGACTGATCCTTGTCGAACGGGGCGCGCGGATAGACCACGGTTTCGTCCGCGCCTGCATCCTTGGCGACCTTGGCCTTCTCATCGCTGGAGACAGCGGCGACCACGCGCGCGCCATAGGCCTTGGCCAGCTCGATCGAGGCGAGTCCGACGCCGCCCGCCGCGCCGAGCACCAGCACGGTGTCGCCCGGCTTGATGTCCCCGCGATCCTTCAGCGCGTGGATCATAGTGCCGTAGGTCATCAACAAGGCGGATGCTTCGACCAGGTCGATCCCTTCGGGCACCTTGAACAGCTTGGCGGCATCCACCACGACCTGTTCGCGCAGGCCTCCGCTGCCGATCCCCGCGAGCACGCGATCGCCGGCCTTCCAGCCGTCTACGCCTTCGCCGACCGCCGCGATCGTGCCCGAAATCTCGCCACCGGGCGAGTAGGGGCGTTCCGGCTTGAACTGGTACATGTCGCGGATCATCAGCGTGTCGGGGAAATTGATCGCGCAGGCGGCAATATCGACCAGCACCTCGCCCTTGCCGGGCTGGACTGCATCGATCTGTTCCACGACGAGCGTCTCTGGCCCGCCCACTTCCTTGGTCAGCACGGCTTTCATCGGGCTTCTCTCCCAGTTGTTCTAGTTCAGTCGGTTTGCGGATCTTCGCCCGAGGGGATCGGCGGCAGTTGCTTCGGCTCTGCCTCCCCATCGTCCGATTTGCGGCGTTTGCCGGCGTATAGTAGCGCTGCGGCGATGGCGGCGGATCCGATTGCGGCACCGGTCGCGATGGCGACGCCGGTCAGGCTCTTGTTGCTCTTGCTCATGCCTGTCCTAGTGCATGGGCCGCCAAATCGTTGCAAGCCGCGCGGGCGCGGGCTGGAAAAAATCCTGCCGAAAGCGTGCTCCGGTCATGGTAATGTAAGGGATTAGGGGCTAACTTACAGCTATGTCAGCAAAGCCATATGCTCATCCTATCGATATCCAGCCCGACGATATCGACTTCATGGGGCACGTGAACAACGCGCGCTACCTCGGCTGGGTGCAGGACGCCGTGCTGGCGCACTGGCAGAAATTCGCGCCTGCGGAGGCCGTGGCAGAGCGTGCGTGGGTCGCACTCAAGCACGAGATCACCTACCGCAAGCCCGCCTTCCTCGAAGACGACGTGATCGCGCGCACCGTGCTGGAAAGCACCCGCGGCGCACGCGCGTTCTACCACACCGTGATCGAACGGGGCGGGGAAGTGCTGGCCGAGGTCAAGTCCAGCTGGTGCTGCATCGACGCCAAGAGCCTGCGCCCCGCACGCATCGGCGAAGAGATCGCCCGCCACTTTTTCCCGCCTGCGGAATAGCCTATAGCGCGCCCCATGCAGGTGCTGATCCCCATCGCTATCGTAGTCGCGACCATCGCATTCATGGAATGGGTCGCGTGGGCGAGCCATAAGTACATCATGCATGGCTGGGGCTGGGGGTGGCACCGCGACCATCACGAGCCGCACGACAAGATGTTCGAGAAGAACGACCTCTACGGCGTGGTCGGTGCCGCGATGAGCATTTCGATGTTCATGCTCGGCTCTCCGCTGGTTGCGGGTGACTACGCCTGGCCGCCCTCGACGTGGATCGGCGTCGGGATTCTCGGCTACGGGATCATCTACACGCTGGTTCACGACGGCCTGGTCCACCAGCGCTACTTCCGGTGGGTGCCCAAGCGTGGCTACGCCAAGCGGCTGGTGCAGGCGCACAAGCTGCACCACGCGACCATCGGGAAAGAGGGCGGGGTGAGCTTCGGCTTCGTGCTGCCGCAGGATCCGGTCAAGCTGAAGGCTGAGCTGAAGCGGCAGCGCGAGGCGGGCGAAGCCGTGGTTCGCGAAAGCGCGGGGGCTTAGGCTTCACGCGCACCTGCGCGCTTGCCCCTCTGCCTCAGGAAACCTAACCAGTCGCTCTGGCGCGGTGTGCGTCACGCCATTCCCCCCGAGGCCCGTTGCCCCAAGCACAGTCCCTTCGCGATCACCCGCTGTTCGAGCCCCTGCGCAGCGAGCGCGGGCGGCGGGTGGTGGGGCTTGTTGCCGCGCTGCTGATCGAGGCGATCCTGCTGATCGTCCTGCTGACGCTCAACATTCACGACGAGCCGGCGGCGGCACCGGGCAGCCTCACTGTGGTCGACCTGAAGGCGCAGGACAATTCCCCGGATGAGAGCGAGCCGGCCGAGCAGGAGCCGAGCGAGAGCGCCCCGCAGCCCGAGCAGCGCACCGAGCCCTCGGACCCGCAAATCGAGCGTCCCGAGGCGGTGCAGCCCGACGCAGCGCCCACCCAACCGGTGCCGCAACCCGTCATTCCAACGCCCTTCCAGTTGCCTTCCCGCCAGCTGCCCGCGCGCCCGGCCAAGCCCGCTGCGCCGAAGCAGGTTTACGGGCCAGTCGACTCAGGCTCGCGGTCGGGCATCGCTGATTCCGAAGTGGTCGGCACCGCGCCCGACGGGCAGCCGCTCTATGCGGCACGCTGGTATCGGGAGCCGGACGACAGCGAACTTTCGGGCTATCTCTCCACCGCATCCGGCCCGGGCTGGGGCCTGATCGCGTGCAGGACCGCGCCCGAATTTCGCGTGGTCGACTGCGTTGCGCTCAGCGAATATCCGCAAGGCTCGATGATAAACCGCGCGATCCTGGCCGCCGCATGGCAGTTCCGGGTGCGCCCGCCACGGCAGGGCGGCAAGTCGCTGGTCGGCAGCTGGGTGCGGATCCGGATCGACTATACCGACCGGCGCTGAGGGGCTGCAAGCACGGACCTCATGGGGCCGCTAGTCTTTCGACGAACCTTTGACGAAGCCCACGAGTGCCACGCCTTCGCGCTTTCCGGCCCCGATCGTGACGACAAGGAATTCGTCCGGTCGATCGGGGGAGCGCCCTTCGACCATCAGCGACCCTTTGGTTCCTCTTTGCGAAGACACTCGCGACCAGCCGAGCCGCTTCAACTCACCGGTGTAGAATTCGGCAAGATCACGCTCTGTTGCGGTGGTTTCTACCGTCATCATCATGCCGCCGAGCATCGACGAGAGAACTGTCGCGTCGGGATAGAGCGCGAAGCCGTGGGGCGGCGTTACCTCAGCGGCATCTTCGCCGACGCGGATGCTCTCGCGAATCTCCTCCCCCGAGATGGATGTGTCCGCCCCGCACCCAGCGGCCATGGCCGAGAGAAGAATGACGAGGGCAGAACGCTTCACGAAGCTGCGATCCTTTGTGCATGCTCCTTCACCAGCGCGATCATGTTGGGCACGCCTTGCGTCCGGTTGCTGGAGAGCTGGTTTTTCAGATCGAAGGGTTCGAGCGCGGCGGTGACGTCCATATGTGCAACCTCGGCTGCGGGCCGGTCCTGCACCGCGGCGATCACCAGCGCGACGATCCCCTTGGTGATTGCGGCGTTGCTGTCCGCCAGAAAATGCAGCTTGTCGCCTTCCCCGGTGGGATAGACCCACACTGCGGCGGAGCAGCCGCGCACCAGTGTCGCGTCGGTCTTGAGCGCGTCGGGCATCTCTTCCAGATCGCGGCCCAGCTCGATCAGCAGACGATAGCGTTCGTCGCCTTCGAGAAATTCGTATTCTTCGCGGATGTCATCGAGGCTGCGCATGAGGGGCGATGTAGCAGCAAAGCTTGGCCCCTCAAGGGGAGAGGGAGTTCTAGCCCGAAATCCCGCCGGGTCGGGTGAGCGCATAATAGATCACGTAGAACCAGCTCAAAAAGCCGTGGATGATCGCCCAGACGATCGATTTGTGCAGCGACCACGAGATCGCGACGGCGATCGCGCTGCCTAGGCCGATGCCAGCCTGGGCGGCCTGGCTTTTCGCGCCGCTCACAGATCGACCCCGTTGGCGATGGCTTCCAGCTTGCGGATGCGTTCGCGCAGGTCGGCAAGCGCGATGCGTCCCGCGCCGCGCGTTTCCTCGCCAGCGCTGTGTCCGGCGGCGATCGCGTCCAGCTCGCGGCGCTTGAGCGCCAGCCAGCCTTCCCATGCGCGCAGCAGCGCGGCGGCGACCAGCCCGAGGCCGAGAAGCGAGGTGGCGGCAATGACGAGTGTCGGCTCCATAACTTCAATCCTCCTGTCGTGCTCTCGTTGTGGTGCCCGGGAAATTAGTGGGCGGCGTCAGTCCTGCTGGTCGCGCAGCGCGTCGATCTCGGCGGAAATCCGCTCGCGCTCGCGCGCGGTGCTGCTGTTCTTGTCGTAGGCAATGCGTTCGAGCACCGCGATCCGCTCTTTCAGCTCGGCGATCTCGCGCTGGGCCTCTTCGTCGGCCTGAGGGGCGGGATCGGGCCGTTGGGTGATGGTCTGGTTGCCCATCACGTCCTCCGTAATGCCGTTTGCAGCATTGTGCCGCGATCGGAGGACACTGGCGACCGCACCGATCAGCACGATCAGGACGACGGCGCTCCAGAAACTCATGAGTTCGCCTCCTGCTTGTCGCGCAGGCTTTCGATCTCGTGGGTCAGGCTATAGCCGCTGTCGGTTACGATCCGTTCGACATTGCCCAGCCGGTCCTTGATCGATCCGAGTTCGGCGCGCAGCTGGGCGTTTTCCTGCGTCAGCAGCTTCACGCGCTCCTCGCTGTCCTTGGGATAGAGCGCCTTGCCCCAGCTGTTTTCCAGCGGGTAGCCGGCCTTGATCCGCATCCAGGTGGTGAGCACCCATGCACCCATGCCTGCGACGCCTACGATGCCCACGATTTCCGGTGTCAGAATCCCAAGTTGCATCACACGTTCTCCCTGCGTCCGGTGTCGATCGGAACGCCGCTGCTGTCATCGCGGCGGAGCGCTTCGATTTCATCGGACAGCGAGTATCCGCGCTCGGTCACGATCTTCTCGAGAACCTTCAGCCGTTCGGCATGATCGTCGAGCCGCTGGACGAGCTGTGCGTTCTCACCGCGCAGGCCCTCGATCTCGGCCGACCTGTCCGCGCGGGATGTCTTGCCGCCCCATTCGTCTTCCAGATCGTAGCCGTGTTTGGCGCGGATCCAGTTGTTGATCAGCCATCCGCCGGTGGTGAGCGCTATGATCAGCACCAGAATACCGGGGCCGTCGAACAAATTATCCATCACGCCTTCTCCCTCGTGCCATTGGTGAGCGGCACGCCGCTGTCGCGATCCTCGACCGAGCGGCTGTCACGCAGCGCTTCGATCTGGGTGGCGACGTCGTATCCGCGATCGGTCACGATCCGTTCGAGCACCTGGACCCGGTCTTCGAGCCGCTGGATCTGCGTTGCGTATTGCGCGGCCTTTTCGGCGCTGGCGCTGGCGGTGGTTTCGATCTGCATCTCGGCCAGCTTCTGCTGGTGCTTGGTCCAGATCGCGACGATCGGGATCGAGAGGGCAATGATCGGGATCAAGAGGGCTAGCATGCCTTCCATTGGTAATTCTCCCCTGTTCGTGTGGCGTTAGCGCAGGCGTTCGATCTCGGCGTCGAGGCGTGGGTTGGAGCTGACATAGTGCTCCTCCACGCTCGCCAGCCGACGATCGATCTCGCGCAGCTTGCCGCGGATTTCGCGTGTCGTGCGGTTCGGATTGGCGCGCACGCCCTGCCAGTATTTCTGTTCCTGCCGGTCGGCGGTGTAGAACTGGTCGGGCTTGCGGTTCAGCAGCAGGCCCATGATGAGGTAGGCGGGCAGGGTAACCGGGGCGGCACCGGCGATGGTCGAAACCGCCCAGGCGAGCCTCCACCACAGCGCATCGATCCCGGTATAGTCGGCGAGCCCTGCGCAGACGCCCATCAGCTTGGCGTTCTGCTTGTCCTTGTAGAGCGTGGTGCGGGACGTGTTCATGCGCGGGTCTCCCTTTGTTCGGCGCGCTTGCGGGCGAGCAGCGCTTCCAGTTCGTCGAGTTCCTCGTTGTCGGCCTTGTTGTCGGCGATCAGGCGGGCGGGCTTGAAGTCGGCGTGGTCGTGGGCGACCAGTCGCTCGACCGTGTCCATCCGGTCGTCGAGCCGCTTGGTGAGCGCGTAGAGCTCTTCCAGCAGGGCCTCGTCATCGGTGGTGATGCCACCGCCGGCGGTCTTCCATTTGGTGATGTAGTGGAAGATCAGCCATGGCAGGCCGATAAAGAGGATGCTGCAGATGATGATCGGCAAAAAGATCTCTTCCATGGCTCAATTCCCCTTCTTCGCGTCGTCGGCTCCCTTGCCGAGCGCGCGTTTCATTTCTTCCAGTTCCTCGTCGACCTTGTCCGATCCTTCGAGGGCGGCGATTTCGTCGGACAGCGACAGCTTGCCGCTCTCGCTTTCCATCTTGAGCTGGTCGGCGCGGCCTTCCGCGTAGTCGACCCGGCGTTCGAGCGCGTCGAAGCGGGTCAGCGCCTCGTCGACCCGCTCGGTCGTCATCAGGCTGCGCAGCTTTACGCGGTTTTCCGCGCTTTCGAGGCGGGCGGCGATCTGCGTCTGGCGGCTACGCGCTTCGCGCAGGCGGCTCTGCAGCTTGTGGATGTCTTCCTCGTAAGCCCGCAGCGAGTCGTCGAGGACGGAGATTTCCGCCTTGAGCTGCTCGCTCATGTCGGCGGCCTTCTTGCGTTCGACGAGCGCGGCGCGGGCGAGGTCTTCGCGGTCCTTGCTGAGCGCCAGCTGCGCCTTTTCGGACCAGTCGGCCTGCAGCTTGTCCAGCTTGACCGAATGGCGGTGCATTTCCTTCTGGTCGGCAATGGTGCGCGCGGCACTGGCGCGGACCTCGACCAGCGTCTCCTCCATTTCGAGGATGATCATCCGGATCATCTTCGACGGGTCGTCCGCCTTATCCAGCATTTCGTTGAAATTGGCCGCGATAATGTCGCGGGTGCGGCTGAAGATGCCCATGAAGGGTGCTCCGTATGAGATGAAGGTGTTGAGCTTGTCGTTGACTGCGTCCGGGTTTGTCCAGTCGCCAGCGCGCTCCGAAGCCGACCGTCCGCTCTGGGTCGGGGTCGGGCTGCGGCGCAGCTGCTCGACCTCGGTGTCGAGGCGCGAGAGGCGGCGGTCGCGGCCGGGAGGATCGGTGTGGTCGGTCATGCGATTTCCACCACCTGTACCATATACCCGCTGCCCATGTGCGGCGCATCGCTGGACTGCGGATTGAGCAGGACGAGCGCACCAGCGGCCAGGATGGTGACCAGCACGGCCTTGCCGATGTGGCGCTGCGATTGGGTCTGGTCGGGCATGTCAGTGGCCTCCTGCCGGGGTGGTTTCGATCTGTTATCCCACACTTTGCAACCGGCGTGCCAAGTTGTGAAAATCCTGGTTTTCCGACGATCCGGGAAAAATTCGACCAACAGCATGTTGGGAATAATTGCCAAGGCTTGGGCTATGGTGCTATATTGCGGTGTATGGAGCGGGAGAACCAGTTCGTCGGGCAATCGCTCGCCTTTCTCGATGCGGTCGAGCGGACGAGCCGCGCAGCTGCGCTGCAGCGCCCGGTGCTGGTGATCGGCGAACGCGGCACGGGCAAGGAACTGATTGCCGAGCGTCTCCACCGCCTGTCGCCGCGCTGGGGCGAGCCGCTGATCACCATGAACTGCGCCGCGCTGCCCGAAACGCTGATCGAGGCCGAGCTGTTCGGCCACGAAGCGGGCGCCTTCACCGGCGCGACCCGCGTACGCGAAGGCCGCTTCGAGGAGGCCGATGGCGGCACGCTGTTCCTCGACGAGCTCGCCACGCTCTCCATGGCCGCGCAGGAGCGGCTGCTGCGCGCGGTCGAATATGGCGAGGTCACCCGGATCGGCTCCAGCCGCCCGATCAGGGTCGATTGCCGGATCGTCGCCGCGACCAACGAGGATCTGCCCGCGAAGGCGGAGCGGGGGGAGTTTCGTGCCGACCTGCTCGACCGCCTCAGCTTCGAGGTCATCACCCTGCCGCCGCTGCGCGCGCGCGAAGGCGATGTGCTGGTGCTGGCCGACTATTTCGGGCGGCGCATGGCGGCCGAACTGGGGTGGAGCGCGTGGCCGGGCTATGCCGAGCATGTCCAGACAGAGCTGGAGGAATATGCCTGGCCCGGCAACGTGCGCGAACTGCGCAACGTGGTCGAACGCGCGATCTATCGCTGGGACGACCCCGAACGTGCCGTCGCCCATATCGTGTATGATCCGTTCGACAGCCCGTGGAAGCCGGCCTCCACGCCCGCACCCGCGCGCCCAGACGCGAACGCCGGGGCTGCGCCGCAACCCGCGCAGCGCCTCGATTTCGACGACATTGCGGACCTGCGCGCCGCAGTCGACGGCCATGAACGCGCGATCGTGGAGCATGCGCTGGGCAAGCATCGCTGGAACCAGCGGCAGACCGCCAAAGCGCTTGGCCTCAGCTACGACCAGCTGCGCCACTGCATCAAGAAGCACGGGTTGATGGAAGAGGGCGGCTGATAGTTGCTCTGCGCCCACTGGCGGATTGCCGACAGGCTCGCTAAGGGCCGCCTGCAAGACAGTGGTTTGAACCTCCCGCGATTCTCCGAGTCGCCCGCCATAGGCCGGGGCTCGAAATCGCAGACCAGCTTGCGAAAGGTGCCCGCCGTGGCCTTCAAGGAAATCCCCCTCGCCCTGACATTCGACGACGTGCTGCTGCGCCCGGGTGCCAGCGAAGTCCTGCCCAGCATGGCGGACACGCGCACTCGGCTGACGCGCGACATATCGCTGAATATCCCGGTCATATCCTCCGCGATGGACACCGTGACCGAGGCAGATATGGCGATCGCGATGGCCCAGCTGGGCGGTTTGGGCGTGCTCCACCGCAACCTCGATATCGAAGAGCAGGTCGCCGCCGTCCGTGCGGTCAAGCGGTTCGAGAGCGGGATGGTGGTCAACCCGATCACGATTCATCCCGACGCGACCTTGGGCGAGGCGCAGGCGATCATGAGCGCCAATCGAATCAGCGGCATCCCGGTGACCGATCGCGGGGGCAAGCTGGTCGGCATCCTGACCAATCGCGATGTGCGCTTCGCGGAAAACCCCGCCCAGCCGATCCGCGAACTGATGACGACCGAGAACCTCGCCACCGTGCCGCTGGGCACCGGCCAGGAAGAGGCGCGGCGGACGCTGCATCAGCGGCGGATCGAGAAGCTGATCGTGGTCGATGACGAATATCGCTGCATCGGCCTGATCACGGTCAAGGACATCGAAAAGGCGGTCAACTATCCCAACGCGACCAAGGATGCTGCGGGCCGCCTGCGGGTGGCGGCGGCGACGACCACCGGCGACAAGGGCTTCGAACGGACGCAGGCGCTGATCGATGCGGAAGTCGATGTGGTGATCATCGACACCGCGCATGGCCATAACCGCGATGTGCTGAAAGCAGTCGAGCGGGCCAAAACCATTTCCAATTCGGTGCAGATCATCGCGGGCAACGTCGCCACGGCGGAAGCGACCCGCGCGCTGATCGACGCAGGTGCGGATGCGGTGAAGGTCGGCATCGGGCCGGGCTCCATCTGCACCACGCGCGTGGTGGCGGGCGTGGGCGTTCCGCAGCTGACCGCGATCATGGATGCCGCCGAGGAAGCCGAAAAATCGGGCGTCCCGGTGATCGGCGATGGCGGCCTGCGCACCAGCGGCGATGCGGCCAAGGCGCTCGCAGCGGGTGCCAGCTGCGTGATGGTCGGATCGATGCTGGCCGGGACCGAAGAGGCGCCGGGCGAAACCTTCATCTATCAGGGCCGCAGCTTCAAGGCCTATCGCGGGATGGGCAGCGTGACCGCGATGGCGCGCGGCAGCGCCGACCGCTATTTCCAGCAGGACGTTTCGGCGATGAAGCTGGTGCCCGAAGGGATCGAGGGGCAGGTCCCTTACAAGGGCCCGGTCAAGGATGTGATCCACCAGCTCGTCGGCGGGATCAAGGCGGCGATGGGCTATACCGGCAGCCGCACGATCGAGGATCTGCGCAAGGGCGCGCAGTTCGTCCAGATCACCAACGCCGGGCTCACCGAAAGCCACGTCCACGATGTCGCGATCACGCGTGAGGCACCCAACTACCCGTCGCGGTAAGAGGGGGCTTTTAAAGAGCCACCCCCTCTCCAAGCTACGGAGGCTTGCGAGTCTGCTGGCTAGCCGCAGTTGGAGAGGGGGGAAGGGCAACGCCCGCAAACCCCACCTTCGTCATTCCCGCGAAGGCTGGAATCCAGATGAGACATCCGATCGGAAATCCGCCCTTATCTGGGCGCCCGCCTTTGCGGGGGCGACGGTTGTGCTCCATCCACCGAAGCAATGCCTCTCGCGCCAACCTGTCACGACACTGGTTATCCGCGCGGGCTTAGACGTTTCCTACCGACGCGCGCCATGCCAAGGAGAGCGCATGAACCTGCCCCATCCGTCCGCCCGCAAAACCCAGCATCTTCCTGCCGTCGGCCCCGGAATTTTTCTCCCCCTGAACTGTGTCTCAGGTGTCTCAGGTGTCTCAGGCGCATCGCGTACCGGTGTCCGCACATGACCCCCGCAGCGCGCGTTCAGGCAGCGATTCTCATCCTCGATCGTGTGATCGAAGCGGCGAAAGGCCAGGGAGCGCCCGCCGACCGGATCGTTGCCGAATGGGCCAAGGCCAACCGTTATGCCGGATCGAAGGACCGGCGCGCGGTGCGCGAACTGGTCTATGATGCGATCCGCCATTGCGGCGAGGTGCCCGCCTCGGGCCGCGCGGCTATGCTCGGGCTGGCCGCGCAGGACGAGAGCTTCGGGCCGCTGTTCGATGGATCGAACTATGGGCCCCGGCCGATTGCCGAAGGCGAACCTGTCGCCGCATCCGGCATCGCGCCAGACTGGCTGGTCGAGCGGCTGGCCGCATCGGGGATTGTGGGCCAGGAAGCCGCTGCGCTGATGGGCCGTGCGCCGTTGGACCTGCGGGTCAATACGCTCAAGGCGGATCGCGCGTCGATCGACCTGCCCCAGCCGGGCGAACCTCTCGCTGCACCCCATGCGCTCAGGTTCGAGGCCGGCACGCAGATCGAGCAGTGGCCCGCCTACCGTGAAGGCCGGATCGAAGTGCAGGACCATGGCAGCCAGATCGCCTGCCTCGCCGCAGAAGCGCGCGCGGGCGAGACGGTGATAGACCTGTGTGCGGGCGCAGGCGGCAAGACGCTGGCGCTTGCCGCGGCGATGGAGAACCGCGGGCGGCTGATCGCGTCGGACACGGACAAGCGCCGCCTCTCGCAGCTCCGGCCACGCGCCGAGCGAGCCGGTGCTACGAACATCGAACAGCGCCTGCTCGATCCGGGCAAGGAGATGGAGTCGCTCGGCGATCTGGCGGGGCAGGCGGACTGCGTGCTGATCGACGCGCCATGCTCGGGCACCGGCACCTGGCGGCGCAAGCCGGAGGCCAAGTGGCGGCTGATGCCCGATCGGCTGGCGCGCTTCTCCGCGACGCAGGATGCGCTGCTGGCGCTGGGTGCGCAGCTGGTGAAGCCGGGCGGGCGGCTGGTGTTCATCACCTGCTCGCTGCTCGACGAAGAAGGCGCGGACCGATTCGCCGGGTTCCTCTCGGATCAGGATGGCTGGCGCGCCGATCCCCCGGCACTGCCGCTGGGGAGGCCGCGCGGGGGCCAGAATGCGCAGGGAATCCGCCTGTCCCCGTTCCACGACGGCACGGACGGATTTTTCGTCGCAAGGGGCCGTTTGCCGTGATAGCCTGCGGTTCTATGGACGAGCCGTCGCCTACTTTTCCGGCATCCCTGAAGGAGACCGCCATGCGTTTCGCACCCGCCGCCGCTGCCCTTTCGCTGCTGGTCGCGGTGACCGCGAGTGTGGGCTCGGCCAGGGAAGCCCAGGTCGATCCGCGCGCGGGCGTGCTTATCGCCCAGGCCGGTACTGCGCTGGACGACGGCCAGCCGCAGCGTGCGGTCGATCTGCTGGAAGCCGCCTTCGCGATCGATCCGCAGTATACCCCGATCCTGATCTCGCTGGCCGAGGCCGCCCGGCGTGAAGGGTTGCAGGGCAAGGCGATCCGCTATTACCGCGAAGCGCTGACCCGCGATCCGGGCAATTACGCAGCGATTGCGGGCGAGGGCGCGGCGATGGTGGAAAAGGGCGCGATCGAGCGGGCGCAGCGCAATCTCGCGCAGCTCGAATCGCTGTGCGGTGGTAGCTGCCCCGAAACCCGCGCGCTCGCCACCGCTATCGCGCAGGGGCCGCGCAGCAGCAAGGTGCTGACCGCCGAGGCGGTGATGCCAGATGCGATGGTGACGCAGAACCTGGCCAAGCCGGACGGCGGGGCGCGCTAGGGTATTGTAGGGCTCAGGCCGGCTGCGATCCTCAGATAAGCTCCGCGAACTCGGTCACGATTGCGCGGTAGACGCGCTTCTTGAAGGGCACGATCAGGTCGGGCAGCGTGCTCGCCGGAACCCAGCGGAACTCGCAGAATTCCGGGGTTTCGTGGGCTTCGAGGTCGACATCCTCGTCGGTCCCTTCGAAGCGGGCGAGAAACCAGTGCTGCTCCTGCCCGCGATACTGGCCGCCCCACAGCTTGCCGATCAGTTCGTCCGGCAGGTCGTAGCGCAGCGGTTCGCGGGTCTGGCCGATGATCGCGATCTTCTCCGCGATGACGCCGGTCTCTTCCCACAGCTCGCGCAAAGCGGCTTCGCGCAGATCCTCACCTTCGTCGACGCCGCCCTGCGGCATCTGCCAGAAGTCGCCTTCCTTGGTATCGATCCGCCGACCGACGAAGGCGTCGCCCGCCGAATTGACCAGCATCACGCCCACGCAGAGGCGATAGCCGAGTTCGCTGATGTCGCGGTCCTGGGTCATGGTCATTTGCGTCGTTCCAATACTGCGCCCACCGCGTCGATAAACGCCTCGACGTCTGCCTGGCCGCTGGGGATTGCCTTTCTCATGGTGAAGAATCCATGGATGATACCGGGAAACTCCAGATAGGTAACTTCGGTCCCATCCTCCACCCTGGACGCTGCATAGCGGCGACCGGAATCGCGCAGGGGATCGAGCCCGGCGGTGCACAAAACCGTCGCAGGCGCATTGCTGCAATCGCCCAGCATCGGGAGATTGCGCGGGCTTTGTGGGTCGGCGGCGTAGCTCTTGGTGAACCAGGCCATGGTGTCGCCGGTGAGGAAGTAGCCATCCTTGAACTGGCGATAGCTTTCGTGCTGGCCCGCCTCGTCCGCGACCGGATAGATCGGCGCCTGCACCAGCACGGGCACATCCGCGGGCCTGTCGCGCAGCGCGTTGGTGGTGACGATCGTCAGGTTGCCGCCCGCGCTGTCTCCGCTGATGACCAGCCCGGTGACCTCGCGGTCAAGCTCTACGGGCGAGGAAGCGAGCCAGCGTGCTGCCGCCTCGCTATCGTCGGGCGCGGCGGGGAAGGGGTGCTCGGGCGCGAGTCGGTAATCGACCGAGAGCACCGGCAGGTCGAGCCTGGCGGCGAATTCGGTGCAGAGTGCGTGGTAGACTTCCAGATCGCCGATCACGAAGCCGCCGCCGTGCAGGAACAGTACCGCTGGGCCTGCGTCGCGCGACTCGCGGACATCGTAGAACCGGCAGGGAATATCGCCTGCCGGACCGGGCACCTTGACGTCCTTCACCACCGCCATGTCGCGCGCCGGAGCCTCTCCGATCTGCGTCATCGCGCGCATGCCTTCGCGCCCGGCGACTGCGCCCACTTCCTCGACCGGCGGGCGGTTCATGGCCTTCAGCATGTCGAGCAGGCCGCGCACATCGGGGCGCACGAAGGGTTCCGTCGCGGCGTTGGGGGCGGGCGAGTCTGCCATTGCGATGTCGTTCCTCAAATCTGACCCAGTAAACGGGCGTGGCTGGATAGGCCGTGAGTGCGCAGCCTGTCCACCGATCAGCATCAGGGGGACTAGAAAAACTTGATTGCTCGCAGACGGACGGCCACGTAGGCGACGGTTCAAGGCGCGGGCCTAAAACGCGCCACGAAGACCGAAGGATTTTGTACCGATGGCGACCCAGGCGCCTGCTGCCTCCACCGACAGTTCCACCACTCCCGACGCGATCGTCGTGCGCTTCGCCGGCGATTCCGGCGACGGCATGCAGCTGACCGGCGGCCAGTTCACGCTGTCCACCGCGCTGGCGGGCAACGACCTCGCGACCTTCCCGGACTTTCCGGCGGAGATCCGCGCGCCGCAGGGCACTCTGTTCGGGGTGTCGGCGTTCCAGATCAATTTCGGCTCCAGAGCGATCAACACCGCAGGCGACGCGCCCGACGTGCTGGTCGCGATGAACCCGGCCGCGCTCAAGGTGAACCTCGCGGCGCTCAAGCCGGGTGGGCTGGTGATCGTCGACACCGGCGAATTCACCAAGCGCAACCTCGACAAGGCGAAGTATGACGCCAACCCGATCGAGGACGATACGCTTGCACCGTTCGATGTGCTCGCGTTCGATATCAGCGCGCGCACGCTTGAAGCTGTCGAACCGTTCGGGATCGGCAAGAAAGACGGCCTGCGCTGCAAGAACATGTGGACGCTGGGCCTTGCGCTGTGGATGTTCGATCGCCCACGCGAGCCGCTCCACGACTGGCTGAACAGGAAGTTCGCCAAGGCGCCCGACATTGCCGCCGCGAACATCGCCGCACTCGATGCAGGCCATGCTTACGGCGAGACTGCGGAGCTTTCCGCGCCGCTCAAGCAGGTGCATCTGCCGCCCGCACCGTCCGATCCGGGCCTGTACCGGACCATCACCGGGGCGGAAGCGGTTTCGCTCGGCCTCGTGGCGGGCGGTCAATTGGCCGAACTGCCGCTGTTCTTCGGCGGCTACCCGATTACGCCCGCCTCGGCGATCCTGCACCATCTGGCGCGGCTCAAGGAATTCGGCGTCACCACCTTCCAGGCGGAAGATGAGATCGCCGCGATCTGCGCCGCCATCGGCGCGAGCTACGCGGGTCAGCTGGGCGTCACCTCGTCCTCGGGGCCCGGCATCGCGCTCAAGACCGAGGCGATGGGCCTCGCGATCATGACCGAGCTGCCGCTGGTGGTGGTCAATTCACAGCGCGGCGGGCCTTCGACCGGCCTGCCGACCAAGACCGAGCAGAGCGATCTCTACCAGGCGGTTTATGGCCGCAACGGCGATGCGCCCATGCCCGTAATCGCCGCGCGTAGCCCCGGCGATGCGTTCGAGGTGGCCATCGAAGCCTGTCGGATGGCGGTCCAGTACATGACGCCGGTGATGCTGCTGACCGATGGCTATATCGCCAATGCGGCGGAGCCTTGGAAGGTGCCCGATCCGAGCAGCTTCGAGCCGTTCCCCGCCACGTTCCTGACCGAGCCGCGTGGTGAAGTCCTGGAGCCCTACAAGCGCAATGAGAACGGCTCTCGCCCCTGGATCAAGCCCGGCACTCCGCACATGATGCACCGCATCGGCGGGATCGAGAAAGATGCCACGACGGGCAATATCTCTTACGATCCGGCCAACCACCAACTGATGACCGACACGCGGCGCGACAAGATCGCGAACATCCCCGTGCCCGATCAGGAAGTCGCTTTCGGTGAGTCGACCGGCAAGCTGGCGGTGGTCGGCTGGGGTTCTACCTACGGCCCGATCAAGCAGGCGGTCCGCCGCAGTCTCGATAAGGGATGCTCGGTCAGCCACATCCACATCCGCCACATTTGGCCGCTGCCCAAGAACCTCGGCGAATTGCTTCAAGGTTTTGACCGCGTGCTGGTGCCCGAGATGAACACCGGCCAGCTCAAGACCGTGCTGCGCGACCAGCTGCTGGTCGATGCCGAAAGCCTGACCAAGACCAGCGGCCAGCCGTTCCAGATCGCCGAACTCGAAGACGCGATCTGCGCCTACTTCGATGGCGTCGAAGGCAATGAGGGCGGCGAGGTCGCCCCGAACGAACAGCAGCTGCCGAGCCCGGTGGAGAGCGAATAATGAACGCACCCGTTAAAATCGAAACCACGCTCAAGGACTGGGAAACCGACCAGGAAGTCCGCTGGTGCCCGGGTTGCGGGGACTATGCGATCCTCAAGGCCGTGCAGCGCACGCTGCCGCAGCTCGGCTGCGATCCGGCGAACACCGTGTTCATCTCCGGCATCGGCTGCTCCAGCCGCTTCCCCTATTATATCGAGAGCTACGGCTTCCACACGATCCACGGTCGCGCGCCTGCGGTGGCGACGGGCGTGAAGCTCGCCAATCCGGACCTCGACGTGTGGCTGGTGACCGGCGACGGCGATGGCCTGAGCATCGGCGGCAACCACATGATGCATGTGTTGCGCCGCAACGTGAACATGCAGATCATGCTGTTCAACAACGAGATTTATGGCCTTACCAAGGGCCAGTACTCGCCCACCAGCCGGGAAGGGACGCGCACGCCGACCAGCCCGATCGGCTCGGTCGATCACCCCGCCAACCCCTGCGCCTTCGCTCTGGGCAGCGGCGCGCGGTTCGTGGCACGCGGGATCGACGTGTCGAAGAACCTGCCCGATGTGCTCAAGGCCGCACATGCTCACCAAGGCGCGGCTTTCATCGAGATTTTCCAGAACTGCATCGTCTACAACAAGGACGTGTTCGATGCTTTCGCCGCGCCTAAGGGCGCGGAAGGCCAGCAGCTGTGGCTCGCCGATGGGGAGCCGATGCTGTTCGACAAGGGCACGAAGGGCCTCGCTTTCGATGCCGAAAAGCTCGTCTTCACCGTGGTCGATGTCGTGGATGGCGACTGGCAGAGCGCAGGCGTGCGTGTGCACGATGTCACCAACCGTGTGATGGCGCACATGCTCGCCGAGCTGCCCTTCGACCCGTTCCCGATGCCGCTCGGCGTCCTTTACGACGATCCTGCCGCGACCTACGAAAGCGCGGTCATTGCCGAGCGTGAGGCTTCGGTGAGCGGCAAGGAGCCCAACCTCGCCAAGCTGCTGAGCGGCGGGCAGACGTGGACGGTCGATGGGACCGCACAGGATCCCGTCTAAGCGCTTACCGGCTTAGTGATGCAGCGGGTCCAGCCCGTGCCCCGCTGCGCTGTCGGCGGCGCGCTTTGCCGGTTCGTATAGCAGCGCGGCGGCGGTGAAGGCCCATGCCGCGCCGCCGGTCCACCCGGCGATCACGTCGCTGGGGAAGTGTACGCCCAGCATCACCCGGCTCCATGCGATCATCGCCGAGATCACCATTGCGGTGCCGATCAATGTGTAGCGTACGGAGTGTCTGCTGCTGAGCGAGGCGAAGGCCAGCGCCATACCGATATAGATCATCGCCGAGGCAAAGCTGTGCCCACTCGGAAAGCTGTAGCCCGCAGCCTCGGTCAGGTGGGGAACGAGAGTAGGGCGCTCTCGCCCGACCAGCAGCTTCATGCCTGCATTAAGTGCCCAGCCAAGCACTACGGTAATCGTGAACAGCATCGCCTCGCGGCGCAAACGCAGGAACAGCAGCGCGATAGCCGCAGCACCGGCCGCGAGGGTCGAGAGCAGAAACCCGCCCAGCGCGGTAACGTCGCGCACGGCCTCCTCCAGCATGTTACCGCCCAGCGGCTGGAGATCGACTCCGGCGCGATAGAGCAGCAGGCCCGAATGGTCGAAACCTTCGGTGCGGCCCTGCGTGACCAGCAAGATCGTGATCCCCCAGATTGCCCACAATACGCCCGCCGCGATGAGGGCCTTGCTGCGATCGATCGTGAAACCGCGAGCGGGAAGCGACACCTTTTCGGCGGGAAGAGGGGCGTTGGGCTCGGTTGTCGCGTCGACGCGGCTCTGATCCATGCGTTCTGGAACAGCCCGTAACTCCCGAGGTTCCTAGCGCATGGCTTCTATCCAACTCGTCTGGCTACGGCGCGACCTGCGCATGGCCGATAATCCGGCGCTCTATGCCGCCGCGCAGTCCGGGCCGATCATCCCGGTGTTCGTGCTCGACGACGAGCGGACGGGAACACGCAAATACGGTGGTGCCTCGCGCTGGTGGCTTAACCATTCGCTGGAAAGTCTCGCCATGAGTTTCGGGCGGCACAATGCAAAGCTTATCCTTCGCCACGGCGACAGCGTGGAGATCCTCACCGATATCGCGGCCAAGACCGGGGCCGAGGCGATCCACGCGAACCGTCATTACGAACCATGGTGGAGGAAGGCGCAGGGCGACCTGAAGAAGGCGTTGGCCGCCCAAAACGATGGCGCGTGCGAGCTGGTCCTCCATGATGGCAACTACCTGATGCCGCCAGGCACCGCGACCACCGGAAGCGGCGATCCGTACAAGATCTATACGCCCTTCGCCCGCACCATGCGCGAAATCATGCCGTTGCGCGACGAACTGCCCGCGCCGGATACGTTATCGCAGCCGTCCGAGCTGCCCGACAGCGATGATCTGGCCGACTTGCGCCTGTTGCCCACCAAACCCGATTGGTCTGGTGGTATGCAGAAATTCTGGTCGGTCGGTGAGGATGCCGCGCGCGAACGGCTCGACTGGTGGGCCGATCACGTCGCGGAGTACGAGCATGGCCGCAACCTGCCGAGCGAGGACCAGACCAGCCAGATGTCGCCGCACCTCCATTGGGGCGAAATCTCTCCGATCACGATCTGGCACGCACTGAAAGACAAGCGCAGCGACGGCTGGCGCACCTATGAGAGCGAGCTGATCTGGCGCGATTACGCGCAGAACGTCCTCTGCCAGTTTCCACGCTATCCCGAAGAGACCTACCGCGACGCGATCGACGACGCGAAGCTGTGGCGCAATCCGAACCGTGGCCATGTGATCGAGGAAGAGCTGGAGGCCTGGCAGCAGGGCCGCACCGGCTACCCGATCGTCGATGCCGGGATGCGCCAGCTGTGGGCGATCGGCTGGATGCACAACCGCGTTCGCATGATTGCCGCCAGCTTCCTCATCAAGCACCTGCTGATCGACTGGCGCCATGGCGAGCGGTGGTTCTGGGATACGCTGGTCGATGCCGACTACGCCAGCAACGGCACCAACTGGCAATGGGTTGCTGGCACCGGGGTGGACAGCAACATGTTTCCCCGCATTATGGCGCCGCTCAGCCAGTCGGAGAAGTTCGATGCGGCGGCCTATATCCGCGAATGGGTGCCCGAGCTGGCGGATGTGCCCGACGGCGAAATCCACAATCCGTCGGATGCGTGCCGCCCGGAGGACTATCCGGCCAAGATCATAGGCCACAGGGAGGCGCGCGAGCGCGCGCTGGAGGCCTATCGCGCGATGAAGGACGATTGATTGCAGGTGCATAACGGGTTGTCGCCCGTGGGCCTGCGCGCCATAAGCGGCCCGGCATGGGGGTAAGCGAAAACCAGCGCGGAGGCGATCTGCTTGCCGCATCGCAGCGCTTCGAAAGGCGACCGGGTCTTTTGACCCGCTTGCTCGCCCCCGGATTTCACAAGCTCCTCGACAAGATGGACGCGGGCATTGCGCGCGGCTCGGTATTCGGTCGGTTGCCCGATGGCAGCACCCGGATGCTTGGCGGGCGTGCGCCCGGTTTTGAAGCCGAGGTGACGATCCACAACTGGCGCGCACTGGTACGGGTCGCGACCGGCGGTTCGGTAGGCTGGTATCAGGCGTGGGAAGCGGGCGAATGGTCGAGCCCCGATCCGGTGCTGCTGTTCGCGCTGTTCATGCAGAACGCGGTGACGCTGGGCGATGCGGCCCGCGCCAAGGGCGGATGGAAGCGCGCGCTGCGGGCCGCGCATGGCAAGCAGCGCAACACCCGCAAAGGGGCGGAGAAGAATATCGCCGCCCACTACGACCTCGGCAATGATTTCTACGCGGCGTGGCTGGGCGAGACCATGACCTATTCCGCCGCGCTGTTCGATGAAGGCAGCGCGCCGCAGACGCTCAACATGGCGCAGCGGGCGAAGATCGACGCGATCCTCGACCGCGTGGCGCTTGAGCCCGGCGACACGCTGCTCGAAATCGGCTGCGGCTGGGGCACGCTGGCACGCGCGGCGGCGGATCGCGGAGCGAAGGTCGACGCGATCAGCCTGTCGGAAGAACAGCTTGCCTGGGCGCGGCGGCAAAGCGTGGGCGATGCGCGGTTCCTGTATCAGGATTACCGCGACACCAATGGCCAGTACGATGCCATCGCCAGCGTCGAGATGGTCGAGGCGCTGGGCCGCGAATACTGGCCGACCTTCATGGATTGCGTCGCGCGAAACCTGAAACCGGGCGGCCGCGCTGCGATCCAGTTGATCGCGATCGACGATGCGCTGTTCGATTCCTACGCCGCCAGCGCGGACTTCATCCAGGCCTATATCTTCCCCGGCGGCCTGCTGATCCACGCGTCCGAATTTCGCGTGCTCGGCGAAGAGCGCGGCCTGCGCTGGACGGGCGAAAAACGCTTCGGCGTCGACTATGCCGAAACGCTGCGCATTTGGCGCGAGGTATTCGATCGTGCGGCGGCGGAGTCGATGCTGCCCGAAGGCTTCGACGATCGCTTCCGCGCCCTGTGGCGCTATTACCTCATGTATTGCGAGGGCGGTTTCCGCGGAGGCGGGATCGATGTGTACCAGGTGACCCTGGTTAAGGAGAGATGAGATGACCAAGTACCTTGCGCTGATCGCGGCGCTCGCCCTGCCGCTTGCCGGATGCGCGACCGCTCCGGTCGATACCGCGCGCGGCGTCACTGCCAGCACGCCGACGAACCCGCTGCCGGTGGTGGGGGCAGAGGTGCTGTTCTGGGACGATGCCACGCGCTCGGCCCGTTTCCGCTCGATGGAAACCTTCTTCCCCGGTCAGGAGGTCGCTCCGCCCGCGACGCCGCGCGCCCTTCCACAGGGCGAGGCACTGCCTGCGAAAACGCAGGCTGCGATCCGCGCCTACATGGCCAGTCAGAACGCAGCCGGGGTAATGGTGCTGCAGGACGGCAAGGTCCGTTTCGTCGACTACGGCCTCGGCTTCGGTCCAGACGATCGCTGGACCAGCTTTTCGGTCGCAAAAAGCTTCACCTCGACCCTACTGGGCGCGGCGCTGAGGGACGGTTTCATCGCCAGCCTGAGCGATCCTGTCTCGCAGTACATTCCCGGGCTGAAGGGCAGTGCCTATGACGATGTGACGGTCGAACAGCTCGCCACGATGACATCCGGCGTGAAATGGAACGAGGACTACACCGATCCCAATTCCGACGTGGCAAAGATGTTCAATGTCACCCCCGCGCCGGGACAGGACCAAGTGGTCGAATACATGAAGACCCTCCCGCGTGAGGCGCCTGCGGGCGAGAAGTGGGTCTATAAGACGGGTGAGACCAATCTGATCGGCGTGCTGGTTGAAAACGCGGTGGGTGAAACGCTGGCCGAATACGCCAAGCGCAAGATCGTCGATCCTGCCGGCTTTGCACATCCACTGTTCTGGCAGACCGATCTTTCGGGTCGCAGCGTCGGTGGGTGCTGCCTGTCGGCCGCGCTGAGCGATTACGCGCGGATGGGCCAGTTTGCGCTGGAAGGCGGAGATGGCGTGGTGCCAGATGGCTGGTTCGCGGAAGCAGGATCGCCCCACGTCGATTTCGGCAATGGCTATGGGTACGGCTACCAGTGGTGGACCTATCCCGGCGAGACTTTCGGTGCGCAGGGGATTTTCGGCCAGTCGATCACGATCCTGCCTGCCAGCCGTGTGGTGATCGCGATCGTGTCCAACTGGCCGGCCGCGACGGGAAAGGAATTCTCCGCCGAGCGGGCAAAGCTGATGGCGACGATCGGGACGGGCCTCTAGCGCGTCAGAAAAGGCAGGATCGGGTCACTCCGCCACCTTTCGGGGCCCGCCAGACCGAAAGCAGATCGTCGAGCACTTCGGTGGCGATCATGTTTTCGAAGGCGGCCCCCGCAATGGAGTGGTTCCACCAGACGACCCGCGCCTCGATCGGCTGGAGACCCGGGAGCGTCAGCCAGCAAGCCTGGTCGGGATGCAGCCGTCCGATCGAGGAGGCACTGAAGCCCGCTATCGACAGATCGTGGACGACCGTGCGGAAAGTTCCACCGCCGCTGACCCGCAATTGCGAAGGTATGGCAAGCTTCGTGCGCGGCGCGCACCGGTCTTCCTGCACCGCGTGTTCATAGCTCTGCTTCAACGCAACCATCTCGTTCCACCCATCCTGGTCTTTTCCCTGGACGGGTTTCGCGCACACCTGCTTGCGCGAAGGTGATGAGGGTTGGCTAAACCGGCTTAACCAATTCTTTCCCGGTGACCGGTTTCGAAATCCCCTTCGAAAAGCTCCGCTATCCGCCTGGCTACGTCTTCGGGCGCCTTGACTGTTTGCGGGTCTTCGCCGGGATAGGCCTTTTCGCGCATGGCGGTGCGGGTGGCACCCGGATCGACCAGTGCAACCCGGATCGCGCCGGTATTGGCAACTTCCTGCGCATAGCATTCCAGCAGGTTGTCGAATGCGGCCTTGGTCGATCCATAGGCAGACCAGTAGGCGCGCGGGGTTGCGCCCACGCTGCTGGTCAGGCCGATCAAGCGCGCCGCGTCGGCGCGCTTGAGCATCGGGTGCAGCCCGGCAAGCAGCGCCTGCGTGGCGAGCAGGTTGATGGTGATCGCAGTGTTGAACTGCTTCGGCTCGATTTGGGTCACCGGGGTCAGCGTGGGCAGATAGGCTGCGCTGATCACCAGCATGTCGAGCGTATCCCACCGGCTCGAGATCGCCTGGGCGAGCCGCGCGACACCGTCGTTCTCGGTCAGATCGACAGGCGCAATCGTCGCGGTGCCGCCGTCATTGTGGATCGCATCCTCGATCCGCTCCAGCGCGGCATCGTCGCGCGCGGTCAGAATGACGTGCGCACCTTTTGCGGCGAGCGCTTTTGCGGTGGCCGCGCCGATCCCGCGCGATGCCCCGGTGACGAGCGCAACGCGCCCCTCGAACGGCTTGTTCTCTGCCATGTCAGGCGACCTTGTTGGTTGGCTTGTTTTCAGGAAAGGAAAGCTGCGCTGCGCCCTGCTGGTTGCGCGTAAAGTCGGTCAGCCGGGTGGGGTAATCGCCCGTGAAGCAGGCATCGCAGAACTGAGGGCACGCCTTGTCGCGCGATTCGCGCCCGACAGCGCGGTAAAGGCCGTCGATCGAGATGAAGGCGAGGCTGTCCGCCTTGATGAACTCGCGCATCGGCTCCAGTTCCATCCGCGCGGCGAGCAGCTTGCTGCGTTCGGGCGTATCGACCCCGTAATAGCAGCTATGCGCGGTCGGCGGGCTCGCGACGCGGAAGTGAACCTCCGTCGCGCCCGCATCGCGCATCATCTCGACGATCTTCATGCTGGTCGTGCCGCGCACGATCGAATCATCGATCAGCACGATCCGCTTGCCTTCCACGAGGCCCCGATTTGCATTGTGCTTGCGCCGAACGCCCGAGTGGCGCGCGCCATCGGAGGGCTGGATGAAGGTTCGCCCGACATAGTGGCTGCGAATGATGCCGAGCTCGAACGGCAGGCCCGATTGCTGGGCGTAGCCGATCGCGGCAGGCACGCCCGAATCGGGCACCGGCACAACCAGGTCCGCTTCGCAGGGGGCCTCGTTGGCCAGCTCGGTGCCGATCGCCTTGCGCGCTTCGTAAACCGACCGCCCGGCGAAGATCGAATCGGGGCGGCTGAAATAGACGTGTTCGAAAATGCACGGGCGGGGCGGATTGTCGCCGAAGGGACGGTGCGAGCGGATCGAACCGTCGAAATCCACTTCGATCAGCTCGCCCGGTTCCACTTCGCGTTCGAACTTCGCGCCGACCACGTCGAAGGCGACGGTCTCGCTGGCGAACACCACCGCATCGCCCATCCGGCCCATCTGAAGCGGGCGGATCCCCAGCGGATCGCGGCACGCCGCCATTCCGCGCGGGGTCGCCACGATCAGCGCATAGGCGCCTTCGACCAGCCGCAGCGCATCGGTCAGCTTGTCGAGCATGGTGGGGTAGCGGCTGGTCGCGACGAGGTGGATGATTACCTCGGTATCGCTGGTCGACTGGAAGATCGCGCCCTTGCCGACCAGTTCCTCGCGTAGCGTCGCCGCGTTCGAGATGTTGCCATTATGCGCAATGGCGAAGCCGCCGCTCGCCAGATCGGCGTACAGCGGCTGGACGTTGCGCAGGCCTGCGCCGCCGGTGGTCGAGTAGCGGACGTGGCCGACGGCCATGAAACCGGGCAGTTCGGCAATCGATTCCGCGCTAGAGAAGTTCTCCGCCACGTGGCCGAGCCCGCGCCGGGTGTAGAAGTGCGTGCCGTCGAAACTGCTGATCCCGGCTGCCTCCTGCCCGCGGTGCTGCAGGGCGTGGAGGCCGAGCGCGGTGGTGGTCGCCGCCTCGCTGCCGACATTGATTGCGCCGAACACGCCGCACTCCTCATGCAGGGAGTCGCCGTTCTCGTCGTCGAAGGGGTGTTGAAGGTCCATGGGTGGGGGCGCCCGATTGCCTCGATAGGTCGCCCGCTCCATTGGCGATGTGACGGATGAATTACAAGGCTTGTGGGGGTCGATCCCCACTCGACCCACAGGCCGAAATTCGGCTTGTGCGCATTACCGTGCACAATGCCGCGCCGTTTTCATTGCGCAGAAAGGCAGGGCCCCCTAACGCCCGGGGCCGGGATTACAAAAACGGACTGCTCCTTGTTTCTCAACCCATTCGAATGGACCATCGCCAAGCGTTACCTCTGGCCCGGCAAGGGCGAGGGGTTCATCAAGCTGGTTGCCGGAATTTCTATCGGCGTCGTGATGCTGTCGGTCGCCATGCTGGTCATCGTGATGAGCGTGATGAACGGCTTTCGCGCGGAACTGCTCGACAAAATCGTCGGCCTCAACGGCCATGCCATCGTCCAGGCGTATGGCGGTCGGCTGGACGACTGGAAGAGCGTGCTGGCCGATATTCGCGAAAGCGACGGCGTAGTCAGTGCCTCACCGCTGATCGAACAGCCACTTCTGGTCACGTTCAATGGCCGGGTCGAGGCAGTGCTGGTGCGTGGCAACACGCAGGAAGATATCGACGCGCTTCAGGACAAGACGCTGGTGGGCAGCATGGCCGCTATCAAACCGGGCGCGGACAAGGTCGCCATCGGATCGCGGCTGGCGGAAAATATCGGCGCGCGGGTCGGCGATGTGATTACGGTGATCAATCCTGCCGGACGCTCCACGCCCTTCGGCACGGTACCGCGCCAGGTGGGCTACGAGGTGGGCGCGATCTTCGAGGTTGGGCTGTACGATTACGATGGCGCCTTCATCATGATGCCGATCCCACAGGCACAGACCCTGCTGCTGACCGGCGACACGATCGGGATGATCGAGGTGACGACCGAGGATGCCGACAAGGTGACCGAGATCATGGCCCCGATCGAGCAGCGGCTGCAGGGAATCGCAATCGTGCGCACCTGGCAGCAGATCAATAGCTCTATCTTCGAAGCCTTGCAGGTGGAACGCGTGGCGATGTTCTTTGCCCTCAGCTTCATGGTGCTAGTCGCTGCGTTCAACATCCTCTCCAGCCTCGTCATGCTGGTCCGCGCGAAGACCCGCGATATTGCGATCATGCGCACGATGGGGGCGAGCCGGCAGTCGATCCTGAAGATTTTCGTCACCACCGGCTTTACCGTGGGCGCGATCGGCACTGCGGCGGGCCTTGCGCTCGGCGCACTGGTGCTGATTTTCCGCCAGCCGATCGTGCATGGGATCGAACTCGCCACGGGCCAGCAATTGTGGGACCCTTCGATCCGCTTCCTCACCACGCTCCCTGCGCGGACCGACCCGTGGGAAGTCTTCGGTATTGTGTCGCTGGCGCTGGTGCTGAGCTTCCTGGCAACGCTCTACCCCGCGTTCAAGGCGGCCAATACCGATCCTGTTCAGGTGCTGCGCTATGAGTAATGCCGATGCGCAACCCGTGGTAGAGCTGCGCCGCGTCACCCGCAGTTTCGAGCAGGGCGGGGTGCGGATCGACGTCCTGCGCGGTGTCGACCTCAAGGTCATGCCGGGCGAGATCGTCGCACTGCTCGGCCCTTCGGGTTCGGGCAAGTCGACCATGTTGCAGGCGGTCGGCCTGCTGGAAGGCGGCTTTGGCGGCACGATCGTCATAGCGGGCCAGGCGGCGGAGAAGTCCGACAGCCAGCAGCGCACCGCACTGCGGCGCGAGCATCTGGGCTTTGTCTACCAGTTTCATCACCTGCTGCCCGATTTCAACGCCGTCGAGAACGTGGTCCTGCCTCAGCTGGTCGGCGGCGCCCCGCGCGTAGAAGCGGAAGCGCGGGCGAAGGATCTGCTCGGTGCGCTCGGCCTGGGGGAGCGGTTGGAACATCGTCCCAGCCAGCTTTCGGGCGGCGAACAGCAACGTGTCGCGGTGGCGCGCGCGCTGTCCAACAAACCCAAGCTGGTGCTGGCTGACGAGCCGACTGGCAATCTGGACGAGGCGACCTCGGAAAAGGTGCTCGCTCAGTTCCTCGAACTGGTTCGCGGCCAGGGCAGTGCCGCGCTGGTCGCTACGCATAACGAGCGGATGGCGGCGAAGATGGACCGGGTGGTGCGTCTGCATGACGGCGTGCTCGCTTAGGATCGATCGATCCGGACCCGCGGGGCGGCCCCCGCGTTGATCAGAACAACAAGGAGGCAACAGCAATGAGCGATCATCCCACGACCTATAACGCAGAAGCTGCCGAGGGCGGCATCGCATGGGACGACCGGGCGGAAATTCACCGGAAAGACGACGGGCAGGGCCTGCTCGACGGGGCGAAGGGCCTGCATGACGGCAGCTTCCTGGAGATGGTCGGGCTAATGATGGCGATGGCACCCGAAGAACGGCGCGGACATGTGATCCAGAAGCTGGGCGACCGCATGTATGATGCGGGCGAAGTCGAAGCGATCGCTGCACGGGGGGACTACCCCGGATAACTGCGTATCCGACGGTCGCCGCCGGGGCGACCGCCGTAACCGCCAATAAAGGGGGGCGCCGATGCTCGAATCGATCAATGACTGGATCCTCGCGCAGGGCGCGCAGTACAACGTCAATCCATACATCTTCGTCGCGATCTATGTCGGCGCGATCCCCTTCTTCCTCGCCTCGATCGCGTGGCTGGTGAAGCGCGCGCGGGCCGGGCGCTCGACCGTTTTGCCAACCATGCTGGCGGGGTTCTTTTTCGTCTCCGCCTATCTCTACCTCGCCATTTTCGGGCAGGATATTCCGCTGTGGGTGTGGATATTCCTCGCCGCGCTGATCGCCTACGGCACCTGGTCGCAGGTGCGAGAGACGCGGCGCAAAATCGCGGCTGCGAAGACGGACCAGAGGGTTCCCCCGGCGGGCTGAAACCGTCCACCGCTTTTCCCCGCTACGATGCGCCTGCTCGCTTGAATGGGCCACTTGCGTCGTTAGCTTAGCTTGATGGCTTTCGCTCCCTTCGTTCCGTTACGCGTACTCTCTGCCTACTCGATGCTCGAAGGGGCGATCGAGCCCAAGGCCATCGCCAAGCTGGCGACCGAGCGCGGCTTCCCCGCGATCGCAATGTGCGACCGCAACGGGCTCTACGGCAGCGTGCCCTTCGCGCAGGCGTGTATCGAGAACGGGGTCCAGCCGATCGTCGGTGCGCTGCTGGGGGTCGCGCGTCCCGACAGCGACCAGATCGATCACCTGCCGCTGTTCGTGCAGGACGATGCCGGCTGGCTGAACCTGTGCAGGTTGGTCAGCGCGGCCCACCTCGATCGTCCGCTTGAGCAAGTGCCGCATGTGCCCTTCGATGCGCTGACCGGGTACACCGACGGGCTGATGGCGCTGACCGGCGCGAGCGAGGGGGCGGTGACCCGCCTGCTGTCAGAAGGCCAGGCGGATCATGCCACGCGCTATCTCGACCGGCTGGAGGCGCTGTTCCCGCAGCGGCTCTATATCGAGCTGGCGCGGCGCGGCGAGCCCACCGAGGTTGCGGCGGAAGAGGCGCTACTCGACCTTGCCTATGCGCGCGATCTGCCGCTGGTCGCGACCAACCCCGCCAATTTTGCCGAGCCGCATTTCTACAAGGCGCATGATGCCATGCTGTGCATCGCGAACAGCCGGAAATTGTGGGAGGAGGATCGCCCGCGCTCGGCCAAGACGGCCTACGTCAAGTCCGCCCCGATGATGCAGGAGCTGTTCGCCGACCTGCCCGAAGCGCTGGCCAACACGCTTACCGTTGCACGGCGCTGCGCCTTCGCACCGCCCGAGAGGGCTCCGATCCTGCCCAGTCTCGCAGGCGATCTGGAGGGTGAGGCGAAGATGCTGGCCGATGATGCCCGCCGAGGGCTCGACGCGCGCCTCTCGGTATATGAGGACCTCTCCGACGAGGAACGGCAGACCTATTACGACCGGCTCGATTACGAAGTCGGGATCATCCACAATATGGGTTTCCCCGGCTACTTCCTGATCGTTGCCGACTTCATCAAGTGGGCGAAGGATCACAATATTCCGGTGGGCCCGG
Source organism: uncultured Erythrobacteraceae bacterium (assembly GCA_963972905.1). Classification (GTDB taxonomy): domain Bacteria; phylum Pseudomonadota; class Alphaproteobacteria; order Sphingomonadales; family Sphingomonadaceae; genus Alteriqipengyuania. Next base: position 41,005 of record CAXAXQ010000004.1, read on the forward strand.
GCCGTGGATCGGGTGCGGGCAGCCTGGTCGCATGGTCTTTGACCATCACCGATCTCGATCCGATCCGGCTGGGCCTGCTGTTCGAACGCTTCCTCAACCCAGAACGTGTGTCGATGCCCGACTTCGATATCGACTTCTGCGAAACGCGGCGCGGTGAGGTGATCCGCTATGTTCAGGAGAAATACGGGGCGGACAAGGTCGCCCAGATCATCACCTTCGGCAAGATGAAGGCGCGCGCGGTGCTGCGCGATTGCGGGCGTATTCTCGACATGAGCTATGGCCAGGTCGATCGGCTGTGCAAGATGGTGCCCAACCATCCGACCGACCCGTGGAGCCTGCCGCGCGCGCTCAATGGGGCGGCGGAGTTCAAGGGCGAATACGACAACGATAACGGGGTCCGCACGCTGGTCGATCTGGCGATGCAGCTGGAAGGCCTGCCGCGCAATTCCTCCACCCACGCCGCGGGCGTGGTGATCGGCGACCGTCCGCTGGCCGAACTGGTGCCGCTCTATCGCGATCCGCGATCGGACATGCCGGTGACGCAGTTCGACATGAAGGTGGTCGAAGGCGCAGGGCTGGTGAAGTTCGACTTCCTCGGCCTCAAGACACTGTCGGTGCTGCAAAAGGCGGTCGACCTGCTGAAACGGCGCGGAATCGAGTGCGATCTGGGCACGGTTTCGTGGGACGATCAGGCGGTCTACGACCTGATGCAGCGCGGCGACACGGTCGGCGTGTTCCAGCTTGAATCGGAAGGGATGCGCCGCACGCTGACAGCGGTGAAGCCGACCAAATTCGAGGATATCATCGCGCTGGTCTCGCTCTACCGGCCAGGCCCGATGGACAACATTCCGCTGTTCGGCAAGCGCAAGGCGGGGGTCGAGCCGATCGAATACCCGCACGCCAAGCTGGAAGGCATCCTGAAGGAAACCTACGGGATCTTCGTCTATCAGGAACAGGTGATGCAGGCCGCGCAGATCCTCGCGGGCTATTCGCTTGGCGACGCGGACCTTCTGCGCCGCGCAATGGGCAAGAAGAACCAGGCCGAGATGGACAAGCAGCGCCAACGGTTCATCGATGGCTGCAAGAAAGTCTCCGACATCGAGGCCAATGAAGCCTCCGCCCTGTTCGACTTGATCGACAAGTTCGCAGGTTACGGCTTCAACAAGTCGCACGCCGCCGCCTACGCGCTGCTCGCCTATCAGACCGCATGGCTGAAGGCGCATTACCCGGAAGAATTCTATGCAGCGGCGATGTGCTTCGACATGGACCAGTCGGAAAAGCTGGCGGTGTTCGTCGACGATGCGCGGCGCAACGGGATCGAGGTGGCTTCGCCCGACCTCAATCGCTCCGAAGCCGAATTCTCGGTCGAACGGACCGATGATGGCTACGCCGTGCGCTATGGCCTTGCCGGGCTGCGCAATGTCGGCGAGAAGGCGATGGACGCGATCGTTGCCGAGCGCGAGGCGCATGGCTGGTTCGAAAGCCTCGACGATTTCTTCTCCCGCCTGCCCAAGGGCGCGATGAACTCGCGCCAGCTGGAGGCGCTGGTCGCGGCGGGGGCGTTCGATCATCTGGAATCCAATCGCGGCCAGCTGACCGCCAATGTCGACCTGCTGCTGGCGGTCGCCGATGCCGCGATCCGCGAACGGTCGAGCGGGCAGGAAGGGCTGTTCGGCAACGAGGATAGTGCCAACCAGGGCCTCCGCATGAAGGACGCCGAGGACTGGTCCCGCGCCGAGCGCATGGTCAAGGAGCGCGAGACCTTCGGTTTCTATTTCTCCGCCCACCCGATCGAGCAATTCCGCGACATTGCCAGCGCCAATGGCGCACGCAGCTATTCATCGCTGATGACCGGCGGGCCTGCGGGCGAGGCGCGGGGGCGCGCGGTGATCGCAGCGATGGTGGAGGGCGCGAAGCGCGGCCAGACGCGGCGGGGCAAGGACTTCATCCGGGCCGATTTCTCCGATTCCACCGGTCAGTTCAGTGCTGCGTGCTTCGAGGAAAGCCTGGTCCCGCAGTTCACCAAATGGGCCGAAGAGAGCACCTGCGTATTGCTGACGGTCGAACTCGACAGTCCCTCTCCCGACGAGCCGCCGCGCGTGACCATTCGCGGTGCCCGCCCGCTGGCGCAGGTCGCGGGCGGGCAGCGTATGCTGCTGACGCTGGAGGTGTCGAGCGAGGCGGCGCTGGGTGAGCTCGCGCTCGCACTCCAGCCCGGACCGCCCGGCCATGGCGAGGTGCAGATCTCGCTCGACCTCGGCCAGGGGGAGCGCCCGGTGATGCGGTTGGGCCACGATTACAAGGTCGACGGCAAGCTCGCCGATGCGCTGGAGCGGATCGAGGGTATCTCGAACATCACTCTCGTCCCCAAGACCGGTCCCAAACTGCACCGCGCTGCCTGATTTTTCCCCTCGCGCTCTTGCGGGGGGGCGCTGCCTTGCGCATTCTGCGGCGCGAAGAAGCATATAGGGAGAGACCATGCTCGGAGCGATGCAAGACTGGGACCTGCTGGTCACCAAGGTGATCGACCACGCCGCGCGCGAAGCGCCGAACCGCGAGATCGTGACCCACTGGGCCGACGGCAGCGAAACCCGGACCGACTGGGCCGGTATCCGCCGCGATGCGCTGAAGATGGCGCAGGCGCTGGAGGCGCTCGGGATCAGGAAGGGGGACCGCGTCGCCAGCCTCGCGATGAACCATGCGCGCCATCTGGTCAGCTGGTACGGCGTCGCCGGGATGGGCGGTGTGCTGCACACCATCAATCCGCGGCTGTTCGAGGATCAGCTGGAGTACATTGCGAACCATGCGGAAGATCGCGTGCTGATCTACGACGCGGCATTCCAGCCGATCGTCGACAAGATGCGCTCCAAGTGGACCAGCATCGAGCACTACATCTGCTACGATCCGGCCGAAGGCTCCGACGTGCCGGGCTTCGAAGAGTGGATCGGCGCGCACGACGGCGAATACCAGTGGGCCGCGATCGGCGAGCGCGATCCGTGCATGCTGTGCTACACCAGCGGGACCACGGGCAACCCGAAGGGCGTGCTTTACGAACACCGCTCCACCGTGCTCCACGCGATCGCCGCGATCCAGCCGGCCGCGTTCAGCTTCGATGCCTCCTCGGTCATGCTGCCGGTGGTGCCGATGTTCCATGCGGCGAGCTGGGGCCTGCCGTTTGCGGGCGCGATGGCGGGGGTCAAGTTCGTCTTCTCCGCAGTGAACGAGCCGGCGGTGCTGTGCGACCTGATGGAGCGCGAGGGCGTGACAGACAGCGCCGGCGTGCCGACCGTGTGGCTCGCGACCTTCCAGTACTGCGATGCAAACGACAGGCCGCTGCCCAAGCTGCGGGCGGCGACCATCGGCGGATCGGCCGCGCCCAAGTTCATGATCCGGCGCCTGATGGAGGATGGGATTCGCGTCCAGCACGCCTGGGGCATGACCGAAACCTCGCCGCTCGGCACGGTTGGCGGGCCGACCTGGGACTGGGACCAGCTTACGCTCGACCAGAAGGTCGACAAAGCGGCGATGCAGGGCCGCCCTGTCTTCGGCGTAGAACTGCGCACCGTCGACCTGGAGGACCGCGGCAAGGTCCTGCCGCGCGATGGCGAAGCTTCGGGCGCGCTTCAGATCAGGGGGCCGTGGGTCATTCGCCGCTACTTCAAGGCGGACGAGGACGCGCTGACGCCGGACGGCTGGTTCGACACCGGCGACGTCGCGATCCTGCACCCCGATGGCACGATGCAGATCACCGACCGGACCAAGGACGTGATCAAGTCGGGTGGCGAGTGGATCAGCTCGGTCGAGCTGGAGAACGCCGCCGCTGGCCATCCCGCCATCGCCGAAGCTGCCGCGATCGGCATGTTCCACCCCAAGTGGGACGAGCGCCCGGTGCTGTTCTGCATCCGCAAGGAAGGCCAGCAGGTCACGGGCGAGGAGCTGATCGAGTACCTCAAGGATCATGTCGCCAAATGGTGGCTGCCCGATGCGGTCGAGTTCGTGGACGACATCCCGCACACCGCCACGGGCAAGATCAGCAAGAAGGACCTGCGCGACCGCTTCGCCGATTACCAGCTGCCCGAAGAGAAGGCTGCGACCACGCCAGAATCTGGAGCATCCGAACCTGCGATGGCCGATGCCAGCCCGAGCCCGGCAACCGAAGTCCAGAACGGCGATGCGCGGGACGGGGGCGATGGCCAGAAGCGCGGGATTTTCTCGCGGATGCTGGGCAAGGACTAGGCGCGCATGTCGCTCAGGACGGGATTTGCGATTCTGATCGGGCTCGGCCTCGCGATGGTCGCGTTCCTGATCCTGGCGCTGGCGCTGCGGGCCGCGCGCGGGGAGGAGTTCCTCACCCCGCAGGCGATGACGCTGATCGGCGTCGGCTGCCTGCTGGTCGTAGCGCGGCCATCATGGGCGATCGCCAAGCGGATCGTCCCCGACAAGGAGTAGCCAGTGACCCCTTACATAGACCCCAGCCGGGAGAGCTTCGAGGCGTTCAAGGCGCTGCCGCGCGACACGCCGATCCACATGCTCAACCTGCTGCTCTACCGTGACCAGGCGGAGTATCCGGAAGGGCACGAGCATGCTTGCAAGGGCTGGACCGGGCGCCGCGCTTACGAGGAGTACGGACGCACCAGCGGGCCGATCTTCGCCCGCGTGGGTGGCAGCATCGTGTGGCGTGGCACCTTCGATACAATGGTGACCGGCCCCGCCGAGCGGCGCTGGCACGACGGCTTCGTCGCCCACTACCCCGATGCGGGCGCTTTCTTCGAGATGATCAAGGACCCGGACTATCAGCGGGCGGTGGTCAACCGCACCGCCGCGCTGCTCGACAGTCGGCTGATGCGGTTCACCCCCGGCCAAGGTGGCGACGCCTTCGGCTGAGAGGGCAGGCCTGAGACACCTGAGACACAGTCCAAGGGTTGAAACTCGCTCGATCAGCGAGGCCTCACTGATCGAGTGATGCGATTGGTTGGCGCAAGCCCGTCTGTCGACAATGGCAAAGAGCGGTCAGCTTTCTAGCCTCGCGCGCGCTTGTAGGACAGCGCCTCTGCACTGCCCGGGGCGCCTGAAGGCCCCCGCGGCGGCACGATCTCACTCGCCGTAGACGTAGTCCGGAAGTTTCGCCGCGCTCAGCGAGAAGAGGGCAAGCTGCCGCTTGTAATTCGCCATGGTGATCCCGCCATCGGCGATGATGTACATGCGCAGGCTGATCTGCCCGTCCGGGTCGAGATAGGCCCGGCCGAAGTTCTGGCGATAATTATATTCGTTGATCGCCTCGCGGAGTTTCGCGGGCGTGGCGTCGTCCGGAGTCTCGTAGGTCACGAGAATTGAGGTGCCCAGGCAATTGCTGGAGGTTCCCTCATCGTCACAGGCCATCAACAGCGCATCCGCCATCAGGCCATTGTCGAAAGTGACGGAGATATTGGTCTTTCCAGACTGCTCTTCGGTCTCGGCATCGATGCCCGAGAGTGCCGACAGCAGTGCGCTGCGGGTGAACTGCGTCATCGGCCGGTCTGCCTGTGCATTCGCGGCTGAAACCAGCCCGCACGCCAGAACCGCGCCCATTATCACCGTCTTCATCTCACCTGTCCCCCTCGCAAATCGCGCCAATCCAGAGCGAAAGACTAGCTGCGGTACGAACCGAAGCAAGACGGAATCTTGTGGTCGAGAGGGCGAATGACGGTCAATTCCGGTCAGTGGTTTTCGAAATCGTTGAATTGCGCGCCCAGCGCCAATGTCGCGTAAATCTCGAAGAGGCACTGAAGGTTTGGTTCCTCGATCTCCACCCATCGCCAATCCAATCTTCCGACATCCTCTTTGGCTTGCGAAAATGCCGCGAGGAAAGTCTCGTCCGTCTCCAGCATCTTTCGCGTAGGGCCGCCCTTGGCCTTGACGATGCCGGTCGCATGGCGGGCCATCTTGAACGCGAAGGGGGCATCGTTGTGACGCCCGTGGATATGCTCGCGAATGCGCTGCTGCAGCCTGTTCGTGCGTCCGACGTATAGGTGCTCGTGATCCGACCTGCTGAACAGGTAGACTGCTCGCAGCGGAAGCCATGTGCCCTTCGGCGGCCTGCCCTGCGTCGGCGGGCAGTTGCGCAGCCTTTGGAGAAGCGCGGGAAGCTGTTGCACCAATCCGTCGAAAGCCGGGTTCATCGCTGGCCCTCCTCTTCACCGGCCCAGCCATAGCGGGCAATTCTATCCCTCTAAAGCAGCCGTAACTGCCCGCCAGTGGTCGGCGCGCGGAATTGCGAGCAGTCGAGCTTGAACTTCGCCTTTCCATCCCCGATCCCCGCGCGCCTGCACGCGACGCGGAAGCGGGCGCGAAACAGGTCGGCCCATACGCCGGTCGGCTTCAGACGGCTGAAGAAATCAGAATCATTATCCTTCCCGTTCCTGATCGAGCGGACGATCGACATCACCTTGTCCTTGCGCTCGGGAAAGTGCGTTTCCAGCCACTCGCGAAACAGCGGCGCGACCTCGTGCGGCAGGCGCAGCACTATCCACCCGGCCGAGGTCACGCCCAGCTCAGCCGCGCGCGCGACAATGCCCTCCATCGCGTTGTCGGTGATCGCGGGGATGACCGGCGCGATCGAACAATGGGTCGGCACGCCGGCCTCAGTCAACGTGCCCAGCGCGGCGAGCCGCTTGGTCGGGGAGGGCGCGCGCGGCTCGACCAGGCGCGACAATGCCGGGTCGAGCGAGGTGACCGAAATCGCCACCGCAATCAGCTGCTTGCTGGCCATCTCTTCAAGAATGTCGAGGTCGGCCAGCACCCGGTCGGACTTGGTGGTGATGGTCACCGGATGGCGCGCGTCGAGGCACACTTCCAGCATCGCGCGGGTGATCCGGTACTGGCCCTCGATCGGCTGGTAGGGATCGGTGTTGGTCCCCATCGCGATCGGGCGTGGCTGGTAGCCGGGCTTGGCCAGTGTCCCGGCAAGCAGCTTCGCCGCGTCGGGCTTGGCGAACAGCTTGCTTTCGAAATCGAGGCCGGGGGAGAGGTCGAGATAGGCGTGCGTGGGACGCGCGAAGCAGTAGATGCAGCCATGCTCACACCCGCGATAGGCGTTGACCGAACGGTCGAAGCCGATGTCGGGCGACTGGTTGAAGCTGAGGATCGAGCGCGGATGCTCGATCGTCACCTCGGTGCGCAGCTTCGGGGCAGGGCCGTCGAGCGTTTCGGCCACATCGCGCCAGTCGCCATCCGCCTCACGCGTGGCGAGGCCGAAGCGCGTGGATACGTCGCCGCTCTGTGCTCCTCTGCCTTTGACCTTTTCCATATATTGGAACATACAAAGAACATAGGGGCGAGTCGATCCGGATTTCGATTGTGTCCGCGATCGCCGGCTCAAGCGTCAGCTCTCAGGCTTCAGCCTTGTTCGGTTCAATGTCTCCACTTGGGATGGGAAGCTGACTAACCCGCTGGGTCTTCGATATTCGTATCAACAGTCAACTGGTGGACTAACTTTGGTTGGAAACGTCCCGTTGAGGGTGGGGGCGCACTTCGCACGAATAGGGCTGCCAACATCATCCAACGGGTGATTAAACCAAAGCGTTTGGCACCCTTGGTCCACAAACCCCATGACTAGGTCATCCCGCTCCTTCCAAGCTATACCTGGCTTTAAGTTTCTATTTTCCATTCCCATGTACGGCGTTGCTAGATGGTACTCTCCGACCAAGTAAGCTTTTCCGTCTGGGGTGTTCTGCTCCCTCACGATGGAATACTCGCGCAGGTAACACGAAAGATCTCCGGAACCTTCGGGCAAAACCACTCTAACTTCAGCATCGGCAGCCAATGCCGCGCGCTCCTCGACCGTAAGTTCGGCAGAGCATGCCGAAAAGAGTAATGCTGCCAGTAAGAAGACGAGAGGCCTCATCGGGATGTTCTGACAGCTTTGTAAAACGGCCGCAATCGGGTCGTTTTCGGACCGGCGGCTTTGTGCTAGCGAACCCAGTATCAGACTTTCGGAAAACGCCCGCAACACCCAACCCTCGCGGCCAATTCAACCCAGCGAGACCTGCAGCACCGCCGCGCCCAGCCATAGCGCGAGCAAGATGACCGATTCCCAGCCGATCCCGCCGGGGCCCTGTTTCTCGCGCCGCAGCAGGCCGAGCAGCAGCACCGCGGTCATCAGGCACACCAGCGCCATCCAGAACAGCGAGCGCTCGCCGATGGCGTGGTAGATCGAGCCGGCGCGGTAGGCGACGTCGCTGGCCGAGACGAACAGCGCATCGAACATGTTGCCGCCGATGATGCCGCCGATTGCGAGTTGCAGCGCGCCGCGCCGCACCGCCGCGATGGTGGTCACCAGTTCGGGCAGCGAGGTGACGATCGCGGTGCCCAGCGCGCCTACCACGCCTTGCGAAATGCCGAGCTCGCCGCTCAGCGCCAGCCCGCTTTCGCCGACCACATAGCCGCACGCGCCCACGATCAGCACCAGCCCGGCGAACAGGCTGGCGAGCAGGGTGGTGGAGCGCGGGTCGTTCTCCATATCGTCGGCTTCGACGCGCAATCCCGGCGTTTCCTTGGGCTGCCACATCGGCTCCTGGCGAATGGTGTGCGCGCTGCGCAGGCCGATCAGGTACACCGCGACCATGATCGGGCTCACCGGGTGGATGCCCCAGAACCCGATCTGCGGCGTGGCATAGGCCATGATCGGCAGGACGGAGAGGATGATCAGCACGGTCGCCTGACCAAGGTTGACCGTGCTCGCACCCGCGTGTTCCAGGTTCACCTTGCGGTAGAAGATATCCGCCAGCGCCAGGAACATGGTCTGCGCGGCAATCCCGCCCAGCGCGTTGGACACCGCCAGCTCGGGTGCGCCGCTTGCGGCGGTGGTGATCGAGGTGACGATGCCCGAAATGCTCGTGCCCGCGCCCAGCAGCACCGCGCCGATCAGCGCTTCGCCAAGCCCGGTGCGATCCGCAAGCACGTCGGCGATCTTGGCCATCTTGCTGCCGAAGAACGCGATCAGCAGCGCGCTCAGGGCGAACAGCGCGGCCAGCCAGGGCAGCGGGAGGGCTTGAATGTCGGGCATGGGGCTTGCTGGAAGAGCGCCCCCCTGCGCTTATCGTTCCAGCAGGCGGGGCATCAGCTCGACGAAGTTGCACGGCCGGTGGCGGCTGTCGAGCTGGTCCTTGAGGATCCTGTCCCACCCGTCCTTCACCGCGCCGTTCGATCCGGGCAGGGCGAAGACGAAGGTGTCGCCCGCCAGCACCGCGCAGGCGCGGCTCTGGATCGTCGACGTGCCGATGCTGTCGAAGCTGATCCAGCGGAACAGCTCTCCGAAACCGGGAATGTCCTTGTCCTTCACCCGCTCGAGCGCCTCGGGCGTGACGTCGCGCCCGGTCAGCCCGGTGCCGCCGGTGGTGATGACCGCGTCGACATCCTTGCTGGCGATCCAGGCGCGCAACTGGTCGTAGATGTCGCCGGCGTCGTCGGGGCAAATGGTCCGCGCGACCAGTTCGTGCCCGGCCTCGCGCACTCGCGCCTCGAGCAGGTCGCCCGAGCTGTCGGTGGCGGCGTCGCGGGTGTCCGACACGGTCAGGATCGCGATCCCGATCGGTACGAAGGTGCGGGTTTCGTCGATCCCCATCAGCGGCCCCCTCTAACGGCGGGTGAAGCGCTGGGTGGGCGGCCCGGCCTCGGGGAAGGCGGGCCAGCGGTTCATCGCCAGCGCCTGCCTGCTGGGCGAGGGGGCGGCGGCCTGCCGCTCGTACATCCAGTAATTGCGGGTGACGATCGCGACATAGCCGCGCGTTTCCCAATAGGGGATCGATTCCATGTAGAGCAGCGGGTCGCCCTGATCGCGGACCTCGGTGTTCCAGCGGCCCACCGGGGTCAGCCCGGCATTATAGGCGGCCATGATCTTGGGCAGCTTGCCCTGCGTCGCGGGATGATCGCGCAGCATCTGCAGGTGCCGCTGGCCAAAGGCGAGATTGACGCCCGGCTGATTGAGCGAGCGCGCGTTGCCGCTCACTCCCAGCGATCCGGCATGGTCCTGCGCGGCGGCGGGCATGATCTGCATCAGCCCGCGCGCACCCGCCGGGCTGACCACTGCGGCGCGGAAGTTCGATTCCTGCAACGCGTGGGCATAGGCGAGTGCGGGGTCGACCTGCCACCCGGTTACCGGCTCCCACCGCGCGACGGGAAAGCGCAGCGCCGGGTCGGGCGTGCCGCCACGCGGCGCGTTGTGCGCCATCCACAGCTGGGTCGAAGGCAGGCCAAGCTCGCGCGCGAGGCGCGAGAGTGCGGTAAACTGGGACGGGTCGCCGATCCGCGCCTGGTGGCGCAGCACTTCGTCGGCCAGCTCGTCATGGCCGAGCTCGGCCAGAGCGACCGCGATGCGGACGTTCTCCTCGCGACTGATCTGCTGCCAGTCGGCGGGGCTGAGGTCGGGCGTTTGCCCTGCACGCGGCAACTGCTGGCCCAGCTGCTCGCGCGCGAGCATGCCATAGAGCGTCTCGTCCATCATCGCCGCACCGCGCAGCTTTTCCGCCGCCTTTTCCGGCTGGCGACAGCGGATATAGGACCGGTTGGCCCAGTAATAGGCGGCGGCGGAGAGTTCGGGGTTGATCGCGCTCGCCGCCGCACGGTCGAAACCGTCGGCGGCGGTCGCACAATCGCCCATCCGCCATGCCGCAATGCCGACCACCCAGTCGCCTTCGGGCACCCACGGCCCGCTGCCATCGCGCACCGTGCGCGCCATCGCGAGCGCGGCAGCATCGTCGTTCTCGATATAATAGCTCCACGCGACACGGCGGCGCCATTCGGCCCGCGCTTCGCTGCTGAGGCCTGCGTCCACCCCGTCGAGCAGCAGGCGCGCACCATCGGGATCGTCATTGCTGATCCGGTCGAGGATCGCCGCCTTGATGTCGCCCGGCATCGTGCCGTCATTGGTATCGCGCGGGAGGATGCGCTTGCTGGCATAGCCCTGCGGTAGGAAGCTCTGTTCGGGCGGCAGGTAGGGCGCGCTCATCAACCCGCGCTTGGACGCGAGATCGGTGATCTGCTGCGCCTGCGGCAGGCGGCTGCCCTTGGCGAGCCATTCCTGCAACGCGGGCAATTCGATCCGCGGGCTGTTCGCGTCGAGATAATACTCCGCCTGCGCAATCAGCTTGAGCGGTTCGTCGCCCCGCTGTGAGAGCAGGCTTTCGACATCGCTCCAGTTGCCGTCATCCAGCGCGGCGAACACGCGGGCGTAGAACTGCCGGTCGGCTTCGCTGAGCACCTGTGGGATGTTCGGGTTGGCGGCGCGCTCGCGGAAATACTCCGCCGCGCTCTGCGACTGGGCCATCGCGGGCGTGGCCGCCGGCAGCGCGGCGAGCGCTGCGGCGAGGGGGAGCAAAATCGTTTTCATCGTAGGTTGTCTCATTGGGCGGGGTCGCTCCGGTTGAGCCATCGGGTCCATGTCTGTGTGCGCTTTGCCGGGCTGCGGAGCAGGCTCGCGAAGTCCGGCATTGCGAAGACATGGGCCTTACCAGCACCATGCGAAATTGTGGTTAACGCTTTGTCTTCCTGCGCCATCTCGTGCGCAAGAAGCGACCAGACGCGCTCACCCAGCACGATCACCTGCGCCGGGCGCACCAGCGCGACATGATGCTGCGCCAGCTTGCCATAGCCCGCCCGCCCGACCGCATCCCATTCGGGCCGCAAGGTGTGACGCGGCAGCACGCTGGCGAAATAGGCCGCATCGCTCGCATACCCCATTGCGCGCAGCATGTTTGCGGCCAGCGTCGCGGCGGGCTCGCCCAGCAGATCCTCGCCTGCGGGCTGGTCGATCAGCAGCATGATGTGCGCCTGAGCCGGGCCACGCGGGGGAACGCGGGGGTAGGAGCCGGGAGGGTCGAGCGCATCGCTTTCCATCCACCACGTCCGAAATGCGTCCAGATCTTCGGGCCACTGCGCCGGATCGCCCGGATGTGCGGCCCCTCCATCGCTTTCGCTCGCGATGAAGCGGCTCAGCGCCGTGCGGTTGGGCGGTGGAGGCGGAGGTGGCGGCGGCGCAGTGGGCGCATCCTTCGCGCGATCGGTCTGTGCGCCCTCGGCCTCGCCCTTGCCATCGGCCTCTCGCAACCACGCTGACGGCGCATCCTCGACATGCGCGTGCACCCCGGCATCGGCCCACCAGTCGAGGCTGTCGGCGAATGCTTCGCGCAAATTTTCGGGGTGGAAGGAATGGTCGGCCATTTCGCACAGGGTCTTGACCTGTGGCGCGCGGGCAATCAAGCCGGAAGCAACGCTAATTCGGCCCGAAAAGAGCTTCGAGGATATTATGATCGAACGTGAATCCATGCCGTGCGACGTGCTGGTGGTCGGCGGAGGCCCCGCCGGGCTGGCCGCAGCCATCCGCCTGAAGCAGATCAATGACGAGCTTGAAGTCGTTGTTCTCGAAAAAGGATCGGAGATCGGCGCGCATATTCTTTCGGGCGTGGTTCACGATCCCAAGGCGCTGAACGAGTTGTTCCCCGACTGGCAGGATATGGATTGCCCGATCGGCGAAGTGCCCGTGACCGACAACTGGCACTGGGTGCTGCGCAAGAACGGCAAGTTCCCCATGCCGCACCTGTTCATGCCCCCGCTGATGAGCAACAAGGGCAATTACGCTGGCAGCCTCGCCAATCTGACCCGCTGGCTGGGCGAACAGGCCGAAGGGCTGGGCGTGATGGTGTTCCCCGGCTTCCCCGCCGCCGAAGTGATTTATGGCGATGACGGCGCGGTCGCGGGCGTTATCACGCAGGACATGGGCATTGCGGCGGATGGTTCGCAAAAGCCCGATTTCCAGCCGGGTATGGAAATCCACGCCAAGTACACTTTGTTCGCCGAAGGCGCACGCGGCAGCCTGACCAAGCAGCTCAAGGCGAAGTTCGACCTTGAGAAGGATTGCCAGCCGCAGACTTATGGCCTCGGCATCAAGGAATTGTGGGAAATCGACCCTGCCAAGCACGTGCCGGGCCGGGTGATCCACACGCAAGGCTGGCCGCTGGATAACGACAGCTGGGGCGGTGGCTTCCTCTACCACATCGGCGATAATCAGGTTGCGCTCGGCTTCGTGACCGCGCTCGATTACGCCAACCCGTATCTGTCGCCCTATCAGGAATTCCAGCGCTGGAAGCACCATCCCGATATCCTCGACATCATCGAGGGAGGGAAGCGCGTGGCCTATGGCGCGCGCGTGATCAACGAAGGCGGCTGGCAGAGCGTGCCGCAGCTGGCGTTCCCCGGCGGTGCGCTGGTCGGCTGCTCGGCAGGCTTCGTCAACGTGCCCCGGATCAAGGGCAGCCACACCGCGATGAAGAGCGGTATGCTGGCAGCCGAAAGCGTCGCGGCGGCCATCGCTGCAGGCAAGGAGCACACGCAGCTCGACGAATATGACGAGGCGGTCCGCGACAGCTGGATCGCGACCGAGCTCAAGAAGGTGAAGAACGCGCAACCCGCCATCGCCAAGCTGGGCGGCGATTTCGGCACCGTGCTGGCGGGCATCGACATGTGGATGCGCACGCTCAAGATCGGGCTGCCGTTCACTCTGAAGCACACGCCGGACTACACGCACACCAAGCGCGCCGACCTGTTCGACCCGATCATCTACCCCAAGCCCGACGGCGTGATCAGCTTCGACAAGCTGACCAGCGTTGCCTACAGCTTCACCAACCACGCCGAAGACCAGCCCACCCACCTGAAGGTGAAGGACATGGAGCTGCAAAAGGTAAGCGAGCTGGGCGAATACGCCGGCCTCTCGCAGCGCTATTGCCCCGCAGGCGTGTACGAATGGGTCGAGGACGAGGACACGGGCGAGATGAACTACGTCATCAACGGCCAGAACTGCGTCCACTGCAAGACCTGCGACATCAAGGACCCGAACCAGAACATCGTCTGGACCGTGCCCGAAGGCGGCGGCGGGCCGAACTATCCGAATATGTGATCTGGATCAGTAGCTTCGTCATTGCGAGGAGCGTAGCGACGAAGCAATCCAGGGCCTGACGCGAGCCGCCCTGGATCGCTTCGCTTCGCTCGCGATGACAGGGTTGTTCAAATGAGCGAGCCATCCGAAACGACTATCAAGTATCGGATGCGAGTGGGCATCATTCAGTATCTGGAAACGGCAGCCTTTCCTGAATTGCAGCAAGAATACGAGAAAGGCTTGCGCGATGCCCAAGCTCCGGGTTGCGTACCCACGGAAATGATTTGCCAGTGGGAAGACGTTTTCCGAATTGAGGACGCCGTTTGGTACAGCGAGCCAGTTTTCTCCGCCGACGAACAGCGGGCGATCCTCAATTTTCATCGAGTTTGGGATCAGGTGGCGGAAGCAACCCCCGATCCCATGCCTCCAGATATCGATGACCTGCTCGGAACGCCAATCTGGCAAAGGCTGATCGAAGCCGCTGGCGAAGCTCTAACCATATTTAAGATAAGAGGCGAACTTTTGCATCTCACACGGTTTGACGAGCCCTAAATGCGCGAAACCGCCTACGCCAAGCTCAACCTTGCGCTGCATGTCCGCCAGCGGCGCGAGGATGGCTATCATGAGCTGGAGACGCTGTTCGCGTTCTGCGAGCATGGCGATGTTCTGAGCGCGCAGAGCGCGGAGCGTGAAGACCTGCGCACGGTCGGCGAGTTTGCCGAGGTGGTCGGCGACCCGGGTGACAACCTCGTCGCGCGAGCACTCACCGCGCTGCCGCACCCGGATGGCCTCGCAATCACTCTCGAAAAGAACCTCCCCGTCGCGGCGGGGCTGGGCGGGGGCTCGGCCGATGCAGGCGCGGTGTTCCGGCTGATCGAGAACGCGCATGGCCTGCCCGGCGACTGGCAGGCCCGCGCGCTGAAACTCGGCGCGGATGTCCCCGCCTGTGTACGCTCCGAAATGGCGGTCGGGCGCGGGGTGGGGGAGGAGCTTGCCCCGCTCGAAAACGACCTTGCGGGTACGCCCGTGCTGCTGGTCAATCCGCGCATCGAGCTCTCTACCGGGCCGGTCTTCGCGGCATGGGACGGGTTCGATCGCGGGCCACTGCCGCAAGGCAGCGCGCGCGAGATCGCGTTGCAGGGGCGCAATGACCTCGAAGAGCCTGCGATTTCGATCTGCCCGACGATTGCGCAAGTGCTGCGCTCGCTTGGTGCCACCTCGCCAATGCTGGCGCGCATGTCCGGCTCGGGCGCGACCTGCTTTGCGCTCTACGAGGATGCCGAACTGCGCGACGCGGCGGAGCGCGAGATTGCCCTGCGCCAGCCGGGGTGGTGGAGAATGGCGAGCGTTCTTAGATAGCCGCGCATGAGCGATACGCAGACCCCCTTCATCCGCATCGGAACTCCCCAGCGCGGCGGCATCATTGCCGTGGCTGACCACGCGGGCGACGCCGTGCCCGACGAGATCGAACTGGGTATCCCGGGCGAGCTGATGGAGCAGCATATCGCGGTCGATATCGGCACTGCGGGAATTGCCGAGCGGCTGGCGCGCAAGCACGGTATCGCGGCGCAGATCGCGCAGGTCAGCCGGCTGGTGATCGACCTGCACAGGAACGAGGGCGACGAGGCGTTGGTGGTCACCAGCAGCGACGGGCACACCATCCCCGGTAATATCGGCGCCAATGTCGAACGGCGCACCGCGCTCTATCACCGGCCCTATCACGAAGCCTTCGCGCAGATGGTCGCCGAGGCGCAGCCAGCGCTGATCCTCGCCATCCACAGCTTCACCCCGGTGATGGGCTCGACCGGGGAACAGCGCCCGTGGGATATCGGCCTGCTTTACAATCAGGACGATTCCGCCGCGCGGATCGCGATCGATGCCTTTACCGCGATGGGCTTTACCGTGGGCGACAACGAGCCCTATTCTGGCAAGCAGCTCAATGCGACGATGGACCGCCATGCCGAGGCGAACGGCATCCCCTATCTGACCATCGAGGTCCGGCAGGATCTGGTCGCGCGCAAGAGCCATCAGGCTGTGTGGGCCGAACGGATCGCGCAGGTGGCGCAGGAAGTGCGCGCCGCGCTCGCCAGCCGGACGGCAGAGTAAACGCAATGCTTACCCTTTACGGGTAGGGATGGCGCTTCTCCGGGCCGCGGGATACGATCGAAAGGTGGCATACATGCGGATCGCTGGTGCACTCGCCGTCGTCGGCCTGGCCTTTGCCATGGTCGCGTGTGGCGGCGACGGGTCTGCCGCAGCCGCTGGCGGAGGCGGGGATACCGGCACGGGCAATCCCGACCCCGCGCCCACATCGAGCCCCACCGGATCGTCCACAGCCACCTCCATCGCCTGCGCCCCCGATGGCGCGCAGAGCTTCGCTGCGACCTGCTCGGTCGAGCGGGTCGAGGTGGAGGGCAAAATCCTCCTCACCGTGTTCCACCCGGACGGCGGATTCCGCCGGTTCGAGCAATTGCCCGACGGTTCCGGCCTCGCAGCGGTTGCAGGAGCGGACGCGGTGACGCAAACGCTGTCCGGTGACATCCTCGAAGTATCCCTCGCCGGAAACCGATACCGTTTCCCCGCCACCCCTAGGTGAGCATGGCGCGCAGCGACGCGTGCAAATCCTGACCTCCGACCAGATGCGCGCTGCGGAAGCGGGGCTGTTCGACGCGGGCGTGGAGGAATGGGCACTGATGAGCCGGGCAGGCCACGGCGCGGCGGAGTGGATCGCGCGGCTGGCGGCGGGCGGACCTGTCACCGTGCTGTGCGGTCCGGGCCATAATGGCGGCGACGGCTATGTTGCAGCGGCTGCGCTGAAAGCGCGCGGGCTGACGGTGACGGTGGTGGCCCCGATTTCGCCCAAGACCGACCTTGCCCGCCATGCCGCGAGCACATTCGATGGGGAAGTTGTGTCCGGCGCTCAAGGCCTGAAGGGGACGGTGTTCGTCGATGCCATGTTCGGCATCGGCCTGTCGCGCCCGCTTTCAGGCGAACATCGCGCTCTGATCCTCGATCTGCACGCCTCGCATGCTCGCGCAGTTGCGCTGGATGTGCCCAGCGGGGTCGATGCGGACACTGGATGCGTGGTGGGCGGCAAGGGCGATGATGTGCCCCACTATGCCCTGACTCTGGCGTTCGGCGCGTGGAAGCCTGCGCATTTCAGCGGCCCTGCGCTGGCGAGCATCGGTGCGGTGCGGCTGGTCGATATCGGCGTGCCCGATCGGGGCGGGGCGATGCGCCTGTCTTTGCCCGAGAAGATCGCACCGCCCGCGTTCGACGCGTACAAATATACCCGCGGCCTGGTCGCGGTGGTCGGCGGAGCGATGGCGGGTGCCAGCCTGATGGCCGCGCGCGCGGCCGCGCTCGCGGGCGCGGGCTACGTCAAATGGCTGAGCGAGCACGACCATCCCGGCCACCCGCCCGATCTGGTCAAGGACGATGCTCCGCTGGCGGACGCGCTGGCGGATGAGCGGATCGGCGCCGTGCTGACCGGACCGGGGCTGGGCCGCGACGATGCCGCGCGCGAGCGGCTTGAGGCGGCGGTGCGCAGCGGCCATCCGCAGGTGCTGGACGCCGATGCGCTGGTCCTGCTGACGCCGGAAATCCTGTCCACGAAGGGCGCGCCGATCCTGCTGACCCCGCACGAGGGCGAACTGTCGCGCCTGTGCGATTCCTTCGATGTCACGGGCGACACCAAGCGGAAGCGTGCCCTCGCGCTGTCGCGGGCGAGCGGCTGCGCCGTACTCGCCAAGGGCGCCGACACGCTGCTGGCAGCGGGCGAAGAGGTTCGCTTTTTTCCGCCCGCCTCGCGCTGGCTGTCGGTCGCAGGCAGCGGCGATGTGCTGGCAGGAATCTGCGCCGCGCGCCTCGCAGCTACCGACGATGTGATGCAGGCTGCATGCGAGGCGGTCCATCTGCATGGCCGCGCCGCGCGCCATGCAGGCGCGGGCTTCATTGCCACGATGCTCGCCGAAGCGGTCCATCCCGCGCTGGGAGACATGCTGTGAGTGAGCCCGCCGAAGAGATCATCCGCATCGCCGCCAAGGGCGACGGCGTCACCGCGAGCGGTCTCCATGTGAAGGGCACAGTGCCCGGCGACAAGGTGAACGCCGACGGGATCGTCGAGCGTGGCCCCCACCATATCGACCCGCCTTGCCGCCATTTCCCGCGCTGCGGCGGGTGCGAATTGCAGCAGGCGGATGAGGCGGCGCTGGCCGAGTTCGTCAGCCAGCGGGTCGGCTTTGCTGCCGAATCGCAGGAGTTGGTGCCGGACACGCTCACCCCGCCGCATCTCTCGCCGCCGCGCAGCCGCAGGCGCGCGACCTTGCACGCGCGGCGGGTAGGAAAGAAGGTGGCGATCGGCTTTCGCGAGCGTGGATCGCACCAGATCGTCGACATGACCGAATGCCACATCCTTGCGCCCGCGCTGTTCGCGCTGGTCGATCCGCTGCGCTCGCTGTTGGCCCATTGGCCGGGCAAGCTGGCAGTGGATATTTCGCTGACGCTGGCGGATCAGGGCGTGACGGTGGAAATCCGGGGCATTTCGCCCGAGAACCTCGCTCAGACCGAAGCGCTGTCCGATTTCGCCCGCGAACAAGGCCTCGCGCGCCTCTCGATCGACGACGGCTATGGCCCGGAGCCGGTGTGGGAGCCGGAGCCGGTGACCGTCACGCTGGGCGGTTTGCCGGTCTCGCTGCCGCATGGTGCGTTTCTCCAGCCGACCGCCGATGGCGAGGCCGCACTGCTGTCTGCTGCGAAGGAATGGTGCGGCGATGCCGCGACCATCGCAGACCTGTTTTCGGGGCTGGGCACCTTCGCCTTCGCACTGGCCGGCCCGGCCAAGGTGCTCGCCGCAGAGGCGGACCGCGCGGCGCATCTCGCCTGTCAGGCGGCGGCACGCGCGTCGGGCAAGCCGGTCCATTCGCTGCACCGCGACCTGTTCCGCGATCCGCTGACCGCTGCGGAAATCTCCCGTTTCGACTGCGTGCTGCTCGACCCGCCGCGTGCAGGCGCGCGCAATCAGGCGGACATGATTGCTGAGAGCAGCGTCCCCCGCGTCATCTATATCAGCTGCAATCCGCAAAGCTGGGCGCGCGATGCACGGCGGCTAGCGGATGGCGGCTTTCGCCTCGCAGAGCTGCGCCCGGTGGGCCAGTTCCGCTGGTCGACCCATGTCGAGCTGGCGAGCCTCTTTGTGCGGGATTAGTCGGCGGGGTTTTCCCCTTGCCGCTTGCGGAGGGGGCGGGGGAGGAGAGAAGGCGTCTAGCCCCGCAGCATCTCCACGATCCTGGCGTCGAGCCACTCGCGCGCGTGCGGCTCCACGAAGGCATGGCTTGCGCCTTCGCAGCGTGCCACGCGGACATCGTCCTTTTCCCAGATCCCGTCGAACACCTGCGCCGTGCGATCCGCGCTGGCGAGCAGGATGCTCACCGGTCCGTCGAATTTTTCGAGCCCCTTGCGCATCCGGTCCGCCAGATCGCTTGCCGCAGGGGCAGGGCGCGCAGCGCGGATCAGCCCGCCCGCCAGCTTGCGCAGGTTCACGCCGCCGCGCAGCAGCCGCGCGACTTCCGCCGGGTTGCCCAGCTTTTGCAGATAGCGCGCGCGGATCGCCTGCGGGGGCGGGGTATCGTCGTCCTCTTCCTCGATCGTCCACGGATTGCTCAGCACCAGCGCGTCGCAGCCCGCGCCGCCCGCCAGCATCAGCGCGCTCGCCGCGTCGCAATTGCCCAAGGCCACGATCCGCTTCACCTGCGGGGCAATCGCGCGAAACGCCTCCATCGCGGCACGAATATCGGGTCCGGACTGGGTGAAGCCGAGGTTTTCGCCCTCGCTGTCGCCAACCCCGCGCCGGTCGTACCGGAACACCGGGAAGCCGCGCTTGGCGATGGTCTGCGCCAGCCGTGCCTGCCCGCGAAACGCGCCGCTGCGCAGCTCGTTGCCGCCGCTCACCAGCAACAGGCCGGTGGTCAGCGGCGCGGTGTCGAGCGTGCCCGCAAGCGTCGATCCCTCGCAATTGAAGGTCAGGTGCAGGCGGCGGCTCATGCCGGTTCCTTCATCGCGGCTGCAATCGTCGCTGCGATCGCGTCGGCCTGCGCCGCGTCGTAATCGGGTTCGGCGCGCAGCCAAAGCGGACGTCCGCCGAGGGTTTCGTGGTCGATCAGGGTGACGCAATCCTCGCGCGCAGGGACTTCGGCGCTTTCCAGCGCAGCAAACAGCGCGGGGCCGATCGACCATCCGGCGAGTTGAACGCCTTCGCTGCGGCCTGTCGCTTCTATCTCCTCGCGCGTTTCTGGGGCGCCAGCTTCCCTGGTGGAGATGATCCGGGTGCGGACCATCGCGCGCAGGATCTTCGGGCCGTCCTGCGGGGCGTAGTCCCACCCGGGCAGCCCGGCAGGCCGCAGCAGCGCGCCGCCGCGCACCGTCAGCAGATGGGTCGTGCCGAAATGCTGTGCCGCCGCAGCGGAGCTCACGCGCCAGCCCTCTAGCGTCTGTTCGACGAGGTGGGCGCGGCTTTCGTTACAGCCGGGCAGATCGGGCAGCACGCTGTCGATGCCCGCGTTGTCGAGCCGGCGCATGACCTCCACGATCTGGTGGCGCAGCTTGTTCGCTTCCTCGAACAGCGGTGGGATCACCAGCAGCCGCTTGTCGCGCGCCCGGTTGAAGACGAGCGCAGCCTCGCTCCGCGTCTCACCGTCAGCGGCAGGACATGGCCATTCGACGAACTGGAATGGAGTGCTCACGCGCGCAGCATGTCAGTTGCTGGCGGTCTTGGCCTCGGCGAGGGCGAGCAGCCCGCCATAGGTCTCCAGGTGGTCGCCATCGACCTCGTCATCCTCGATGATGATGTCGAAGCGGTCTTCCATCTCGGTCAGCAGGTCGGCGACCGCCTGGCTGTCGAGTTCGGGCAGGTGGCCGAACAGGCCGCTATCGGGCGTCAGTTCGGCGGCGCGTTCGTCCGACAGGCCGAGCACGTCGCGCAGGATTGCGCGCAGGGTCTCGTCGATCTTGCTGCGGGCGGGCCCGGTCGGGTCCGTCGGCGCTGAAGTCTGGGCGGTCATAGATACCGTTAAGCTGCCGTAAAAGTGGGCGCTGCCTAGCGGGGGGTGTTGCCTCTTGCAAGGATCGCGCGCGCTGTGCGTTTCGCGAGCGGAGCCCAAGCGGCGGGCTGCGCCGGGTCCAGCGCGTCGAGCAGAAAGCGTGGGCGGACCTGTTCCATCCAGTCCGCCTTGTAGGAATCGGAGCCCGTACCGAAGTCGACCAGCGCGACCTTATCGCGGTCGATCACATGCTCGAATAGCGCAGCGGAGAGCGTCGTGCCGGGCGAAATCGGTTTCGAGCTTTCCAGATGGGCGAGCTTGTGGATGTAGGCGATACCGTTCTCCACGGTCCAGAACTGGGCCGCGACGGCTACGCCATCGGCGCGTGCGACGCCCAGCCGGATGCGCCCCGCCGCGCCTTCGTCTTGCGCGAAGCGGCGCAGCAGATCGGGTTCGTCCTCGCTCGGCTTCCAGCTCTCGGCGTAGATGGTTTCGTAATCAGCCCAGATGTTTGCGTCGAAATGCTCGACGATTTCGACCTCGACCTTTTTGGCCTTGCGCTTCAGCGTGGTGCGCAGGCGACCGGGTCGACTGGCCCAGTATTGGGCGAAGCTGCGGCCTGCGACCGGCAGCACATGGTTCTCGTCGCACTGGGTCAGCGAGACCGCCCAGCCGGCCTTGCGAAACGCTGCTGCAAGACGGGTGGCGGAATCGTCCTCATCGGGCAGCGGCCATAGCGTCGCGCGTGGAGCCTCCCGCTTCAGATCGCGTGCCAGCGCCTCCAGCATGGCATTGCCTGCGTCACCGGCGGGCACCACCGGCCGCCAGGTGAAGGCATACCAGTTGCGCAGTGCCTCGATGCGTCCGTCGGTGCGGTTGAGCGCGATCGTTGCGTGGCTGTCTCCCGCTTCGACTCGCTTGAAGACAGCCTGCGGGCGCGAATCGGCGAGCAGGGCGTACCACTCTGGCCGCTCGAACGGAGAGGGGCAGACGCACCCCCAGGCTTGCTGCGGTGCCGCTTGCACAATGGTAACCTCCTTGTGATAGCCACCTGTTTCCGCGTTCACGAGGCGTTGTACTCCTATCTCCATGACCCAGCCCGATCCGACCCCTTTCCCGATCGACCACGTTATCGAACACGGCGGTGATGCGAACCCGGCGCTGGCTCTGCGCGACGGCACCCTTAGCTATTCGGACTTAAGAACCCGTGTCGGTCGGTTGGCGGCCTGGCTGAAATCGAAGGTTCGCGAACCCGGCGCGCGGATCGCGAGCTGGTCCGCCAAGGGCGAGCTTACCTGCCTGCTACCGCTGGCAGCGCCGCGTGCCGGGCTGGTCCATGTGCCGGTCAACCCGATGCTCAAGCGCGCACAGGTGGCGCACATTCTGGCGGACAGCGGCGCTGCCATGCTGATCGGTACATCCGCGCGGCTTTCCACGCTGGAGCAGGATGATCTGCGCGCCGGTTGCGCCCAAGTGGATGAAGGCGCAGCGCTGGAGGCCGCGCACGCCTGCGATCCGTTGCCAAAGTCCGCCGCCGATCCCCAGACTATCGCCGCGATCCTCTACACCAGCGGATCGACCGGCAAGCCCAAGGGCGTGGTGCTGAGCCACGCGAACCTGTGGCTGGGCGCGGTCAGCGTTGCGCATTACCTCAAGCTGCGCAGCGACGACGTGACGCTGGCGGTGCTGCCGCTGGCGTTCGATTACGGCCAGAACCAGCTGCTTTCCACGTGGCGCGCGGGCGGCTGCGTCGCGCCGCTGGATTATCTGATGCCGCGCGATGTGACCAAGGCGGTCGCGAAACATCGCGCCACCACGCTTGCCGCGGTGCCGCCGCTATGGCGTCAGCTGGTCGAGGCGAAGTGGGAGAATGGCGCGGGCGACAGCCTGAGGCGGCTGACCAATTCTGGCGGCGCGCTGACGCCCGACCTGATCGACGCGATGCGCGCAAAATGGCCCGCTGCCGATATCTACCCGATGTACGGCCTGACCGAGGCGTTCCGTTCCACCTTCCTGGAGCCGTCGCTGGTCGCCACGCATCCAACCTCGATGGGCAAGGCCGTGCCCTTTGCCGAGGTACTGGTGGTGAACGAGGCGGGTGGCCCCGCCGCACCGGGCGAAGAGGGCGAGCTGGTTCATTGCGGCCCTCTCGTCGCGCAAGGATACTGGCAGGACCCCGAGCGGACGGCGGAGCGATACAGGCCTGCCCCCGCACACTCCGAATATGGCGGAATGGCCGTGTGGTCGGGCGATTATGTGAAGCGCGATGCGGACGGGCTGCTCTATTTCGTCGGGCGGCGCGATGCGATGATCAAGAGTGCGGGCAACCGGATCAGCCCGCAGGAAATAGAGGACGCGGCGCTGGCCACCGGGCTGGTCGCCGATGCGGTGGCGTTCGGCGTCGCCGATGCGAAGCTTGGCCAGGCGGTCCATCTGGTGGTTCGCGGAGCGGGCGAGGCGGATGCTCTGAGGGCCGCGCTCAAGCGCGATCTGCCAAGCTTCATGCAGCCCCACGCGATCGAATGGCGCGACGACCTGCCGCTCAATCCCAATGGCAAGATCGACCGGCCCGCGCTGCTGCGCGAAGTCAGCGAAAGGCTCGCCGCATGAGCATCCCCCGTCGCAGGCGCGATCCCAACGCCGCCAAGCCGCTGGGCCCGATTCCGCATGGGTTCGAGGCGATCGACGGCGAACTGGCGATCGGCGGGCGCAAGGCGAGCGATCTGGTGACCGAAGCGGGCGACACGCCGCTATTCGTCTATTCGCGCGCGATGTTGGATGCGCGGATGGCGGCCTTGCGCGCGGCGATGCCGGAAAGCCTCGCGATCCATTACGCGGTCAAGGCCAATCCTCACCCCGATGTGATCGCCCACATGGCCGGGCTGGTCGACGGGTTCGACCTCGCCTCGGGCGGAGAGCTGGCGATCCTGCAGGGCGTCGGCATCGACGGCGCGCACATCAGCTTTGCCGGGCCGGGCAAGCGCCCGCGCGAGATTCGTGCTGCGATCGAGGCGGGCGTGACGCTCAACTGCGAAAGCGAGACCGAGGCTGAGCGTGCTCTCGAAATCGGCCGGGATCTGGGCATTCAGCCGAAGGTCGCGGTGCGTGTGAACCCGGATTTCGACATGCGCGGATCGGGCATGAAGATGGGCGGCGGGGCCAAGCAGTTCGGGCTGGATGCACAGCGGGTGCCCGCGCTGATCCGTCATCTGATCGATGGTGGTGCCGAATGGCGCGGCCTGCACATCTACACCGGCAGCCAGACGCTGGAGGCCGACGCGGTGATCGAGACGCAGGGCCATGTGCTCGACCTGGCAGCGCGGATCGCGCGCGAGGTGGGCCAGCCATGCCCCGCGCTTAATCTCGGCGGCGGTTTCGGCATCCCCTATTTTGCGGGCAACGAACCGCTCGACATCGCCGCGATCGGCGCTGCTCTGAAGGAACGGTTCGCTCGCCTGCCCGAAGAACTCGCCGAAACCGAGATGGCGATCGAGCTGGGCCGATATCTGGTCGGCGAGGCGGGGGTTTACCTCGCGCAGATCGTCGACCGGAAGGAAAGCCAGGGCGAGATTTTCCTGATTACCGACGGCGGATTGCATCACCAGCTGGCTGCATCGGGCAATTTCGGCGCGGTGGTGCGGCGCAATTATCCGCTCGCAATTGCCAGCAAGTTCGACGCACAACCCGTTGAAATCGCGCATGTCGTCGGGTGCCTGTGCACCCCGCTCGACCGGCTGGCCGACAAGGCCGAGCTGCCACGCGCCGAGGTCGGCGATCTGGTCGCGGTGTTCTGCGCCGGGGCCTATGGAGCGTCCGCCTCGCCGATGCATTTCCTCGGCCAAGGGCCTGCCGCCGAACTGCTTGTATAAGAACGGCATTTACCTTTCACCGACCCGCCGTCCCAAATCGGGATCGGGCAGGAACAAGTCCCTTAGCTAACGGGATATTCACCCTTTTTGGCGAGGAACGATCCCAAATCGTCGGCCAATCGTGGTGGCGCGCTTCGCGGGCGTGCCGTCCGGCAGACACGAATGGAAGGATCGATCCCATGCGCACTCGCGCGATTGCCCGGCTAACAGCGCTCTTTCTGGGGCTTTTTGCCCTTTCCGCCTGCATGAGCGGCGGCGGCCCGCAGCTTCCCCCGGCAGCCTTCGTCGCCACGCAGGAAGGGCCGAGCCAGGAATATGTGATCGGCCCGCTGGACGAGCTTTCGATCAATGTCTGGCGCAATCCGGAATTGAGCGCGCAGAACATCCAGGTTCGCCCCGACGGGCGCATCTCGATCCCGCTGGTCACGGACATGCCCGCGGTGGGCAAGACCCCGGCGATGCTGCAGGAGGATATCCGCCTGCACCTGTCGCAGTTCATCGAACAGCCGATCGTCTCGGTCATCGTGAACAAGTTCGCAGGGACCTTCAGCCAGCAGGTGCGGATCATCGGCGCGACCGAAAAGCCCGCCTCGATCCCCTATCGCGCCAACATGACCGTGCTCGACGCGATGATCGCGGTTGGCGGCCTCAGCGAATTTGCGGCAGGCAACAAGGCCAAGCTGATCCGGTTCGATCCGCGCGTCGGGCGCCAGCGCGAATATTCGCTGCGCCTCGCCGATCTGCTGCGTCGCGGCGATAGCAAGGCCAACGTCATGCTCGCCCCGGGCGATGTCATCATCATTCCCGAAAGCATGTTCTGAAGGGCTGACGCACCGTGAACGATCTCTTCGATGAAGTGCGCTCGGCGCTTTATTCGGCCTGGAGCCGCAAATGGCTGGCGCTGGGCGTGGCCTGGGGCGTCTGCCTGGCAGGCTGGCTGTTCGTCGCCTCGATTCCCAACACCTATGAAAGCCACGCGAAGATCTTCGTCCAGTTGGACGACGTGCTGTCCAAGCAGATCGGCATCGCGGGCAGCGACATGACCGATATTGCGCGGGTCAAGCAGCGGATCGCCAGTGCATCGACGCTGGGCGAAGTGATCAAGTCGACCAAGCTGGGCGAAACCGTCCGTACCCCGCGCGACATGGAAAATGCCATCGGCAGCCTTGCCCAGCGGGTCAAGGTGCGCAGTCAGGAAGACAATCTGTTCGAAATCACGGCGGAGATGGGACGCAGCGACTACACCGATGCAGAAAACGCGAGGCTGGCGCAGGATGTCGTGGTCAAGATGCTGGAAATCTTCCGGCAGGCCAATGTCGAGGGCACTCGCGGCGAAGTGAGCGACGCGGTCGCACTGCTGGACCAGCAGCTCGATCAGCGGGCGAAGGAACTCGAAAAAGCCGAGGCGCGGCGGACCGAGTTCGAGGCCCAGCATCCCGAGCTGATCGGCGGTTCGGCAGCCATCTCCGGCAGGTTGCAGAACTCCCGCACGGAAATGCGCGGCGTGGACGCCGATCTGGCGGCTGCGCAGAGCGCGCTCGCAGCGATCACCGGCCAGCTGGCGAGTACTCCGAAGACGATCTCGGGCGGTGTCAATGGCGGCGGAAGCGCGCTTCAGCAGGCCGAAACGCAGGTTGCGCAGCTGCGCGCACGCGGCCTCAAGAACAATCACCCCGACATGCAGACCGCGCTGCGCCAGTTGCAGATGCTGCGCCAGATGGGCGGCGATGCGGCCACGGCTGGCGGAATGCCCAACCCGGCCTACAGCTCGCTCGTCTCAATCCGGGCGGAGCGGCAGGCCAATGTCCAGGCGCTGCTGGCGCGCAAGGCCGCGTTGCAGGCCGACATCTCGATGACGATGGCCGATCAGATCAGCGAGCCGGGCCTGGCTGCCGAAGCGCAGCGGGTCGGGCGCGATTACGAGGTGCTCAAGAACAAGTACGACGAGTTGCTGCAGGACCGTGAAGAGATGGAACTGCGCAGCCAGGTGGAAAGCGAGCGTAGCTCGTTCCGGTTCGATATCATCGATGCACCGGGTGTCTCGACCAAGCCAGCCGCCCCCAACCGCCCCGTGTTGCTGATCGCGGTGATGGTGCTGGGCGTGGGCGCGGGACTGGGCAGTGCGATCCTGCTGACCCTGCTGCGTTCGACCTTCTCGACCGCAGACGGGCTCAAGAAATCGCTCGGCCTGCCGGTGCTGGGGACCATTTCCCGAATCGTGCCGCCCGAACGCAAGGCGGTCGAAGATCGCCGCCTGCGTCTATTCTACGCGGGTTCGGGGGCGCTGGCTGGGCTGCTGGTGGTCCTGCTGGGGATCGAATTCATTCAAGTCGGTCAGGTGATCGCATGAGGACCCGTCGATGACCGAGCATAATCCCATCAAACCGCCCAACCCCGAGGGTGGCGAGGACGAGAAGAGCTCTCTGCTGGAGCGCGCGAGCGGTGCGTTCGGTCTGAGCAATCTGGGCGCCGCGCCGATGCCGCGCAGCTTCGACGATGTGCCGATGAAGCGCGCGCGTCCGCTGCGCAAGGCGGGCACGCCTGCACCCGCACCCGCACCCGCACCCGAGGCGACGCCTGCGCCCGTTCCCGCACCTGCGCCCGCCCCGGTCGAGGTATCGGTCGAGTCGGCGCGGGAAGAGGCCAGCCTGCCGGTCCCGGCGCAGCCGTCCGCACCGCCGCCCGCGGTGATCGACGCCGCCGCCAACCCGATTCCGCTGGCGGGCGAGCGGGTCGAGGTCGACTTCGCATCACTGCGCAAGGCCGGGTTTATCGATCCCGAAGGGCAGGCGTCCGCGCTGGCGGAGGAATTCCGCATCGTGAAGCGCCAGATCCTCGACGCGATCCGGCTGGCTGGCACCGCAGCCGCGCGCCGCATCCTCATCACCTCGCCGCACGAGAACGAGGGCAAGACCTTCTGCGCGGTAAACCTGGCCCTGTCGCTGGCGGCAGAGCGCGATCTCGAAGTAGTGCTGATCGATGCCGACCTGGCCAATCCTTCGGTCAAGCAGGTGTTCGGCCTGCCCGAACGCGCGGGGCTGATGGATGTGCTCGCCGATGAAAACGCGCGCGTCGAAAATCACGTGTTGCAAACCGATATAGACGGCCTGTGGCTGCTCCCCCCGGGCCGCCAGTCGAGCCATGCGAGCGAGGCTCTGTCGAGCCGCGGCACCGCCCAGATGTTCGAACGGCTGACCGCGCAGGCGCCCAACCGGATCGTGCTGATCGACAGCCCGCCCGCGCTGGCCGCATCGCCCGCCGCCGAGATCGCCAAACATGTCGGCCAGACGATCCTGGTCGCGCGCGCGGACCGCACCGGCAAGACCGCGCTGGAGGATGCAGCGCAGCTGCTCTCGGCCTGCCCTGACATCAAGCTGGTGCTCAATGGTGCCAATTTCAGTCCAAGCGGTCGCCGTTTCGGGAGTTACTACGGATGAGGTATTCCCCCATGACCCGCATCTCCGCCATGGCCGCACTGCTGTGCGCCGGCGCAATGCTGCCTGCACCCGCGCTTGCGCAATATGGCTGGAGCGACGACGAGGTCACCAGCAGCAGCGGCAGCGAATTGCAGCCCGCGCCGGCCTATCCGGACGGCTATTCCGGTGATGCCGATGGGCAGGACTCCGATGGCGATCGCGGTGGCTCGCGCCCGAGCGGTGCGCCCGAGCGCCAGCGTCTGCGGATCGACCCCTATATCGAAGCCAACCAGATCGTCACCCAGCGAATCAATCCGGACAGCGAGACCGCGGTTTACGGCGGGGTTGCAGCCGGGGTCGATGCGTCGGTGCAGGGCCGCCGCGCGGGCGGCTCCCTCTCGCTGCGCTATGACCGGGTGATCAGCTATGGCGATGATCTGTCCGGCGATGTGTCGGGCGGCGACAGCGTCACCGGAGTGGCGCGCGGCTATGTTGCGGCGGCCCCGGGCATCACGCTGGAGGCGGGCGCACTTGCTGCGCGCAGCCGCGTGGAAGGCGGCGGCGGTGCGGCGATCGCCAGCGGCCAGCCGATCGACCCCGACAGCGAATCGCAGGTCTATTCCGTTTACGCCGGGCCAAACGTGTCGACCAAGGTGGGCGTGGCCGACGTGTCGGCCAATTACCGCTTCGGCTACAACCGGGTGGAAGAGCCCGGGGTGGACGTGGTCGATGCGACCGTCACCCCGATCGACGTCGCGCAGGAAAGCATCGTTCACTCCGCCAATGCCCGCGTCGGCGTTGCGCCGCGCACCGTGCTGCCGGTCGGCGTGGCGGTGGGAGCGGGCGCCTATCAGGAGGAGGTCTCCAATTCCGATCAGCGGGTGCGCGACTTCTACGGGCGGGGCGATGTCACCGTGCCGCTCGCGCCCGGTCTCGCCGTCGTCGGCGGGGTCGGCTACGAATATGTCCAGATTTCCAACCGCGATGTGGTGCGCGATGCCAATGGCGATCCGGTGGTGGGCGAGGATGGCCGGTTCGAAACCGACGCCAGCGGCCCGCGCAGGATCGCGTTCGAGACCGAAGGCCTGATCTGGGATGTCGGCGTGGTATGGAAGCCTTCGCGCCGGACCCAGCTGGAAGCGCATTATGGCCGCCGCTACGACAGCGACACCTATTACGGCACGTTCAGCTGGCAGCCTTCTTCGCGCACCGCGGTGAGCGCGAATGTCTATAACACGATCAGCGGCTTCGGCGGCGCGATCACCAATTCGCTGGCCAACCTGCCGAGCGGCTTCGTCGCCTCGCGCAATGCAATGACCGGCAATTTCACCGGCTGCGTCACCGGCAGCGGGGCGGACGGATCGGCCAACTGCCTCGGCGGGGCGCTGTCCTCCGTTCGCAGCGCCATCTTCCGCAACCGGGGCGTGAACCTCGGCTATTCGACCACCCAGGGCCGGATCACCACCGCGATGAGCATCGGCTACGACCGGCGGACCTATTTCGGTGCCGAGGGCACAGTGCTGGCAGCGGCGAACGACATCGTCGACCAGAGCTACTACGCGAATGTCAGTCTTGGTGCTCCGCTCGGCCCGTTTGCCGCGATCAGCGTGGCCGGTTACGCCAGCTACCTCGACGAGGGCACGAGCGAGCTGAACGACGCGCTGCTGCTGGGCGCCTCGGCGGCCTACAGCCGCACGCTGTGGCGCAACCTGTCGGCGCGCGCTGCGGTCTCTGTCGATACGGTCGACAGCGACCTGCTCAACGAAACCAACGCATCGGCCCTGCTGGGCCTGCGTTACGACTTCTAGCTGCCCAAGGGACTTTTAGCGCATCATGTTCGACCAGTATTACGGTTTCTCCGGGCGACCATTCCAGCTCACGCCCGATCCGGCGTTCTATTTCGAGAGCATCACGCATCGGAAGGCGTTGAGCTATCTCGGCTACGGGATGGCGCAGGGCGAAGGCTTCATCGTCATCACCGGCGAGATCGGGGCGGGCAAGTCGACGATGGTCGCCCACCTGACGAAGAAGGTCGATCCCGACCAGATGACCATCGGCCAGGTGGTCACCAGCAACCTCGATGGCTCCGAACTGGTGCACCTCGTTGCGCAGAGCTTCGGCCTCGACGTTGCCGGTCAGGACAAGGCCAGCGCGCTCGGTTCGATCGAGGCGTTCCTGCACGAGGAAGCGCGCGAGGGGCGCCGCTGCCTGCTGATCGTGGATGAAGCGCAGAACCTCAGTTTCGAAGCGCTCGAAGAGTTGCGGATGATGTCCAACTTTCAGCTTGGATCGCACCCGCTGCTGCAGCAGCTGCTGCTCGGACAACCGGAATTCAAGCACACTCTCGCCCAGCACGACCGGCTCGAGCAGCTGCGCCAGCGTGTGATCGCGGCGCACCACCTGACCCCGATGGAGGTGCATGAGGTCGCGCCCTATATCGAGCATCGCCTGTCACTGGTGAACTGGAAGGGTTACCCTTCTTTCGATCCCAAAATCTTCCCTAAGATCCACGAGGCGAGCGGCGGGATTCCGCGCCGGGTCAACCAGATCGCTACGCGTCTGCTGCTGATGGGCGCAGTCGAGCAGCGCAGCCAGATCGACTGCGCGATGCTGGATCAGGTGGTCGAGGAGATGGCGAGCGACAACCGTTCGGACATGGCAGAGACGGCCAAGCGGCCTTTCGCGAACCCCGCGGCGGAGTTTGCCAGCCCGCCGCCGCCTGCGCAGCAGCCGCCCCAGCGGACACATGCGCCGGCTCCGGCGTCGGCTCCGGCGCCCAACGGTTCTTCAGAGCCCCCGGAGAACGAGGACGAGAAGTCCGATCTTCGCGCAGCGATCGCCATGCTCTCGCGCGCGATCGAAGGGTCAGCCAGCACCGAGGGCGATCTCGCCAAGCGGGTCGAGGCACTCGAAGCACGGCTCGAAGAGCAGGAGCAGAGCGTGCGCTACCTCCTCCAGCTGCTGATCGAATGGCTCGACAAGGACGGCAGGAAGGCCGCCTAGGATGGACCTTGCGCCCGCCCGGCATCCGCAGCCTGCGCCGGACCGGATCGTCAACGGCCTGTCGGTCGATGTCGAGGACTGGTTCCAGGTTGGCGCGTTCGAGAACACGATCGCGCGCAGCGACTGGGACGGCTGCGAGCTGCGCGTGGAGCGCAATGTCGAGCGGGTGCTCGCGCTGTTCGATCGCGCGGGCGTCAAGGCGACCTTCTTTACGCTTGGCTGGGTTGCCGAGCGGGTGCCGCACGCGATCCGCGCGATTGCCGATGCCGGACACGAGGTCGCCAGCCATGGCTACGATCACAGCCGCGTCTTCACCTTCTCCCGCGCGCAGTTCGCCGAAGACCTCAAGAAGTCGCGCGCCATCCTCGAAGATATCAGCGGGACGAAAGTGACCGGCTATCGTGCGCCCAGCTTCTCTATCGATGCGCGAAACCCCTGGGCGCATGAGGAACTGGCGGCGCAAGGCTATACCTACTCCTCCAGCGTCGCGCCGATTGCGCACGACCATTACGGCTGGCGCGAGGCGCCGCGCTTCGCGTTCCGTCCGGTTGCGGGCGCAGAGATGATCGAACTGCCGGTGACAACCGCCATGCTCGGCAAACGCAGGCTGGCGGCAGGCGGGGGCGGGTTCTTCCGCACGCTGCCCTACGGCTTCTCCCGCTGGGCGATCGTGCAGGTCAACCGTGAGGACGCGCGACCGGCGGTGTTCTATTTCCATCCTTGGGAGGTCGACCCCGGCCAGCCGCGCGTGGCCGGTGCCCCGCTGCGCTCTCGCCTGCGGCACTACACCAACCTGTCGCGGATGGAGGCCAAGCTCGAACGCCTGCTGCGCGACTTCGGATGGGGCCGGGTGGACGACGTCGTGCAGCTGGAAAGCGCGCGGGAGGCGGCATGAACGCGCCCTTCTCCTGTGAACCTTGCGCCGCCGACACGGTCACCCGGGTCAACCTGCACAATGCCGACGAAGCGCGGCGCATCGCCGCTTTCGTGGAAGGGCAGCGCGGCAGTCCGTTCCATCTGCCCATCTGGCTGAATGCAGTCGAGCAAGGCACGGGTCAGAAGGCCTGCGGTCTGTTGGCGGAGCGGGCAGGGCGAATCACCGGCTGGCTGCCGCTGACAATTTTGCGTTCGCCGCTGTTCGGTCGCGCGCTGATCTCCAGCGGCTTCGCGGTCGATGGCGGCATCCTCTCGGTCGATCCCGGCAGCGAAGCGCGGTTGGCGCACGCAGCGGGCGAACTGGCCGAGAGGCTGTGCTGCGACGAGGTCGAGCTGCGCGGCGGCACCGTTCCCACCGGCTGGGACGCGGTGACCGGCAAGCATTCGGGCTTCGTGTGCGATCTGGCCCAAGACGACGAAGCGCAATTGCTCGCGATCCCGCGCAAGCAGCGCGCCGAGGTTCGCAAGAGCCTGCAGGGCGAGCTGCGCGTCACCGTGGGATCGGGCGAGCCCGACCGCGCGGCGCATTACGCCTGCTATGCCGCCAGCGTTCACAATCTGGGCACCCCGGTATTCCCGCGCAGCCTGTTCGATGCGGTGCTGGACGGGTTTGGCGAACGCGTCGACATTCTTACTGTGTGGGACGGCGATACGCCGCTCGCCAGCGTGCTGACCCTGTACCACCAGGAAATCGCCTACCCCTTCTGGGGCGGCGGCGTGTGGCGTGCGCGCGCCACCCGCGCCAACGAGCGCATGTATTACGCGCTGATGTGTCATGCGCGGGCCGAGAAGGCCTGCACCCTGTTCGACTTCGGGCGCTCCAAGACCGGCAGCGGGCCGTGGCACTACAAGAAGAACTGGGGCTTCGAGCCTGAGCCGATTACCTACGCACGGTGGACCGCGCCGGGCGCGCGCCTGCGCGATGTCGACCCGACCAGCGACGCCTACAGCCGCAAGATCGACCTGTGGAAGAAGCTGCCGCTGCCGATCGCCAATGCAATCGGTCCGGCTATTGCACGGGGGCTGGCATGACCGGCGAAACCCTGTTCCTCGCGCATCGCGTGCCGTTCCCGCCCGATCGGGGCGACAAGATCCGCTCGCACAACGTGCTGCGCGCGCTCGCCGCGCTCGGTCCCGTGCACGTCGGCACCTTCGACGATGGGTCGGGCTATGGCGATCAGTTCCTCTCCGGCATCGCGGCCAGCCACTACCTCGTCCCCCGGCGCAAGCACGACATGCTCGCCGCGGCGGAGGCGATGGTGAAGGGGCGCCCGGTCAGCCTATCCGCCTTCGCGCATGAGGGCCTGCGCGAATGGGTCGCACAGGTGCTGCATTATCGCCCGATCGACGCGATCTACGTCTTCTCCGGCCAGATGGCGCAATATGTCCCGGTCCACTTCCCGGGCCGCACCGTGCTCGACCTGTGCGACGTCGATAGCGCCAAGTTCGAAGCTTACGGTGAGGCGGGCCATGGCCCCAAGGCCTGGGTCCACGCGCGCGAAGCACGGCTGCTCGGGGCGGCGGAGGAGCGCTTCGCCCGCGCAGCGGACACCACCTTGCTGATCAGCGAGAACGAGGCGAACCTGTTTCGCACTCGCGTCTCCAGCATGAACCACATCGACCTGAAGGTTATGCGCAACGGGATCGACGCGCAGTTCTTCGCGCCCGATGCCTGCCCGCCACAAACCACGCTTTATGGGCCGGGGCCGAACATCGTCTTCACCGGGCAGATGGACTACGCACCCAATGTCTCTGCGGTCGAGCGGATGGTGCAGCGCATTCTGCCGGGCATCCGCGACGTGCACCCGGGTGCCGAGTTCCACATCGTCGGCCGTGCGCCGACCCCCGCGGTCAAGGCGCTGGGTAAGCACGCCGGGGTGACCGTGTGGGGGAAGGTCGCGGATGTGCGGCCTTACCTCGCCGAAGCGGACATCGTCGCCGCGCCGCTGACCATCGCGCGCGGCATTCAGAACAAGGTGCTCGAAGCGATGGCGATGGCGAGGCCCGTGCTCGTCTCGCCCGAGGCGGCGACGGGGATCGATGCCGAGGACGGCAAACATTTCGCGGTCGCCGAGGGTGACCGGATGATGATCGGCCGCGCGCTTGCGCTGATCGATGATGCCGACAAGGCCCGCGCTATGGGCGCGGCGGCACGCGAATTCGTGCTGACCGAGCAGAGCTGGCCCGCAATGCTCGCCGGGCTGGCGCAGCTGCTACGGCCGACCGATGCGGACCCGGTGCGCGATGCCGCCTGAACTGATCCGCAACCCCAGACACTCGCCGCTCGCCGCCACCCTTTCGCGCGTTCCCGCCGTCTGGGCGAAGGCGCTCGGCTGGCTGGCGCTGGTCTGGGCCGCGGCGCTGCTGCTGACTGGCGGCCAGTGGATCGCCATGGCGCACCAGTGGCTGACGGTGTCCGCGTATCAGCACATCCTGTTCGTCCCGCCGATTATCGGCTGGCTGGTGTGGAACCGCCGCGCCGCGCTCGCGCAGATCGAACCGCGCGGCTGGTGGCCGGGCCTCGTCCTGATGCTCGGCGCGCTGGCGCTATGGCTGGTCGGATCGCTGATCTCGCTCAATATCGTGGCGCAGGCGGGGGCGGTGATGCTGCTACAGGCCGCGATGCTGACGCTGCTCGGCCCCCGCGCGGGCGCGGTGCTGCTGTTCCCGCTCGCCTTCGCGGTGTTCCTGGTCCCGTTCGGGGAGGAAATCGTCCCCCCGTTGCAGATGCTGACCGCCGATATCGTCATCGCGCTGACCCATCTGAGCGGCATCGAGGCACATATCGACGGCGTGTTCATCGACACCCCGGCGGGCCTGTTCGAGGTCGCGGCGGCCTGCGCGGGCGTGCAGTTCGTGGTCGCGATGGTCACGCTGGGCGTGCTCGCAGCGAAGATCGGCATGGAACGCTGGCCGCGCCGGATCGCGCTGCTGGCGCTGTGCGTGGTGGTGCCGATCCTGGCCAACGGCGTGCGGGCCTGGGGCACCATCGCAATCGCACAGGTGATCGGGGCCGAGCGGGCGGGCGGGGTCGATCATATCATCTATGGGTGGGTCTTCTTCGCGCTGGTCGTCGCGCTGGTGCTGGCGCTCGCGTGGCGCTGGTTCGACCGCGATCCCGACGCCGAGGCGCTCAGCGCCGCGCGGGTCGCGGAGCATCCGCTGGTTGCTAAGCTGGAGCGTCATTCGCTTTCCGCGACCACGCTCGCGCCGCTGCTGATCTCTGCCATCGTGCTGGTCGGCCTGTGGAGTGCGCTTGCGACATCGAGCGCGGCGAACGTGCCCGCGCTGCGCGCGCCGCAAGTGCCAGGCTGGACGCAGGTCGCCGACCCGGCGGTGCCCGAGTGGCGCCCCGCCGGGGCATCGGCGAGTGCGATCCTGCTTGCCCGATATCGCGATCAGGAGGGACGGTTCGTCGACCTCTACCTCGCCGCCTATACCGGTGATGCCGATCCGACTGCGGGCGAAGAGGGCGCGGTGCCGCCCGAGACGCCTTGGCGCCATGTCGAGGCTGCGCCTGCGCCCGATGCCATGCGGGGCGATCGGCTGATGGCCTATGGCCGCGACCGGCGTGTCGCCTGGACCGGCTTCGTGACCAACGCCGCCAGCTATGCCGATCCGCTGCTGTTCCGTATCTCGACGCTTGGCGATCGGCTGACCTTGCAGCCCGAACCGCGCTGGATCGTGATCGTCTCCACTCCTGAGCCTGCTGCGACCGGCCTGCAGGACTTCGTGAACGCCGCTGGCGGGTCTGCCGCGCTGGTCCTGCGCAGCCAGACCCGCTAGGCGCTCTTGCATGTGCGGGATCGCCGGTCTGTTCGCGCGGGATGCGCACGCTGCGGTCGATGGCGACCTGCTGGTGCGGATGCGCGACCGGATGGTCCACCGTGGGCCTGATGGCGCAGGGCTGTGGTGCGACGATGGCATCGGGCTGGCCCACCGCCGCCTGTCGGTGATCGACGTCGAGGGATCGCCGCAACCGATGCATTCGCCGGATGGACGCGCGACGATCGTGTTCAACGGCGAGATCTACAATTACCGCGCGCTGCGCAGCGAGCTTGCCGGGCTGGGCCACGCCTTCCGGACCGAAGGCGATACCGAGGTGATCCTTGCCGCGTGGCGGCAGTGGGGCGCAGACTGCCTCGCCCGTTTCGACGGCATGTTCGCCTTCGCGCTGTATGATCGCGAGCGCCGCCAGCTCTTCCTTGCGCGCGACCGGTTCGGGGTGAAGCCGCTGTTTACCGCGCTGCTGCCGGGCGGCACTTTTGCGTTTGCCTCGGAACTGAAAGGCCTGCTGGCGCATCCCGCGCTCGACCGGACGATCGATCCGCTGGCGATCGAGGACTACTTCGCGTGGGGCTACGTGCCCGATCACCGATCGATGCTTGCAGGCGTGGAGAAGCTGCCCGCCGGCCACTACCGCATCGTCGAACACGGCAGGCCGCCGCACCCGCCGGTATGCTGGTACGACATCGGCTTCGAGCAGCGCGAGACGATGTCTGCACAGGACGAAGCCGAGGCGCTGCGGGCGCAGCTCGCCAGCGCGGTTGCCTCGCGCATGGTCAGCGACGTGCCGATCGGCGCGTTCCTTTCCGGCGGGGTCGACAGCTCGGCAGTGGTCGCGCTGATGGCCGATCGCGCCAGCCACCCGGTCACCACCTGCTCGATCGGGTTCGACGTGGCGGATCTGGACGAGACGGCGCACGCGCGTCTGATCGCCGAACAATTCGGCACCGCGCATCACGAACGGATCGTCGACCCGGCAATGTTCGACCGGATCGACGCGCTGGCGGGGATGTTCGACGAACCTTTCGCCGATGCCTCCGCCTTGCCAACCGCCGCGGTCTGCGCGCTCGCACGCGAGCATGTGACGGTGGCGCTGTCGGGCGACGGCGCGGACGAGGCCTTTGCGGGCTATCGCCGCCACGTGTTCCATGCCGCCGAAGAGCGCGCGCGGGGCGCGCTGCCGCTGCCGCTCAGACGCGCGGTGTTCGGCCCGCTTGCCGCGCTCTATCCCAAGGCGGACTGGGCCCCGCGTCCCCTGCGCGCCAAGGCTACGATGCAATCGCTCGCGCTGTCGGGGGAGGAGGCCTACGCGCGTGCGCTCGGCGTGATGAGCCCGGAGCTGCGCGGGCGGATCTTCTCAGCCACGATGAAGCGCGATCTGGGCGGTTACCGTGCCGAACAGCCGCTGATCGACCTTATGCGCGATGCGCCCGCGCGCAGCGGGCTCGACCGCGCGCAATATGCCGACCTCAAGTTCTGGCTGCCGGGCGACATCCTGACCAAGGTCGATCGGACTAGCATGGCGGTGAGCCTGGAAGCGCGCGAGCCGCTGCTGGACCATCATCTGGTCGAGCTGGCCGCACGCCTGCCCGATACGCGGCGGGTTTCCGGAGGGCAGGGGAAGGTCGCGCTCAAGCGGGCGATGGAGGGCACGCTGCCCGACCAGATCCTGTACCGGCCAAAGCAGGGCTTCGTCCTGCCCATCGCGCAGTGGTTCCGAAACGACCTGAAAGAGGTCGCCCGCGCGGCGGCGCGCAGCGAGCGGTTGCTCGACACCGGATGGTTCGATGCTGCCGCGCTTTCGCAGCTTGCGGAAGATCATATCGCGGGCCGACGCGATCATGCGCGCGAACTTTGGCAATTGCTCATGCTCGAACGAAGTGTGAGTCTTTTGAGCAACAATTAAACTCGGCTCATCACAAAAGTGATTCAGAATGGGCCAGGATGGTAAATAAAGCATTGCTCGCGACTCCGGCGATCGGTTAGCCTCTCTCTGCGGGTCGGTTCTGCGCGCCCCGTATGGTGGCAAACGGGGGTCTCTATGAATCGCGTGAGCACGAATTTCGAGAGACATATCATCCTCGATGAGGCGGGCGATCCGATCCTCGCCGAGGATGCGCCCCAGATCGCGCCGGCGCTGTTCGCGCTTGAAGGCCTGCGCGTAGAATATG
The DNA here is from genome assembly GCA_963972905.1 of uncultured Erythrobacteraceae bacterium. Lineage (GTDB taxonomy): Bacteria > Pseudomonadota > Alphaproteobacteria > Sphingomonadales > Sphingomonadaceae > Alteriqipengyuania. The sequence continues at coordinate 79,129 of CAXAXQ010000004.1, forward strand.
ATGCCGATACCAAGGCCTTGTGGACCAACATGGTGCCCAAGGGCAGGGCCAGCTTCACCCCCGCCATGCTCGCCGATTTCGAACATTGGCAGGATCTGATCGAGGGTAGTTTCGGCTCCGACGACCTGCGTTTTCTCGTCCTTGGCAGTCATGCTCCGGGCGTGTTCTGCTACGGCGGCGACCTCGAACTGTTTCGTCAGCTGATCATCGAAGGCGACCGCAAGTCGCTGGTCAGCTACGGGCACCGCTGCTGCCGCATCCTCGACCGCAACATCGCGGGGCTCGGCCTGCCGATCCTGACTATCGGTCTGGTCCAGGGGGCCGCGCTGGGCGGCGGGTTGGAGGCCTTGCTGTCGTTCGATTTCATCATCGCGGAAGAAAGCGCGACCTTCGGCCTGCCGGAAATCATGTTCGGCCTGTTCCCCGGAATGGGCGCGCACGCGCTGCTCGGCCGGATGATCGGCACGGTTGCTGCCGAGCGACTGATTACCTCGGCGCAGACCTATACCGCCGCCGAGATGCACGCGCTCGGGTTGGTCCACGACGTGGTGCCGGACGGGGAGGGCGAGGCTGCGGTGCAGGGCTTCATCAACAAGAACAGCCGCCGTCACGCAGGGCTGCTGGGCTCTCGCAAGGCGACCAAGCGGACCTGGAACCTGACGCTGGCCGAACTCAACGAGATTACCGAGCAGTGGGCCGACACCGCGCTCAAGCTGACCGAGCGGGACCTCAAGCTGATGGCGAGGCTGGTCGCGCAGCAGCGGCGCGCGGGGCGTACGCCGGTTCCCGCCTGATCGACCGCTCCGGGCGGCCAGGGGTTATTCGACCCCGTGTCCGCGCGCCATGTAGTCGTCGCTCTGCATTTCGCGCAGGCGGCTGACGGTGCGTTCGAATTCGAAGCTGCCTTCGCCCGACGGATAGAGCGCCTCAGGATCGGCCGCCGCGGTCGCGAACAGCTTCACATTATGCTCGTACAGCGCGTCGATCAGCTTGGTGAAGCGGATCGCCTCGTTGCGGTTTTCCGGCGATAGAACCGGAATGCCGACCACGATCACCGTGTGGTACGTCCGCGCGATGGTGAGATAGTCCGCCGCGCCCCGGTTTTCGCCGCACAGCCGCTTGAAGCTGAACACCGCCACGCCCTTCAGGCTCTTGGGAACGTGCAGGCTGCGCCCGCCGCCAAGGTCGAGCTCTCCGCTGGGCACGTGCTGTGCATCATCGGGGTCGAAATCGGTCAGCCGGAAAAACGCTTCGCGCACCTGCGCGGTGGCGGGATCGCCCAGCGGCGTATGCCAGGATTCCAGCCCGGCGAGCCGGTCGAGCCGGTAGTCGGTCGGCCCGTCGAGCGACAGCGTGTCGAGTTTGCGCTCGATCAGCTCGATGAAGGGAATGAACAGCGACCGGTTGAGCCCGTCCTTGTAGAGATCATGCGGCGGCCGGTTGCTAGTGGTGACGATGGTGACGCCGTGATCCTCGATCAACGGGGTGAACAGCCGCGCCATGATCGCCGCATCGGCGGTGTTGTTGACCACCATCTCGTCGAAGGCGAGGCAGCGGACATCCTCCGCGATCCGCGCGGCGACGCGCCGCACTGGGCCTTCCTGCTGCTTCTTGCGCTCTTCGCCGATCATCTTGTCGACCTCGAGCATGAAGGCGTGGAAATGGACGCGCCGCTTGCGCTCGATCGCGAGGCATTCGAAGAACAGGTCCATCAGCATCGACTTGCCGCGCCCGACGCCGCCCCACATGTAGACGCCGCGCACCGGCTCGCTCTTGCGACCGCGCAGCCGAGCGAGCAGACCGGGGGCGGAGTGGTTCTCCAGCGCTTCCTGCACCTGCGCCAGCCGTTCCACCGCAGCGCGCTGGTCCGCGTCTTCGCGCAGTTCGCCCGCTGCGAGCAGTTCCTCGTATCGCGAAACGACGCCAGTCATCTCAATGCTCATCTGGACGATAGCTTGCGCAGGATACCCGAGTAGGCGGCGACGGTATCGTCTTCCTGCACCACTTCACCGCGCACGAAGGCGAGCTTGCCGGTCTCTCGAACCAGCTCGGTCACCGCGTCGAGCGGGCGGGTCTTGTCGCCTGCACCCACGAACTGCGTGGAAAGCTCCAGCGTCACCATCGGGCCGTCGTGGCCACGCCCCAGCGTCTGCGCGCCGGCAAACAGGGCGACGTCGATCAGACCCAGCGTCACCGCGCCATGGACGATGTCCTGGATATTGGTGTGCTTGTGCTCCGGAATCATCCGCAGCCGGGTATAGCGGCGATCGCCAGTGCGCTCGTGGCGAACCTTCAGCGGCCCGAGGACCACGCCGTTATAGCGTGTCGCGTCCTTCAGGTTCCAGCTGAACCATCCCTCTTCGCCGGGAATCGGGTGGTAATCGACCGGCGCGAATACCCGCTCCATTCAGATCGCGCGCTCGGCCATCATCTTCTTGGTTTCCGCGATGGCCTTGGCCGGGCTGAGACCCTTGGGGCACACGTTCGCGCAGTTCATGATCGTGTGGCAGCGATACAGACGGTACGGGTCTTCGAGATCATCGAGCCGCTCGCCCGTCATCTCGTCGCGGCTATCGGCCAGCCAGCGATAGGCCTGCAGCAGGATCGCCGGGCCGAGGAACTTGTCGCTGTTCCACCAATAGGACGGGCACGCGGTCGAGCAGCAGGCGCACAGGATGCACTCATACAGGCCGTCGAGCTGTTCGCGCTGTTCGGGGCTCTGCAGCCGTTCCTCGCCGCTCGGCGTGGGGGTGACGGTCTGCAGCCACGGACGGATCGAGGCATATTGCGCATAGAAGTGGGTGAAATCGGGCACCAGATCCTTCACCACTTCCATGTGCGGCAGCGGGGTGATGCGGATATCGCCCTTCAGATCGTCGATCGCGGTGGTGCAGGCGAGCGCGTTGGAACCGTTGATGTTCATCGCGCACGACCCGCAGATGCCTTCGCGGCACGAGCGGCGGAAGGTCAGCGTCGGGTCGATATCGTTCTTGATCTTGAACAATGCGTCGAGAACCATCGGGCCACACGCATCCAGATCCACCTCGAACCGGTCGTAATGCGGGTTGTTGCCGCTGTCCGGATTGTAACGATAGATCTTGAACTTCTTGACCCGGCCAGCGCCCTCGGCGGCGGTATGCACCTCGCCCTTGTCACGGATCTTGGAATTCTTGGGAAGGGTGAAGGTGGCCATGGCAATGTCCTGAAATCTGCTTGCGTCCCACCTAGCGTTTGCGGCGCAAGGTGCAAGGGTCGTAAAGGGCACAAAAGTGTGCCCTGACACACCTGACACACTGTCCAGGGGGCGTAAAAGCCGCTGGACCCAAGCGGGCGGGGGAAAACGGGGCTGGCATCAACGAAAGGCTAGGGCGCATGGAGCGAGTAGGACAGGGCATTGATCGCGCGATCATCTTCGGCGCAAGCGGGGGAATCGGCGCGGCTCTGGTCGAGGCGCTGATCGCGCGCGGCGCAGACACCGTGTTTGCCGCCTCGCGCACGCGGCCCGAAGGACTGGCCGACGCGGCGCAATGGGTCCGCTTCGATCTGGATGATGAGAGCAGCATTACTGCGGCGGCTGAGACGGTGGGCACTCCGCTCGACTGTGCAATCGTGGCGAGCGGACTGCTGACCTTGCCAGACGGCACCGGGCCCGAGCGCAGCTACAAGCAGGTCGAGGGAGAAGCGATGGCGCGCGTGTTCCATCTCAACACGATCGGCCCGGCGCTGATCGCGAAGCATTTTCTGCCACTGCTGACGCGCGACCGGCGTAGCATCTTCGCCGCACTGTCGGCGCGGGTCGGCTCGATCGGCGATAACCGGATCGGTGGTTGGCATTCCTACCGCGCCAGCAAGGCGGCTCTGAACATGCTCATCCGGAATTACGCGATCGAGCTGGGGCGTACGCACAGCCAGGCGGTGTGCGTCGCGCTGCATCCCGGCACGGTCGAGACGGCGCTGTCGGGGCCGTTTCAGGCCAATCTGCCCGAAGGCCAGCTTACTGCGCCCGCGCAGGCTGCGCGCAATCTGCTGGATGTACTCGATGGGTTGGGCCCTCAGGACAGCGGCCAGCTGTTCGACTGGGCGGGCAAGCGGGTGGAGTTTTGAGCCGCTCCTTCATCAGCCTGTCACCCTGAACTCGTTTCAGGGTCCAGCGTGCAGACGGGCGCGAGAGCCGCAATCGCGGAGCGATCAGGCGAAAGGCCGCGCCGGGGAGCCCCAATGCAGCGCCGACCGATGACTGGATCCTGAAACGAGTTCTGGATGGCGGATTAGGGCTAAACTTAAACCCCCGCGCGCATGGCTGTTTCTATGATCGTGGAGGCGAAGCCTTCCGGGTCGTCTTCCTGAATGAAGTGATGGCCCTTCAGCGTGCGGTGCAGCGGATTGCCCTTCGCGCCGGGCACGCGCGCGCGGAATTTCGCGTCGCCGCCGCGCGTGATCGGGTCCCTGTCCGCAAAGGCGCAGGTGAAGGGTTTGTCGAACCGGTCGAGCACCTCCCACGCTGCCCTCTGATCGGGCACTGCCGCATTCTGCCCCTGCGGGACGAGCGAGGGGAATATCCGCGCGCCCGCTTTGCTGCCACGGGTGGGGAAGGGCGCGTCGTAGGCGGCGAGTTCGGCATTGCTGAGCGTGCGCGCAGTGGCCTTCTGGAGAATCTTGCCGATTGGAAAGACCGGGCTGTAGCGGGAGAATCTGCGCCACTTATCGAACGCGGGCGGCGGCTCTTCCCCGGCAGGCAGGCCGCCGTTCGACAGCACGACGGCGGCGAACCGTTCGGGCATTTCCGCCACCAGTCGCAAGCCGACGAGCGAGCCCCAATCCTGGCAGGCGAGCACGATATTGTTCAGGTCCATCGCATCCAGCCAGTCGCGCATCCATGCGACGTGCAGCGCGTAGGAATACGCGCTTTTCTTCGTCAGCTTGTCAGATCTGCCGAAGCCGATCAGGTCGGGCGCGAGCACGCGATAGCCCGCCTCGACCACCGGGCCGATCATGTGGCGGTAGAGATAGCACCAGCTCGGCTCGCCATGCATCATCAGGACGGGGGGCGCATCGCGCGGCCCCTCGTCCAGATAATGCACGCGAAGGCCTTCGCGCAGCGTGTGGTAATTGGGCCGGAACGGGAAGTCCGGCAGGTTGGCGAAACGGCTGTCGGGCGTGCGGTAGGCAAGGCTCATCGATGTCGATCCTTGTGATTATCCTACCGCACGCGTCCGATCATTGCTGGTCGCCGAAGGTGGCGCCGATCAGGCCCCGAAGGTCCGCTGCCACCAGCCACCGCGACGCGGCTTGCCGTCCTCCCCGTTGCCGTCATCCGAACCATCGGCGGAGGCCGAGGGTACCGGGGCCGGAGCAGGTGCGGGCGCAGGTGCCGGGGCGGGCGCCTTTTTGGCCGCTTCCTGCGGGTCGGTCGGGGTATCTTCCGGCCCGGCAACGACCGCGATATCCTCGGTCAGCTGCGCTTCGGTCTGCTTGCTGGCCGCAGGCTTGGCGGGCGTCTTGCGAGCGCGGGGCTTCCTGGCGGGAGCCTTCTTCTCGCCAGCATCGGCCTGTTCGGCCTTCTCAGCCTTGGCGTCGCCCTGGCCCTCGCCTTCGACCGCCTTCTTGGCGCGGCTGCGGCGCTTGGGTGCAGGCTTTTCTTCAGCCTTATCCGCATCCTTTTCGTCACCGGCAGCCTCTTGCGAAGGCGTGTCCGCCTTCTTTGCGCGGCTGCGACGCTTGGGCGCGGGCTTTTCTTGGGCCCCATCCGTACTGGCGTCGTTAACGGCATCCGTGCCTGCTTCCTGACCATCGCTGGCCTCGGTCGCCTGTTCGGCTGCGGCGTCGGCCTTCTTGGCGCGGCTGCGGCGCTTGGGCTTGGCTTCCTGCGCGGTGGCAGCATCGGCGGTGGCCGGTGCATCGTCCGGTCCGGCGACGACCGCCATGTCCTCGACGACATGCTCCGAAGCAGTCTCCTGCGCCTCGTTCGGCGTGGTGTCGTCCTGCTTCTTGCCGCGACCGCGACCGCCGCGGCTGCGACGCTTGCGCGGCTTGCCATCGCCGTCCTCTTCACTGGACGCGCCGTCGCTGCCCTTGTCGTCGGACGGGGAGCCGCCGGAGCTGACGTCCTGCTCGTTGCCCTGATCGCCGTTCTGATCGCTGCTCTGCTCGTCGCCCTGATCCCGGCGCTTGTTACGACCGCGACCGCCACGCCGACGCCGACGCTTCTTCTTCGGACGGTCGTCGTCATTGTCGCCATCGTCGGCAGACCTGCCGCCCGAGCGGCGCTGATCCTCGCCCTCGCCTTCGTCCTCGTCCTCGTCGGAGTCGGTGTCGTCCGTTTCGTCCTCGAAGTCGTCCTCGGCTTCGTCGATCACGATCGGGTCGAATTTGGGTGCTTCGGTGGGCTTGGGTCCGGAGCTGGAGACGCTCATCTTGGCGCCTTCGTCCTCACCCTCGGGCACGACTTCGACGGTCACGCCATAGCGGTGCTCGATTTCCTGCAGATCGGCGCGCTTGGAGTTGAGCAGGTAAACTGCCGCTTCGGTGCTGGCCGACAGGGTGATGATGGTACCCTTGCCCTTGGCCGCCTCGTCCTCGATCAGGCGGAGCGCGGAAAGCCCGGCGCTCGACGCGGTGCGGACCAGGCCCGTGCCGTCACAGTGCGGGCATTCGCGGGTGGTCGCTTCCAGAACGCCGGTGCGCAGGCGCTGGCGGCTCATCTCCATCAGGCCGAAGCCGGAGATGCGGCCGACCTGGATGCGCGCGCGGTCGTTCTTGAGCGCGTCCTTCATCGTGCGTTCGACTTTGCGGACGTTGGAGTTGTTGTCCATGTCGATGAAGTCGATCACGACCAGACCTGCCATGTCGCGCAGACGCAGCTGGCGGGCGATTTCCTTCGCCGCTTCCAGATTGGTTGCCGTCGCGGTCTGCTCGATCCCGTGCTCCTTGGTGGAGCGGCCGGAGTTGATGTCGATCGAGACCAGCGCCTCGGTCGGATTGATGACCAGATAACCGCCCGATTTGAGCTGCACGACCGGATCATACATTGCGCGCAGCTGGTCTTCCGCGCCGTAGCGCTGGAACATCGGCACCGGGTCCGAATAGGCTTTTACCCGCCTTGCGTGGCTGGGCATCAGCAATTTCATGAAGGATCGCGCAGCCTTGTAACCTTGCTCCCCCTCGACCACGACTTCTTCGATTTCGCGATTGTAGATGTCGCGGATCGCGCGTTTGATGAGGTCGCTGTCCGAATGGATCAGACTAGGCGCGGCGGAGCCGAGGGTGCGTTCGCGGATCTCGTCCCACAGGCGGGCGAGATAGTCGAAATCGCGCTTGATCTCGGTCTTGGTCCGGCTGAGCCCGGCGGTGCGCACGATGAGGCCCATAGTGCGCGGCAGGTTGAGGTCGCCAACAACCTGCTTGAGGCGCTTGCGATCCGACGCGGATGAAATCTTGCGGCTGATCCCGCCGCCGTGGCTGCTGTTGGGCATCAGCACGGTGTAGCGACCGGCGAGGCTGAGATAGGTGGTCAGCGCGGCGCCCTTGTTGCCGCGCTCTTCCTTGACGACCTGCACCAGCAGCACCTGGCGGCGCTGGATGACGTCCTGGATCTTGTAGCGGCGGCGCAGGGCCTGACGGCGGGCCCGTGCCTCGTCCACTTCCTTGGCGCGGCTGCGCGGCTTGCCCGAGCCCTGACGGCGCGGACCGCTGCGACCACGACGCCCGCGACGGCGGTTGGAGCTGTTGCCGTTCTCTTCTGAATCGTCCTCGTCGGAATCGTCGTCATCATCGTCGTCCGAGGAAAGCTGGCCTTCCTCGATCGTCGACACCCTGTCCTTGTCCGAAGTGTCGATCTCCTCGAGACCGTCTTCGGCGAGGTCTTCGGCCAGGGCTTCGGAGGATTCGTCGTCTTCCGCGTCGTACTCGTCGCCCGGTATGTGCCCGGCTTCTTCTTCCTCGGCCCGCAGGCGCTCTTCCTCTTCGGCAGCTTCCGCCTCTTCGGCGAGCAGGGCGTCGCGGTCTTCCTTGGGGATCTGGTAATAGTCGGGGTGGATTTCGCTGAACGCGAGGAAGCCGTGCCGGTTTCCGCCGAAATCGACGAAGGCCGCCTGCAGCGAGGGCTCTACCCGCGTAACTTTCGCGAGGTAGATATTGCCCTTGATCTGCTTGTGTTCGGCCGACTCGAAGTCGAATTCTTCTATCCGGTTGCCTTTAAGTACGGCCACACGGGTTTCTTCCGTGTGGCGCGCATCGATAAGCATGCGCTGTGCCATGTATGTGTCTCCACGCGCTTCGCCTGCGTCAGCCTGGTGGGGCGGTCGCGGCAGGGCGCGCTATCTGTCGTGAAAAATCGCCGGCCTTCGCGGGCCAGGCGGGATGGGAATTCCGCCATCGCCCCGATCGGGGGCATATGGGGAGCGTCTGCGTCTGCGACCAAGCGGACGGCTGCCATGTGCTCGGCCCCGACCATGCGTCCGCCCACCCGGCCTTGCGGCGTGGCAGGATCGAACGGGTGGGGAGTGCGCATTGGTCGCATCAACCTGTTAGTTTGCGGGGTCGGCCATGCAGGGTGTAATCCGAATGGCCGGTCTGTCGTCCCGATCGCGAGCCCAACTGCGAAAGCGGACAACCCGCTGATCGAAAAGGGGCTCGCGCCTCGAGACTGGAAGGGGCTAGCATCGCGCGAAGGGCGCGGCAACTCTATTGCGCAAGCATACCACGTCTATTGCGCAAGCGAGGCGCGACATCTTACTAGGGACAGGGATGGGCCGCTTTTTTCAGATCCTCGCAATTTTCCTGCTGCCGGTGGTGATCGTCGGCGGGGTGTATCTGCTCGGGCTGACTATTCCGGTGCCGCATCTGGGGCGCGACTACGTCATTAGCCTGGTGCTGCCTGAGGCTGGCCAGCCGGTCGATCTTCCCGAAATCTACGGCCCACCCGACAATTCGCGCCCGCTGGTCGTGATCGATGCAGGGCACGGCGGGAAGGATCCCGGCACGGTTTCGGGCGACCGGTACGAGAAGGACGTGGTGCTGGAGCTCGCGCTGGCGCTGAAGGATCGCCTGATCAAAGAGGGGGGCATCCGCGTGGCGCTGACCCGTGAGGACGATACTTTCCTCGTCCTGCAGGAACGGCCCGAGATCGCCCGGCGGATGAATGCCGACCTGTTCATCTCGCTCCACGCAGACAGTGCGGGCGATTCAGAGCGCGCCTACGGGGCCAGCGTCTATACCCTGTCGCGCGAGGCATCGAGCGAGGCGGCGGCCCGTTTCGCCAATCGGGAGAACAATGCCGACCTGCTGAACGGTGTGGTGGTCAAGAACCAGAGCGATCCGGTGAACGATATCCTGGTCGAGCTGTCGCAGCGTCGGGTGCAGGAAACCAGCCGCGAGTTCGGCGAGCTGATCGAGCGTGAAGGCAAGGGCAAGCACCGCTTCCATTCGCAGACCCAGCGCTCCGCCGCGCTCGCCGTGCTGCGCGCGCCCGACGTGCCCGCAGTCCTGTTCGAAGTCGGCTTCCTGACCAATCCGGACGATGCGGCGCAGCTTTCATCGGAGGAAGGGCGGGAGGAATTCGCCGGTTTCCTCGCCCGCGCGATCCGCGTGTTCTTTGCCCGCCAGTCGGTCGGCTGATCGGCCCATGCGAATGTTCACCATTGGTTATGGCGGTCTGCGCGAGGAGCGTGCTAAGGGCGCTGCCGCATCATGACCGAGCTATCAGTCGAACATATCCGCTACCGCATCCAGCGTGGATCGCAGGACGCCTTCGCCGAGTTCAAGCAGACCTGGCGGGACAACTGGGCGATCCGCTGGATCGTCTATGGCACGCTCGCGTTTCTGGCGCTGGTCGGCATTGCCTGGTTCCTGATCGGGCGCGACCTGCCCGATGCGAGCGCGCTGCAGGATTACGAGACGCCGCTGCCCACCGTGGTGCGCGGCGCCGATGGCGAAATCGTCGGCAGCTATGCCCGCGACCGGCGGGTGCAGCTCGATTTCGTGGATTTCCCCCAACCATTGGTGAACGCTTTTCTGGCTGCCGAAGACGAAACCTTCTGGCGGCATAACGGGGTCGACATCACCGGCACGCTCAACGCGGTGCTCGACTATGCGCGCAAGGCCGGGACGGACGAGCGCGCGGTCGGCGGGTCGACCATCACCCAGCAGGTCGCCAAGAACGTGCTGTTGAGCGATGAGTATTCGATCACCCGCAAGCTGAAGGAAATGCTGGTCGCGCGGCGGATCGAGCAGACGCTGACCAAGCAGGAAATCATCACCCTCTATCTCAACGAGATTCCGCTGGGTCGGCGCAGCTTCGGCGTGCAGGCGGCGGCGCGCGCCTATTTCGACAAGGATGTCGGCGATCTCGACCTGCACGAGATGGCGTTCCTGTCGATCCTGCCCAAGGCGCCCGAGCGCTATGGACGCAAAAAGTACCAAGAGCTCGCGATCACCCGCCGCAACTACGTGCTCGACAAACTGGCGGAAAATGGCTGGGCGGCCGAGGCCGAAGTGGCCGCCGCGAAGGCCGAGCCGCTGGGCCTGACCTCGGGCGCGGCATCGATCCGCAATGCCGATGCGGGCTATTTCATCGAAGAGGTCCGGCGCCAGTTGCTCGACCGGTTCGGCGAGACGGCGGATGACGGCCCCAACAGCGTTTACGCGGGCGGGTTGTGGGTGCGCACATCGCTCGACCTCGAATACCAGCAGGCCGCGCGCGATGCTCTGCGCAAGGGGATGCTGCGCTATCACGGCGGCCGCGGATGGAGCGGACCGGTCGCGACACTCGACCCAAGCAAGGGCGATCTCGGCAGCCAGCTGGCAAGTGCGAATATCGGGATCAACTACCAGGACTGGCGGGTCGCGGCCTCCACCGGATCGGGCCAGATCGTCTTCTCCGACGGGCAGACCGCCTCGCTGAGCGGTGCGCCCGGCTCGCTCAAGCAAGGCGACGTGCTCGCGGTGCGCCCTTCGGGCAATGGCTGGCGGGTGGCAGTCATTCCCGATGCGTCGGGCGGGATCGTCGTCGAAGACCCGCAAACGGGCCGGATCATGGCGATGCAGGGCGGGTGGGACAGCCGCCTTGAAAGCTTCAACCGGGCAACGCAGGCCAATCGCCAGCCCGGCTCAACGGTCAAACCCTTCGTTTATGCCACCGGGCTGGACCACGGGATGACCCCCGCAACGCAGGTCGATAACAGCAGCTTCTGCGCTTATCAGGGTGCGCAGCTCGGCCAGAAATGCGTGCGTGGCGGGCGCGCGGGGACCTATACCCTGCGCTACGGCCTCGAAAACTCGCAAAACGTCATGACCGCCAATATCGCCAACGAGGCGGGCATGCCCAATGTCATCAAGACTTACGAACGGGTCGGGATCGGCTCTTACGAACCATACATCGCCTTCGCGCTGGGCGCGGGAGAGACGACGGTCGAGAAGATGACCAATGCCTTCTCGACCCTAGCCAATCATGGTCGGCTCAACGATCCGACCGTGATCGATTACGTGCAGGATCGTCGTGGCAAGGTGATCTGGCGTGCCGACCAGCGCGAGTGCGAGGGCTGCAACATGCCCGAGTGGGATGGCTCGGCCATGCCCCGGCCCGGCCCGATGGGGCGGCAGGTGATGGATGCGCGGACCGCGTTCCAGATCACCCACATCCTCGAAGGCGTCGTTAGCCGCGGCACCGCCAAGGTGCTGCGCGGCACCGGCCTGCCGCTGTTTGGCAAGACGGGGACGACCACCGGGCCCAAGGACGTGTGGTTCATCGGTGGTACGCAGCAGCTGATGGTCGGCACCTATCTGGGCTTCGACCGACCGCGCAATATGGGCGGCTATGCGCAAGGTGGCACCATCGCAGCGCCGATCGTGAAGGATTTCATCGAGGAAACGCGCGAGCGGTGGAGCGCCAATCCCCCGGTCGCCCCGGCAGGCGTGCGGATGGTCCGGGTCGACCGGCGCACCGGTGGCCGGGTGTTCGATGCACCCGCCAGCACCGATGATAACGCAGCGGTTATCTGGGAGGCGTTCAAGCCCGATACCGAACCGCCACGGTCCACCCGCGCATCCGAAATCGCGGCCCAGCGGCAGGAGTTTCTGGACCTGATCCGCCGCGCCCGCAGGGCGAAGAACGAAGCCGCGCTGGCGGCCGAGCGCGAGGAGCCGCCAGAGAGCTTCGTCGAGGAACAGGGCGGGATTTACTGATCCCGCGCCTTGCCATGGGCGCGGCGCGTCCCTAGCGCTGCCTGCCCGTTTCTGTGGAGAAAAAAGCAATGCGTGCCGAAGGGCAGGCCCATATCGACCGGATCGAAGCCGCGCTAGCGCTGGTGCGCCAGTCGCTCGACTGGGAGCGCGCGCTGCGCGAACTGGACGAGCTGAACGCGCGGGTCGAGGACCCGACCCTGTGGGACGATCCCAAGCAGGCACAGGCGATCATGCGCGAGCAGAAGCGGCTCGAAAGCGCGATCGGCACGGTCAACACCATCTCGTCCGAAATGGCCGACGCGATCGAGTTCGTCGAACTCGGGGAGGCGGAGGGCGACGACGATATCGCGAACGAGGGGCTCGCCAGTCTCGAAAAGCTCGCCGCGCGCGCCGATGCCGACAAGGTCCAGGCCTTGCTCTCGGGCGAGGCGGACGCCAACGACGCCTATCTCGAAGTTCATGCCGGGGCCGGTGGCACCGAAAGCCAGGACTGGGCCGAAATGCTGATGCGGATGTATGTCCGCTGGGCTGAAAAGCGCGGCTTCAAGGTCGAGACGGTTGAATACCAGTCGGGCGAGCAGGCCGGGATCAAGTCGGTCACGCTGCATATCAAGGGCGAGAACGCCTATGGCTATGCCAAGACCGAAAGCGGCGTGCACCGGCTTGTGCGGATCAGCCCCTACGATTCGAGCGCGCGGCGGCACACCTCGTTCAGCTCGGTCTGGGTCTATCCGGTGATCGACGACGATATCGAGATCGAGATCAACGAGAGCGACCTCAAGATCGATACCTACCGCGCGTCGGGCGCGGGCGGGCAGCACGTCAACACGACTGATTCCGCGGTTCGCATCACCCACCAGCCGACCGGTATCGTCGTGGCCAGCCAGAACGACCGCAGCCAGCACAAGAACCGGGCGACCGCGATGAGCATGCTCAAGGCGCGCCTGTTCGAGCGTGAGATGGCCGAGCGCGAGGCGGCGGCCTCGGGCGAATATGCCGAGAAGACCGAGATCGGCTGGGGCCATCAGATCCGCAGCTATGTCCTCCAGCCCTATCAGCTGGTCAAGGACCTGCGCACGGGCGAAACCTCTACCGCACCGGGCGACGTGCTCGACGGCGCGATCGACCCGTTCATCTCCGCCGCGCTGGCGCAGCGCGTGACGGGCGAAGCGGTCGAGGTGGAAGACGTCGAATAGGGCAAAAGCCGCTTTGCCAAGTCTGGCAAGCGCGGTTAAGTGCCGCCCGATGATCGCACGCACGGCATTCTCCATGGTGGCATCCAGCACGCTTGCGCTTGCGCTCGCCGCCTGCGGATCTTCCTCCGAAGGGGCGCAGCGGCCCGAGACCGCGCGCGCGTTCCCGCTGCCCGATCGCCCGGTTTCCAATCTGGGCGCGAATGCTTTCTCGGACGAGGAAACCCGCGACAGCCAGGGCGAGGCGCGAAAGGTAATGGATCTTGCCTCCATCGAACCGGGCATGACGGTTGCCGATATCGGGGCGGGAGAGGGCTATTACACGGTCCGCCTGGCCGAACGGGTCGGCGAGCATGGCCGCGTGCTGGCGCAGGATATCGACCGTGGGGCGCTGGAGCGGCTGGGCCGCCGGGTCGAGCGCGAGCGGCTCGACAATGTCTCGATCAAGGCCGGTGCGCAGGACGATCCGCGCCTGCCCGAAGACAGCTTCAACCGGGTCTTCATGGTCCACATGTATCACGAGGTGGCAGAGCCTTACGCCTTCCTGTGGCGGCTGTGGCCCTCGCTGGAAGACGGCGGCAAGGTCATCGTGGTCGATATCGACCGCCCGACCGACCGCCACGGCATTCCCCCCGACTTGCTGGCGTGCGAATTCGAACGGGTCGGCTACCGGCTCGACCGGATCGAGCAGGCGCCCGAGCTTGCGGGATACTTTGCACAATTCTCTCGCGGCGCTACAAGGCCCGACCCAGACGAGATCGTGCCCTGTACCGGGCAGAAAAGCGCGTCCGACGCCGAGAGTGGCAAAGCCAACGGGTAGGACGCGCGCAGCTGATTAAGTGGAAGTTTGATGGCATTTAAAGGACTGCGACCCATCCAGTACGGCGGTCGCGAGGTGTGGCCCCTGATCGAAGGCGGGAAGGGCGTTTCGGCGACCAATCACGCAAGCTCGGGCGCATGGGCCGCCGCGGGCGGCATCGGCACCGTGTCGGCGGTCAACGCGGATTCCTATGACGAGGACGGTAATCCGATCCCGCAGGTCTATCCGCAAGCGACCCGCAAGGAGCGGTTCGAGCAGCTGGTCCGCTACGCCATCGACGGCGCGACCGAGCAGGTTAATCGCGCGTACGAGATTTCCGAAGGCAGGGGCGCGATCAATATCAACGTGCTGTGGGAACAGGGCGGGGCGCAGCAGGTGCTGGAAGGCGTGCTGGATAATTGCGCCGACAAGATCACCGGCGTCACATGCGGTGCGGGCATGCCCTACAAGCTGGCCGAGATCGCCGCGCGCTACAACGTGCACTACCTGCCGATCGTCAGCTCCGCGCGGGCCTTCCGCGCGCTGTGGAAGCGCAGCTATTCCAAGGTGCCGGACCTGCTGGCGGCGGTTGTCTATGAAGATCCGTGGCTGGCCGGCGGGCACAATGGCCTCTCCAACGCGGAGAACCCGCGCGAACCGCAGGATCCCTATCCGCGTGTGAAGGAATTGCGCGATACAATGCGCAAGGAAGGCGTATCGGAAGACACCGCCATCGTGATGGCGGGCGGCGTGTGGTTCCTGCGCGAGTGGGAAGAGTGGATCGACAATCCCGAGCTGGGCAAGATCGCGTTCCAGTTCGGCACGCGCCCGCTGCTGACCGAGGAAAGCCCGATCCCGCAGGTGTGGAAGGACATGCTGCGCACGATCGAGCCGGGCGATGTGCTGCTGCACAAGTTTTCGCCCACCGGATTCTATTCCAGCGCGGTCAAGACGCCGTTCCTCTACGACCTGATGCATCGCAGCGATCGGCAGATCCCGATCTTCAAGCGCGACGAGGAAGAGGGCACGATCCCGCTGTCAGATCACGGCAAGGCCAAGTATTTCTTCGTCCACCCCGGCGACCAGCGCAAGGCGCAGGCGTGGATGCACGAAGGCTTTACCGAGGCACTCAAGACGCCCGACAGCACGGTCGTTTTCGTAACCCCGGAAAGCGCGGAGCAAATCCGCGCCGATCAGCAGGGCTGCATGGGTTGCCTGTCGCATTGCCAGTTTTCGAGCTGGAAGGACCACGACGATCACACGACCGGGCGGCTCGCCGATCCGCGCAGCTTCTGCATCCAGAAAACGCTGCAGGACATCGCGCATGGCGGCGATCCTGACGAGAATCTCGCCTTCGCAGGCCATGCGGCCTATCGTTTCAAGACCGACCCGTTCTATTCCAACAACTTCACCCCGTCGGTGAAGCAGTTGGTGGATCGCATCCTGACCGGAGACTGACGCCGTGCCCCAGCCGAAAGACGCGATGCGAGACGACCATCTGGCACCGCCTTTCGGCTATTGGCTGCGCGAACTGCCGAACCTGCCCAAAATCTGGTCGAGCCCGGTGCGGCGCGTGCGCCTGCCTGCGCATCTCCAGGCGGTCGGTCATGAAGAGACGCGCTCTCCGGTTCTGGTCATCCCTGGCATCATGTCGAACGATGGCGCGACTTCGCTTATGAGGCGCACGCTCAACGCGGCGGGGTATGACGCGTACCCTGCGCAGATCAGCGCGATGATGACGGGCATCACCCAGACCTTCTTCGACCGGGCGGAGGCGCGGTTGGACCAGATTTGGCGAGAAACGGGGCGTCCGGTGGCGCTGGTCGGGATCAGTCTGGGCGGCCTCTACGCCCGCGTGCTGGCACAGCGCCATCCGCACAAGGTCGCGCTGGTGATGACGCTGGGCACGCCGTTTTCGGGCGACCGGCGGGCCAACAACGCATGGCGGCTGTACGAGGCGATCAACGACCACAAGGTCGACAATCCGCCTATTCCCGACGACCCGCGGCGCAAGCCGCCGGTGCGCACGATCGCGATCTGGTCGCCGCGCGACGGGATTATCGCGCCCGCTTGCTCACGCGGGCAAGAGGGCGAGTGCGACCGCGCGATCGAGGTGCCCGAGCGCCATTTCGAGTTTTCCGCCAGCCGCGCCTCGATCGAGCGTATCCTCGATATCCTCGGCGAGGAACTGCCCCAAAGCCGCTAGTCGGCGAAGTGCCAGCCGCGCTCGCCATGGCTGGCAATGTCCAGTCCCTCGATCTCGCGCTTGCGCTTGACCCGCATGGGGATGAGGATGCCTATGCCCAGCGCGAGAATGCCGGTCATCACCGCGCTCCACACGGCGACTGCGACGACCCCGATCGCCTGCGCGCCGAGCTGTGCACCCGGGGTCATCCCCGCAGGGTAGCCCGTGCCGCCGAGCGAGTAGGACACGAACAGGCCGAGCAGCAGCGTGCCCAGCATTCCGCCCATGCCGTGGACCGCGAACACGCTCAGCGTGTCGTCGATGCCCCATCTGCGCACCTGCACCAGGGCACCGTAGCACACGACCGAGGCAAGGGCGCCGAACAGGATCGCCGCGCCCGGCGCGATATAGCCCGCCGCCGGCGTGATCGTGGCGAGGCCGGCGACCGCGCCGATCGCCCAGCCGATCATGGTGCATTTGCCAAGCGCGATCCGCTCGATCAGCAGCCACACCAGCGCAGCGACGCAGGCCGCCAGGTGCGTGTTGATGATCCCGCTGGAGGCATCGTCGGTCGCGGACAGGGCTGAGCCGCCGGTGAAGCCGAACCAGCCGACCCACAGCAGGGCGGCGCCGATCATCGTCAGTACGGGGGCGTGGGGCAGTATGGGCTTCTCCGCAAAACCCTCGCGCGGGCCTATCAGCACCGCCGCGACGAGCGCGGACACGCCTGCGGTGGTGTGGACCACCAGCCCGCCTGCGAAATCCATCGTGCCGAAGGTGCTGGCGAGCCAGCCGCCGCCCCACACCCAGTGGGCGACGGGGGCGTAGACGATCAGGCTCCAAGCGGCGCAGAATATGACGACCCAGCCGAGGCGTGCGCGCTCCGCCCATGCGCCGACCATCAGCGCGGCGGCGAAGATCGCGAAGGCCATCTGGAACAGCACGAAGGCGCTTTCGGGCACGGTGGTGCCGTAGCGCACATTGGTCAGCTCGATCAGCATCCACGCGCGGCCATTGCCGAACCAGCCATTGCCGACATCGCCGAAGGCCAGCGTGTAGCCGGTCATCACCCACAGAACCGAGACCACCGCCGCGACGGCACCGCATTGCAGCGCGACCGACAGCACGTTCTTGGCCCGCACCAGCCCGCCGTAGAACAGCGCAAGGCCTGGCAGCGTCATCAGCAGCACAAGCGCGGAGGATGTGAGCATCCACGCGGTGTCGCCGGTGTCGCTTTCCACCAGAGTGCCCGCGTCCTGCGCGAGGGCCGGGCCGGCCAGAAGCAGGGCCAGCAACATGGCGGAAAGGAATCTGGTCATCGGGGTGGGGTCTCCAGCAAGTCCGCCCGCAAATGCCGGCAGACGGCCGCAGGCGCGAAACCCTATAACCCGCAGTTTGCGCACAAGTGGTAAACCGGGGTTCACCTTTTCTGGCGCGCGGTCAGATCAGCGCGTCGAGCACCTGGTCGGGCGGGCGGTGCCCGTCGGCCCACATGCGGATATTGGCGATCACCTTGTGCCCCGAATCCTCGCGCCCTTCGCGCGTGGCGCTGCCGATATGGGGCAGGGTCATCACATTGGGATGGCGGATCAGCCGCTCGTCGACCCTGGGTTCATCCGGGTAGACGTCTAGCCCTGCGCCTGCGAGCCGCCCGGCTTCCAGCGCCTCGATCAGCGCTTCCTGATCGACCAGATCGCCGCGCGCGGTGTTGATCAGGCAGGCACCATCCTTCATTCGCCCGATCGCCTGCCGGTCGATCATGTGATGGCTCTGCGGGTTGGAAGGGCAGTGCAGGGTCAGGATGTCCGCCTTTTCCAGCAGCTCGCCCAGCGTTTCGACATAGGTCGCGCCGAACATCCGCTCGACCGCTTCGGGTTGCCGCTTGCGGTTGTGATAGACGATGTCGAGCCCGAAGGCCTTTGCGCGGTAGGCCACCGCCTGCCCGATCCGGCCCATGCCGACAATGCCCAGCACCTTGCCAGCCAGCTTGCGACCGAGCATCGCGGTCGGTGCCCAGCCACTCCACTCCCGGCTGCGCACCAGCGCGACGCCTTCGCGCATCCGGCGCGGTACGCCGATGATCAGCGCCATCGCCAGATCGGCGGTATCCTCGGTAAAGACACTCGGCGTATTGGTGACAGTGATCTTGCGCTTGGCTGCGGCTGCCAGGTCCAGATGATCCGTTCCCGCGCCGAAGCTGGCGATCAGCCGCATCCGGTCGCCTCCTGCGGCGAGCATCTCGGCATCGATCCGGTCGGTCACCGTGGGCACCAGCACATCGCAATCGCGCATCGCCTCAATCAATTGCTCGCGTGTGAGCGGCGTGTCGCTCTCGTTGAAACGACAGTCGAACAGCTGCGCCATGCGCTCCTGCACGGAAGGGACCAGAGCGCGGGTCACGATGACGCGGGGGGTGCCTTGAATGCGGCGGGCGGAGTCTGCGGATTTGCTGGCCATCGCCGCCGTGCTTGGCGTGTGGCGCAAACCCGGTCAAGCGGCGGCACCATCCGGCTTGCCAGGATCACGGCGCTTGCGGTATCTCATTCCCCCATGCCGAGACGCCCCTTCATGCTCGCAATGGGCCTTGCCCTGACAGTCACCACGCTCACCGCGACGCCTGCCGGCGGGGCGAACCGCGATACCCCCTACTGGGCGACGATCGATGTGACCGAGGCGAACATGCGCGTGGGGCCGAGCGCGGAATACCGGATCGAGTGGGTCTACAAGCGCAAGGGCCTGCCGGTGAAGGTGCTGCGCGTGCGCGAAGGCTGGCGGCTGGTCGAGGACCCGGACGGCGACCAGGGCTGGATCGCGGCGCGGCTGCTCAGCCGCACGCGCGGCGCGATCGTCACGGGCAAGGGCCTCGCCGAGATGCACGATTCGGACGCCGCCGGGTCCGCGATCAAGTGGAAGCTTGAGCCCGGCGTGGTCGGCCGGTTGGGCGACTGCGAAGCCAACTGGTGCGAATTCTCGGTCGGCGAACGATCGGGCTTCGTCGAAGCGAATCGCGTGTGGGGCGCGGGCGAGCCGTAGGGCTGTCCAAGAGTCTCAGCGAAAGCCGGGATATCAGGCAACCGCGTATATCGGAGAGGGAGGTCCCGGCTTTCGCCGGGACTCTCGCCAGTTTCAGGCCATTTCCACCGCAACCGCAGTGGCTTCGCCGCCGCCGATGCACAGCGAGGCGATTCCGCGCTTTTTGCCCTGCTGCTTGAGCGCGTTGAGCAAGGTGACGATGATCCGCGTGCCGCTCGCGCCGATCGGGTGACCCAGCGCGGTGCCGCCGCCGTTCACGTTGATCTTGTCGTGCGGGATGCCGATGTCGCGCATCGCGAACATTGCGACGCAGGCAAACGCCTCGTTCACTTCCCACAGGTCGACTTCGTCCGCGCTCCAGCCAGCCTGCTTCAGCACCTTCTCGATCGCACCGATCGGAGCGACGGTGAACTTGGCGGGTTCCTGAGCGTGGGCCGCGAGGCCGACGATCTTGGCCACCGGCGTCTGGCCATTTTCCTTCGCGACGCTTTCGCGGCTGAGGACCACGGCGGCAGCGCCGTCGGAAATGCTCGACGAGGTTGCGGCGGTGATCGTGCCGTCCTTGGCGAAGGCGGGGCGCAACTGCGGGATCTTGTCGGGCTTGCCCTTGCCGGGCTGCTCGTCATGCTCGACCGTGGTTTCGCCTGCACGGGTGGTGAAGGTCACCGGCACAACTTCGTCGGCAAACGCACCGCTCTCGATGGCGGCATTGGCGCGGCGCAGCGATTCGATGGAATAGTCGTCCATCTCTTCGCGGGTCAGCTGGTATTCGTTGGCGGTTTCCTGCGCGAAGGTGCCCATCGCGCGGCCTTCCTCGTAAGCGTCTTCCAGCCCGTCGAGGAACATGTGATCGTAGGCCGTGTCATGGCCGAGCCGCGCGCCGCTGCGATGCTTCTTGAGCAGGTAGGGCGCATTGGTCATGCTCTCCATCCCGCCCGCGACGATGTAGTTCACGGTGCCGCTGGCCAGCGCTTCGGAACCCATGATGACAGTCTGCATGCCGGAACCGCAGACCTTGTTTACCGTGGTCGCCTGCACCGATTTGGGCAGGCCCGCCTTGATCGACGCCTGACGGGCAGGGGCCTGGCCAAGGCCTGCAGGAAGCACACAGCCCATGTAGGTACGGTCGAACCTGTCGGGCGCCACGCCCGAGCGTTCCACCGCAGCCTTCACCGCCGTCGCGCCCAGTTCGGTTGCGGATACGCCCGCCAACGCGCCCTGCATCCCGCCCATCGGGGTGCGGGCATAGGAGAGGATGACGATCGGATCTGCTTCGGAAAACTGGGGCATTGGTAAGCTGTGCCTTTCTGTTGTCGCAACGCTTTGGCTGAATTCGCGTTCGATGTAATAGCACTGCCAAGAAACACAATCGGAGAGCCGAGACATGACCGACACACCGCCCCAGACCCTTGAGCGCATTCTGGAATCCCAGCGCCGGGCCTTCACCGCGGCGCGGCCCGAGCCGCTCTCCGTCCGACGCGACCGGATCAAGCGGGCCATGTCGATTCTCTCGCAGCACGGCGAATCGCTGGCCGAAGCGATGAATGCGGACTTCGGCAGCCGCAGCTTCGAAGGCTCGATGATGACCGATATCGTCAGCACTATCGGCTTCGGCAAATATTGCCTCAAGAACATGGATCACTGGGCCGCGCCGGATAAGCGCTCGGTCCGCTTCCCGCTTGGCCTGATGGGGGCCAAGGCGGAAGTGCGCTACGAACCCAAGGGCGTGATCGGGATCATGAGCCCGTGGAATTTCCCGGTAAATCTCAGCTTCGGGCCGCTGATGCAGGTGCTCGCGGCGGGTAACCGGGCGATGATCAGGCCGAGCGAGTTCACGCCCGCGACCAGCGACCGGATGCGCGAACTGGTCGCCGATGTTTTCGACGAGGACGAGGTGACCGTCGTCACCGGCGGGCCGGACGTGGCGCAGGCGTTTTCCTCGCTCCCCTTCGACCATCTGGTGTTCACCGGATCGACCGCGACGGGTCGCAAGGTAATGGAAGCGGCGGCGAAGAACCTCGTCCCCGTCACGCTGGAACTGGGCGGCAAGAGCCCGACGATCATCGGCAAGGGTGCCGATCTGACCCGCGCAGGCGAGCGCATCGCGCTGGGCAAGATGCTCAACGCGGGGCAAATCTGCCTTGCGCCCGATTACCTGCTGGTTCCCGAGGATCAGGAGGAAGGCGTGGTCGCGGCCGTCCAGCTGGGCGTGCACCAGATGTATCCCACGCTGCTCGATAACGAGGATTACACCGCGATTATCTCGGACAAGCATTTCGAGCGGCTCAAGGGGATCGTCGAGGATGCCAAGGCCAAGGGGGCTGAGGCGATCGAGGTGAACCCTGCGAACGAGAGCTTCGCCAGCGCCAACACCCGCAAGATGCCGCTGACCATCCTGCGCAATGTGACCGACGACATGCAGGCGATGCAGGAGGAAATCTTCGGACCCGTCCTGCCGGTGAAGACCTACAAGGCGATCGACGAGGCGGTCGACTACATCAACGATCACGACCGGCCGCTGGGGCTCTACTACTTCGGCAGCAATGCCAAGGAGCAGGAGCACGTGCTCGACCGCACGATCTCGGGCGGGGTCACGGTCAACGATGTGATCTTCCACATTTCGGTCGAGGATATGCCGTTCGGGGGGGTCGGCCCGTCGGGCATCGGTTCGTATCACGGACCCGAGGGCTTCCGTGAATTCAGCCACGCGCGCAGCACCTATCAGCAGCCCAAGATCGACATCGCCAAGCTCGCCGGGCTCAAGCCCCCCTATGGCGATGCCGCGAAGAAGGCGATCGCGCGCGAGATGAAATAGGCGGCAGGCAGGCCTGCTGTCTGTTTGTTGCGGAAAAACCAACGTGAGTTGCGTCCCGGGCTCCCTTGCGCCCGCGCGGCGTGCGGCCTAGAGGCGGGCACCGACAAGCGGACTGATGGAAACTGCGCGTGATCGATCTCGGACAATATCTGCCTATCCTCCTGTTTCTCGGGGTGGCCTTGGCCATTTCCTGCGTGTTCGTTTTCCTGCCGATGGGCGTCTCGCGCCTGACCGGCACGCACAACCCGACCGCCGAGAAACTGAGCGAGTACGAGTGCGGCTTCCCCGCCTTCGAGGAGCCGCGCAGCCAGTTCGACGTTCGCTTCTACCTGGTCGCGATTTTGTTCATCATCTTCGATCTCGAGGCCGCGTTCCTGTTCCCCTGGGCGGTCAGCCTCGACTTCACCGGCTGGTCGGGCTGGACCACGATGATGATCTTCATCGGCGAACTGGCCATCGGCCTGATCTATGCATGGAAAGTGGGCGCGCTGGAGTGGGAGTGATCCTGCCCGGTGTCGCGCGCGATTGGAATTGAGATGAGCGAGAACCAGACCATCACCCCGGCGGGCCGCGACCCGCAGATGCAGCCCGCGGCGCAGCCCGGCGAGGTGCGCCAGCCGGATTCGGACTATTTCACCGCGCTTCAGACCGAAGTGAACGACAAGGGCTTTCTCGTCACCTCGACCGAGGAACTGTTCCAGTGGGCGCGCACAGGCAGCCTGTGGTGGATGACCTTCGGCCTCGCGTGCTGCGCGGTCGAGATGATCCACGTCAACATGCCGCGCTACGATATGGAACGCTTCGGCGTCGCCCCGCGCGCTAGCCCGCGCCAGAGTGACGTGATGATCGTCGCGGGCACGCTGTGCAACAAGATGGCACCGGCCCTGCGCAAGGTTTACGACCAGATGTCGAACCCGAAATACGTCATCTCCATGGGCAGCTGTGCCAATGGCGGCGGGTATTATCACTACAGCTATAGCGTTGTGCGCGGCTGCGACCGGATCGTGCCCGTGGACATCTACGTGCCCGGGTGCCCTCCGACCGCCGAGGCTCTGCTCTATGGCGTGATGCAGTTGCAGCGGAAGATTCGTCGTAGCGGTACGGTGGAGCGCTAGGATGGCCGTCCTCCACTCCGCTCCCAAGTTCACCCTCATCGACGGACTGATGGACACGCTCTCCGGCGCGCTCGGCGATATGCTGGTCGAAGCGAAGGAAGAGCACGGCGAACTGCTGCTGAGCGTGCAGCGCGACCGGCTGGAAGATGCGTTGCGCCTGCTGCGCGACGAGCATTCCTATCAGCAGCTGATGGAAATCGCCGGGGCCGACTACCCGAGCCGCACCGAGCGCTTCGAGGTGGTTTACATGCTGCTCTCGCTGACCAGGAACAGCCGCATCATGCTCAAGGTGACCGCCAGCGAAACGACGCCGGTGCCGACCGCGACGACGCTGTGGCCCAACGCGGGCTGGCTCGAACGCGAAGTGTTCGACATGTACGGCGTGGTGTTCGCGGGCAATATGGATTTGCGCCGCATCCTGACCGATTACGGCTTCGAAGGGCATCCCTTCCGCAAAGATTTCCCGCTGACCGGCTATGTCGAGCTGCGCTATTCCGAGGAGGAACAGCGGGTGGTCTACGAGCCGGTGGAACTCGCGCAGGATCTTCGCCAGTTCGACTTCATGAGCCCTTGGGAAGGCGCGGATTACGTGCTGCCCGGCGACGAGAAGGCGCATACCCCGCCGGTCGACGAGGCCAAGACCACTGACAGCCCGAAGGACACCGGGGCCGGTCCGAAGACCGACGCAAAGGCCGACGACAAGGTCAGCGCCGATGCTCCGGCGGAAGAGAAAACCGTCGAGGACCGCACGCCTGCGCCCGAACCGACCGAGGATCGCCCCGACCGGGCCGAGCGCAAGGGCGATGCCAAGGATACCTCCGCGGCGACCGAGCCGAAGGACAAGGATTGAACGAAGCGGGGCGGATCACTTGGAGTGCCGCCCGCGTCGATGGAGCGATGGAGAACGCGACTATGAAGCGAGTGCTGATGGTTTCTGCCGCCGTTCTGCTGGCGGCCTGTTCGCAAGGTGATGGCGACGCCGAAAATGGCGACGATTTCGCCGCGCGCGTCGGGGCAGGGCAGGGCGAAGCGACGCCTGCGGCCGCCGGCACGGTCGCGCCGCCCGAAAGCACCATGGCGCGTGGTTCCGCCGTGCCCGAAGGCGCGAACCCGCTGGGCCTCGAAAAGCTCGGCAATATCGCGCGCGTCGATCTCGGCCCGCGCGACGGCGGCTGCACCTTCTCGCTCAACGCGCAGGAACTGCTGCTTGCCGGGGCGCAAGATGACGAGGCGGTGAAGGGCAAGGGTGTGGTCCGGATCGGCGGCGAGCTGATCAACCTCACCGCTGAGAATGGCGGGCTGGGCGCAATCTACGCGGGGCCGACCATGACCGCGCAGGGTGTGACCGTGAAGGTCGTGCCCGCAGCGGGGAATGATGCGATGCGGACTGCGGATCTTTACGTCGCGGCCGATGGCAAACAGCGCAAGTTCGCTGGCGGGCAATGGGCCTGCGGATAGGAATGGAATAATGGCACACGGGCTGACGATCGAAAAATCGCCGACCACCGGCGACGAGCAGATCACCAACTACACGATCAATTTCGGGCCTCAGCACCCTGCGGCGCATGGCGTGCTGCGCATGGTGATGGAGCTCGACGGCGAGATCGTGGAGCGGGTCGATCCGCATGTCGGCCTGCTGCATCGCGGCACCGAAAAGCTGATCGAGCACAAGACCTACCTTCAGGCGCTGCCCTATTTCGACCGGCTCGATTACTGCTCCCCGTTGTGTCAGGAACATTCCTACGTCCTCGCGATCGAGAAGCTGCTCAACCTCGAAGTGCCGATCCGCGCGCAGTACCTGCGGGTGCTGTTCGCCGAGCTGACGCGCATTTCGAACCACTTCCTCAACATCGGCGCGCATGTGATGGATGTCGGCGCGATGACGCCGAATCTGTGGATTTTCGAGCTGCGCGAAGACACGCTCAACTTCTTCGAACGCGCGAGCGGAGCGCGGATGCACGCCGCATGGTTCCGCCCCGGTGGGGTTCATCAGGACGTCCCCGAAAAGCTGCTGGTCGATATCGGCGAGTGGCTCGACAATCGCCTGCCCGAACTGTTCGGCGACGCGATGAGCCTCGTGATGGACAACCGCATCTTCAAGCAGCGCAACGTCGATATCGCGGTGGTCAGCCGCGACGATGCGATTGCCTGGGGCTTTTCCGGCCCGATGATCCGCGCGGCGGGCGTGCCGTGGGATCTGCGCAAGTCGCAGCCCTACGACGTGTACGACCGGATGGAATTCGACATTCCGGTGGGCACCAATTCGGACTGCTATGACCGCTTCATGGTCCGCGTGCAGGAAGTCTACCAGAGCGCGCGCATCATCAAGCAGTGCCTGGCGGAAATGCCCTCCGGCCCGATCGCTTCGGACGACCGCAAGGTGGTCCCGCCCAAGCGCGGCGAGATGAAGCAGTCGATGGAAGCGCTGATCCATCACTTCAAGCTCTATACCGAAGGCTTCCACGTGCCCGCCGGCGAAGTTTACGTTGCGACCGAGAGCCCCAAGGGCGAATTCGGCGTGTATCTGGTCAGCGACGGGTCGAACAAACCCTACCGCTGCAAGATCCGCCCGACCGCGTTCAGTCACCTGCAGGCAATGGACATGATGACCAAGGGCCACATGCTGCCTGACGCAACCGCCATCCTCGGCGCGATCGACGTCGTGTTCGGGGAGTGCGACCGGTGAGAGTGATCAAATTGATCTTAGCCCTGCCGGTACTCGCGCTTATGATTGGGTTCGCCAAGTTCGCGCAGTACAATGCTGTCGACATGCTCGGCGGAGAGCTGGGCTTTGCGCTGTCATCGCTTGCTGGATTGATTCCCGTGATCGCCTTTTATTACTGGGCAGCGATGAAGCTCCCTAAGCTCAATATAGTTGGATTTAGCCGTGGCTGACCGTTCCGTCGCACCCGACACCCCCGAACTGCGCGAGCGGTGGGGCAATTTCGCGTTCTCCGCTGAGTACGAGGCGAAGGCGAAGCGCGCCATCGCGCGCTATCCCGAAGGGCGCTCCAAGTCGGCGGTGATGCCGCTGCTCGACCTTGCCCAGCGGCAGGTCGGCGAGGAAACCGATACGCAAGGGTGGCTGCCGCTGCCGGTGATCGAGTATGTCGCGAACTATCTCGACATGCCGGTAATCCGCGTGCTCGAAGTCGCGACGTTCTACTTCATGTATAACCTCGTGCCGGTCGGCAAATTCCACGTGCAGGTATGCGGCACCACTCCGTGCATGCTGCGCGGCAGCGACGACATTATTGCTGCGTGCAAGGCGCGGGGAATGAAAAAGGGCCACGTTTCGGACGACGGACTGTGGACCCTCACCGAAGTCGAATGCATGGGCAATTGCGCGACCGCGCCGATGGTCCAGATCAACGACGACAATTACGAAGACCTGACGCCGGAACGGCTCGATGTTGTGCTCGACGCGCTGGCCAAGGGTGAGCAGCCCAAGACCGGAACGCAGGAGCCGGGACGGCACACCTCCGAACCTTCGGGTGGGCCGACCACGCTCAAGGACATGGTCACCGAGAACCACGATTACCGGGGTGACTGGTAGTGGGTATGACCGCCCGTAAAGGCTTCCCCGCCGTCGGGGTCATGTTCCTCGTGCTCGCGCTGGTGATGTTTCTGAAGGGCGACGACTGGGCCGTGTGGATGATCCTGGGTATCGTCTTCGGCGGGCTCGGCATTTTCAGCCGGGGCAAGCAGACCGACGGGGTGCACGATGGAAACTAACATCGTCACCATCGTCGTCGCGCTGATCGCGATTGTCATCGCGTGGAAAGTCTTGAGCGGCCTGTTCAAGACGCTCGCGCTGCTCGCGATCCTCGCTGTCGCGGCCTTCGTCGTCTTTGGAGTCATGGCATGAGCGAAAAGATCGACAGCAAGGATTGGACGGGTGACTATTCGACCGGCGGGCATTATCCGCTCGCCTCGGCCGAAGAGCGCCGTCGGCAGAAACGTTTCATCACATATACACTGGCTTTCGTCGTCGTTCTGATCGGCGGGCTTTCAATCTGGCAGGTGTTCGCATGAGCCTTCAGGACAAGGACCGCATCTTCACCAACCTGTACGGGTTTCAGGACTGGGGCCTGAAAGCTGCGCAGGCGCGTGGCGACTGGGATGATACCAAGGCGCTGCTCGCCAAGGGGCAGGATTCGATCATCGACGACATGAAGGCCTCGGGCCTTCGCGGGCGCGGCGGTGCGGGCTTCCCCACCGGCATGAAGTGGTCCTTCATGCCGAAGGAAAGCAAGGACGGACGGCCCAGCTTCCTCGTCATCAATGCCGACGAATCTGAGCCCGGTTCGTGCAAGGACCGCGAGATTATGCGGCACGATCCGCACAAGCTGATCGAAGGCGCACTGGTCGCGGGCTTCGCGATGCGCGCGCGGGCGGCATACATCTACATTCGCGGCGAATATATCCGCGAAGCCGAGACGCTGCAGAAGGCTATCGACGAGGCATACGACGCCGGTTTCATCGGCAAGAACGCCTGCGGCTCGGGCTACGACTACGACGTTTTCCTCCATCGCGGTGCGGGCGCCTATATCTGCGGCGAGGAAACCGCGCTGATCGAAAGCCTCGAGGGCAAGAAGGGCCAGCCGCGCCTCAAGCCGCCGTTCCCGGCGGGCGCGGGCCTCTATGGTTGCCCGACGACGGTCAACAACGTTGAGTCCATCGCGGTCGTCCCCACGATCCTGCGGCGCGGCCCCTCGTGGTTCGCCAGCTTCGGGCGCGAGAAGAACGACGGCACCAAGCTGTTCCAGATCAGCGGGCATGTCGAAAAGCCCTGCGTGGTCGAGGAAGAGATGAGCATTCCCTTCCGCGAGCTGATCGAACGGCACGCTGGCGGCATTCGCGGCGGGTGGGATAATCTGATGGCGGTGATCCCGGGCGGATCGTCCGTCCCGCTGGTCCCGGCCGAGCAGATCATGGACGCGCCGATGGATTTCGATGGGCTGAAGGAACTTGGCTCGGGCCTCGGCACCGCCGCCGTGATCGTGATGGACAAGTCGACCGACATCGTCCGCGCGATTTCGCGGATCAGCTACTTCTACAAGCATGAGAGCTGCGGCCAGTGCACGCCGTGCCGCGAAGGCACCGGGTGGATGTGGCGCGTGATGAAGCGGCTTGAGACGGGCGATGCCGATATCGACGAGATCGACATGCTTCACACCGTTACCAAGCAGGTGGAAGGCCATACGATCTGTGCGCTCGGTGATGCTGCTGCATGGCCGATCCAGGGCCTGATCCGCCACTTCCGCCCCGAACTGGAGCGGCGCATCGTCGAACGCGGCGAGGCGATGGCGGAGGCGGCGGAGTGATCGCCGCCCGCGCCCTTCTGACGGTTGTGCTGGCCTTCGGGCTGGCTATGCCGGCTATGGCGCAGGCCAAGTCTCCCAAACAGGAGATGGAGGCGGGCAGGCAGCTGGTGGCCGGGTTCGGCAAGTGCATGGCCGATGCCAAACCGGAGATGGCGAAAGCCGTCGTTCTCGCCGACAAGGTCGATTTCGGCGATCCTGCATGGAAGGGCGCGCTCGATAGTCGCTGCATGGGGCTCTATTCGGGCCGCCTGCACATGCATCTGTTCTACTATCAGGCGTCGCTGGCAGAGCGGCTCAGCACCAGCAGCCTTCCCGCGACCGCGCTTGTCGGGGTGGCGGATATTGCGCCGCTCAATGCGTCGCTGCCGTCCGATGCGCCCAATGCCGTGCGCTATACCATGGCGCTCAGGCTGGGCGAATGCGTGGCCCGTGCGAACCCCGCCGGGGCACGCGCCGTGTTCGCGACCCGGATCGATTCCAGCGATGAAATCGAAGCATTGCAGGCCCTCGGTGGTGAAATCGCAGGCTGCGTTCCCGAGGGGCGCGAAGTCGCGATCGATCGCACCAGCCTGCGGGCGGGCCTTGCGATCACGTATTATCGTCTGGCCGCCCGACTGGCCGATAAGGGCGAGGCATGATGTTGCGCCTCGCGATTGCCCTGCTTGCGGCGAGCCTGTGCGGCAGCGCGCCCGCGCTCGCTCAATTGAGTCCCAGCACCTCGGGTATCTCGACCGCTCCCACCTCGGCGAACGACGAGGAGTATTTCTACATGCTCCGCCAGCTCGGCCCGTGCCTGGCGAGCAACAAGCGGGATCGGGCGATCGCCTTCCTCGACGCGCCGATCGATTCGCCGCAAGAGGCTGCCGCGTTCGACACGTTGTTCGGCGACACGACCAACCGCTGCATGCAGAACTTCGTCAGCGCGACACTGGTGCGAGCATGGGTGCGCGGCGTGGTCGCCGAAGGGCTGTTCAAAGACACGATGCGCGACTGGCCTCAGGGCTCTGTACCCGCCATGGAGGAGCCGGAGACCGTCGCCTCTATACATGATTTCGCACGCTGCTATGTCGCGCGAGACTTCGCGGCGGCGCGTGGTCTGATCGAAGAGACCAGGCTTGGCGACAAGAGCGAACTGGCCCGCATGCGCGAGCTGGCACCGACCTTCGGCCCCTGCATGCCGCAGGGCGCGGAGGTCGCGCTCAAGCCGATGAACATTCGCATGGCACTCGCCGAAGCGCTGTACCACGCAACCCGCAATCCGGGCGCGGCGCGCTTGCCGGGCCAATCGGACTAGGACTGAGATAGAATGCCTAAAGTCACCGTAGACGGACAGGAAATCGACGCGCCCGACGGCGCCACTGTGCTGCAGGCGTGCGAGCTTGCGGGCAAGGAGATCCCGCGTTTCTGCTATCACGAGCGGCTGAGCATTGCCGGCAATTGCCGCATGTGCCTGGTCGAGGTTAAGCCCGGGCCGCCCAAGCCGCAAGCGTCTTGCGCACTGCCCGCCACCGAAGGGCAGGAGATCCGCACCGACACGCCGATGGTGCGTGCGGCGCGCGAAGGGGTGATGGAGTTCCTCCTCATCAACCACCCGCTCGACTGCCCGATCTGCGACCAGGGTGGCGAATGCGACCTGCAGGACCAGTCGATGTATTACGGGCGCGGCGCGACGCGCTATCACGAGAACAAGCGTGCGGTGACCGAAAAGTACATGGGCCCGCTGATCAAGACGATCATGACCCGCTGCATCCACTGCACCCGCTGTGTGCGCTTTTCCGAAGAGATCGCGGGCGTGGACGAAATCGGCGCGCTCTATCGCGGCGAAGACATGCAGATCACGACCTATCTCGAACAGGCTGCGCAGCACGAGCTGAGCGCCAACGTGATCGACCTGTGCCCGGTCGGCGCGCTCACCAGCCGACCCTATTCGTTCGAAGCACGGCCTTGGGAGCTGAAGAAGACGCTCAGCATCGACGTGTCCGACGCGGTCGGCGCGAACATCCGGCTCGACAGCCGCGGGCGTGAGGTCATGCGCGCGCTTCCCCGGATCAATGACGACGTCAACGAGGAGTGGATTTCGGACAAGGCGCGCTACCAGGTCGACGGCCTGACTTCGCGCCGGCTCGACCAGGTGTGGATGCGCGCGGTCGGCGGGCCGAACGCGGGCAAGCTCCAACGCGCGAGCTGGGAACACGCATTCGACGCGATCGTGAAGGCTGCGAAGCAGGGCGGTGAAGGCTCCATCGCGGCAGTCGCTGGCGATCTGGTCGATTGCGAGACGATGTTCGCGGCCAAGCGCCTGCTGGCAGAGCTTGGCTCGGACAAGCTCGAAGGACGCCAGGCGGGGCTGGATTATGATTGTTCCAGCCTTGCTGGCATCGCGTTCAACTCGACGCTGGCCGGAATCGAAACCGCCGATGCGATCCTGATCGTCGGCAGCCAAGTCCGCCACGAAGCCCCGCTGATCAATGTCCGCCTGCGCAAGGCGGCCAAGCGCGGCGCGAAGATATTCCTGATCGGGCCCGAGTGGGACACGACCTTCACCTGCGAATTCCTCGGCGACGATGCGGGCCTGCTGCACGATCTGCCCGGTCACGTTGCCGATGCGTTCAAGGACGCTGCGCGCCCCGCAATCATCGTCGGCCCCGGCGGGCTTGCTGCGGGCGCGCTCCACCCGGCACTGGTGCTGGCGGACGAGTGGAACCTCGTGCGCGATGTCGACGGAGCGGCTTGGAACGGCTTCAACGTGATCCATACCGCTGCTGCGCGGATGGGCGCAGTGATGCTCGGCTATGCGCAGAAGGGCGGGATCAAGGATGTTGTCGACACCAAGCCCGCCGTGCTGCTGTCGCTCGGCGCGGACTCGGTCGATTATGGCGCGTTCGACAAGAGCCTGAAGGTCTATATCGGCCACCATGGCGATGCAGGCGCGCACGCGGCGGATATCATCCTGCCTTCGGCCTCCTACGCCGAAAAGGACGGGACCTACGTCAATACCGAAGGCCGCGTGCAGTTCGCCGAAAAGGCGGTGTTCGCACCCGGCGATGCGCGCGAGGACTGGACAATCCTGCGCGCTCTGGCCGATGCATTCGGCGTGAGCGTGGGCTTCGACAGCTTCGCACAGCTGCAGTCTGCGATGATCGAAGTGGTGCCCGCGCTGGGCGAGGAAGGCATCGCGCCGCTGGGCAAGCTGCCCAAGGGCAAGAAGACGCCCAAGGCCAAAGGCCAGATCACCTACCCGATTACCGACTTCTACCTGACCAATCCCATCGCCCGCGCGAGCGAAACGATGCAGCGTTGCTCGGCCGAACTGGTCCACGGCGAAGACATGCTGGAGGCTGCGGAATGACCTTTGCAAAATTTGCGCCTCAGGCCGCGCGTATTCTCTTTGTCATCGGCTGGGTCTTGGTCATTGCGACGTTTGTTGGTTCGATTTCGGTTGGGTCATCCGGTTTTGGAAGTTCCCGTCTCGTAGGCGCATTGCTGGTGAGTCTAGCTGCATCGCTGAATGCCGCGGTGGTGCCGTGGATCGGCGCGGCGTTGATCTGGCGTGCTGACAAGTTCCTAGAGGGGTCACAATGACCGAATTCTTCCAATCTCTCGGCATGAACTACGAATGGGCGTGGTTCGTCGCGACCATTGCGGGCATTCTGCTGATCGCGTTCCCACTGATGCTGGCGGTCGCCTACGTCATCCTGATCGACCGCAAGGTCTGGGCTGCGATCAACCTTCGCAAGGGGCCGAACGTGGTCGGCCCGTTCGGCCTGCTGCAGAGCTTTGCCGACGGTCTGAAGGTGTTCCTGCAGGAAACCATCATTCCGAGCGCGGCGAACAAGGGCATCTTCATCATCGCGCCGATCATCACCTTTACGGTCGCGCTGGCTGCGTGGGCGGTGGTGCCGTTCGCGGATGGAGTGGTGCTGGCGGACATCAATGTCGGCCTGCTGTACATTCTCGCGATCAGTTCGCTGTCGGTTTACGGCGTGGTGATGGCCGGGTGGGCCTCGAACTCGAAATACCCGTTTTTCTCCGCGATGCGAGCCGCCGCGCAGATGATCAGCTATGAAGTCTCGATCGGCTTCATCCTCGTGTGCGTCGTGCTGTGGGCAGGCTCGTGGAACCTCACCGAGATCGTCGACGCGCAGCGCGGCCACGGCTTTGGGATCGTCAACGGGTTCTATTTCAACCTGCTGCTGTTCCCGATGTGGGTGGTGTTCTTCATCAGCTCGCTCGCGGAAACGCAGCGCGTACCGTTCGACCTGACCGAGGCGGAAAGCGAGCTGGTTGCCGGGTATCAAACCGAATATTCCAGCATGGCTTTCGCGCTCTACTGGCTGGGTGAATATGCCAATATCCTGCTGATGTGCGCGCTCAACACGCTGCTGTTCTTCGGCGGGTGGCTGCCGCCTGTCGACTGGGCGCCGCTGTACTGGGTGCCCGGGATCATCTGGTTCCTGCTCAAGACGCTGTTCTTCTTCTTCATGTTCAGCTGGGTGATGGCGACCGTCCCGCGCTATCGCTACGACCAGCTGATGCGGCTTGGCTGGAAGATCTTCCTGCCGATGAGCTTGATCTTCGTGTTCCTGATCAGCGGCTACCTGATGGCCACCGGGCATTTCGGAAGCGCGGCATGAGCATGACGCTTGCCCTGGCCGCCCTAGCGGGCACCACTTTCCAGTGCAGTGCGGATACGGCGACTTTCACCATATTCGCGCCGGACGAGGCGGAAACCGCAAACTACATGGGCAATGTGCTGACGCTGTACAGCGTGACCGGCGATGGCGAGATCGTGCCGTCGTCCGCACGTATTTCCCAGGTTTTCGACGATATGCCCAACTCGCTCTACATCGGGATGAAGAGCGACGAAGCGACTATCGAATTCGAGATTTCCGAAGTCGACATCGCGGCATCCTCCGCCAGAGCGGCGGTTACCGGCACACTGCCTTCGGGCGAGGTGACGGCCGTTCCCGGCTCCTGCACGATTAGCACCATTGCTCGCGAGGAAACTGACGCATGAGCATCGCCCAGACCATCAAGGCCTTCACTCTCTGGGAATTCGTGAAGGCCCACGCGCTGACCTTGAAGTATCTGTTCAAGCCCAAGGTCACGATCAACTACCCGTACGAGAAGAACCCTATCTCCCCGCGTTTCCGCGGCGAGCATGCGCTGCGCCGCTATCCCAACGGGGAAGAGCGCTGCATCGCGTGCAAGCTGTGCGAGGCGGTGTGTCCCGCGCAGGCGATCACCATCGAGTCGGAGCCGCGCGCGGACGGCAGCCGCCGCACCACGCGCTACGACATCGACATGACCAAGTGTATCTATTGCGGTTTTTGCCAGGAGGCGTGCCCGGTGGATGCGATCGTCGAGGGTCCGAACTTCGAATATTCGACGGAAACCCGCGAGGAATTGCTTTACGACAAGGCCAAGCTGCTCGCCAATGGTGACAAATGGGAACGCGCCATCGCAGCCAACCTTGAAGCCGACGCGCCCTACCGCTAGGCGCGCCACAGACCACTCGCGGGGCACTTTTTCAAAGCCATGATCCAGGCCATAGCCTTCTACCTTTTCGCAACGATGGTGATCGCCAGTGGCGTGCTCACCATCATGAGCCGCAACCCGGTCCATTCCGTGCTGTGGCTGATCCTGGCGTTCTTCAACGCGGCGGGCTTGATGGTGCTGCTGGGCGCGGAATTCATCGCGATGCTGCTGGTCGTCGTTTACGTCGGTGCCGTGGCCGTGCTGTTCCTGTTCGTTGTGATGATGCTCGATGTCGACATGGCGGAGCTGCGCGCCGGATTCATCAAGAACTTCCCGCTGGGAATCGCGATCGCGCTGGTCCTGCTGGCAGAGCTGGTGCTGGGCATCGGTGCGCTGGGGGCGGGGCCGCTGGAACTGGGCACGGCGAGCGGTGCGAACGCGCCCAATCTGGCCAATAGCAATATCGAGAACATCGGCGCGCTGCTCTATTCCAAGTACATCTTCGTGTTCGAGGCGGCGGGCCTGATCCTGCTGGTGGCGATGATCGGCGCGATCGTGCTGACCCACCGCGACCTCAAGACCACGCGCGGCCATCAGAACATCACCAAGCAGGTTCGTCGCAACCCGAAGGAAGCAACCCAGATGAAGCAGCCGACCGTGGGCGAGGGGATCGAGCTATGATCGGCATCCAGCACTACATCATCGTCAGCGCGATCCTGTTCGTGCTCGGCGTGCTTGGTATCTTCCTCAACCGCAAGAACGTGATCGTCATCCTGATGGCGATCGAGCTGATCCTGCTGGCGGTGAATATCAACCTCGTCGCATTCAGCGCCTTCCTGGGCGATCTGACCGGCCAGATCTTCGCTATGTTCGTGTTGACCGTGGCGGCGGGAGAGGCGGCCATCGGGCTCGCGATCCTCGTCATCTTCTTCCGTGACCGTGGCACCATCGCGGTCGACGATGTGAACCGGATGAAGGGCTGAACCACCCGTGCAGTCTTCGATACTCCTCATCGTCTTCCTGCCGCTGGCGGCCGCCATCATCGCAGGCCTGTTCGGCGGCGCGATCGGCAAGGTGCCGGCCAAGCTGCTCACCACCGGCGCGCTGTTCGCCTCGTGTGCGCTCAGCTGGCCCATCTTCCTCGCGTTTCTCGGCGGTACTGCCGAAGCGCAGGTCGTCACCGTGCTGCAATGGGTCGCCTCGGGCGATCTGACGTTCGACTGGGCTTTGCGGGTCGACACGCTGACCGCGGTCATGCTGGTGGTCATCACCAGCGTCTCCGCGCTCGTCCATCTGTACTCCTGGGGGTACATGGATGAAGACCCAAGCCAGCAACGCTTCTTCGCCTATCTCAGTCTGTTCACCTTCGCGATGCTGATGCTCGTGACGGCGGACAACCTGGTGCAGATGTTCTTCGGTTGGGAAGGCGTCGGCCTCGCCAGCTATCTGCTGATCGGCTTTTGGTACAAGAAGCCCAGCGCCAACGCCGCCGCGATCAAGGCCTTCGTGGTCAACCGCGTGGGCGACCTTGGCTTCATGCTCGGCATTTTCGGCACCTTCCTGGTGTTCGGCACGGTCTCGATCCCCGCGATCCTCGACATGGCTCCGGCGATGAGCGGCAGCTCGATTACCTTTATGGGCATGCGCCTGATGACGATGGACATCCTGTGCCTGCTGCTGTTCGTCGGCGCGATGGGCAAGTCCGCGCAGCTAGGCCTGCACACCTGGTTGCCCGACGCGATGGAGGGCCCGACACCGGTCTCCGCGCTGATTCACGCGGCCACCATGGTGACCGCAGGCGTGTTCATGGTCTGCCGCCTGTCGCCGATGTTCGAGACCGCTCCGGTCGCGCTGACCGTGGTTACGGTCGTGGGCGGGGCGACCTGCCTGTTCGCCGCCACGATTGGCACCACGCAGTGGGACATCAAGCGGGTGATCGCTTATTCGACCTGTTCGCAGCTCGGTTACATGTTCTTCGCCGCTGGCGTGGGCGCGTATGGCGTGGCGATGTTCCACCTGTTCACGCACGCCTTCTTCAAGGCGCTGCTGTTCCTTGGCGCGGGTGCGGTGATCCATGCGATGCATCACGAGCAGGACATGCGCTATTACGGCGCGCTGCGTAAGCGCATCCCGATCACTTTCTGGGCGATGATGGCGGGTACGCTGGCAATCACCGGTGTCGGCATCATCGACGTGTTCGGCTTCGCGGGCTTCTATTCGAAGGACGCCATCCTCGAAGCGGCGTTTGCGCGCGGGACCGGTGCATCCAACTTCGCCTTCTGGGCGGGCGCGATCGCGGCGCTGCTGACCAGCTTCTATTCCTGGCGCCTCATGTTCCTGACCTTCTGGGGCAAGCCGCGTTGGGCCGAGAGCGAGCATATCCAGCACGCCGTTCATCACGGGCATGACGAGCCGGAAGATCACAATCCTGCCGCGCAGGAAGATGCAGGCGAAAGCGTTGCGCATCATGTTCCCTCGACCGAGGAACAGGATGGCACCGCCGGCTATCATCCGCACGAGGCGCCGTGGGTCATGCTGATCCCGCTGATCGTGCTGAGCCTGGGCGCGGTGTTCGCCGGTTTCCTGTTCTACGAGCCGTTTGTGGACGCCGAAGGCTTCTGGCAGGGCTCCGTGTTCTTCAATGAAAACCTCGTCCACGCGATGCACGGCGTACCGCTGTGGGTGAAGCTGACTGCGACGATCGCGATGCTTCTCGGCCTCGCCACGGCCTGGCTCTCCTACATCGCCAACCCGAAACTGCCGCAAGCGGCGGCGGAGCAGCTCGGCCCGATCTACCGCTTCTTCCTCAACAAGTGGTACTTTGACGAGCTGTACAACTTCCTGTTCGTGAAGCCTGCCTTCTGGCTGGGCCGTGTGTTCTGGAAGGTGCTCGACATCGGAATCATCGACAGGTTCGGGCCTGACGGGGCGGCGTGGGTGGTCAGGCAGGGATCGGTCGGAGCCAAGCGCTTCCAGTCCGGCATGCTCAACACCTATGCCCTGATCATGCTGCTCGGCCTTGTCGCCGCCATCACCTGGGTGCTGCTGTAATGGAGGGCTTCCCAATCCTTTCGCTGATGCTTGCCGTCCCGCTGGTCGGTGCGGTGCTGTGCATGTTCGTCAATGCGTCGACCGCTCGCTGGGTCGCGCTGATCGCCACGCTGATCGATCTGGCGCTGGGCATCCTGCTCTGGCTCAACTTCGATATCGGCGGCGCGCAATGGCAGTTCCAGGAAGAGGCGAACCTGTTCGCGGGCTTCCAGTACGCGCTCGGCATCGATGGTATCGCGCTGATGCTGATCATGCTCAGCGTGTTCCTGATGCCGATCTGCATCCTCGCCAGCTGGACCAGCGTGACCAAGCGCGTCGGCGAATACATGGCCGCGTTCCTGATCATGGAACTGCTGATGATCGGCGTGTTCGCCGCGCAGGACATCCTGCTGTTCTACATCTTCTTCGAAGCCGGTCTGATCCCGATGTACCTGATCATCGGCATCTGGGGAGGCGATGACCGGATCTACGCCAGCTTCAAGTTCTTCCTCTACACGCTGCTCGGCTCGGTGGTGATGCTGATCGCGATGCTGTGGATGGTCCAGGAAGCAGGCACTAGCTCGATCCCCGTGCTGCTGCAGTACGACTTCCCGCCGGAAGCGCAGACCTGGCTGTGGCTCGCCTTCTTCGCCAGCTTCGCGGTGAAGATGCCGATGTGGCCCGTTCACACCTGGCTGCCAGCCGCGCACGTTCAGGCGCCGACCGCCGGTTCGGTTATCCTCGCGGGCGTGCTGCTGAAGCTGGGTGGTTACGGCTTCATCCGCTTCAGCCTGCCGATGTTCCCCGAAGCATCCGCGCAATTCGTCTGGCTGGTCTTCGGCCTGAGCATGATTGCGGTGGTGGTCACCAGCCTGATCGCACTGGTCCAGCACGACATGAAGAAGCTGATCGCCTATTCATCCGTCGCCCACATGGCGATCGTGACGGCGGGTCTGTTCGCCTTCAACTCGCAGGGCATCGAGGGCGCAATGGTCATGATGCTTTCGCACGGCCTCGTCTCGGGCGCGCTGTTCCTGTGCGTGGGCGTGATCTATGATCGGCTGCACACGCGTGAAATCTCGCGCTACGGCGGGCTCGCGACGAACATGCCGCGCTACGCACTGTTTTTCCTGCTGTTCACCATGGCCAGCATCGGCCTGCCCGGGACCAGCGGGTTCGTCGCCGAGTTCATCAGCCTCGCGGGTATCTACCAGATGTCCAGTACTACGACCTTCGTACTGACCACGGGGATCATCCTTGGCGCGGGCTATATGCTGTATCTCTACCGCCGGGTGGTATTCGGAGAGCAGAAGAATGCCGATGCCGCCGCGATGCCGGACATGAACGCACGCGAGTGGCTGATGCTGGCACCGGTTGCCGCTGCGGTCCTGTGGATGGGTGTCTATCCCGAGAGCTTCCTTGCCCCGATGCGCAGCGACATTGCCGCGATCGAGGCGCGCATAGCGCGGGCCAATCCGGCAGGCGATGCGCAGCTGATTGCAGGGACACCGCGCGAACACGCGGCCAATTACATCGAAGGCGATCACGCTAGCGGCCACGGTGCCGAGGGTGATCACGGCGCTGCGGAAGAAGGCGGCTCTGAAGGGGCCGAACACTAATGGATTACGCAACTTCCTTTGGCCGGATCATTCCCGAGCTGCTCCTGACCGGTTCCGGCCTGGTGCTGCTGATGATCGCTGCGTTCGGCGGTGAGAAGGCGAGCCGCCTGGTCTCGATCCTTGCCGCCGTGGCGCTTGGCGCGGCCGGCTGCCTTGTCATTCCGACGCTGGCAAATAGTGTCGAGGGCGAGGCCGCGACCGCGTTCTACGGCCAGATCAGCGCCGACTCATTCTCCGCTTTCGCCAAGTTGCTGATCTACCTTGCGGCAATTGCATGCCTGATGATCGCGCCGGGCTTCTTCGGTCGCCTCAAGGCGATGAAGCCCGAGTATCCGGTCTTGGTGCTGTTCGCGGCGCTGGGCATGAGCATCATGGTCTCAGCGACCGATCTGATGACGTTGTATATCGGGCTCGAGCTCAACAGCCTTGCGGCCTACGTGCTCGCCAGCTTCCTGCGCAATGACAGCCGCTCTGCCGAGGCGGGTCTCAAGTATTTCGTGCTCGGCGCGCTCGCCAGCGGTATCCTGCTTTACGGGATGAGCCTGACCTACGGGTTTACCGGCACGACAAGCTTTGCAGGCATCCGCGCGGCTCAGGAAGGAGGGCTTTCGACCGGCGCTCTGTTTGGCCTGATCTTCGTTCTCGCCGGACTGGCCTTCAAGATTTCCGCCGTCCCGTTCCACATGTGGACCCCCGACGTCTACGAGGGCGCGCCGACCCCGGTGACGACCTTCTTCGCCACCGCGCCGAAGGTTGCCGCCGTCGCGCTCACCGCGCGGGTTGCGCTCGATGCGTTCGGTTCGCAGGCGGACGCCTGGCGGCAGATCGTGATCTTCGCCGCGCTCGCCTCGATCATCGTGGGTGCGCTTGGCGCGATCGGGCAGAACAACCTCAAGCGGCTGCTTGCCTATTCCTCGATCAACAATGTCGGCTTCATCCTGATCGGTCTCGCCGCCGCGACGGTCGACGGGGCCAGCGCCATGCTGTTCTACCTCGCGACCTATGTCGTTATGTCGCTTGGCAGCTTTGTCGCAATCCTGATGCTGCGCAACGGCGATGGCGAGAACCTGGAGACGTTCGACGATATCGCCGGTCTTTCCAGCACCCGCCCGGGAATCGCCCTGTGCCTGCTGGCGGTGATGTTCAGCCTCGCAGGAATTCCGCCGCTGCTGGGCTTCTGGGCCAAGGTCGAGGTGTTCCAGGCGGCGATCCAGGCAGGGCTGATCCCGCTGGCCGTTATCGGTATTGCAGCCAGCGTGATCGGTGCGTTCTATTACATCAAGTTCGTCAAGGTGATGTATTTCGACGAGCCGGTCGGGCGTGCGACCACGGGTGGCAGCGCGGCGCATTGGGCAATCCTGATCATCTGCACCCTGCTGATCTCGCCGCTCGGCTTCCTGCTGACCCGAGGGCTGCAGGCGATGACCGACACCGCCGCAGCGGGCCTGTTCGCGGGCGTCTGAGCCTGCCTGCGCCCCGCGCGACATTTTGATACGCACTGTCCCCGAAACCGGCTCTACCAATGCCGACCTGCTCAGCGCGCTGCGCGACGGCGAGCCGCTGCGCGAAGGCGACTGGCTGGTTGCCGACCGGCAGATCGCCGGGCGTGGCAGGCAGGGCCGTGGCTGGCACGACGGGCATGGCAACTTCATGGGCTCCACGATCGTGCGGCTGGCGCCCGGCCAGCCGCCTGCACACACGCTGTCGCTGCTTGCCGGGGTTGCTTTATTCGAGGCGGTTCAGGGTGTGGTCAACGCGGCCGACTGCACCTTGCGCCTCAAGTGGCCCAATGATGTGCTTGTCGGAAACGCCAAGCTTTCTGGCATTCTGCTCGAAGCGCAAGGTGATGCGGTGGTGATCGGCATCGGCGTCAACCTGATGGCGGCGCCCGACCTGCCCGACCGCGAGACGATCGCCTTAACTGCGTTCGGCCCCGCGCCCGATCGCGATGCCTTCGCCATCAGTCTCGCCGCGCACTTCGCTACCGAGCTTGAGCGCTGGCGGACCTACGGGCTCGAACCGCTGATCCGTAGCTGGACCGCCGCAGGCACGCCGCGCGGCACACAGGTGAGCGTGCACGAACCCGATGGCGGGCGCGTCCACGGCCTGTTCGACGGGCTCGAACCCGATGGCTCCATGCGACTGCGCTTGGAGGATGGGGCCTTGCGTGTCATTCACGCAGGCGATGTGATGCTGGCGGAAAGGTAGCCGATGCTTCTCGCGATCGATGTCGGAAATACCAACCTGGTCTTCGCGCTGTTCGACGGGGAGGAGCTGCGCGCGCGCTGGCGCATCTCCACCGACGGGCGGCGGACCGGCGACGAATACGCGGTGTGGCTGTTCCAGTTGCTCGGCATCGAAGGGGTGGCGCGCGAGGAAATCACGCACATCATCTTCGGATCGGTCGTCCCGCGTGCGGACCACAACCTGACCGTGCTGTGCGAGAAATATTTCGGCATCACCCCGATCATCGCCGGGCAGGGCGAAGCCGCGTGGAATTTCGAGATCGACGTCGATCTGCCCAGTTCGCTGGGCGCGGATCGCGCGCTCAACTGCATCGCGGCGCATTCGCTGGTCGGCGGCGACATGATCGTGGTCGATTTCGGCACCGCGACCAAGTTCGAGGCGGTCGATTTCAACGGCGCTTACAAGGGTGGGATCATTGCGCCGGGAATAAATCTGTCGCTCGACGCGCTCGTCGGCAAGACGGCAAAGCTCCCGCGGATCGCGATCCACGCCCCCGATACCGACAGCGTTATCGGTCGCAATACCGAGGATCAGATGCTGATCGGCGTGTTCTGGGGCTACGTCGCGATGATGGAAGGCCTGATCGCGCGGATGAAGAAAGAGATCGGTCGCCCGACCAAGGTAGTCGCCACTGGCGGCCTCTCGGTCTTGTTCGACGACCATACCGACATATTTGATGTCGTAGACACAGACCTGACGCTGCGCGGCCTGCACCTGCTGGCCCGGCGCACGGTCGATAAAGGATAGCATGAAAAAGAACTTCAAGCCGGAGAACGAACTCCTGTTTCTTGCGCTCGGTGGATCGGGCGAGATCGGGATGAACGTCAACCTCTATGGCTGCG
This sequence comes from uncultured Erythrobacteraceae bacterium, assembly GCA_963972905.1. Classification (GTDB taxonomy): domain Bacteria; phylum Pseudomonadota; class Alphaproteobacteria; order Sphingomonadales; family Sphingomonadaceae; genus Alteriqipengyuania. The sequence goes on from CAXAXQ010000004.1 coordinate 120,992, forward strand.
ACGGCAAGTGGCTGATGGTCGATCTGGGCATGACCTTCGGCGCCAATGAATATCCTGGCATCGAACTGGTTTTCGCGGATCTCGAATTTATCGAAGAACGCGCGAAGGACCTGCTCGGCATCGTGCTGACCCATGCACACGAGGATCATATCGGCGCCGTGCCGTACTTCGCGGCCGACCTCGGCGTGCCGCTTTATGCGACGCCGTTCACCGCTGAACTGGTGCGGCGCAAGCTGAAGGAAGCCGATCTGGTCGACGAGGTGCCGCTGCATATCGTGCGCGAAGGCGACCAGGATATGCAGATCGGGCCGTTCGGCATCCGCTACCTCCCGCTCGCGCACTCGATCGCTGAGGGCAATGCGCTGCTGATCGACACCCCCTACGGCAAGATCTTCCACACCGGCGACTGGAAGCTGGATGAAGACCCGATTATCGGCGAGCCGACCACCGAGGAAGAGCTGCGCGCAATCGGCGACGATGGCGTGCTGGCGCTGGTGTGCGACAGCACCAACGTGTTCAACCCGCAGGAAAGCGGTTCCGAAGGCGCGGTCTATAAGGGCCTGCTGGAAGAAGTGCAGAACTGGCCCGACCGGCGCGTGGTCGTGACGACCTTCGCCTCCAACGTCGCGCGGCTGCATACGCTGGGCGAGATTGCTAAGGAAACCGGGCGGGAACTCGTGATCGCGGGCCGCTCGCTCGAACGCATTCTGGAGGTGTCGCAGGGCTGCGGCTACCTGACCGATTTCCCCCAGCCGATCGACTGGGACACCGCGATGAAGCTTCCGCGCGGCAAGGTTCTTATCGTTGCGACTGGCGGGCAGGGCGAACCCCGCGCCGCGCTTGGCCGCATGGCAGACAAGAACCATCCGCTGGAGCTGGCCCGCGGTGATGTGGTGCTGTTCTCCAGCCGCCAGATCCCCGGCAACGAGATCGCGATCGGCAAGATCATGAACCAGCTGGCCGAGCGCGGAATCGAGATGGTGACCGACCGGCAGAGCATGATTCACGTCTCCGGCCACCCGGGGCGGCCCGAATTGCAGGCGCTGTACGAATGGCTGCAGCCCGAAGTGCTGGTGCCGGTTCATGGCGAGATCCGCCATATGCAGGAACAGGCGCGGCTTGGCCTTGCAGAAGGCATCCCGCACGCTGTGTTCCAGAAGAATGGCGACATCGTCAGTCTTGCGCCGGGTGAGCCAAGCAAGATCGGCAGGGTGCCGACCGGACGTCTGGTGCTCGATGGCGATCTGATCGTGCCCGCCGATGGAGGTGCGATTACCGAGCGGCGTCGGCTGTCGCGCGACGGTGTGCTGGTTGTCGTGGTCACCGGGAGTGATGATGTCACGATCCGCGCGCTGGGCCTTCCGCTGGACGAGGATTTCCCCGACTTCGTGGCCGAGGCCACCCGCGACGTGAAAGAGGCTTTGCGCCGCCTGCGCGGTCGCGATGCGAAGGACGCGGGCGCTCGGCATGAGGCGGTCCGCCTCGCGGCGCGTCGCGCGGCAAATCGCTGGTCGGGCAAGCGACCGCAGGTTCAGGTCATCATTCCCGAGGCCTGAGGGAGGGAAACGAGATGGGCTTCTGGTCGATCGTTGCGATCTATTTCCTGGTCTGGATTTTCGTCGCCTTCACGATGCTGCCCTTTGGGGTGCGCACGCATGAGGAGATGGGGCTGGATCTCGTTCCAGGCCAGGCGGAGAGCGCGCCGGCCAACTTCCGCCCCGGTCGGTTGGCACTGCGCGCTGCCGTGATTGCCGCCGTGCTGACCGCCCTGTGGGTGTTCAACTGGGAGTACGGGTGGGTGACCCCGGACCTGTTCGACTTCATGTTGCCGCCCAGTCGGCGGGGCGGCTAGTACTCTTCGCCCGCGCCGAGAGCCTAGCTGGTCCGAAGCCGTTCCAGCGCCTGTGCCATAGCGACGTAAAGCTTGCCGACTTCGGAGCCGAGCAGGGTCACCGCCAGCGCATTGCCATCGCGGGTGGAGAGCAACGTGCGCAGCATTGCCTCGAAATCGTGGATGTAGCGGTTCACGTTGCTCCGGAAATCCGCGTCCTCGTCATACAGCTCGGCGATTTCGCGCGCCTGCCGATTGTCGAGCAGGCGCACCGCACGCCGGGTGAATACGCCGCGATCGCCGCGCAGATAGCTGGCCCAGGCGGTGTCGGAGACATCCCCGGATAGCGATTTGGCGATATCGATCGCGTTGGAATTGAGACTTTCGGTAATCAGCGCCACGCGCCGTGCGAAGTCGTTATCGACCTGTTCCTCGGCCCGCTCGCGTGCGACCGAGACGCGGGTTTCGAGGTTGCCCGCCAGCTCGTTCACCAGCGCCAGCTGATCGCGCAGCTGCCGCGCGGCATCGCGTGCTGCATCGGCGGAGCGTCCGGTCGCCTCGCGCAGCTCTGTGAGTGCCTCGTCAGCCTGCGTACGGACCGCGTCGGCGACTGCACGGGCAGCCTCGTCGCCGATCTTGGTGCCGAGCTGCTCACCTTCGCTTTCGGCATACTCGGCCAGCAGCGTGCGCGCCTTGTCGGCGGTTGTTTCGAGTTGCGAAACCGCTTCTGCCAGTCGCTCGCTGGTTGCCCGTGCAACCGCGCCCGTCTCTTCGTCCAGTGCGGCGAGTGTGGTGCGCAGCGCAGTGATGCCCTCGGCCATATTCTCGCGCGTTTCGGACAGCCGGTCGTCGATCCGGTCGGCTACGGAGAAAATCTCCTCGCCCTTGTCCCGGGTCTCGATCACGTAGGCGGACAGGCGCTCGCTCTTCTCGGCGCCTTCGTCGATCGTCCGGCGCAGCTTTTCGGAGTTGTCTCTCAATGTCTGCAACCGGGCTTCGGCGGCTTCCATCGCGGTGGGTAGGACTTCGCGGCTGTGCTTGGCGCCTGCCTGGATCAGTTCGAGCAGTCGCACCCCGGCTTCGGTCGCTTCTTCCAGCGTGGTGCCGAGCGCGGCGAGCCCTTCGCGACCGCTGCCGAGCCGGGTCTCCAGATCGTCCGTCGCCTCGAGCAGATTGTCGCGCGAGGATGCGGTGGTGCTGGCAATCTCGGCCAGTCGCTCGCTTGCCTCGGCCAGCCGCTCGGCGGCGCTGTCGCCCGCTTGGGCGATCTCGCGGGCGATCTCGCCATGTTTTTCGCGCCGTTCATCGACCGCCGTGTCGATCGCAGCGAGTCGGTCTTCGAGCGAGGTAAGCGCCAGCCGCTCCATCTCTTCCAGCCGGGTCCGCCGGGCATCGATCCAATCGACAAATTCGCGATCGCGCTCCTTCATCGACTCGTCGATCCGCACGGCCTCGTCGCGCAATGAAGCGAGCCTTGCCTGCGCCGATTCCATCGCGTGCTCGTCGATCGACTGAACCTCGCCAATCGCGTCGGTCAGGCGTTCGCGAAGCTTGTCGATCCGACCCTGAGCTGCCGCCAGCGCCTCCACTTCGCGACCGTCCAGATCGGCGCGGAAGCTCTCGCCGCGTTCGCGCAGCGCGGTGAAGCGCGCATCCGCCAGCGCTTCGAGTTCGCCGACCCGGTCGCCCAGAGTGGTCAGCGTGCAGTCTACCTGAGTGCGGAAATGTTCGACATGCCGCTCGCCCGCCTCGCCGAATTCGTTGAGCTTGGTCAGGCCCGTGGTCAGGCCGTCGAGCGCGCCCTGCGCCCGCTCGCCAGCCGAGCCGACGGCGTTGGCGGCATCGCGCGAGGCATTGGCGATGACCGGCAGATCGTCACGCAGGCGCGCCATGTTGGCAAGCGCGGTTTCTGAGACGCGCGCGATCCGTTCCACCTCCTCGCCGTTTTCGGCCACCAGCGCTTCGATCCGGTCGGCATTCTGCGACAGGCGCGCGGCGGCGACCCGGCCGTGCGATTCCAGTTCGCGGGTCTGCTGGGTCAGGAATTCGCGTGCGAGGCTAAGCTCGCGATTGATTGCGGTGAGCCGGGTCTCGAGTTCCGCAATATCGACCGCTGCGCTGCGAGCGGTAGCGCGGAAACGCGCGCTCTGGCGGCCCAGTCGCTGGCTCGCGGCGAACCATGCGAAACCGATCAGCAGGGCGGGGATCGACCAGGCGATGATGACATCGGTCCACAAGTCCGGGGCCATCCGGGTGAAACTCTCTGGCCCGCGCGCGACTACGAACAGCGCCGTCCACCCGGCCAACGCAACCAGCGCAATGGCGGTGACGATGGGGCTGGCGATGCGCGGCATGCGCTCTGCGGGCGATGTATCCTCGTCCAGCAGCAGTTCCTCGTCCGGATAGGTGACCGACTCTTGCGCAGGGCGTGCGGGATCCCCTGCCTTTGGCTCCGCCGCATCCTTGCCGACTACTCTGATCGAAGAACCCCCGCTCATGACTACCGGCTTATCACGTTTCCGGTCCGGTTAAACCCCGCGTTAACGCTCTCCTCGCTACAAAAGAGGCATGGCCTTCGAGAATGCTGCCTTTACCGCCACGCTCACCGCTGCGGCGGGAGACGACCCCGCGCTGCTCGGCGAGTTGCGTGGCGCGTTTCGCGAAAGCCTGGCCCAGCAGATCGACCTGCTGCACCGATCGCGTTGCGACGGGAACTGGCTGATCGCTGCGCAGCGGATCAAGGGGCTGGCGGCCAGCTTCCACGCCGACGATTTGATCGTGCTCGCACAAAGCGCGATCGACGCTGCCCCGGGAGACCCGGTGGCGCTGCGCGGCCTCGACGGTTTTCTCACCGAATTCGATAACGTTACACGCGATTGACCCGTCGCCCTGCGGGGCACTGGACGGATTGCGGGAAACCGCTGCATTTCCCCCCAAATCTTGCGCATTTCAGCCGTTCGGGGCCTGCACAGCCGCGTCCGGTGTGCTAGACGCTGCGCATGGTGGCAAACGATCAGGGATAATCGCCCCTTAACGATAGGCGGCTAGGCAGGCAGCGTGACCGATAGCTCGATGAACAGCGTGCCGGATTCGATTCTGGACGACCAGCCGGTCGATGCAGGGCTGCGTGCCGAGCTGGCGCGCGGCGATATGGCGCTGTCCACACTCACGCCGGTGCTGACCCACTTCCTCAACACCCACGACCGCTCGCTCTTCAGCGATTCGATCATCGCTCGCGTACGGGGCATGCTGCGGAGTGCCGCCTACCGCCTGTTACGGGTCGAGGCGGAGGAGATCGGCGCGAACGACGTGTTCGCCTATGCCGAAAACCGTGCCGACGCGCTGGCCGAAGAACTGGCCCACCACACCGCGTTTCTCGGCCACTGTCATGCGCTTTCGATCGAATGGCAACTGGCCGACCGCCTGCGCGGGCGCAACGGAATCGACCCCGTGCTCTCCCCGCTGCTGCAATCGCTGATTGCCTCCGACGATGGCGAGCTATCGAGCGCGGCGATGGCTACGCTGGCGGCGCAAGCGCGCTTTATCGAGCAGCAGAAGCGCATGGAGATGCCGCTCGCCGAATTGCCGGAAGATCAGTTCGCCCACTTGATCGGGGTCTGGCGGCGCCAGCGCGAGGATGTGAGCGGTGATCTGGCCAGCACGGTGCAGAGCCGGATTCGTCAGATGCGCAGCGAGAACGAGGCTCGCATCTCGCTGCTGGACCGGACCTTCCGCGGGCTCGGCGCGCGCACCGATGTAGCGCTATCGCTGACCCATGCAGGCGCGGCGATGTTCCTGACGGCGCTGGCGCGCACGGCAGGGCAGGAGCGCGATATTGCGATCGTCTCGACCAATGACCGTCAGCTTGTCCGCTTCGCGCTGTCGCTGCGCGCGGCCGGCCTCAGCCCGGCAGAATCGCGGGCGCAATTGCGCTGCCTGCATCCCGACGCAACCTTGCCCGCCGCGGTCGATCAGGTGACGACCCAGGATGCGCGCGCGCTGCTATCCTCTTCGCCCTTCGGGCATGTCGAGTAAGCCTATGGACGAGAGCACAACAACCTACATCGCGCGTGCGCGCACCGATGCGAAGGACCGGCTGATTGCGGCGGACGAGCCGCTCGCCTCGCTCCAGCGGCGGGCGGGGGGCGAAATCCCCGGCACCATCGCGATCCCCGAACTGCGCGAACAGGTGCGCAAGGCACGCCGCACGAACCTGCGGCTTGGGCGTACGATCCACGCCTTCGATGGGACCGACCGGATCAAGTCGTGGATGGAGATCGTGCCTGCCGAGGGAGACGATCCATCCGAATCGGGCTGTTCGATCGGGATCGTCACATGGCAGGCAAGCCCGCCGCCGGTGGAACGTGACGACGAAGCTGCTGCACGCCGCGATGCGATCGACGATGCGCTGGCTGAGCTCCACGCGCGTCTCGACCCCGACCAGAAGGTGCTGACCGTCCAGACAGAGGCGGAAGATCTGCAACCGCTGCTGCGCCGGATGAGCGAGAATCTCGGCCAGTCGTGGACCGATTTCGTCAATATCGACGGTAGCCAGCATGCCCAGCCGCTCCACTGGCGGTTGCTCGACCAGGCGCGGGTCTCGATCGATGGCAGCCCGCGCAACTGGACTGCGCGCCTGATACCGCTGGGCGAACCGAACCCCGGTTCTCAGGGCTTCGAGCTTTATCTGATCGCCAATCGCGCGTGGGTGGCGCGTGCGCGGCGGCGCGACCGGCGGACGGAAGATGGCGCTTCGATCGGGCGCGATCTCACGCCGATCCTGCGTCAGCCGATCGCCCGCATCGTTGCCAATGCGGAAACGATCCGCGCGCGGCTCGCCGGCCCGCTGGGCGACGAATACAGCGATTATGCGCGCGATATCGTCAATGCCGGGCAGCACCTGCTGTCTCTGGTCGACGACCTGACCGATCTCGAAGTGGTCGAGGCAGACGGGTTCCGCGCCGCGCCCGATCCGATCGACCTCGCAGATGTCGCCCGCCGCGCGGCGGGCATTCTGACGGTGCGGGCGCAGGAGAAGCGGATCAGGATCAGTGCGCCTCCCGCCGACGCAAGTCAGCCTGCCACTGCGGAGTTTCGCCGGGTGTTGCAGGTTCTGCTCAATCTGATCGGCAACGCGATCCGCTATTCGCCGGAAGGATCGACCATCACGGTGAAACTCGGCTCCGACGGCAAGCGGGCGACAGTATCGGTGTCCGATCAGGGGCCTGGGCTAGACCGGCAGGCGCAGCGCATCGTGTTCGACAAGTTCGAACGGCTCGGCCGCAGCGACGGAGGCGGTTCCGGGCTCGGTCTCTATATTTCCAAGCGTCTGGCGCAGGCGATGGGTGGGGATCTGTCGATCAACAGCACACCGGGCGAGGGCGCGACTTTCACCCTGAGCGTACCTGGACGCGAATGAGGCAAGGCTGCGCGATCCGCGCGGCCTTGCCATTCATAGCGCGGTTTAGCGCTTTTCGACCGGCACGTAATCGCGCTGGGTCGGACCGGTGTAGAGCTGGCGCGGCCGGCCAATCACCTGTGCGGGATCGGAGATCATCTCGTTCCACTGCGCAACCCAGCCGACCGTGCGGGCCAGCGCGAACAGCGCGGTGAACATGGTGGTCGGGAAGCCGATCGCGGAGAGGATGATGCCCGAATAGAAATCGACGTTGGGGAACAGCTTCTTTTCGATGAAGTAGTCGTCGTTCAGCGCCATTTCTTCAAGCCGCAGGGCGGTTTCGAACACGGGATCGTCGACCTTGAGTGCGTCGAACACCTCGCGCACGGTCTTCTGCATTACGGTCGCGCGCGGGTCGTAGTTCTTGTACACGCGGTGGCCGAAGCCCATCAGGCGGAAGGGATCGTCCTTGTCCTTCGCCCGCTCGATATAGTGCGGGATGTTCTCCGGACGGCCGATTTCGCGCAGCATGTTGAGCGCGGCTTCGTTGGCGCCGCCATGCGCGGGGCCCCACAGGCAGGCGATCCCGGCGGAGATGCACGCAAACGGGTTCGCCCCGGACGACCCGGCGAGGCGCACGGTGCTGGTCGACGCGTTCTGTTCGTGGTCAGCGTGGAGGATGAAGATCCGGTCCATCGCCTTTTCGACCTCGGGGATCACCTCGTAGGGCTCTGCGGGCACGCCGAAGGTCATGCGAAGGAAATTGCCCGTGTAGCTGAGCGAATTGTCCGGCTGCATGAAGGGCTGGCCGATCGAGTATTTGTACGCCATCGCCGCGATGGTCGGCATCTTGGCGATCAGGCGGTGGCTGGAAATCTTGCGATGTTCCGGGTCCGCGATGTCGGTGCTGTCGTGGTAGAAGGCCGACAGCGCGCCGACAACGCCGCACATGATCGCCATCGGGTGCGCATCGCGCCGGAACCCGCGATAGAACGTCATCAGCTGCTCGTGCAGCATGGTGTGGCGCGTAATGGTGTAGGAAAACTCGTCCAGCTCGCTGGCGGAGGGGAGTTCGCCGTTCAGCAGCAGGTAGGACACTTCCATGAAGCTGGAATTTTCGGCCAGCTGCCCGATCGGATAGCCGCGGTGCAGCAGCACGCCTTCTTCGCCATCGATGAACGTCAGCGCGCTTTCGCAGCTGGCGGTCGACTTGAAGCCGGGATCGTAGGTGAATCGGTTGGTGGTGCCGTAGAACTTGCGAATATCGACGACCTCTGGCCCGCAGGAGCCTTCCAGAACGGGGAATTCCTGGGTGTCGCCGGCAATCTCCAGCTTTGCGGTAGTATCCGACATGAGGGTCTCCTTAGTCTTGAGTGCGGTCCGCCGAAACAGCCTGCGCGTCGATCCGCGCAAGCGTCTCCTCCTTGCCGAGGAGGGCGAGAACATCGAAAATTCCAGGGCTCGTCGTCGTCCCGGTGAGAGCGGCGCGAAGAGGCTGGGCGAGCTTTCCAAGGCCAACTTCAAGCCGCTCCGCGAGCGATTTGGTAGTGGCTTCCAGTGCCTCGATTGTCCAGTCGTTTTGCCCGGCAAGCTCGGCGTGAATATGCGCCAGTCGGCCGCGTGCCTCATCGTCGAGCAGGCCGCCGGCTTTCTCGGTCATTTCCAGCGGCCGCTTGGCGAACAGGAAGCGGGCATTCTCGGCCAGTTCGTGGATGTCTTTCGCGCGGGTCTTGAGCACGGGCATGGCCCGGGTCAGCAGGTCGCGATCTATCTCTCCATCGACGTTGCCCGCCAGTTCGTCCGCGACGACCTCCGCCAGCCGCGCATCGTCGGCCTCGCGAATGTAGTGGCCGTTGAGGTTCTGCAGCTTCTTGATGTCGAAGCGCGCCGGGCTGCGGCCCACGCCGTCCAGATCGAACAGCTCGATCGCCTCGGTCTGAGTGATTTCCTCGCGGTCGCCATGGCCCCAGCCGAGCCGCAGCAGGTAGTTGAACAGCGCTTCGGGCAGGATGCCCAGTTCGTCGCGATAGGCTTCCACGCCGACCGCGCCGTGGCGCTTGGACAGCTTGGCCCCGTCGCTGCCGTGGATCAACGGGACGTGGGCGTAAACCGGATCATTCCAGCCGCCTTCGATCGCGTTCATCGCGCGATAGATGGGTAGCTGGCGGAAGGCGTTGTTGAGGTGATCGTCGCCGCGGATCACGTGGGTCACGCCCATGTCATGGTCGTCCACCACCACCGCGAGCATGTAGGTCGGCGTGCCATCCGCGCGCAGCAGGATGTAGTCGTCGATCTCTTCGTTCCTGACCGTGACGCGGCCTTGGACCTGATCTTCGATCGCGGTCTCGCCGTCTTTGGCCACCTTGAGGCGCACAGTGAAGGGCTGGCCTTCCTGTTCGGGGCCCGGCTCACGGTCGCGCCAGCGCCCGTCGTAACGCATTGGCTGCTTGTTGGCGCGCTGTTCCGCGCGCATCGCCTCCAGCTCTTCGGGCGTCGCGTAGCACTTGTAGGCGTGCCCGTTGGCGAGGAGGGCGTTTGCGACTTCGGCGTGGCGCTGCGCCTGTTGCGACTGGAACACCGGCTCTTCATCAAAGGCGAGGCCGAGCCAGTCGAGCCCCTCGATGATCTTGTCGATCGCGTCCTGCGTGGACCGCTTGGCGTCGGTATCTTCGATCCGCAGCAGCGCCTTGCCGCCGTGGTGACGCGCGTAGAGCCAGTTGAACAACGCGGTGCGCGCGCCGCCGAGATGCAGGTAGCCGGTCGGAGATGGGGCGAAGCGTGTAATGATCGTACCGGTTTCGCTTGCCATCCTGGCGCGGTTCCTTTCCATTTCGGTTCATGACGACGCAGCCTTCGTCCACCGTTCCGTCTGACGACGCAACGAGCGGCAGCAACCTTCGATCCAATGGCGGAGCAGGTGCGGCCTATGGTGCAGCGCAGCGCAGGCTTTGGCAGGTGGTCGCGTTCATGTCCAGCCCGCTGGCGAGGGTTGCGCGGGCTCTCGATCGCAGCCTCGCGCAGGCCGCGCTGGAGCGCGGGCCATGGGTGATCGTCGCGGTGATCGCGGGGGTCGCAGCGTGGTTCGTGCTGCCCGGACCGGCCGCATGGATGGGGGCGCTCGGGGTGGCGCTGAGCATAGCGCTCGTCGGGGCGCTGCTGCTGCGAACTGAGCGCGCTGCCGATCTGGCATTGGCTCTGCTGGCGCTGGGTCTGGCGGTTGCCTTCGGGGTCGCTCTGATCTGGGCCCGCTCGGCCAGCGTGGGCGAGCCGGCGATCGAGCATCCGCACATGCTGACCATGCATGCCCGTATCCTGGAACGCGAAGAGCAGCCTGCGCGAGACCGTGTGCGTCTGGTTCTGGCAGCGCGTGACGATCGGGGCGATGCGATCAAGCTGCGGGTCAATGTACCGCTCGAGCAGGCGAGTCCGGCGATGCAGCGTGGCGCAGTGATCGGTCTGACCGCGCGACTGATGCCGCCTGCGCCGCCACTGGTGCCGGGCGGTTACGACTTCGCGCGGGCGGCGTGGTTCCAAGGGCTGGCGGCGACCGGATCGGTAGTCGGCCCGGTCGAGGTGATTGCACCTGCGCCGCAGGGGTGGGGCGGCATCGCTGCCGTACAGCACGACCTTTCCGCGCATGTCCGCAGCCAGCTGGGCGGATCGGCGGGCTCGATTGCAGCCGCCTTCGCCAGCGGCGACCGGGGCGCGATTGCCGAGGCGGACGAGGTGGCGATGCGCGATGCGGGTCTGACCCATCTGCTCTCGATCAGCGGGTTGCATGTGAGCGCGGTGGTGGCGGCCGCGTACTTCCTCGCACTCAAGCTGCTCGCGCTGTGGCCCTGGTTGGCTCTGCGGGTGCGCCTGCCGGTGGTTGCGGCGGCTCTCGGCGCGCTGGCGGGGATCGGATACACCCTGCTGACCGGCGCGGAGGTGCCGACGGTGCGCAGCTGTGCCGCTGCGGTACTCGTGCTGGTCGCGCTGGCACTGGGGCGCGAGCCGCTGACCTTCCGTCTGCTTGGCGTTGCAGCGGGCTTCGTACTGCTATTGTGGCCGGAGAGCGTCGCGGGGCCGAGCTTCCAGATGAGCTTCGCCGCTGTCCTCGCGATCGTGGCCTTGCACAACAGCGCGCCGGTGCGCGCCTTCCTCGCCCCGAGGGAGGAGGCGTGGTTCATGCGCCCTCTGCGCGGCGGGGCTATGCTGCTGGTCACGGGCTTCGTGATCGAGATCGCGCTGATGCCGATCGTGCTGTTCCACTTCCACCGGACGGGGATGTACGGTGCGCTGGCCAACATGATCGGCATTCCACTGGTCACCTTCGCGTCGATGACGCTGATCGCGCTGGCGCTCCTGTTCGATCTGGTTGGCCTTGGCTCGCCGCTCTGGTGGCTGGCAGGTGCCTCGCTCGACCTGCTGCTTGGGATTGCGCATCTCACTGCAGGCCAGCCCGGTGCGGTCAAGCTGGCGCCGCATATGGGCAGCTTCGCGTTCGCCCTGTTCGTCGCCGGAGGCCTGTGGATCGCGCTGTGGAGCGGGCGGGCGCGGTTCTGGGGCTTCGTGCCGGTGCTCGTCGCGACGATCCTGATGCTGTCCACTTCGCGGCCCGACGTGCTGGTTTCGCGTGATGGACGCGATGTCGCGATCATCGAGGACGGGCGGCTGATGACCTTGCGCGACAGCCAGTCCTCCTACGCCAGCGACACGCTGGCCGAGCTAAGCGCGCTCGACGGGCCGCCGCTGCCGCTGTCGCAATGGCCCGGCGCCCGATGCAGCGCGGAGTTCTGCGTCGCGACCATCGAGCGGGAGGGGCGGCCTTACCGCCTGCTGCTGGCGCGCGGCCGCGAGTATGTGACCGAGCGCGATCTGGCGGCGGCCTGCGCGCGGGTCGACATCGTGGTCGCCGACCGTTGGCTGCCGTGGAGCTGCCGCCCGCGATGGCTCAAGGCTGACCGGCGGATGCTCGACCGGACCGGCGGGCTCGCCATCCGGCTCTCTTCACGCAAGGTCGAGACCGTGGCCGACGGGCAGGGCGCGCACGGCTGGTGGCACGGGGCGGGCGGTGTCGCCCGCGAGCCGGACCTGCGCCCTCGCCGTCAAGCTCAGTGATAGCGGCGCAGCAGCCCCGCCAGCTTGCCCTGAACCTTCACGGCGCGCGCGTCGTAGACCTGCGGCTCGTAGCTGGGATTGGCGGGATCGAGCCTGACACGCCCGCCCTCGCGCCACAGGTACTTGAGAGTCGCTTCCTCGTTCTCGACCAGCGCGACCACGATGTCGCCATCGCGCGCGGTGTCGGCGCGGCGGATCAGCGCATAGTCGCCATCGAAGATGCCCGCCTCGATCATCGAGTCGCCCGACACCTCCAGCGCGAAATGCTCGCCCGGGCCGAGCAGCGCGGCGGGTACAGGCAGGCTCTGATGGTCTTCGAAGGCCTCTATCGGGGCACCCGCGGCGATCCGACCGTGCAGCGGGATATCGATCACGTCATTGGCGGCCTCTGGCACACGAACCGAACGCGCCTCGGATAGCGAGACGACATCGTTCGCCGCCTTGAGCGTCGAGCCGGCCACCGCACTCTCGGGCATCTTGAGCACTTCGAGTGCGCGCGCGCGGTTGGGCAGGCGGCGAATGAAGCCGCGTTCTTCCAGCGCGGAAATCAGCCGATGCACCCCCGACTTGCTCTTGAGGTCGAGCGCCTCCTTCATCTCTTCGAAAGAGGGCGAGATGCCGGTTTCTTCCAGACGATCATGGATGAAACGGAGCAATTCATGCTGCTTCGCCGTCAACATCGGACTTCTTCTCCGCATTACTTGTTCGCGATCTATGCGAACGAATGCGGAACAACTAGGCAACGATCCGGAACAAGTCAAGCATATGTGCCGGTTTCCAACAGGAAGGCTGGAACAAACGCCCCCGCTTTGGATGCTTCGGCATGCGCGGGCCGGTCGATGAGTACTTGCGCGCGGGCGAGTGGGGTCAGCGCCGAACTGTCCTGAAGATCGGCCGCCACCAGCCCCTCTGGCGCCCACCAGGCCCGCAGAAACTCCCGCCTCTTGCCCCCGGGGGGCAGATCGCGGGCGAGCGGCATGGGCATCGCGCGCGGCAGGCAGTCCTTCGCCCCGGCCATGCGCAGGAGTGCAGGGACCATGAAGAGCACGCCGGTGACGTAGCTCGACACTGGATTGCCGGGCAGCCCCAGCACCACCGTATCCGCCCGGCGGGCCACCAGCAGCGGCTTGCCCGGCTTGATCGCGATCCGCCAGAAGTCGAGCGTGAAGCCGGCCGCTTCCAGCGCAGGCTTGACCAGATCGTGCGGGCCGACCGAAGCGCCGCCACTGATCACCACCAGTGCAGCATCCCCGCTTACCTCAAGGATTGCGCGGGTGATCGCGTCCGCATCGTCTGCCACCGGCCCGATCTGGCGGACATGCGCCCCGCCATCGCGCGCCATCGCGGCCAGCATCGCGCCGTTGACCGCGGGCGTCTGGTGCGGCTCGCAGGAGGTCGGATCGCGGGCAAGTTCGTCGCCGCACTCGATCACCGCGACGCGTGGTGCATCATGCGCGACGACCTCTGCCACACCGCCCGCCCGCGTCAGCGCGATCTGCGCCGCGCCCATGCGCGTGCCCGCAGCCAGAAGCGTGTCGGATGCCTTGAAATCGAGGCCAGCGCGGCGGATGAAGCGGGCGGTCGGCGGCTCGGTCGCGGTGAGGCGCGTCCCGTCGAGTTCGGCATCCTCCTGCACCAGCACCGCATCCGTCCCCAGCGGCATCTGCGCGCCGGTCGAGATGCGGATCGCGTCTCCCTTGCCCAGCACCATGTCGAAGGGCGCGCCCGCGCGGCTTTCGCCCTTGATTAGCCATGGCCCTTCGCCAGCGGTGGCATAGCCATCCATCGCGGAGAGGTCGGTCGGGGGCTGCGTGCGGCGCGCAATGACGGGCTGTGCCAGGAACAGGCGGGCGCTTTCGTCCACCGGGCAAGGGCGGGTTGAAGTGGACGACAGCAGGTCGAGCAGGCGCGCCTGTGCGTCTTCGAGTTCCAGCGGCGCGCTCATGCCGTTGCCTCGTCTGCGTGCCAGTCGCCCGACTTGCCGCCGGTCTTCGCCAGCAGCCGCACCTGCTCGATCGCCATGCCCTTATCGAGCGCCTTGGCCATGTCGTAGATCGTCAGCAGCGCGATATTGCACGCGACCATCGCCTCCATCTCGACCCCGGTCTTGCCGGTGAGCGAAGCGGTGGCGGTGACGCGCACGGCGTTTGCCTCGACCGCGCAATCCACGCGCAAGCTGTCGAGCGAGAGGGGATGGCATAGCGGGATGAGGCTGGCGGTCTGCTTAGCGGCCATGATCCCGGCAATGCGCGCGGCGGCGAGCACGTCTCCCTTGGCCACGGTGCCATCGCGGATCGCGGCGAGCGCGGCTGCATTCATCGCGATGCGGCCAGTGGCGGTGGCCGAACGGGCAGTTTCCGGCTTGCCCGCGACGTCGACCATGCGGGCGGAGCCGTACTCGTCCAGATGCGTGAGGCCGCTCACTTCGTCGCTCCTGCAGAACGGCTGACACACATGAGACACTGTCCAGAGGCCAAAAAATCGCCCGCATGGATGATGCGGGAAGCGGCAGGGAAGAGGTGGGCGGAGCGCAGGGATCGGGCCATACGCCCACCATGCCATGCAAGGCGCGTGTAGGACAGACTCAGCGCTTCAGAAGATCGCGCGTTGCGGCCTCTACATCCGGATGCCGCATCAGGCTTTCGCCGACGAGGAAGCCATGCGCGCCTGCCAATTCCAGCCGCGCGCAGTCGGCGGCGCTGCCGATGCCGCTTTCGGAGATCAGAAACGCGCCTTCGGGTGCGATCGGGATCAGCGCTTCGGTGGTGGCGATGTCGGTCGTGAAGCTGCGCAGGTCGCGGTTGTTGATGCCGATCAGGCGCGACTTGAGCTTGTGCGCGCGCTCCATCTCGGCAGCGTCGTGGACCTCGACCAGCACATCCATGCCGAGTTCGTCGGCTGCGGCTTCGATCTCCTGAGCCTGCTGGTCGGTGAGTGCGGCGACGATGATCAGGATCGCATCCGCCCCCATCGCGCGCGCCTCGCCGCACTGCCACGGATCGACCATGAAATCCTTGCGCAGGGCAGGGAGGTCGCAGGCTTGGCGGGCAGCGATGAGATAGTCGGCGTGGCCTTGGAAATAGGGTGCATCGGTGAGGACGGAGAGGCACGATGCTCCCGCAGCAGCGTAGGCCTTCGCGTGTTCTGCGGGCTGAAAATCCTCGCGGATCAAACCTTTGGAGGGCGAAGCTCTCTTGATTTCCGCAATCAGTGCGCGGCAGCTATCCGCGTGAGTCTTGCGCAATGCCGCCTCGAACCCGCGCGGTGGGGCCTGCGCGGCGATCCGCGCGATCAACTCGCTGACTTGCGTGGCGGACTGGCGCTCGCGCACTTCGTCGCGTTTGGTGGCGCAGATTTCTTCGAGTTTGTTCATAACGCTACTTCGTCACCCCCACGCAGGCGGGGGTCCAGATGACGCCTGCCGCACCGTGCCGTGGACTTGAATGGACTCTGGCTTGCGCGGGAATGACGGAGAAGAGAAAAGAGCGCTTCACTTCGCCATCGCAATCCACTGGTCGAGCAGGCGCTGTGCCCCGCCGCTGTCGATCGCTTCGCCTGCGCGCGCGGCGCCCTCTTTCCAGTCCTCCGTCTCGCCCGCTGCGATCAGCGCGGCGGCGGAGTTGAACAGCACCGCATCGCGATAGGGGCCGGGCGTGCCTTGCAGCAATGCGCTCAACGCCTTGGCATTGTGGGCCGGATCGCCGCCCCGGATCGCTTCGACCGGTGCGTGTTCGAGGCCCGCCATGCTGACATCCACGCGGCGCATGGCGAATTCGTGGCCGGTGACGTCCGCCATCTCGTTCCCGGCGGCGAGGCTGAGCTCGTCGAGCCCCTCGTCGCCCGAGACGATCAGTGTGCGCTCGGTGCCGAGGCGTGCCGCCGCCTCGCCATAGATCGAGACATAGCCGGGGCGCGCGATGCCGATCAGCTGGCGTTTGACGCCCACCGGGTTGGAGAGTGGGCCCATCAGATTGAAGATCGTCCGCCGGCCCAGTTCCTTGCGGATCGGCTGGATGCGTCGCATTGCCGGGTGGTGGTTGGGCGCGAACAGGAAACAGATGCCGATCTCGTTCAGCGTCTTTTCCGCCGTGCGCCCGGCGGCTTCCATGTCGAGGCCCAGCACCTCCAGCGTATCCGCCACGCCCGAGAGCGACGAGATCGCGCGGTTGCCGTGCCGCGCCACGGGCACGCCGCAGGCCGCGACCACCAGGCCCACGGCGGTCGAGACGTTGAGCGTATGGTGCCCGTCGCCGCCGGTGCCGCACACGTCGATTGCGTTGTCCGGGCCGCTGACCGGAATGTAGCGCGCCCTGAGCGCCCGCGCAGCCCCGGCAATCTCGTCGGCGGTTTCGCTGCGCTCGGTCATCGCGAGCAGGAAGCGGGCGATTTCCTCGTCGGTGGCTTCCCCGTCGAGAATCCAGCCGAAGACCTCCTCGGCCTCGGCCTCGCTCATATGTGGAACTGCGAGCGGGAGCGACTTCATGCCGCCTGCCTCTCGCGCGCTTCGATGCCACAGATAGCAAGGAAATTGGCGAGCAGCGCGTGGCCGTGCTGCGTGGCGATGCTCTCCGGGTGGAACTGGACGCCGTGGATCGGCAGCTCGGCATGGCGGAAACCCATCACGCTGGTGCCGTCCAATCCGGGCGTCTCGCTGGTCGCGTTGACGATGAGCGCGTCCGGAATTTCCTCGACCACCAGCGAGTGATAGCGGGTCGCGTCGAAGGGGCTGGGGAGGCCGGCAAACACTCCGCTGCCGTCATGCGTCACCGCGCTGGTCTTGCCGTGCATCAGCCCGCCTTGAACGACGCGCCCGCCGAAATGCTGCCCGATCGCCTGATGGCCGAGGCACACCCCCAGCAGCGGCAGCTGCGCATCGGCGCAGGCGGCGACGGTATCGAGCGTAATCCCCGCCTCGTTCGGCGTGCGCGGGCCGGGCGACAGGAGGATACCCTTCGCGCCGCTTGTCACCGCGTCGCGCGCGGAGATCGCGTCGTTGCGCTCCACGCGCACCTCCGCCCCCAGTTCCATCAGGTAATGGACCAGGTTGAAGGTAAAGCTGTCGTAATTGTCGATGACGAGGATCATTGAATAGGCCTAAATTGGATCTGCTTTCAGACAAAGTTCTGCGACCGCTACTGACAATCGGGCGAACTCAAATTTTTTTCCCATCACAACGTAAATCTCGTCATTCACATCGATGACCTTGAAGGCGTGGCCGAAACCATCGTCGATGATGGTGTGAGAAGCAAAAATAGGCCCAGGAACAATTGGACCGACTGGATTTTCACTAAGCCAGTCGTCGATTTTTTCATCAAGATGCTCAAGGTGATTGCGTAGGCTCCGGTTGTTGAGCGGGGACTCAATCTCGAGCTGATATATCTCGCGCAATCGGGCACCGCGGAATGCAGCTACGCCCCTTTTTGCAGGCCAAAGAAACCGAGAAATTGCAGCGCAGTGGTTAATTGCCTGATGAAGTAAACCTGCCGTCTCCTCGCTGAAATCCCCGTCGGCCACCGCCTCTGAAAATTCCATAAACGAACGAACGGCGAGGTTCGCCGCCTCATCAATCGCCACGCAGTAGAATGCGAATGCGTAGGGAGGAAAGTTCTCCTCGGACAACGCATGTCTTTGCGCATCAGCCATCTCACCCCGCCAGCTTGTCCGTCGCGCGCACCAGCCCATCGATAATGCCCGGCTCGCCCGCCGAATGGCCCGCGTCGTGGACGAACCACAGTTCGGCCTCGGGCCAGGCCTTCTTCAGCTCCCATGCGGAGACGGGCGGGGTGCAGATGTCGTGGCGGCCCTGCACGATAATGCCGGGAATGCCCTTCAACTTGCCGACATCGCGCAGCAGCTGGCCTTCTTCGAGGAAGAAATTCTCGAGAAAGAAACGCGCGCAGATGCGGGCGAAGGGGACGGCCTTGGACGGATCGGCGAAGCTGCCGAGCAGCTCCTCGTTGGGCAACAGTGTCGCGACATTGCCCTCCCACAGCGACCATTCCTTCGCTGCGGCGAGGCGGGTGGCCTCGTCGTCGCTGGTCAGGCGGGCGTGGTAGGCTTTGACCAGATCGCCGCGCTCGTCCTCGGGAATCAGGCCGGTGAACTTGTCCCACTGTTCGGCCATGATCTCGCTCGCGCCGTAGGAGTAGAGCCAGTCCTTTTCCTTCTGGCGGCCAAGGAACACGCCGCGCAGCACGATCTCGCTGGTGCGTTCGGGATAGGTCTGCGCGTAGGCGAGCGACAGGGTCGCGCCCCAGCTGCCGCCAAACACCTGCCATTTCTCGTGCCCGCACATCTGCCGCAGCCGCTCGATATCCTCGACGATGCGCCAGGTGTCGTTGTTCTCGATCTCCGCAAAAGGCAGCGACTTTCCGCAGCCGCGCTGGTCGAACAGCAGGACGTCGTATTTCTCCGGGTTCCACTGGCGGCGGTGCGCGGGCGACATGCCGCCACCGGGGCCACCGTGGAGAAACACCGCGGGCTTCGCGCCCGGCGTGCCGACCCGCTCGTAATAGAGCGAATGGCCTTCGCCGACATCGAGCATGCCGGTCTCGTAAGGTTCGATTTCGGGATAGAGCGTGCGTTCGTATTCCATCATCATTCCTTGAATTCGACGACCACCAGCGGGCCCAGGTCGGCGCGGGTGTCCATCCGGCCGCGCGCGGGGTCCCACAGGCTCGATACCGTTCCGTCGAGATAGAGCGCGTTGGGCGTCTTCGCCACGTCGCGGAAATAACGCGCGAACTGGCCGAAGCTCACCGGGCGGCTGGAAATGACGAAATGCGCCTTGCCGTCCTTGTCGATCCCGACGCCGTTGCGGATGCGTTTGGAGGGGCCATCCTCGGATATCTTGGGATGGACCTTGCCCTCGATCAGCAGCATCGGGCCGCTCTGCGTGCCGAAATCGGGGCGATCGCCGACCGTGCTGTAGAAGTCGTCCGACGTGCGGATTCGCCAGGTGCCGCCGGTACCGTAGAACACGCCGTTGGGCTTCAGGTGGAAATTGCCCGAACCCTCGTTGCGGTTGAGTTCCTGCAGCCGCTCCTTGTTCTGGACGTAGTAACCGATCGGCTTGCCTTCGCCGTCGTACATCCCCGCGTTCATCGCGAAGGCGACGCGCGGTGCATCCTTGCCGCGCGAGTCGGAAAACTTGGCGAGGCTGCGATAGGGTGGCGAGCCGAGCACCATCGCCACGCGATGCTCTGCCGGGTCGGCAACGCATTCGGTGAACACGACATCTTCGAAGCGAACCGGCTTGCAGGCCGAATCCTCCGGGTTCGTGGTTTCGCTGGGGGTGGGGGTCGGGGTGGGCGAAGGCTCCGCTTCGGCCTGTTCGGCGCGCGCGATCTCCACGCCCTTTTCGCCGCTGATATCGGTACGGATCACGGGATCGCCCGCTGTGGGCTGGTCGCAGGCGGCCAGCGCTAAGAGCGAGAGCGCGAGGAGGGGAACAGAGCGGCGCATCACTGGCCAAACCCCGCATCGCCCGCGACCCGCACCGCTTCGCGCGCGGCGGCGAGCAGCGCGCCCGCCTTCGCCTCGCACTCGCGCTGTTCGGACGCCGGATCGCTATCCGCGACGATCCCCGCGCCCGCAGTGACGTGCAGCATGCCGTCCTTCACCAGCCCGGTGCGCAGCACGATGCACGAATCGAAGCTGCCATCGGGCGCGAAATAGCCGACGCCGCCCGCGTAGGGCCCGCGCTTCTCGCTCTCCAGCTCGGCGATGATCTCGCACGCGCGCAGCTTGGGCGCTCCGCTGACCGTGCCCGCGGGGAACCCAGCGAACAGCGCATCGAGCGCATCCTTGCCTGAGTCGAGGCGGCCTTGAACATTGCTGACGATATGCATGACGTGGCTATAGCGCTCCACCATGAAGCTGTCCGTCACTTCCACACTGCCCGGTGTGGAAACACGACCAGTGTCGTTGCGCCCGAGGTCGAGCAGCATCAGATGTTCGGCGCGTTCCTTGGGGTCGTCGAGCAGTTCGCGCTCCGCTGCGCGGTCCGCCTCGGGCGTTTTCCCGCGCGGGCGAGTGCCTGCGATCGGGCGGATGGTGATCTGTCCGTCTCTCAGCCGCACGAGGATTTCGGGGCTGGAGCCGACCATGCCGACCTCCGGCAAATCGAGCAGATAGAGGAACGGCGAGGGGTTCACCCGCCGCAGCGCGCGATAGAGCGCCATCGCGGAATGGGGGAAGGGGGTGGTGAAGCGCTGCGCCAGCACCACCTGAAAAATGTCGCCCGCGATGATGTAGTTCTGCGCGCGCGCGACCCGCGCGGCGTAGTCATCCCCCGCGACGGTCGGGCGCAGGTCCATCTGTGCCGCGTCGAGCGTCGCTGATACGGCATCGCCGTGCGGCAATGGCTGCGAGAGGCGGCGCAGCGCCTCCTCGATTCGCTCCTCGGCGGCGTCGAGTACCTGATCGGGCTCGGCGTCCGAAGGCCAGACCGGCGCGATCACGAACACCTCGTCGGTCAGCGCGTCGAACACCAGCACCAGCCCGGGGCGGGTGAACACCATATCGGGGAGGCCAAGCGGATCCTCACTCGCACGCGGCAGCTTCTCGACCAGCGCGAATGTCTCGTACCCGAAATAGCCGACCAGCAGGGCGAGGGCGGGCGGCAGTTCCTCCGGCGTGGGCATCGCGATCTCGCCCAGCAGGCGGCGAAGCGCGGCCAGCCCGTCGCCTTGGACCGGGGTGAAAGCATCGCGATTGCGCCGCCAGTCGCGATTGATCTCGGCGGTATCGCCATCGGCGCGCAGCACCAGATCGGGATCGAGCCCGAGCATCGAATAGCGCCCGCGAATCTCTCCCCCCTCGACCGATTCGAGCAGGAAGTCGCCGCGCCCGTCCTCCATCAGCGCACACGCCGCGCCAACCGGAGTCAGCGTATCGGCGATGCGCCGCTGCCAGACGAGCGCGGGCAGGCTCTGCGTCAGCCGGTCGTGTGCGGCATCACGGTTACGCAGCATCTCGCAGCGACTAGTTGGCGGACTGGCCGGTGAGCTGGCGGCGCACGGTTTCGATCGCGTCCGCATTCCGCTCAACGCCCACTTCGGTGCGGATCGCATTGCGCAGCTGATCGCCATATTCGCGGGCGAGAAGCTGGCCATAGCCGCGCCGCGCCTCACCCATCAGCGGATCGTCCTTGTCGACCTGGCCGGCGGTGATCTCGTCCAGCTGGACCAGGAAGAACCCGGCATTGCGCGGCGCTTCGAGGCGCTTGGCAGTGCCCGCGGACATCGCGAACATCAGCGAGATCGGCGGGTTGGGCCGCTGCATCTGCATCATTTGCTCGCGCGTCAGGCTGAGCGGCTGCGGCGGCGGGAGGCTGATCTTCTCGGCGCGCATGGCCTCGGCCAGCGAGGCTCCGCCGCTGACCCGCTTGAGGATCCGGTCGGACGCCGCCTTCGCAGCCTTGGCCCCTTCGGCCATGACCCAGCGCGCGGCGACTGCATCGCGGATTTCCTTCAGCGGCGGGACCGCTGCGGGCGAGATATCCGCCGCTTCGTAGAGCGCGAAAGTCTCGCCTGTCTCGACCTCGGCGATCTGGGGCTGGCCTTCGCCCATCTGGAACACGGTCTGGATCAGCGGCTGGACCAGCTCAGGCGCGGTCTCGCCCTGCTGGCCGCCATAAACCTGGCCATCGGCGAGCAGCGGCCGGGTGGTCTCGATGTCGAGATCGAGGGCCTCGGCAATGTCGGCGAAGGATTCGCCGCTCGTCACGCGCGCATCGATATCACTGGCCAGTTCGGTCAGCGCACGGCGCTGCTTGTCTGCACGCAATGCATCCGCAATCCCGTCGCGCGCTTGTGCCAGCGTACGGGCGGGAATGGTCTCCACATCGTCGATCCGCACAACGTGATAGCCCAGCGGGCTGCGCGCGATCGGCGCAACTTCGCCCCGGTCGGCGGAGAACACCGCTTCGGCGACCGCTGCATTGGCTTGCTGAGCGTAGTCCTCGCGCTTGATCGGGCCGATCTGCTGCGTTTCGAGCCCCGCTTCATCGGCGATCTGGGTCAGTGCTGCACCATCCGTCACGCGCTTGCGGAAGCTTTCTGCTGCCTGCCTGGTGGGCACGATAAGCTGGGTGAAGGTGCGGTCCTCGCTTGCGCGGTAGAGGTCGGCATTGTCCTGGTAGCGCTTGCGAATCTCTGCATCGGTCGGCTCGATCGAGTCGGCCAGTTGCTCCGCGCCGAACACCGCATAGCGCACCTGGCGCCGCTCGGGGCGCATGAAGTCGGTGCGGTTTGCCTGATAGAACGCCTGCAACTGCTTGTCGGTCGGATCGCCCTCGGGCGCGAAGAGTTCGGCGGGCACCAGCGCGATCGAACCCTCGCGCTGCTCGCGCAGCTGGGTCGCGTAACGGGCCACGATGCTGTCGGGGAATTTCGTACCGAAGACGGCGGGCACCAGCACCTGCTGGGCGATCAGCCCGTCGGACAGGTCGTCGCGCACGATCTGGTCGGTCAATCCCTGCTGCTGCAGAGCGGCGCGATAGGCCTCGGTGCTGAAGCTTCCGTCGGGGCCGCGAAACGCGGGGATCATGCGGATTTCGCTGTTGATCAGGTTCTCGCCGGCGCGAACGCCCAGCATCTTGCCGAATTCGGAAACCGCGACCCGATCCAACAGCGTGTCGAGCACCTGCGTCAGCCCGCCATTCTCGACGAATTCTTCCATCGAGAGCGTCGGATCGTCCTGCTGCACCTGCCCGAACGCATTGTCGGTCGACTGGCGCAGTTCGGCGGTGGTCACGTCTTCATCGCCTACCACGGCTACGCTGTTGGTCCCCGAAAGGCCGCCGAACGAGCCCGAACTGCCGACATCGCCGGCGGCAAAGGCGATCGCGATCAGGACCAGGAAGCCGATCGTCAGACCGAGGCCGATCTTGGACTGGAAGAAGGACCGGAAGAAATTGATCATGGGTGCGGGGGCCTTACGGGTGGAAGCTGGCAGGTTGCAGGTATGCACCGGCGCTGTGTTGCGCCTGCGCATCGCGCGCAAGCCTTAATTCGGCGAAGAGGGCGCCGCAAGGCGAGCATGGTTTTGACCTTGGCGGCGTCCTTCGCTACCGAGCCGCGTCTACGTAACGGGGCAAACCCGGTGCGCGACATTATTTCTTAGAAAAACAGCAGGAAACCTATCGGAATGGCGATCCGCCCTTTCATCGTTGGCAATTGGAAAATGCACGGCACGCGTGCGATGCTGTCGGAAGCGCGCGCGATCGACCGCGCGGCGCAGCGGCTGATGCAGGTCGAGATCGCGCTCGCACCGCCCTATACCCTGATTCACCCCGTCCGCCGCGAGGCCGAGCAGATCGGCGTCGGCGCGCAGGATTGCCACCCGGCGGAAGGCGGCGCGCATACCGGCGATATCTCCGCCGCAATGGTGGCCGATGCAGGCGCGGGCTTCGTGATTCTGGGCCACAGCGAGCGTCGGCAGGGCCATGGCGAGAAAGATGCGCTGGTCTGCGAGAAGGGCACTGCCGCGCTTGCCGCGGGGCTCAAGCTGATCCTGTGTTGCGGCGAGCCGATGGAGAAGCGCGAATCGGGCAAGGCGGTCGACTTCGTCCTCCGCCAGCTCAAGGCCTCGCTCCCCTCCACGATCGAGGAGCCGGGCGAAAGGCTGACCATCGCTTACGAACCGATCTGGGCGATCGGCAGCGGGCGCGCGGCGAGCGTCGACGAAATCGTCGAGATGCACACCGCGATCCGCGCCTTCCTTGTCAAGACCTATGGCGAGGACGAGGGCGCAGCCGTCCGCATCCTTTATGGCGGTTCGGTCAATGCCGAGAACGCGGCGGAGATCATCGCCGGCGACGAGGTTGGCGGTGCGCTGGTCGGCGGGGCGAGCCTGTCTGCCGAGAGCTTCATGAACATCGTGCTCGCGGTGCAGGAAGTCATCACCAACCGCGATTGAGCCGGGGCGGGGCGCAGGCATCGCTTGCCTAACGCGCGCCAAGATCCCATCTGGCACCAGAATATCAGCCGAAAGCAGCCATCATCATGTTTCTTTTCCTCACCGTTCTCCAGGCGATCATCGCAGCCGCCCTGGTCGGCGTGATCCTGATGCAGCGTTCCGAAGGCGGCGGCCTCGGGATCGGCGGGGGCGGTTCGCCCGGCGGCATGATGAGCGCGCGCGGCGCGGCGGATTTCCTGACCCGCGCCACCCGCTGGCTGGCGGCCGCTTTCGTCGTCCTGTCGATCATCCTCGCTGCGATCGCTGTCGAGGTGACGGGCACCGATTCGGTCGAATCGACGCTCGACCGCACGGTGGCCCCTGCGGCTCCGGCCGATCCGCTGGCGCAGAACGGTGCTCCCGCGCCGTCATCTGCCCCCGCCCAGCAGGGCGATCAGGGCGACGCGGCCGACCCGCTCGCGGGCGCAACCGAATAAATTTCCTCAAAAGGCGGTGATGGAGCCGGGCCGGAGCACTGCAACGGCTTGCCTTCGCACGCCCTTAACCCGTAAGGCCCACCTCCCATGGCGCGGTATATTTTCATCACCGGCGGCGTGGTTTCCTCGCTCGGCAAAGGTCTCATGGCGGCATCGCTCGGCGCGTTGCTGCAGGCGCGCGGCTACAAGGTCCGCATCCGCAAGTTCGACCCCTATCTGAACGTCGATCCCGGGACCATGAGCCCCTATCAGCACGGCGAGGTCTACGTGACCGACGACGGCGCGGAGACCGACCTCGATCTGGGCCATTACGAGCGGTTCACCGGCGTTTCCGCCCACCAGGGCGACAACATCACCTCTGGCCGCGTTTATCAGGACATCATCGCCAAGGAACGGCGCGGCGATTATCTAGGCGCGACGGTTCAGGTCGTCCCGCACGTCACCGACGCAATCAAGCAGTTCGCGCTGGCCGACCAGGGCGACCACGATTTCATCCTGTGCGAGATCGGCGGGACGGTCGGCGACATCGAATCGCTGCCTTTCATGGAAGCGATTCGCCAGCTCAGAAACGATCTGGAGCCGATGCAGACGCTCAGCGTCCATGTGACTCTGGTGCCCTACATCGCCGCTGCCGGAGAGTTGAAGACCAAGCCGACGCAGCATTCGGTGCGCGAACTGGCGAGCCTGGGCATCAAGCCCGATGTGTTGCTGTGCCGCGCCGAGCATCCGATTCCCGACAGCGAACGGCAGAAGATCGCCAATTTCTGCAACGTGCGCCAGCAGGCGGTTATCCCCGCGCTCGACGCGAAGTCGATCTACGCGGTGCCGCTGCAATACCACGAGGAAGGCCTCGACGCCGAGGTTCTGCGCGGTTTCGGGATTACCGACGCGCCCGCACCCGACCTCGACCCGTGGCGCGAAGTCACCGACCGCTATTTCCACCCCGAAGGCGAAGTGACCATTGGCGTGGTCGGCAAGTATGTCGGCCTGAAAGACGCCTACAAGTCGCTCAACGAAGCGCTTGTCCACGGCGGGATGGCGAACAAGATACGGGTGAAGGTCAAGTGGATCGACGCCGAGCTTTTCGAGCGCGATCCGTCCGAAATCATCGCCGAGCTGGAGCCGTTGCACGGTATCCTCGTGCCCGGTGGGTTCGGCGAGCGTGGCAGTGAAGGCAAGATTGCCAGCGTGCGCTTCGCACGCGAGCGGAAGGTGCCGTTCTTCGGCATCTGTCTGGGCATGCAGATGGCATGCATCGAAAGCGCGCGCGCGGCGGGCGTGGCCGCCGCCTCCTCCACCGAATTCGGCGAGACGGCGGAGCCGGTGGTCGGTCTCATCACCGAATGGATGACTAGGGAAGGGCTGGAAACCCGCGCAGCCGACGGCAATCTGGGCGGCACCATGCGCCTGGGCGCCTATGATGCGAAGCTGCAACCTGGCAGCCGGGTCAGCGAGATCTACGGCGGCGCGACCGTGGCTTCGGAGCGCCACCGCCACCGCTACGAGGTAAACAACGCCTATCGTGAGCGGCTGGAGAAAGACGGCCTGATATTCTCCGGCATGTCGCCCGACGGCCTGCTGCCCGAAATCGTCGAGCGGCCCGACCATCCGTGGTTCGTGGGTGTCCAGTCGCACCCGGAATTGAAGTCGCGCCCGTTCGCGCCGCACCCGCTGTTCGCCGGTTTTGTGGCCGCTGCGCTGCGCCAGTCGCGCCTAGTGTAGCACAGCAGCAACTGAACTTGGATCGCCCCAAGTTAAAGTTAACATCGAACAGTCTTTATCTTTCGAAATTTATCCGTCATAGGATTGCAATGCGTTGTGGGGGCAACGTAAGGATTTCATGGGGGGGCCCATCTATCCAGCTTGTCCCGGGTTTGAACGTCTTCTGCGACCCGGACGGGCAGACTCGGTCAGGGCGGCAATGCCGCGGGGCGGTCCTTTAGGGGGCCGCCCCAAACCCCGTCTAAACTTATAGAAACAAAGAAAAAGCCCACCGCTCCATTGGGGTGGAGCAGCGGGCGACTGGTTTGCGCGATAGCCTCTCAGGCTATCGGTGCCGCGTCAGGCGGCGTCCTTTTCCGATTTGTCGGAGTTGTCATCGACGAGGCTGAGCGACGAGTTCTGGCCGTTGATCGCGATCTTCTTCGGCTTCATCGCCTCGGGCACTTCGCGCAGCAGGTCGATCACCAGCAGACCGTCGGCCAGATCGGCGCCGGAAACGCGCACGTGATCGGCCAGTTCGAAGCGCCGTTCGAACCCGCGGTTGGCGATCCCGACATGCAGCATCTCGCTATCAGCGCCGCGCGCCTCGTCCTGCTTGCGACCGGTGACGGTCAGCAGGTTCTGCTGCGCGGTGATGTCGATATCCTCGGGCTTGAACCCGGCGAGCGCCAGCGTGATTCGGAACTCGTCCTCACCGCGCTTCTCAATGTTGAAAGGGGGGTAGTTGTCGCCGCTGTTGCGGACCGAGCTTTCGAGCAGGTCGAACAGGTGGTCGAACCCGACGGTGCTGCGGCGATAGGGCGTGAAATCGATACGTGCCATTGAAACAAATCCTCCATTGAGCGATTCTGTCACTTACAGGGTGTCCGGATCGACCCGTTGTGGCATCGCCGGACACATCGAATGTAGGGAGCGCGCGAGGGCGTGCAAGAGCCCTCCAACACCGGATAAGCAAGGAAAAGCCCGTGGCAGCCAAGGTCGATATGTATACCAAGTTCGGATGCGGATACTGCTTCCGCGCCAAGTCCCTGCTTGAAAAGAAGGGTGTCGAATTCAACGAATACGACATCACGATGGGCGGCCCCAAGCGCGACGAGATGCGCGAGCGCGCGCCGAACGCGAACACAGTGCCGCAGATTTTCATCGGCGATGCGCACGTGGGCGGATCGGACGAGCTGCATGCGCTGGAGCGTGAGGGCAAGCTCGACGCGATGCTGGAAGGCTGAGCGACAGCGTGAGCAAAATAGCCGTCCTTCAGATGACCTCGGGCGTCGATCCCGAAGGGAATGCCGAGACGCTGATCGCCGGGATGGCGCAGGCGCGTGCGGGCGAGGCGGATATGCTGTTCGCGCCCGAAATGGCGCTGCTGCTCGACCGGGATCGCAAGCGCGCGGGCGAGACGATGGCGGCGCAAGGCTATCCCGCGCTGGTCGACCGGCTGCGCGATGCCGCGCGCGACCATGCGATGTGGGCGACTTTCGGCATGCCGGTCAGGCTGGACAGCGGGATGCTCGCCAACCGCTCGCTGCTTATCGCGCCCTCGGGCGAGGTCGCGGGGCAGTATGACAAGCTGCACATGTTCGACGTGGATCTCTCCACCGGTGAAAGCTGGCGCGAATCCAACGCCTACCAGCCGGGAGAGGCGCTGTCGGTCACGGGCGATACGCCTGCCGGGCGTCTCGGCCTCACCATCTGCTACGACATTCGTTTTCCCGCGCTGTTCGATGCGCTGGGCCGCGCGCAGTGCGACATGATCGCGATCCCCGCCGCCTTCACCGTGCCCACCGGCACCGCGCACTGGCACACGCTGGTGCGTGCGCGGGCGATCGAGGCGAGCGCCTTCGTGGTCGCAGCGGCGCAGGTCGGTGAACATGCCGACGGGCGCAAGACCTACGGGCACAGCCTGGTGGTCGACCCGTGGGGCGAGGTATTGCTCGACATGGGCGACAAGGGGGCGGGGCTCGGCTTTGCCGAGATCGACCCCGCCCGGATCGCCAAGGCCCGCGCGCAGGTGCCCAGCCTTGCCAATCGCCGCGCCATCCCCGAATACCGCGCATAATGATCGTATTCGACCTGTCTTGCGCGGACGGCCACCGGTTCGAAGGCTGGTTCCGCTCCTCCGACGATTACATGGCGCAGGGCGCGCAGGGCCTGCTGGTGTGCCCGCAATGTGGATCGAACGCGGTCACGAAAGCCCCGATGGCTCCCGCGGTGCCCGCGAAGGGCAATGCGGCGCGCGGTGCGGTCGTACAGGCGAATGAGGCCAGGGATGAGGGCACCAGCCAGGGCGGCGCGATCCCGCCCGCGCTGCGCGAGGCGATGCAAAAGCTCGCGCAGATCCAGGCGGATACGATCAAGGACAGCACCTATGTCGGCGATCGCTTTGCCGAGGAAAGCCGCGCAATGCATTATGGCGAGAAGGACGCGGCGCTGATCCACGGCAAGGCGGACGTGAAAGAAGCGCGCGAGCTGCTGGACGAGGGCATTGCACTTGCGCCGCTATTGATCCCGTTCACTCCGCCCGACGAAGCAAACTAGACCGACGTCTCCTGCGGCTTTGACAGCATCGACCGGCACTGGGCATCTACCCTTCGCGCAATTGAGCGGGATTGCGGGCGCGCGAGGTGGCGGTTAAGGCTTTTCCCCGGCGCGCCCGTAGCTCAGTCGGATAGAGCATCAGATTCCTAATCTGGGGGCCACAGGTTCGAATCCTGTCGGGCGCACCATTTCCGCTCCACCGAAGCTTAGGCAGCTATCAAGGGTTGGTCGTGGAACCCATGCCGGGCCGTCTGGTTGAAGGGGCACGACAATCTGGAGAGCCCCTTTGAGCAGTGCAGACGCCATCTTCGACATCCTGAAGCAGGATCACGACACGCATCGCTCGCTGCTCGACAAGCTGCTCGCAACCCACGGCGACAGTCCGGAGCGCGAGCGGCTGTTCAAGGAACTGACCAAGGAACTGAAGAGCCACGCCGCCGCAGAGGAGCAGGCGCTCTATTCCACCATGCTGCGCAAGCCCCCGACCACCGGCGAGACGCGCCACTCGGTTGCCGAGCACCACGAGATCGAGGAATCGCTCAACGATTTGGCCGCGACCGACATGAGCGAAGGTGCCTGGCTGCAGAAGTTCAAGGCGTTCGACCACGACTATCGCCACCATATCGACGAGGAAGAGGAAGACCATTTCCCCGACTTCAAGACCTATCTCGACGAGGCCGATGTAGAGCACATGGCGCAGGTCTTCGAACGCCGTAAGGCGGAAGAGAAGAACGAGGCCGAGGTCACGCCCGAAGCCCGCGAAGACGCCAAGGAATAGTGGGCCACGAGGGGGGCAGCGCCGGGTCGAAAAGTGCCATCGCCGGTGGCACTGGAGCAGATGCGTCCGCAGAACCCGGCGTGTGGCGCTATGCGATCGCCAGCCGCCTGGCGGTGGTGATCGACGGCGAGGATTACTTCGCGCTGGTCCACACCGCGATGTACAACGCGCGCGACCAGATCGTGCTGATCGGCTGGGATTTCGACACCCGCATCTCGCTCATGAGGGGCGAGGAATGGGAGAATGGCGGGGCCGATCGTCCCGCCAGACTGGGCGATTATCTGCCCTGGCTGGTCAAGGAACACACCGAGCTCGACATCCGTATCCTCAAGTGGGGGCTGTCGTGGGTCCAGTTCCTCAAGCGCGGGCGGATGGCCTACGACATCGCGCGCATGTGGATGGTCGACGGGATCAGTTTTCGCTTCGACAGCCACCATCCGACCGGGTGCAGCCATCACCAGAAGATCGCGGTGTTCGACCGGCAGCTGGCGGTGTGCGGCGGGATCGACCTGACCTACGACCGGTGGGATACGCGCGAACATCGCGAGGACGACCCCCGGCGGGTCAACTGGCCGGGCAACACGCACGGGCCGTGGCATGATATCACCCTGATGATGGAAGGCCCGGTCGCGGGCGCGCTGCATGACCTGTGCAACACCCGCTGGCAGGTCGCAGGCGGGGACCCGCTGGAACGGCCGGCCGACGATATTCGCTCCCCCTGGCCCAAGCCGCTCAAGGCCGGGTTCGAGGATGTCGAGGTGGGCCTCGCGCGGACCCGTGCGGAATGCGGCGACGTCGCCGAAGTGAACGAGATCGAGACGCTGTTCCTTTCGCAAATCGCCCGGGCCAAGCGCTTCATCTATATCGAGAACCAGTATTTCACCTCGCGCAAGATCGCGGAGGCGATCGCCTTGCGACTGACCGGCGAGGACCCGCCCGAGATCGTCATCATCCACCCGCGCCATGCCGATGGCTGGGTCGAACAGCAGGCGATGGACCATGCGCGCGATCTGGTCGCCGAAGCGGTCGAGGCGGCCGATGGCGACGAGTTTTTCGAGATCTACGTGCCCTATACCGGCGAGACGCCGATCTACGTCCACGCCAAGCTGATGATCGTCGACGACGAGGTCGTGCGGATCGGGTCGGCCAATCTCAACAACCGATCGATGGCGCTGGACAGCGAATGCGACGTCATCCTCGACGCCAACCGCCCGCACAATACCGGGCGGGGGCTGGAGGAGGAGATCCGCTCCATCCGCATCTCGCTGCTCGCCGAACATTGCGGCGTGGCCGAGGGTATCCTGGCCGAGGCGCTGGAGCGGCACGGCACGATGCAAGGCGCCATTGGCGAACTGGGGCTGGAGGGTTCGCGTCGGCTGGTGCCCTATCGTCCGCCGGAAAAGAACGGGGTTACCCGCTACCTCGCCGAATCGGCGATGCTGGACCCGGAACATCCATCCGATCTGCTACGTCCATTTGCGCGCGGCGGACTTTTCCGCAAAGGCGGCCTGCTCGCGCGTTTGCGTGACAGGGTGAAGCGCAAGGTGAAGGGACGGTTGAAGAGATGAGCAGTCTGGTGGGGCCCGACGAGGACCGGGAAGACGGCAAGCCCGCAGTGCCCGAAGATGTACAGGCGGCGATCCGCACGCTGATCGAATGGGCGGGCGACGACCCCGCACGCGAAGGCCTGCTCGACACCCCCAAGCGCGTGGCGCGCGCATGGAAGGAGTATTGCGTCGGCTATACCGAAGACCCTGCGGTGCATCTGGGCCGGGTGTTCGAGGAAGTCGGCGGCTATAACGACATCGTGTTGCTGAAGGACATCCCGTTCCAGTCGCATTGCGAACACCACATGGCCCCGATCATCGGGGTCGCACATATCGCCTATCTACCGACCGATTTCGTGGTCGGCATCTCGAAGCTCGCCCGCGTGCTGCATGGCTTCGCAAGGCGCTTGCAGGTGCAGGAGAGGCTGACGGCCGAAGTCGCGGAATGCATCTGGGACAATCTCAAGCCCGAAGGGGTAGCGGTGGTGATCGAGGCCAGCCATGCCTGCATGACCGCGCGCGGCGTGCGCACACCGGGGGTGACGATGGTGACTAGCCGGATGATGGGCGTGTTCCGCGACGATCACCGTAGCCGAGAGGAAGTGCTCAAACTGATGGGGCACTGAGCGGCGCAGGGCCGCGCGCGCGTGACGGGCTAGCCAGCCGCGTCTCGCCGCCCGATGCCCTCGCTCAGGATCGTGGCGGCGGCCTGCGACGCACGTTCGGAGTCGTCCCCGTCGCCATTGCCCCACACTGCGTAACGCAGCCCCAGGAACACGTTCATCCCCATGATCGCCCATGCGTGGGCTTCGTCCAGATCGCCGCGTAGCTGATCCGACGCTGCGCCCGCGCGCAGACGACCCAGAATACGCTCGGCGGTCTTCTCGTAGTGCATCCGATAGCTTTCCGGATCGACGAATTCCGCCTCGTCGATGATCCGGTAGATTTCCTTGTGCTCGCGCGCGAAGGCGAGAAACGCGCCCAGCGCAGCGCGCTCGGTCGAGAGCGCGTCCAGCTCCCGCTCGGCCAGGCTCTGCGCGGCGGCCTGACGGACCCCTTCGCTCAGGTCGCGCACGAGATCTCGGAAGATCGCCTCCTTGCTGCCGAAATAGGTGTAGAAACTGCCCAGCGCGACACCTGCACGGCGGGTGATCGAGGCGATCGACGCTTCGTGAAAGCCCCGCTCCCCGAACTCGATGGTTGCCGCGTCCAGCAGCTTGCGCCGCGTGCGTCGGCCCCGCTCGGTCGCGGGCGGGGCGGGGGAAATGTCCGGATCGGTACGTGCCATGTTGGCCACAGCCTATGGAATGTCCACCGGGCTCACAAGACATAACTTGAAACATGGTTCAGGTTTCAATATGCGTTCCGGCATAACAAAGGAAATGGAGAGGGAATTTGTCGGATGCGTAGCTCCAAGAGTCATGCCTTGCGTGTAGGCCTGCTGGCCGGGACCGGTTTTGCAGCCTTCATTGCGGCGCCAGCCATCGCGCAGGATGCGTCCGCCGAGGACGAACTGCCTTATTCGGAGGAGGCCGCTGCCGATTCCGATCTCAACGTCATCACCGTCACCGCGCGGCGGCGCGAAGAGCGGCTGATCGACGTGCCGATCTCGGTCACCTCGTTCAGCGCAGAGCAGCTGGAACAGCGCGGCGCAGTCGATATTACCGATATCGCCAACTTCACCCCCAACGTGACGCTTGAAGCCAGTCGCGCGACCAATTCGACGCTGTCGGCCTTCATTCGCGGGATCGGCCAGCAGGACCCGGTTTCCGGGTTCGAGCAGGGCGTGGGCATCTATCTCGACGATGTTTACCTCAACCGTCCGCAGGCCGCAGTGCTGGACATCTACGATGTCGAGAGGATCGAAGTGCTGCGCGGGCCGCAGGGCACGCTGTACGGTCGCAACACGATCGGCGGCGCGGTCAAGTATGTCAGCCGTCGCCTGCCGCAGGACTTCGCACTGAAGGCGAAGGCAAGCTATGGCACCTACAACCTGGCGGAAGGCGTGGTCACCGCGTCCGCTCCGCTCAACGATTTGATCCGCGTCGGCGGTTCGGTCGCACGGCTTTCCCGCGGGGGCTTCGGCGACAATCTGACGCTGGGGACGGAGAACTATAACAAGGACATCTGGGCCGGGCGCGCCAGCTTCGAAATGGGCGGCTATGGCGAGCCGGTGTTCCTGCGGATCCAAGGCGACTACACCAAGGACAAGAGCAGCCCGCGCGGCGGACACCGCCTGATCACGGGCCAGGTTTCCGGCGCGCCGGTGCTGGACGATGTGTTCGACACGCGCGGCGGGCTCGACGATCCCAAGCAGGAGGTCGAATCCTACGGCCTGTCGATGCAGGCGGAAATCGACATGGGGGCGGGTTTGACGCTGCGCTCAATCTCCGCATGGCGCAAGGACGACAGCAGCACGCCGATCGATTTCGACGCGCTGCCCGCGGTCGATCTCGACGTTCCCGGTCTCTATCTGAACGAACAGATCAGCCAGGAACTGCAAGTCCTGTACGATAATGGCGGCCCGCTGACCGGCCTGATCGGCGGCTATTATCTGGACGCGACGGCGGATACGCTGTTCGATGTGCGTATCTTCACCACGCTGGCGGGGCTGACGGCCTTCACCCAGGCAGATGTCGATACGGAGACATTCGCAATCTTCGGCGACTTCTCGTACGATCTGACCGAGCAGCTCTCGCTATCGGTCGGCGGTCGTTACACCTGGGACAACCGGCAGGCATCGATCCTGCGGCAGAACTATCTGGGTGGCGGGTCGCCGGTATTCGGTGGTGCTGGGGTGCCGTTCGGTGCGCCGGGCACAGATTTCGATGGTGAGCGGGACTTCAAGAAGTTCACCCCTCGCGCCTCGATCAGCTTCAAGCCGACGCCCGACCACAATATCTACGCAAGCTACTCCAAGGGCTTCAAGGGTGGCGGTTTCGACCCGCGCGGGGTCGGCACCAACGCGCCCGATCTGGACAATAACGGCGTGCGCTCCGACGACGAGATCGCGGCGTTCCTCAGCTTCGCACCCGAAGAAGTCGACAGCTACGAAGTCGGCTACAAGGGCAGCCTGCTGAACGGCATGGTCAATGTCGCGATCGCCGGGTTCTACGCGGATTACAAAGATGTACAGATCCCCGGCTCGGTCGCGTGCGAAGTGGCTGGCCTGCCGAGTTTCTGCGGGGTCGTATCCAACGCCGGCAAGGCGACCTTCAAGGGTGTCGAACTCGAAGGATCGGCGCGGCTGGGGGCAGGCTTCGTCCTGTCAGGCTCGCTCGGCTATATCGATGCGCAGTACGACGAATACATCACCAACATCAACAACATCCCGACCGACGTGGCCGAGTTCCGCGAGGTGCAGAACACGCCCAAATGGACCGGCAGCGCGACGCTGGCCTACAACGCCCCAGTCGGTGCGGGCGATCTGTATGCCGGTGCAACCGTCAGCTACCGCAGCAAGACCTACCAGTTCGAGATTCCCAATCCCTATCTCGACCAGGAAGGTTATGCCCTGCTGAGCGCGGACATCGTCTATACGTTGCCGGGCGACCGGATCACCATCGGGGTTCACGGCAAGAACCTGCTGGACAAGCGCTACAAGACCAGCGGCTACACCTTCGTCGCGACCGATCCCACGACCGGAGCGATCATCAATGGGCCGACCGGCCAGCCGATCCCGACGCTGGGGCCGGAAGGCACACTGACCGCATTCTACGGCAACCCGCGCGAGGTCTTCGCGACGATCGGCTTCAAGTTCTGATCCGATCCGCCGGGTGACCCGAAAAAGGGGCGCGCCTTCACTGCGAAGGCGCGCCCCTTTTTGTTGGACTATGCCGGAGCCTAGAGCTGACCGAGCATGTACTCCGCGCTCGAGACGCTGAAGTCGCCCGGTTTTTCGACGTTGAGCTTGCGCACCTGCCCATCGTCGACCACCATCGAATAGCGCAGGCTGCGCTGGCCCATGCCGAAGCCCGACCCGTCCATCGTCAGGCCGACCGCTTCGGCGAAATCGCCATTGCCGTCCGCCAGCATGGTCACATCCTTGCTGCCGTCGGCCTTCTGCCACGCGCCCATCACGAAGGCATCGTTGACCGAGATACAGGCGATCTCGTCGATTCCCTTGGCCTTCAGCTCGTCCGCCTTTTCGGCGAAGCCGGGCAGGTGCTTGGCCGAGCAGGTCGGGGTGAAGGCACCGGGCACCGCGAACAGCGCAACCTTGCGACCGGCGAAGAAATCGCGCGAGTCGACCTGTTCGGGGCCGTTTTCGGTGGCTTTGGCAAGGGTGACCTGGGGGATCGTGTCGCCTTCTGAAATCTTCATAATATGTATCCTTCGCCGGTTGAGTCGTGGAGCGCTGTGTGGCGCGGTCGGAGGCTTCGGGCAATCCTCAAGGGATCGGCGCGCGCTCAACCGCGTTCATCAGACATACGGCTCTGCGCCGCATTCTTTCCCGTTTGCGCGCTTTTCGTCGCACGCAAAGAATTTTCGGTCGCATCCACCGGTGTACGCCGCTTGCAGATATAAAGAAGTCTTTATATGGGCCGTAACAATCTGCGCGGCAGCAATGCCCGCAACGGAACATTCCCCGGGTTCCCTGCGCCTTTAGGGCGTATGCCCACCAAACCCAAAGGAGCAAGCATGGCTACCCCCGATAACATTATCGCAGACATCGGTCTGGCAGACTACGGTCGCAAGGAAATCGCGATCGCCGAAACCGAAATGCCCGGCCTGATGGCGCTGCGCGAACAGTACGGCGAGAGCAAGCCGCTCAAGGGCGCGAAGATCGCCGGTTCGCTGCACATGACCATCCAGACCGCCGTTCTGATCGAGACGCTGGTGGCGCTCGGCGCGGACGTGCGCTGGACCACCTGCAACATCTATTCGACGCAGGACCACGCCGCCGCCGCGATCGCCGACCAGGGCATTCCGGTGTTCGCCGTGAAGGGCGAAACGCTAGCCGAATACTGGGACTACGTCGCGCACATCTTCGACTGGGGCGACGAGCCCTGCAACATGATCCTCGATGATGGCGGCGATGCCACCATGTTCGCGCTGTGGGGTGCACGGATCGAAGCCGGCGAGGAAATGCCCGCGCCGACCAACGAAGAAGAGCGCGAAATGCAGCGCGCCCTCAAGGCCTTTATCGAGCGCAAGCCCGGTTACCTGACCAAGACGGTCGAAACCGTGCGCGGTGTTTCGGAAGAAACCACCACCGGCGTCAACCGCCTCTACCAGCTCGCCAAGGCCGGCAAGCTGCCGTTCCCCGCGATCAACGTGAACGACAGCGTCACCAAGTCGAAGTTCGACAACAAGTACGGCTGCAAGGAATCGCTGGTCGACGGCATTCGTCGCGGCACCGACGTGATGATGGCCGGCAAGGTCGCCTGCGTCGCGGGCTACGGCGATGTCGGCAAGGGCTCGGCAGCCTCGCTCGCCGGGGCCGGCGCACGCGTCATGGTCACCGAAATCGACCCGATCTGCGCGCTGCAGGCGGCGATGGACGGCTTCGAAGTCGTGACGATGGAAGATGCGACCAAGCGCGCCGACATCTTCGTCACCACGACGGGCAACAAGGATGTCATCACTGTCGACCACATGCGCGACATGAAGGACATGGCGATCGTCGGGAACATCGGCCACTTCGACAACGAGATTCAGGTCGAAGCGCTCGAAAACATGAAGTGGACCGAGATCAAGCCGCAGGTCGACATGGTCGAATTCCCCGATGGCAAGCGCATCCTGCTGCTCTCGCGTGGCCGCCTGCTCAACCTCGGCAACGCGACCGGCCACCCCAGCTTCGTGATGAGCGCCAGCTTCACCAACCAGGTGCTCGCGCAGATCGAACTGTTCACCAAGGCTGGTCAATACGAAAACGCGGTTCACGTTCTGCCCAAGCACCTCGACGAAGAGGTCGCCGCGCTCCACCTCGCCAAGCTCAACGTGCAGCTGAGCGAGCTGAGCAAAGAGCAGGCCGACTACATCGGCGTGCCGAAGGAAGGGCCGTTCAAGCCCGAGCATTATCGCTACTAAGCCAGCGATTTAACCAAGGGCGGGGAAACTCGCCCCTCTTGCAGGCCCGGCGTGGTTGCCAAGCGACCATTGCCGGGCCTAGCTGATTCTCATGGACCTAGGCTCAACCGCGCTGGCACTGCTCGGCCTGTTGCTGGCGGCGTGGACCGCTGCTGCGGCGTGGCTGATGATCGCCGCCGCCTCGCGCTCGCGCGGGGCCGAGGCTGCGCGCCGCAATGCCAAGCGGATGGCGCGGCTGCTGGACGAGGCGCCCGCCGCCGCACTGGTGGTGCGCAGCGACGGCCGGCTGGAAGGCAGCGACCGGCTGGCCCACTGGCTCGGCTTCGACACCCTGCCGCAGTTCATCAGCGAACTCGCCAAATTTCCCGACCGCGGGCTCAGCCGCGAACAGCTCGACGAACTGACGCAGAAGGTCAGGCTCGCACAGAAATCCGCCGCGCCGTTCCGCATGGCGGTGACGCTGCCGGGCTCATCGCGCAGCCTCGCACTGCGCGGCAGCCTCGCCGATCCGCAGGTGTCGCCAGCGGGCGCGGCGCTGATCTGGGTGTTCGATTTCAGCGAGAGCGAGCTTGAACTGGGCCGGATGCGCAAGGAAGCAGCGCGCGCACGGTCCGATTTCGCAGCGCTGGTCGGCCTGATCGAGGCCGCGCCCACGCCGATGTGGTTCCGCAATGCGGATATGGAGCTGCAACTGGTCAACAAGGCCTATGTCGCCGCTGTGGGTGCCGATGACGCGCAAAGCGTGATCGACCAGCAGATCGAATTGGTCGAGGCGGTCGACGGGGAGCTGCCCGCCGAAATCGCGCGACAGGCGGCTGAAAGCAGCACGCCGATCGAACGGGTCGTCTCGGTCACCAATGTCGACGGGCTGCGACGGCGTTTTCGCGTATCGGACCTGCCGCTGGCCGAGGAGGGCGTCGCCGGTTACGCGGTCGATATTCAGGAACAGGAAGATCAGGCCCGCGAACACCGTGCCTATCGCGAAGCGCAGCGTTCCATGCTCGATCGCCTCTCTGTCGGGGTGGCCCAGTTCGACGGTCAGCGGCGGCTCACCTTCGCGAACCAGCCGTTCCGGCGCCTGCTGGGCGTGCGTCCCGGCGCAAGCGGGCTCGGCACCGCGTTCGAACGCCTGCTCAGCGATGCGCGCGACGAAGGCCGGCTGCCCGAGGTTCGTGACTTCCCCAGCTGGCGCAAGGATCGGATCGCCTGGTTCGAGGCGGGCGACACACGGGAAGAGGATTGGCCGCTGTCCGACGGTACGCATCTCGCCGTGGTCGGCCAGCCCATGCCCGACGGCGGGCTGGCGCTGATCCTCGAAGATCGGACCGAACAGCTGACGCTCGCCGCCAACCGCGACACGCTGCTTCGCACGCGCACCGCCATGCTCGATAGCCTGTTCGAAGCGCTCGCGGTGTTCGCGCCCGACGGACGGCTGCAATTGTGGAACCACAGTTTCCCCGAGACCTGGGGGCTGGAACCCGATGCGCTTGACGAGCACCCATCGGTCGATGCTCTTCTCGGCCTGATCCAGCCCAATCTGGCCCGGCCCAAGCAGGCCAAGGGGGTGGGTGAGGTGATCCGTTCCGCCACGCTCGACCGCAAGGAGCGCGCCGGGCGGCTTCAGCTGGCCGACGGGCGGACGATCGAGTTTGCTGGCATCCCGCTGCCCGACGGCAACGGGTTGCTCACCACGCTCGACGTGACCGCCAACGAACAGGCCGAAACCGCGCTGCGCGACCGGGCCGAAGCGCTGGAGCAGGCGGACAAGGTCAAGACCCGCTTCCTCGCCAACATGTCCTACGAATTCCGCACGCCGCTGACCTCGATCGGCGGCTTTGCCGAGCTGTTGCAGGCCGAGGTCGCCGGGCCGCTGAGCGACGGCGCGAAGGAATATGTCGCGGCGATCATCGAATCGGTCGCGCGGCTGACCGATCAGGTCGAAAACGTGCTCGACCTGTCGCAGAGCGAGGCGGGGCTGTTGCCCATCGCGCGGCGCGAATTGTCGCTGCTGGCCTTCGTCACCGGCGTGGCCCGGGCGCGCGAGAATGCGATCGAGGCGAAGTCGATCACGCTTGACCTGCGGGGCAGCCAGGCGATCAAGCTGCAGGCGGATCCGCGCCAGCTGGGCCGCGCGATCGGACAATTGCTCGACAATGCGGTCGAAGCCTGCGGAGAAAATGGGCGCATTCTGGTGGACCTGGCTAAGCAGAATGGTGGGGTTCGGATCGTAATTTCCGATAATGGCCGCGGGATGGACGAGAATGAACTCGCGCTGGCGCTCGACGGGATGCGCTCGGCGAGCGAGGGCGGGGCGGACGCGACCCGCAGACAGGGGCTGGGCCTCCCGCTCGCCAAGCAGCTGGTCGAGGCGCATGGCGGTCGGTTCGATATCACTTCCGAAAAGCGGGTCGGCACCAGCGTAAGCCTGTGGCTGCCGCTGGCATGACGCGGACAGCGATCGAGCTACCCGATCTTGAGGCGATGGAGGCGCTGGGCGCGCGTATCGCCGCCAAGATGCGCCCCGGCGACGTGATTGCTCTGTCCGGTCCGCTGGGTGCTGGCAAGACCACGCTTGCCCGTGCGATCCTGCGCGCAGCAGGGCACGCGGGCGAAGTGCCGTCGCCGACCTTCACCCTGATCGAGATGTACGATGCGCTGCAGCCCCCGGTCGCCCATGCCGATTTCTACCGGCTGGAAGACCCAGCCGAAGTCGAGGAACTGGGCCTCGATGATTATCGCGAGGGCGCGGTGCTGCTCGCCGAATGGCCAGAGCGGGCGGGCGGTTTCGCGCACGAGCCCGCCTGCCTCGCGATCGACGTGTCTTTCGCCGGGGCAAATGGGCAAGATGGTCGCAAGGCGATTGTCGAAGGCGGGGCAGATTGGCTAGGGCGCGTGCCATGAGCACATTGCCAGACGGTATACACGAATTCCTCGGCGCGGCAGGCTGGGCCGGGGCGCAGATCGCACCGCTGACCGGCGATGCCAGCTTCCGCCGCTATTTCCGGCTCCACCATGAGGGCAAGCGCGCAATGCTGATGCACGCGCCCCCGCCGGAGGAGCCGCGCGAGTTCCTGCATGTCGGGCGCTGGCTGCTCGACCAGCAGATCCGCGCGCCGCAGATCTATGCCGAGGATCTCGACAATGGCTGGGTGCTGATCGAGGATTTCGGCGATGCGCGGATGCGCGACTGGCTGGACGAGAATCCGGCCGCCGAGGACGAGGCCTATGCCGCCGCGATCGACACGCTCGCCGATCTGCACCGCAAGCCCGCCGGGCCTTTCCCGCCCTATGACGAGGAAACCTATCTGCGCGAGGCGCAGCTGTTCACGCAGTGGTATTGCCCGGCGCTGGGGCTGGACGTCGATGGCGACGGGTTCGACGCGGCCTGGCGCGAAGTGCTCGCCCCGCTGGCCGCGAACCAGCAGCCCGGCGTCACCGTGCTGCGCGATTATCACGCGGAAAACATCATGCTGCTCGCACCCGATAGCGGGGCGGGCCAGCAGGGCGTGATCGATTTTCAGGACGCGCTGGTCGGCCACCCGGCCTATGACCTCGTCTCGCTGTTGCAGGATGCGCGGCGCGATGTGGCGCCCGAACTGGAGGCGCGGATGCTCGCCCGCTATCGCGAATGTGCCGATTGCAGCGACGAGTTCGATGCCGATTACGCACGGCTCGGCGCGCAGCGGAACACCAAGATCGTCGGCATTTTCGCCCGGCTGAACCAGCGCGACGGCAAGCCGCGCTATCTCGGCCTCATCCCGCGTGTGTGGGAGGCGCTGGAGCGCGATCTGACGCACTCCGCGCTAGCTCCGGTGGCGCAGTGGTTCGATGCCAACATCCCGGCGGACCTGCGCGCGCGCAACGGGGCGGTCGACGCATGAGCAGCCTCGCGTCTGACACCGCGATGGTGATGGCGGCAGGGCTGGGCAAGCGGATGCGTCCGCTGACCGCGACCATGCCCAAGCCGATGGTCCGCGTGGCGGGCAAGCCGCTGATCGACCACGCGCTGGACCGGCTTGCCGATGCCGGCGTCTCGCGCGCGGTGGTCAATGTCCATTACCTGGCCGACGCGCTGGAAGCGCATGTGATCGGCCGCGAATGCCCCAAGGTCACCATTTCGGACGAGCGGGACGCGCTGCTGGAAACCGGCGGCGGGATGATCAAGGCGCAGGGGCTGCTGCCCGATCCGTTCTTCTGCCTCAACTCGGACAACATCTGGCTCGACGGGCCGCGCAACGCCTTCGCCGACCTGTCGATGCTGTGGGATGCGGAGCGGATGGACGCGCTGGTGATGGTGGTGCCGCACAAGCGCGCGGCCAATTTCGACGGGCCGGGCGATTTCCATCTCGATGCGGCGGGCAAGGTCTCGCGCCGCCAGCCGGGCCGGATCGCGCCCTTCATCTATACCGGCATCCAGCTGGTATCGCACCGCCTGCTGCGCGATGCGCCCGAGGGCAAGTTTTCGACCAATATCCTGTGGAACCGCGCGATCGAGGAAAGGCGACTGTTCGGCCTGCCCTTTACCGGCGAGTGGTTCGAAGTCGGCACGCCGCAGGCGATCCGCCCGACCGAGGAGGCGCTTTCGCGTGGCTGATGCTACGCGACCGCAAGTCTATTCGATCGCGGCCCATCGCGGGTTTGCAGATGCGCTGGTAGCGGGGCTGGTCCCGCGATATTCCGAAGACGGCCTGGGCCTCGCGCGGCTGACGCTGCTGCTGCCCAGCGGGCGCGCGATCCGCACGGTGAGCGAAGCCTTCGTGCGCCATATGGGCGAGGAAGGCGGCGCCGGCCTGCTGCTGCCGCGGATGGTCACCATTGGCGACCTCACGCTCGACGAAGCGCTCGGCCCGCTGCTCGACCCGCTGGGTGCGGACGAGATTCCGCCGGCGGTCGATCCGACCTTTCGCTGGCTGAGGCTTGCTGCGCTGCTGGCTGAGGAGATGGGCATGGATGCTCTGCCCAACTCTATTCAGGGCCCTCCGCTGTACCGCCAGGCGCGGATGATCGCCGAGACGATGGACCGCCTGCTGGTGGAAGAGATTGCGCCCGAGGATTTGCTGGGGGACCGGGTGCTCGACGTGGTCGGCTCGGTCGCCGGGCACTGGCAGGACAGCCTGCGGCGCTTTGCCAGGGTGCAGGCGCGCTGGCTGATCGAATTGCAGGCGATGGGCCGCGTCGACTCTGCCACGCGGCGCAACCAGCTGTTCGCCCACGCCGCGAAAAGCTGGCGCGCGCAGCCGCCCGCCACGCCGATCGTCGCAGCAGGCGTCACCAGCGCCGCGCCCGCGCTCGCGCGGCTGCTGCGCGTGGTGAGCGAACTGCCTAAGGGTGCGGTGATCCTGCCCGACCTCGACCTCTCGCTGTCCGACGCGGCGTGGGACGAGCTTGGCCGCGCGGGCCAGTCGGATGAGGCCGATGGCGAGCGACTGGGGCGTCATGATGCGCCGACCCACCCGCAATATCACCTCAAGCTGCTGCTGGGCCGCATGGGCGTCAATCGAGGAGAGGTGCGGCAATGGCACCGGCGCGGCCTGACCGCGGCGAACCCCGACCGGACCCACGCGGTCAGCGCGCTGTTCCTGCCTCCGCAGGCGAGCAAGGGCTGGGTCGAGCTGCCGTCCGAAAAGCGGCGGCTGGCAGCGGTGCAACTACTTGAAACGGGCAATCCAGAGGAAGAGGCGCAGGCTGTCGCGCTGGCGGTGCGTCGCAAGCTGGAAGAGCCGTACAAGCGCGTGGCGGTGGTCACGCCCGATCGCTCGCTCGCCCGGCGGATCGTCCACCATCTGCGCCGCTGGGATATTCAGGCCGACGATTCGGCGGGCGCCCCGCTGTGCGATACCGCTGCGGGCCGCGCGCTGCTGCTGCTGGCGCAGGTGATTGCCGAACGGGCCGCGCCGGTGCCGCTGGTCGCGTTCCTCGGCCATCCCTTCGTCGGGGTCGCGGGGGCGGAGGATCCCGATCGCGCCCGTGCCGACTGGCTCGATGCGCTGCGCCGGTTCGAGGACCGGCTGCGCGGCCCGCGTCCCGCGCCCGGCCTCGCACCCTTGTGCGCCATCGCTGCGAAGGCCGATGTCGACGCGTGGTGGGGCGCGGTTGCGGACAGGCTCGCTCCGCTGATGGAGCGAGACGAAAACTCGCCGCTCGCGGAACTGCTCGGCACTCTGGCGCAGGTGCTGGAAGACTTCTGCGGCGAGGCGGTGTGGGGGCGCGAGGATGGCCGCGCGCTGGGCGGGTTCGTCGACGATCTGCGCCAGCAGGCGAGCGCGGCGGGCACCATGCTCGACCCGCGCGATCTGCACGATGTTTTGACCGACGCGATGGAGCGCATCGCGGTGCGGCCTGCCTATGGCGGACACCCGCGCGTGGCGGTTTACGGCCTGCTCGAAAGCCGGATGGCGCGGGCCGACCTGATCGTCTGCGCCGGGCTCAACGAAGGAACCTGGCCGGGTGGTGCTTCGCCCGATCCGCTGCTCGCGCCGCCAGTGTTGCGTGCGCTGGGCGTGCCGGGTGGTGAGTTCCGTATCGGGCTCGCC
The DNA here is from genome assembly GCA_963972905.1 of uncultured Erythrobacteraceae bacterium. Lineage (GTDB taxonomy): Bacteria > Pseudomonadota > Alphaproteobacteria > Sphingomonadales > Sphingomonadaceae > Alteriqipengyuania. Next base: position 164,873 of record CAXAXQ010000004.1, read on the forward strand.
GCGCATGATCTGGCAGGTGCGCTGGGCGCGCCGCAAGTTCTGCTCACCCGGGCAGCGCGCGATGCCGATGGGCCTGCAATCCCTTCGCGTTTCTTCCTGCGGATCAAGGCCTTGCTGGGCGATCTGGCGAAGCGACATGAGGAAGACGAGCTGCCCGCGCTGGTCGACGCTTTGCGCGATGCCGAGCCTGCGCCGCTCTATCGGGTGCCGCAGCCGTGCCCGCCGGCCGAAGTGCGCCGGGTGACGATCAGCGCGACCGCGCTCGACCGCCTCCGCTCGGACCCGTACCAGTTCTATGCCAATGCGATTCTGCGGCTGAAGGAGCGCGATCCGCTCGACGCAGAGCCCAGCCCCGCTTGGCAGGGCACGCTCGCCCATGCGATTCTGGAGGAATGGCACAAGCAGGGCGGGGCGCTGGTCGATCTGGCTACCAAGCATCTGGGCGCGATGGACGCGCACCCGCTGACCCGCGCTTTGTGGGAGCCGCGCCTGATGGCCGCGCTCGAATGGATCGAGAATCAGGTCGGTGCCGATCCCGATCGCCAGATCGTCGCGGTCGAGCAGAAGGGCAAGCATCTGTTCTCCGGGATTGAGATCACCGGCACCGCCGACCGGATCGACCGGCTGGCCGACGGCAGTTACGCCATCGTCGATTACAAGACCGGGGGCCCGCCATCCAAGAAAATGGTCGAGGAAGGTTTTGCGCTGCAACTCGGCACGCTCGGCCTGCTGGTGGAGGAGGGCGCCTATGCCGATCGCGGGATCGAGGGCGTGCCGACGCGCTTCGAATACTGGTCTCTCGGGCGCGATGCGAAGTCGGATACGGGCTTTGGCTATGTCACCACGCCGCTCAAGATCGGCAATGCGCGCAGCGGGATGGAGCCGGATGAATTCCTGCCCAAGACCCGCGACTTTCTCGAAGAAGCCATCGCCAAGTGGATCCTGGGTGATGCGCCTTTCACGGCGCGGCCCAACCCCGATCTCAAGCTTTACGCCACCTACGATCAGCTGATGCGGCTGGAGGAATGGCTGGGCCGCGAGAGCGAGCAGGGGGCCGGGCGATGAGCGACAATATCCACTCGCTTCTGCCGGAACAGGGCCACGCGGCAGACCCGGGCCATTCCGTTTGGCTTTCCGCCAGCGCGGGCACCGGCAAGACGCAGGTCCTGTCCGCCCGCGTGCTGCGCCTCCTGTTGCAGCCCGGCGTGGAGCCGGGATCGATCCTGTGCCTCACCTTCACCAAGGCGGGCGCGGCGGAGATGGCGACCCGCGTGAACGAGACGCTGGCACGCTGGGTGCGGATGGAAGAAACCCTGCTGGCCAAGCATTTGCGGGCCATCGGGGCGAAGGTCGATCCCGCCACGCTGGCCCATGCGCGCACGCTGTTCACCCGCGTGCTCGATTGCCCGGGCGGCGGCCTGCGCATCGATACGATCCACGCTTTCGCGCAATATCTGCTCGCCGCATTTCCCGAAGAGGCGGGGTTGGAGCCGGGCACGGTCGCGATGGACGATCGCACCCGCGAACTGCTCGCCCGCGCAGTGCTGACCGATCTGGTCACGAATGCGGACGAGGCGGATAACAGCGCGCTCGCGATGCTCTCGCTCAGGCTCGGCCCCGATGGGGTCAAGCAATGGCTGATGGCCTGCGCCAAGGCGCGCGAGCTGTGGGAAGGGCCGCAAGGGTGGCAGAGCCCGATGCGCCCGCAGGTGATGCAATTGCTCGGCCTGCGAAGCGATTTTACCGAGGCCGATCTAGTGCGCGAATGCACCGAAGAGGCCTTCGATTGCGGGTCTCTGCGCGCCTGCCTCGCGACATTGCAGGACTGGAACACCAAGAGCGGGCGCGACGCGGCAGAGCCGATCTCTGCCTGGCTGGCCGCAGACCCGGATCAGCGCCTTGCGACGCTCGCCTGCTTCAATGGCAGCCTGCTGGTCGCGGATGGCTCCAAGCCCAAGAACCTGACCAACATCGCCAAGCGCGATCCTGCCTATGAAGGCCATGTCGAGGCGGTGCGCGCCAATCTCGATGCGATCCGCGACAAATTCGCGCTGCTTGCGCTGGCGGAATATCTGACCCCCGCGCTCGAACTCGGGCGGCGTTTCGCGTTGCGGTGGGACGAGGCGAAGCGGGTGCGCGGGCTGGTCGATTTCGACGACCAGATCGCGCGCGCCGCAAAGCTGCTGGGTAACTCCGAGATGGCGCAGTGGATCGGCTACAAGCTCGACCGTGCGTTCGATCACATCCTCGTCGACGAGGCGCAGGATACCAATGAGAGCCAGTGGGCGATCATCGATGCGCTGACGCAGGATTTCTTCGACGGGCTGGGCGCGGCGGGCGCACGGCTGCGCACGATCTTCGTGGTTGGCGATTACAAGCAGGCGATCTTCGGCTTCCAGGGCACCGAACCGCGCCTGTTCGTGGACAAGCGCGCCGAATACGACGCGCGGATCAACAGCGCGATCGCCAATGCCGAAGCGCTCGCGCATGAAACGCGCGAGGCTCCGCTGGTTCCGCTGGCGCCACTGGCCCGGTTGGGGCTGGAGCGCAATTTCCGATCCTCGCAGGTGATCCTCGATTTCGTCGATCGCGCGGTGGCGCATGTCGGCACCGAAGCGATGGGGATGCCGGGCGAGGAGGTGCAGCATACCGGCGAAGACCGCCCCGGGCGGGTAACCCTGTGGGCGCCGATCAGGGCTGAGGATAGCGACGACCCCGAAGCGGTAGAGGAAGACGGCGCGGAAACCTGGCTGCCCGCGCCCGAGCGGCGCTTGGCAGACCGGATCGCGGCGCAGGTCAAGGCGTGGCTGGAAGATGGCCATCCGCTGACCAAGGGCAGAAACCGCCGGGCCAGCGCGGGCGACATTATGATCCTGGTGCGCAAGCGCCGCGCACTCGCCGGGCTGATCGTTGCGCGGCTCCATGCAGCAGGCGTGCCGGTGGCAGGCGTCGACCGGCTGCGGCTGGGCGCTCCGCTGGCGGTGAAGGATCTGCTCGCCGCGCTGCGCTTTGCCGCGCAGCCGCGCGACGACCTGATGCTCGCCAATGTGCTGGTCTCACCGCTCGGTGGCTGGTCGCAGGACGATCTGCTGGCGCATGGCCTGCGCGACAAGAGCGTCGGCCTGTGGGACCATATCCGCCGCAGCGATGCGCCGCTGTGC
>CAXAXQ010000005.1:0-147922 GCA_963972905.1 uncultured Erythrobacteraceae bacterium
TCACCGATGATCACAAAAAAACCGGCGGGCTCCGAAGAGCCCGCCGCCTTTTTTCACAGCTTGCGCCGCGCGCGACTAGAACTTGATCAGCGCACTGACGAAGAAGTCGCGGCCAAGCACGTCGTAGGTGCTCGGGTAGGTGTTCGCCTGTTCCTGGTTGTCGCCAAGCAGGAGGCTGTTCGGACGGTTGGTGACGACACCGTTCGCGTCGAACTGCGGCACGCCCGGGAGAGTGTCGAACAGGTTGTTCACACCCACGCTAAGGGTCAGCGCTTCGCTCGCCGCATAGGAGAACGTCAGGTCCATCAGGTCGTAGGCGTCGATCTTCTCGATGCCGTTGAACTGCGTGTAGTCCAGACCATCATCGTCATCGGTAACCGAACCGACGTGACGCCAGCGGACCGAAGTGGTGACCGGGCCATCGATGAACGATGCACGGCTGGTCCACTTGAACTCAGGCGTCGGTTCGCCACAGGTCGCGCCGAAACGGCCTGCACATTCGTTGACGGTGTCGAAGCCCTGCACCGGGTACAGATCGTTCTTTTCGGTCCAGGTGCCGAGGAAGGAGAGCTGCAAACGCTGTTCGCCGGTATCGGTGAAGAGCGAGAACGGAACGCTCGTTCCGTAGGACACCTGGAAGTCGATGCCCGAAACTTCGAGCTTCGCGACATTGGCCTGGCTCAGCAGCGGCGGGTTTGCCGTGGTGATCGCGCCATTGCCCTGACGGGTGCCGACAATGATCTGACAGAACGGGCTGTTGATGTCCTGAACCACATTATAGCACAGGTTCAACGTGCTGTTCAGCCCGCCACCGAAGGTGCTGATCGCGTCTTCAATCTTGAAGTTGAAGTAGTCAGCCGTGATCGACAGACCGGGGATGAACCGCGGCTGCAGAACGACACCGAAGGTGTAGCTGTCCGAGGTTTCTTCGCCAAGGTTCGGGTTGCCACCGAAGGTCGAAGGGACCTGGGTATCGGGACGGATGTTGGGATCACCAACGCTACCCGGAGCGACACCGGTCGCGATGCACAGCGCGTTGAGCGTGGCATCGTTCTGCGCACCGGCAACCGCACAGGGGTCGGTGGCACCGGGGAAGCCGATCGCCAGACCGCCGAACAGTTCACCCACGTTGGGGGCGCGAACCGCACGCTGGTACTGCGCACGCAGCTTGATGTCCGGGATCGGCGCGAATTCGACGCCGCCGGCATAGGTCCAAACGCCACCGATCGTGCCGCTCGAATAGTCGGAGTAGCGAGCCGCACCCGAGATATCGAGCGAAGCGGTACCAAAGCGGACCGGGATCGCAATTTCGGCGAACAGTTCGCGGACATCGTAGTCACCCTGGGTCGGTTCACCGGCGTTGAAGCCGATGACGTCACCCGAAGCGAGTGCGGTATCCGGAATGAACTGCGCCGCAACCTTGCGGTATTCGCCGCCGAACGCGAAGCCGACCGGGTCGGATGCTTCGGTGATGGCGAAGTCGCCGAAGGTACCCGAGATCACTGCGGTCGCGACCTGGAGCGACGAAATATCGCCGTTCTGGGCCTGGATGGTGATCGCGTCGACCTGCTCGGGGGTAAGCGTGTTCGGGCCGAAGATGTTGATCGGCGTGCCCGTGCCGTCGAGGCCGGCCTGGAACAGCGAGCGCGAAATGTTGCCCTGCTGGATGTTGGCGTTCCGGGTACGCGAGTACATGTAGTACGCGTCGTAGTTCAGGTAATCGCCAATCGGGCCGGTGATCCCGCCGAGAAGACGGAAGGAGTTACGCTCGTCGAGGTTCTGACGCAGGCCGCTTTCGACGACACGACGCTGAATGTAGAGGTTCACCACGCCCGGATCGTCGGCCACGCCGTCGGTCGCGTTCTGCGCGGATTCCGCCGCGTCGATCGCCTGCAGCTGTGCAAAGTCGCCGGCCACGAGGAACGGCTGCACGGTTGCGAGATCGACGTTGAAGTTGCCGGTCACCGGGGTCGCGGCCAGCGCGGCCTGGACCTGGTTGTTGACGTAGGAAACTTCGGCATAGGCGCGGTGACCGCCGCCCAGCTCGTAATCGGCATAACCGCCGAGCAGGTAACGTTCCTGCGGCAGCTGCAGATAGTTGACCGGAGCGTAGTTGTAGAGATCGCCTGCGCGCTGACGGAAGTCACGCGGCTGGTCGAAGACGACGCCGGTGCCGAAGCCGCTTGCGCCGGCCGGGCCGAACTCGGTGCCGGCGGGAAGGCCGGTATTGCCCTGCGCGCCGCCGAGATAGCGGAGCACACCGTTGGGCAGGGTCGAGGAGCCGAACTGCTGCAGGTCGCCGCCGTCGGTTTCACCGCCGAGCGCGAAGTTCGAGAACGCGCGGTCGCCCTGGAAGATCGAGTCGCGGTTGTAATATTCGGCATAGACCGTCGCGTTACCGCGGCCATCGGCGAATTCACTGCCGATCGCACCGTGGACTTCGTAACGCACGCCATCGCCACGTTCTGTCATCGCGTACTGACCACCGACTTCGACGCCCTGAACATCCTTCAGGCGGAAGTTGACGACCCCGGCGATCGCGTCCGAACCGTAAACGGCCGAAGCACCACCGGTCACAACGTCGACCGATTCAAGCAGGAACTGCGGAATGGTGTTGAGGTCGACGACCTGGTCGGTGTTGTAGAACATCCAGCGACGGCCGTTGACCAGCACCAGCGTGCGGGCTGCGCCGAGACCGCGAAGGTTCAGCGTTGCCGTACCATCGCCCGGGTTGTTCGAGAAAGAGGTCGTGCCCGGCACGACCTGCGGCAGGGTGTTGATCACGCTCTCGACGTTGACCGAACCCGAAAGTTCGAACTCTTCCGAGTTCACCACCGCAACCGGAGCCGCAGTTTCGAGGTCGCGACGCGCAATGCGCGAACCGGTGACGACGATCAGCTCGCCATCGCGATCGGACGCACCAGTTTCGAGCGCGGGCTCGTCCGGAGTACCCTGCGCCATGACGGGCGTGGCGAACATCGCGCCGGCCATCACGGTCCCGGCAAGCAAGGCTGCCTTGTTCAAACGGTTGGTCATTGAAGTCCCCTTCGTAGGAAGGCGCCGCTCGGCGCACAAATTTCTCGGAGCTTGTTTCCGATAGGCCCGCTCTAGGTCACCGGACGGCCCGCTTTCAATAAGGACCGCGTTGCAACCCGCCCGGAGAGCATGCTCCTGTGACTTTTCGGTGACAGTTTCGCAGGCGACACGCCATGCTAACAAGCGGCCAGAACGCGACATGAAGAGGCCTTCGAAGACCCATGACCGGATCGAAAATTTCCCTTCCCGCGGCCACCCTCGCGCTTGCGCTGGCCGGCCTGTCCTCTCCGGCGCTCGCGCAGGATGATTCGCCCGGCTATCTCGACCGGCTTGCTACATGCCGCGCGATCGAGGCGCCGGAGGCCCGTCTCGCCTGCTACGACCGCGAAGTGGGCGCGGTGGTCGCCGCGAGCGAGGAAGGAGAGGTGCGCCTGGTCGACCGGGAGGAAGTCCGCCAGACGAAGCGCAAGCTGTTCGGCTTCACGATCCCCAAGGGCCTGTTCGGCAGCGACGACAACGAGGACATGGACCTGATGGAGACGACCATCACCCGCGTCGCCCCCTATGGTCGCAGCGGCTATCTGCTCACCACCGAGGAAGGCTCGGTGTGGCAGATTTCCAACCCGCCGATGCGCTTCAATCCACCCAAGAGCGGCCAGGCCGTAGTGTTCAAGCGCGCCGCGATGGGCTCCTTCTTCATCCGCGTGAACGGACAGCTCGGGGTCAAGGGCGTGCGGATCGAATAGGCACCCGGTCCGCGCGCCTTTACCGGCGATCCAGCGGACGAAAAGCGCCGGCTCGCCCCGCTTGCGCAAGGCGTGTCACCGAGCCGACTTGCGGATGTTGCGAAAGTGCAACATGGTGCAACAAAGCCAGTCGCTGCCAAGCTTTTCGATTGCGCCAGAGCACGCCCTTCAGCATGGCCGAAAGTCACAAAAACGGGGCCACCTGCTTTTGGAAATTTGCGCAACTCATTTCGCCGGGTCGCAGCCGGCTCTTTCTTGGGGGAAAGATCAGATGAAAACCAGTTACTCCACCGTCGCACGTTGTCGCGGGGCGCTGTTTGCGACCGCCGGCGTTGCGGCTCTTGCTTTCGGCGCGCCTGCCTTCGCGCAGGATGATAGCGCCGGCGATGCCGACTGCGTCGATGTGAATGATAATGGCGTGTGCGACACGGCCGAAGACGGCACGGCGGCTCCGGCCGGCGGCATGATCGTCGTCACCGGCTCGCGCATTGCGCGTCCCAGCATCTCCTCGCCGGTTCCGCTGACCTCGGTCACCGCCGGTGAACTGACCGATCAGGGCGATATCTCGCTCGGTGACGCGCTGAACGACCTTCCGTCGCTACGCACCACCTTCAGCCAGGGCAACTCGACCCGCTTTATCGGTACCGCAGGCCTCAACCTGCTCGACCTTCGCGGTCTGGGCACCAGCCGTACGCTGGTTCTGGTTAACGGTCGTCGCCACATCACGGCCCTGCCCGGCGACTACCTGGTCGACGTGAACACCATCCCGACCGACCTGCTCGAGCGGGTCGACGTCGTAACCGGCGGTAATTCCGCAATTTACGGTTCGGACGCGGTTGCCGGTGTGGTCAACTTCGTTCTCAAGCGCGACTACGACGGTCTGTCGCTGCGCGGCCAGGCGGGCATCTCGGAGCGCGGCGATCGCGCTACCCAGTTCATCGCCGGCGTGTGGGGCACCAACTTCGCTGACGGTCGCGGTAACATCGCAATCGCTGCGGAATACGCGAACGCCGATCCGCTCTACTTCAACGACCGCGACGAACTGACCGGCGCGTACAGCGGCCGTTGCCAGTACAACACGGTCGAGCCGACCGGCGGCGAGACCGACGGCACCGACGGCATCATCGACACCGCTCCGCTGTGCGGCGTGGTCAACAACAACATCTCCGATGGCGGCTTCCTCGGCGCGTACGGCGATCGCAGCATCCTCGTGTTCCAGCCGGACGGGTCGATCATCCGTTCGCGTCCGCGTGACCCGCTGGGTTCGTACACCAGCAACGTGATCGGCGGCGCGGGCTCGACCCTGCGCAACACCGGTCAGCTTGCTGCTGGTCTCGAACGCTACACGGTCAACCTGCTGGCCCGTTACGAGTTCAGCGAAGGCTTCCAGCCCTTCGTCGAAGCCAAGTACGCCCATGTCGACGCAGTTCAGGAAGGCCAGCCGAGCTTCTTCCAGGGTTCCATCCCGGGCTTCTTCGGCGGTGGTTCCAACTTGCGCTGCGACAACCCCTTCCTGACCGATCAGGCGTTCAACACGCTGGCCGGGATCGGTTTCTGTAACGCGACCCGTGACGCCACCCCCTTCACCATCGGGCGCTTCAACGTCGACTTCGGTGGTCGTGGCGAATTCCAGAGCCGTGACACCTACCGCGTCGTCGCCGGTGTCGAAGGCACCTTCAACGATGACTGGCAGTACGAAGTCTCGGTCAACTATGGCCGTTTCGAATCGCACCTCGAATCGCTCAACAACCTCAAGCTGTTTGACCTCAACGGCAACGAAGACGGCTTCCTGCTGGCGCTCGACGCTGCTCGCAACGCTCAGGGCGAGATCGTCTGCCGCGTGAACCAGGTGACCGTGACGCGTCCGGACTGTGTGCCGATCAACGTGTTCGGCTTCGGTGCACCTAGCCAGGCTGCGCTGAACTTCGTGAACACCACGACGACCCGCGACGAAAAGGCCGAACAGTTCGACGTTCTGGCGAGCGTCGCGGGCGACTTGTCGCAGCTGTTCGAACTGCCGGGCGGCCCGATCGCCTTCGCAATCGGCGGCGAATATCGCACGGAAACCGCGTTCAGCGCGTTCGACGAACTGGTGCAGGCGGGTGGTACCTTCCTCAACCAGATCCCGACCTTCAACCCTCCGAAGCTCGAAGTTCTGGAAGGGTTCGCCGAAGTCTCGATCCCGCTGCTCGCAGACCTTCCGTTCGCGGATGAGCTGACGATTTCGGGTGCGGCGCGCGTGTCGGACTACAACACCGCCACGGGCACCGTCTGGGCCTACAACATCAATGGTATCTACGCCCCGATCCCGGACATCCGGTTCCGTGCGGCTTACGCTACCTCGGTGCGTGCTCCGACCCAGAGCGACCTGTTCTCGCCCGCTTCCCAGAACTTCGCCTTCCTGGCGGACCCCTGCGATGCGCAGAACATCACCAACAACCCGAACCGTGCTGCCAACTGTGCCGCCGCGGGCGTACCCGCGACGATCACCCCGGCAATCGCAGCAGCCTGCGCCGGCATTGTCGATCCCAGCCTGCTGGACATCGGCGATCCGTTCGTGAACTGTACGGCTCGGTCGGCGTCGACTGCCTTCACGTCGGGCGGCAACCCGAACCTGATCGAGGAAAAGGGCAAGTCGCTCACCCTCGGTGTGGTGCTTCAGCCGCGCTTCGTGCCGGGCCTGAGCTTCACGGTCGACTACTACAACATCGAGATCGAAGATCAGATCGCGACGTTGGGTGCTCAGACGATCCTGAACAACTGCTACAACGACGCGAACGGGATCGATAACCCGTACTGTGTGTCGATTTCGCGTGATCCCACGACCGGTCTCTTCGGCGACCCGGCGCTGCTGTCGAGCGGGATCAACTTCGCTTCGCGCAAGACCGAAGGCATCGATTTCGACCTGCAGTACAACTACACGTTCGAAAACGATCACCGCCTGCGGGTTCGTGCGATCGCAACCCATCTTCTGAAGCTCGACTTCTTCGAGAATCCCGACGATGGCGAAGTTCCCAACCGCATCCGCGGCGAACTGGGCGATCCGGAATGGGCAGCTTCGTTCAGCGCGAGCTACGACATCGGCGATGTTGAGTTCACCTGGACGATGCGCTTCCTCGACGAGATGACGAAGGGTGCATACGAAAGTGCCTTCCCGTACATCGGCCGCTGCCCCGCTTCGGGCTCGACCGGCTACACGGGCGGTACCTGTACCCCGGGCGAAATCGCCACGCTCGACCCTGCCAACGTTGACCAGTACGCTGACCCGACCTTCCCGAAGAAGGTCTACCACAATGCCCGGATCGACTGGGATGTGGATGATGCGTTCAGCTTCTACGTCGGCGTCGACAATCTGCTCGACGAGAAGCCGCCGTTCGGCCAGCTCGGTACCGCTGGTGGCGATCCGTACGACACGTTCGGTCGTTACTACTACGCCGGTATCCGCGCCGACTTCTAAGCGCGATACCAAGCCAATCAGGAAAGGCCCCGGGAAACCGGGGCCTTTTTTGTTGCCCGGTTTTGTCGTCCGGCTGGAAGAGCGGCGGTTGCCCTGCGTCGGCGGAATACACGGCGCACAACCGCCATTTTCCAAGCCGATACCAGCGACCACCCCCCCGCCCCGCGGCACTGCAGCACCGTGGGTGACGTTGCTAGGAAGAGCACTCTCCCGACGCGCCTGCACGGCCAGCGTAAGGACAAAGCCATTGCCGCCGCGAGAAGCCGGCGCGCATGTGTGTTCCGGTGGGGCGTTCATGGAGCGCCGACCGCGCAGCCATGTATGGCCCGCAGTTCAAAGCTAAATCGTGCTTTTGGCGCAGCGCCGCGCCCCCGCCGGACTCAGTGTCCGGCGAGAGGAAGCACTATTGGCGGGTCGGTCAGATTGATCGCGCCGCTTGCTTAGCGACGATGCCTCACCCGAGGTGGCTTTCGCCCGGCGCTCAGGTCACCGTGATCGACAGCTGGCCGTCGCCCTCGTCGATCTTCACCGTGCTGCCGTCGGGCACTTCGCCCTGCAGCAGGCGCTCGGCCAGCGGATCCTGCACGTAGCGCTGCACAGCACGCTTGAGCGGGCGGGCGCCATAGACCGGATCGTAGCCGACCCTGCCCAGCCAGCGCTTGGCCGCATCGGTCAGGTCCAGCTCGATTTTGCGGTCGGCGAGCAGCTTTTGCACGCGCGCGACCTGCAATTCGACGATCGGCGCCATGTCCGCCTGGCTCAGGCGGTGGAACAGAATGATCTCGTCCAGCCGGTTGAGAAATTCGGGGCGGAAATGCCCGCGCACCACATCCATCACCTGCGGCTCGACGTCGCTGACCTCCTGATCGTCGGTCATGTTCGAAAGGTACTGGCTGCCGAGGTTCGACGTCAGGATGATCAGCGTGTTGGAGAAGTCCACCACCCTGCCCTGCCCATCGGTCAGGCGACCATCGTCGAGCACCTGCAGCAGCACGTTGAACACGTCGCTGTGCGCCTTCTCTACCTCGTCGAACAGCACCACCTGATAGGGCCTGCGCCGCACGCTTTCGGTCAGCACGCCGCCTTCTTCATAGCCGACATACCCCGGAGGCGCGCCGATCAGCCGTGCGACCGCGTGCTTCTCCATGAATTCGCTCATGTCGATGCGGACCATCGCATTGTCGTCGTCGAACAGGAACTGGGCCAGCGTCTTGGTCAGCTCGGTCTTGCCCACGCCCGTGGGGCCGAGGAACAGGAAGCTGCCGAGCGGACGGCCCGGGTCCTTCAACCCCGCGCGAGCGCGGCGCACGGCCTTGGACACCGCCTCGACCGCGGCGGCCTGCCCGATCACGCGCTTGCCGAGCATCTCTTCCATCTTGAGCAGCTTCTCGCGCTCGCCTTCGAGCATCCGGTCGACCGGGATGCCGGTCCAGCGCGCCACCACGCCCGCAATATCCTCATCGGTCACTTCCTCGCGCAGCATCGCATTTGCGGTGTGACCTTCGGCTTCCTTGAGCTTGTTTTCCAGCTCGGGGATGCGCCCGTATTGCAGTTCCCCCGCCTTGCCGAGATCACCGGCACGCTGTGCCTGTTCCAGCTCCAGGCGCGCCTGATCGAGATCTTCCTTGATCCGCGCTTCCGCATGGATCTTGTCGCGCTCACCCTGCCAGCGAGTGGTCAGTTCGGACGAGCGCTGTTCCAGATTGGCGAGGTCTTCGCGCAGGTTTTCCAGCCGCTCCCTGCTGGCATCGTCGGTTTCCTTGGCGAGCGCCTGCTCCTCGATCTTGAGCTGGATGATCCGCCGGTCGAGACCTTCGATCTCTTCGGGCTTGCTCTCCACTTCCATCCGGATGCGGCTCGCCGCTTCGTCCATCAGGTCGATCGCCTTGTCGGGCAGGAAGCGGTTCTGGATGTAACGGTTGGAAAGCTGCGCGGCAGCGACAATCGCGCCGTCGGTGATGCGCACACCATGATGCAGCTCGTACTTGTCCTTGATCCCGCGCAGGATGCTGATCGTATCCTCGACGCTGGGTTCCTCGATATAGACCGGCTGGAAACGGCGTTGCAGCGCCGGGTCCTTCTCGACGTATTTCTGGTATTCGTCGAGCGTGGTCGCGCCGATGCAGTGCAACTCGCCGCGCGAAAGCGCAGGCTTGAGCAGGTTCGAGGCATCCATGCTGCCTTCCGAGGCCCCGGCCCCGATCAGCGTGTGCATCTCGTCGATGAACAGGATGATCTGCCCGTCGGAGCCCTTCACTTCGTCGAGCACGGCCTTCAGCCGCTCCTCGAACTCGCCGCGATATTTCGCGCCCGCGATCAGCGACCCCATGTCGAGAGACATCAGAGTACGGTCCTTGAGGCTGTCGGGCACATCGCCATTGGCGATGCGCAGCGCGAGGCCTTCAGCGATGGCGGTCTTGCCGGTGCCGGGTTCGCCGATCAGCGCGGGGTTGTTCTTGGTCCGTCGGGCAAGGATCTGGACGGTGCGGCGGATTTCCTCGTCGCGACCGATAACGGGATCGAGCTTGCCGTCGCGCGCCGCCTGAGTCAGGTCGCGGGCGTATTTCTGCATCGCGTCGTAGGCCTGTTCGGCATTGGCGCTGTCCGCCGTACGCCCGCCGCGCAGGTCAGCAATCGCGCGTTCGAGCGCCTTGGCATCGACGCCCGAATCCGCCAGTACGCTGCCCGTCTTGCTGTTGGAAGCGAGCGCAAGGGCGACCAGCAGCCGCTCCACGGTCACGAAGCTGTCACCGGACTTTTCCGCGATCTGCTGCGCGGAATCGAGCACCCGCACCGCATCATTATCGAGTCCCGGGCTCGCCTGCGCGCCACTGCCGCTGACCGCTGGAATGCGGCCGAGTTCGTCGTCGACGCGCTGTTCGGCCTTCACCGGATCGCCGCCCGCGCGCTGGACCAGGCCTGCAGCCATCCCCTCGCTGTCATCGAGCAGCACCTTGAGGATGTGGAGCGGGGTGATGCGCTGATGGTTCAGGCGGATGGCGGTGGTCTGCGCGGACTGGAGAAAGCCTTTCGCGCGGTCGGTAAAGTTTTCGAGGTTCATGTGCGGTCCCCTTGTTCCGTGCCGCTCTGAAATAGTGTTGCCATCCGGCCACGTAAGGGTCTCTTGCAAATTTTTGCATGGTCGATCGACCTCTGCGTATCGGAGCGGGACGAACGACACAGGTCGCACGGCCCGGTGCGAAGGGTTGCCACATGCAATCGAAATCGCGCATGTCCCGCAGCAAGTAATTATAAAAGAAGATGGGATTCGGGATGAAGAAGGTACTGGGGGGCCTCGGCCTCGCCCTGCTCGCGATCGTGCTGATCTTGGCGATCGGTCTGATGACGTGGGAGCCGTTCTTCGCCCGCGACGGCGTCGCCCCCGAAGGCGACCGGACCTACACCGCGCAGATCGTGCGCGACGAGTTCGGCGTGCCCCATGTCTACGGCAAGAGTGATGCGGACGTCGCCTACGGCGTCGCGATCGCGCATGCCGAGGACGATTTCATCACCTTGCAGGATGTCGTCGCGATGAGTCGCGGGCGCTTCGGCGCGATTGCGGGGCAGGAAGGCGCGGCGATCGACTATGCCTACCACCTCTTGGGCGCACGCGAGACGGCGGAGCGCGAGTGGCCTAAGCTGCCCACGGATACGCGCGCTCTGCTGGATGCCTATGCGGTCGGCCTCAACGATTACGCGGAAGACCACCCGGACGAAGTGAAGCTGGGCAACATGTTCCCGGTCGACGGGATCGACATTGCCGCAGGCTTCGCACTGCGCCAGCCGTTCTTCTTCGGGCTCGACCGCTATCTCGGCCCGCTGGTGGCGGGCGATCCGCTGCCGCCAGAATACGGCCCTTCGCTGAGCGGGGCCTCGGCCATCGACGACGCGCCCCGGATCATGGATGAGGCTGCGCAGGAAGCCGACAAGACCGCCGACGCCCGGCCTCTGCCGATGGGTGAGGATGCCGAATATGCAGGCTCCAACGCTTTCGCGGTCGCGCCGGAGAAATCGGGCGGCCCCACGATCCTGGTCTCCAATTCGCACCAGCCCTGGCGTGGCGGGGTCGCGTGGTATGAACTGGTCGTCGAGAGCGACGACGGATGGCACTATGCCGGCGCGAACTTCCCCGGCAGCCCCTTCCCCTTCCTCGGCCATAACGAGACGCTGGGCTGGACCAACACGGTCAACACGCCCGACATGATCGACATCTACAAGCTGGTGCTGGACGACAGCGGCACCCGCTATCGCCTCGACGGAAAGTGGCGCGATCTGGAAGAAACCGACATCACCCTGCCGGTGCGCGTGGGCCCCTTCACCCTGCCGATCAGCCGCACGGTTTATCGCAGTGTCCACGGGCCGGTGGTCAAGAACGACAAGGGCGCCTTCGCGATCCGTTATGGCGGGATCGGCAGCATCGGCCAGCTCGACGCCTATTACCGGCTCAACAAGGCGGAGACCTACGATGAGTGGTACGAAATTCTCTCGCGCGGGCAGATACCCTCGACCAACTTCATCTACGGCGATGCGGAGGGCAATATCGCCTATGTCTATAACGCGGCGATCCCCGAGCGGCAGGCAGGGCCCGACTGGCGCAGCATTCTGCCGGGCGACGACAGCGCGCTGATCTGGCAGGACACGGTCGATTACGCGTCCCTGCCGCAATATCTCAATCCGGCGAGCGGCTGGCTGATGAACTCCAACAACAACCCGTTCTACGCCGCAGGCCCGGGCAGCGATCTGGCGCCCGACAGCGTCTCGCCGGTGATGGGCGTTGAACTCAAGATGACCAACCGCGGGCTACGCGCGTGGAAGCTGATGAGCGAGGCCGACCGGCTCGACAGCGATACGCTGATGGAGATCAAGTACGATACGGCCTACGAGAACGCAGGATATATCAAGCGGATGATGGCGGATGTCCGGGCGATCGACCCGCAGGAGCACCCCGATCTTGCCGAAGCGCGCAAGTTGCTGCTCGAATGGGATCTGACCGCCGACAATATCGGCCGCTCGGACTCGATCGCGCTGCTGATGGTCCGCGAATTCATGGCGTCGAGCTACCAGAAATCGCCCTGGCCCGATGCGGCCGAGGAACTGCGAATCTCGAGGGACCACCTCCAGAAGCACTTCGGCACCCTGACCCCGCCGATGAGCGAACTGCTGCGCCTGCGGCAGGGCGATGTGGACCTGCCGCTCGACGGCGGATCGGACACGCTGCGCGCCTCGACCACTTGGAATGTCGACGATGACGGACGGCTGTCGGTCAAGCACGGCGACAGCTTCATCCAGTGGGTCGAATGGCTGCCTGGGCAGCGGGTGACTTCGCGCTCGATCCAGCCCTATGGAGCAGCGACCACCCGGCCGGACAGCCCGCATTTCGTCGATCAGGCTACGCTGTTCATCCAGCATCGCTTGAAACCGGTTCATTTCTGGCGGGAGGACGCATTGACCCACGCCACCAGCCGCAAGACGGTTTCCAGCCGCCGCTGAAAGTGCTTATTTAGCAGCATGATTTCAGGCTTTTGATTTCGCCGAGACAGCTTTTTTCCGAACTAGGGGACACACACATGCTTCGTACCACCAAGACCAGCCTGACCGCGCTCGCGGTCGCGCTTGCCACGCCCGCTCTGGTCGCGACCCCGGCTTTCGCTCAGGACGTCGAGAGCCCCGAGGCCGCCCCGCTCGATAATCTCGTCGAACAGGTCGCCATCCCCTACCAGCAGTTCCAGCTGGACAACGGCCTGACCGTGATCGTCCACGAGGACCGCAAGGCACCGATCGTCGGTGTGGCGGTGTGGTACAATGTCGGATCGAAGGACGAACCCACGGGCGAAACCGGCTTTGCCCACCTGTTCGAACATCTGATGTTCAACGGATCGGAAAACGCCCCCAACGACTATTTCCAGTACCTGCAGGAAATGGGCGCGACCGATTACAACGGGACCACCAATTTCGACCGCACCAACTATTTCCAGACCGTGCCGACCGGCGCACTCGACCGTGCACTGTGGCTGGAAAGCGACCGCATGGGTTACCTGCTGGGCGCGATCACCCAAGAGAAGCTCGATAACCAGCGCGGCGTGGTTCAGAACGAAAAGCGTCAGGGCGACAACCAGCCGGGCGGGCTGGTGTTCTACGAGATCATCAAGACGCTCTATCCCGAAGGGCATCCCTACGATCACAACGTGATCGGATCGATGGCCGATCTGGACGCAGCGAGCCTGGAAACCGTGCAGAACTGGTTCCGTGACAAGTACGGGCCTAACAACGCGACGCTGGTGCTGGCAGGCGACATCTCCGCCGAAGAAGCGCGCCCGCTGGTCGAGAAATATTTCGGCGGCATCGCACGTGGTCCGGTCAACAACCCGGCCCAGGCCGACGTGCCCGTGCTGAAGGAAGACGTGCGCAAGGTCATGAAGGACCAGGTCGCCGCGACCGGGGTGGACAAATACTACTCCGTCCCCGGCATCACCGACCGCGACCTGACCGCGCTGAGCGTGGGCGCGCAGATCCTCGGCGGTCTGTCCTCCAGCCGCCTCGACAATTCGCTGGTCCGAAACGAGCAGCTGGCGGTGGGCGTGAGCGCCGGGAACTACGCCTTCCAGCGCGTCGGCATCCTCAACATCGGCGCGACCGTCAAGCCGGGCGTCGACCCTGCCGTGGTCGAGAAGCGGCTCAATGAAATTATTGCCGAGTTCATCGAAAACGGCCCGACCGAGGATGAGGTACGCCGTGCGGCGACGTCCAGCCTCGCCGGGACTATCCGCGGGCTGGAGCAGGTCGGCGGTTTCGGCGGCAAGGCGGTTACGCTTGCGCAGGGCGAAGTGCTCGCCGGCGATCCCGGTTTCTTCGAGCGGCAGATGAACATCCTCGCCACCCTCACCCCGGGTGAGGTCACCGCCGCCATGCAGAAGTGGATGACCCGCCCCGCGATGACGCTGGTCCTCGAGCCGGGCGAGCGCGAAGGCGAGTACGAGGAGGCCGCCAGCGTCGCCGCGACCGACGACAGCGCGGAAGAGGCAGCGCCCGCAGCCAGCGAAATCACGGTCACCAAGGTCCGCCCCGCCCCCGAGATTTCGGAGCTCACCGCGCTCGACTTCCCCGATGTGACGCAAACCGCGCTCTCCAACGGCATCAAGGTCTATTACGCGCAGCGTGATGCGGTTCCGGCAACCCGCGTGACGATCAGCTTCGATGCTGGCTCTGCTGCGGACCCGCTCGACAAGCGTGGCCTCGAAGGCATGACGCTGGGCCTGATGGAAGAAGGCACCACCAGCCTCAATTCGCGCGAGCTGGCCGAGGCGCAGGAACGACTCGGCGCGAACATCAGCGTGGGCGGCGGCGTCGACCGGTCGAGCTTCACGCTCTCTTCGCTGAGCGCGAACCTCGCCCCCTCGCTCGACCTGCTGGCCGACGTCGTGCGCAATCCGGCGTTCGATTCCAAGGAGCTCGAGCGCATCCGGACGCAGACGGTCACCGGCATCCAGCAGAGCCTCAAGAGCCCCAGCGGCATCGCCTACTATGTGGCGTCGCCGCTCGTTTACGGGGAGGACAATCCCTATGGCGGCTCGGGCACGGTGGAATCGGTCAGCGCGCTGACCCGCGACGATCTGGTCAACTTCAAGCAGACCTGGTTGCGGCCCGACAATGCGAGCGTTTTCGTCGTCTCCAACCTGGCACTGGCGGAAGTCATGCCGGGCCTCGAAGAAGCCTTCGGCAACTGGGCTCCTCCGGCGACCGCAAAGGGTCAGAAGGACTTCAGCTCGCTCGCGACGGTCCCGGAATCCGCGCGCATCGTGCTGGTCAACCGGCCCAACTCGCCGCAGAGCTTCATTGTCGGCGGGCAGATCACTCCCGCCTCGGCTGGCGATGACAGCATTACCGACCTCACCAATGCCAACAACGCTCTGGGCGGCAACTTCCTCGCGCGGCTGAACATGAACCTGCGCGAGACCAAGGGCTGGAGCTATGGCGTACGCGGCGCGCCGCGGATCAACGAGAACGCGGTCGCCTATTTCGTCCAGGCACCGGTCCAGGCCGATCGCACGGGCGATGCGCTGGCGGAAATGATCCGCGAGGTCGATGACTTCGTGACCACCAAGGGCGTCACCGACGAAGAGCTGACCCGGATCGTCAATAACGAGATCCGCCAGCTCCCCGGTCAATTCGAAACCTCGGGCGCAGTGCTTGGCGCGATCCAGAGCAACGTCCTCTACGGGCGCGACATGGATTACTACGAAACCCTGGCCGACAAGTATCGCGGACAGACGGTCGACAGCCTCGATACGGCGGCGCGCGCTGCCATCAGCCCGGACCATTTCGTGTGGGTCGTGGTCGGCGATGCCGAACAGGTCCGCCCGCAATTGGACCAGCTCGGCTTGCCGATTGAAACCATCGAGGTCGAGTAACGTTTATTGACACGAATGTAGGTACGGGCGATGGCCCGTCCTACCCACACACGCGAGAGGAGTATCGTTTATGTCCGTAGCCGGAACCTATGACACCGTCGTCAAGAGCCCGATGGGCGACCAGAAGGGCACCTTCACTGTCGTCCCCGGGGACGACGGCAACACCTTCACCGGCTCGATGGCCGGCGGAATGGGCTCGATGGACGTGAAAGACGGCACCATCTCGGGCGACACGCTCAAGTGGAAGATGGACATGACCGTCCCCATGCCGATGGAACTCAACTGCGAAGCCACGGTCAACGGCGACCAGATGACCGGCAAGGTCAACGCCGGCGCCTTCGGCGACATGCCGCTGACCGGCGAAAAACAGGGCTGATTCGCGCTCCTGCTGAAAATGACAAAGGCCGTCGGGGGTAACCCCGGCGGCCTTTTTTGTCGATCAACGCGGATTTGCAGGCGTAGCCGAAGCCCAGATGATCGACGTCAATTCTTGCTCACATTGAAATTGCACGAGCTCGATTTCGGCATCCCGACGTGCAGATTGTGGTCGCCGCCATAGTGCGAATCTTCCTGAATCTGACAGTCGATCAGCCCGCCAGCATCTTCGTAAGAGATGTTGCAGCGATCATTCCACGGGGTGTTGTAAACCTGACCGCCGATATTGAAGCTGACGTTCCAGTAATCGAAGTCGGCCCAAAATCCGGTCTCGAAACTGATCTGCTTCTCGGGCGAGGAATCGTTGCTGTTCAATGTGGCGACGTTGATCACGGTATTCGTGTCGCCACTCGAATGGGTCAGAGCCACATTGCTGATCGCCTGGCTGAGCTGGTTGGTCACCCGCATCCTGCACACACGATCGGTTGCCATGATGGTCTTGTCGTTGCCATCGTCTTTCTTCGGATCGGTGCCGTCGTTCTTTTCGCGCTTTATCTTGGACATATCACTCTCCCTGATGATGACATTATGAGCGGACGCGCCCCTCGATGGCGCTCGCCTCGAGAATGCCGGAAACCTCTTCGGGCCCGTAGCTTCGAAGCGCCTCGATCTTCAGGCTGTCGGGGGCGTCCACCGGCACGAGCCGGATTTCGCCATCCGTCTGCAACTCGAGAACGGTCAGGTAATATGCCGGAAATTCGACGATCGAGAGAAGGCCGTCTTCGGGGGGAGCATCCTGGCAGACATGGTCGAGCCCGGCCTGGATCTTCGCCGCAAGTTCCGAATGGTTCAGTACTGCGAGTTCCCACGGCGCGTCACCTTCCCGGGCCGGTTTGAAGCGCGCGAACATACTCGGCAGATCGTTCACGAATATCTGGACGTGAAAGCGGCCCTCCTTCGGGTCGCCCGCGGCGTGCCGCAATGTGGCCGCGTCGATCTCGGGACTGCGATGATATCGAAACGGCAACACATCGCCCAACTCCACCGAACTGCCGATCGACAGCGTCACGAAATGGCCGAGCTTGGCTTCGATCTCGCCGATCATGGCGGCGAAGCGCGGGTCTTCAAGGGAATAGCGGTCGATCATGCCTCACGCCTCACAGGTTGACGATATTGGTCCAGGTGGCGTCCCACAGGCCTCCACCCTTGGCGGTCTGAAGGTCTGCATAGGTCATCATTTCCTGACCCGTGCCAGGATCGTTGATGTAAACGTATTGCCCGTTTCCGATGATCGTACTTCCGACGAGCAGAACGACGTGGCCCCCACCCTGGCCCCAGGCCCAGCCGATTTCGACCGGGTGGCCGACCGAAATCTGCTCTTGGATCGCGGTGTAGCTTACCTGCGCGAAGGCATAGGTACTGTTGATCCCCCAGTGCGAGAAGACGGCGGTGATACGAGGATCGGAACTCGGCCTGTCACAAGCCGCCGTCGCGCCGTTTACACAACAGCTGTTCTGGCTGAAATTCCAGTTGGCGAAGTCGCACTGAGCGGCGAGGTCGTTGCCGTAATAGGCAGTCACCATTTGCGCGCACGCAGCCCAGCACCAGTTCGTTTGCAATTGCATGATAGGGGCGATGTCGAGCGGCGCTTGCCCAAGTCTCTTGGATCTTGGATTTATAGAAATTCTAAGATCCATCGGAGCGCCTCTGTACTGACTTTATCTGTACTTGCTTCCCTCAACCTATTGACGCGCTAGCTTATTTCAATTCGTAGGACTGCTGATAGGTATTTACTCGGTAAAGCTTGGCGAGCTCAATCATTGAAACGCCCGCGCATGGCCTGATAGGCCGCCGCAGCGACCGTGTTGGCGAGGTTGAGAGAGCGCACCTTGTCGCTGCGCATCGGCAGGCTGACCATCTGCGCAGCGT
Organism: uncultured Erythrobacteraceae bacterium; assembly: GCA_963972905.1. GTDB lineage: Bacteria > Pseudomonadota > Alphaproteobacteria > Sphingomonadales > Sphingomonadaceae > Alteriqipengyuania. Next base: position 17,952 of record CAXAXQ010000005.1, read on the forward strand.
GCGCCTCCACGATCTCGGGCGAGAGCCCCTTGGTCTCGCGGCCGAAGACGAGGTAGGCATCCTCCGGATAATCCGGTCCGTAGAAATTGCGCGGAGCATATTCCTCGAACAGGAACAGCTGGTCGGCGCGCGGGGCGCGTTCGGCCAGAAACGCCTCCCAGCTCGCGAACTCCGCCAGCCGGATATGCTGCCAGTAGTCAAGCCCCGCGCGCTTCAGCCGCGTATCGGTGATCGTGAAGCCGAGCGGGTGGATCAGCACCAGTTCCAGATCGAGCGCCACGCAGGTACGCCCCACCGCGCCGGTATTGCCGGGAATTTCGGGATGAACGAGGACGATGCTGAGCCTTGGGGCGGTCATCGCGCGGAGATAGTCCGTGAGCGGCGCTCGATCTACAGGCACCTGTCATCGCATCTTCCGAGGATGCCCAGTTCGCGCTGACGCGCCCCCTGAAGGCCGAACATCATGCGGCACAGGAGCATGTTGCCCGCCGTGATCAACGAGGGCCTTGATCGAAGCGAGGGGCCGATCGTGCGGATCTCCGGCGTTTCGGATGACGGCCCCTAGATCGACCAGCCTGCGGTGATACTCCCAGTCACGCATTACGCGAAATAGGTCTGAAACCGGTGCGCGGCTAAGTTCCGCCCGCCGTCAAGTCCGCAGGCAGCAGGCGGACCAGCGCCGCCACACCGCGGGGGTTGAGATGGGTGCCATCCCCGGAAAATTCCTCGCGCAGAGCACCCTGTGGGGCCATCCCCGGACGAAGATCGACGAACCGCGCGTTCCGGCCGGGGTTCGTCGCCAGCATACGGTCGAGCTTGGCGATGGTCGCGTTGCCCTCGAGGCAATTCTCCGCAGTCGCGGTGCACGGCAATGGGGAGAGCACGGTCACCGACATGCCCGCCCTGTCGAGCCGCGCAACCGTGGTGAGGATGTCACGATGGATCATCGCTGCGGGCCGCCCCGCGACCGCGTCGTTGATCCCGATCAGCAGGATTGCCTGGTTCGCGCGCGTGGCGATCACCGAGTCCAGCCGGTTGGGAAGCCACGCCGCGTAATCTCCCGGAATGGCACGGTTGGCGACGTCAACGCCCGGCAGCCAATCGCGCCATTGCACCCGTCCGAGGATGGAATCGCCGACCATCACGAGATCGGCGGGCGCAACCGCTGCGGCGAAGAAATCGACCTGCTCGCGGTAGGTGGCGGAGGGTTCTAGCTGCCCGATCGTGATCGGATCGACGTCCGGCCCGAACGCCGCGAGCTTCAGATCGGCATATTGCGGATAGGGGAACACGCCGCGTGTGACCGCGACATGCCCCCACAGATAGCCCAACGCCACCAGCCCCAGCGCGAGCAGCGCACGGAGCCAGTATCGCCGGACTAAGGCGAAGCTCACCCCAGCTTGTCTTTCAAAATCTGGTTGACCACAGCCGGGTTGGCCTTGCCCTGCATCGCCTTCATCGTCTGGCCGACGAAGAAGCCGAACAGCTTGTCCTTGCCGCCCTGGTACTGCTCCACCTTGTCGCCGTTGGCCGCGATGATCGCGTTGATCGCTTCCTCGATCGCGCCGGTGTCCGAAACCTGCTTGAGGCCTTCGGTCTCGGCGACTTCCTCCGGCTCGCGGCCGGTCTTGAGGACGATTTCGTAGATTTCCTTGGCCTGTCCGCCCGAAATCTCGCCTGTGTCCTGCATCGCGAGGATGCTGGCCTGCGCTTCCGCCGTGGCGTGAGAGGGGTCGGCTTCGTCACCGAGCGACTTCATCACGCCCGGCGCGACCGACAGCGCCCAGTTGGCGACCTGCGTGGCGACCGCCTTCTCCGGCTTGCCGATCTTCGCCCCGGTGGCGGAGAGCAGCGTTTCGAAGCGGCCGAAGGTTTCGACTTCGGCGGTCAGTTCGCGCGCGTTGTAGGGCGTCAGCCCCAGCTCGCCCTCGTACCGCGCGCGTTTGGCGTCGGGCAGTTCGGGCAGGCTCTCGCGGCATTCGCTCAGGAAGGTATCGTCGAGTTCGAGCGGGAGCAGGTCGGGATCGGGGAAGTAGCGGTAATCATGCGCGTCTTCCTTGCTGCGCATGGTCCGCGTGGTGCCGGTGGCGACATCGAACAGGCGTGTTTCCTGATCTACCTTGCCGCCATCTTCCAGCACGCCGACCTGACGGTTCGCCTCGTATTCGATGACCTGCATGACGAAGCGGACCGAGTTCACATTCTTGGTCTCGGTCCTCGTGCCCAGTTCGGGATCGCCGACCTTGCGCACCGAGACGTTGACGTCCGCGCGCATCGAGCCTTCTTCCATGTTCCCGTCGCACGACCCCACATAGCGCAGGATCGACCTGAGCTTGCGCACGTAAGCCCCTGCTTCGGCAGGAGACGTCATGTCCGGCTTGCTGACGATCTCCATCAGCGCGATGCCGACGCGGTTGAGATCGACATAGGACATCGTCGGGTGCTGATCGTGCATCAGCTTGCCCGCGTCCTGCTCCACATGAATACGCTCGATCCCGATGATCTTGTCCTCGAGGATGCCCGCCTTCTCGTCCGCCTCGATCAGCAGCTGCCCCTCGCCCACAATGGGATGGTAGAGCTGGCTGATCTGATAACCCTGCGGCAGGTCGGCGTAGAAGTAGTTCTTGCGGTCGAACCGGCTCCACGCGTTGATCTGCGCTTCGATGGCCATCCCGGTGCGCACCGCCTGCCGAAGGCACTCGCGGTTGGGCACGGGCAGCATGCCCGGCATAGCGGCGTCGATCAGCGAGACCTGCGTGTTGGGCTCGGCCCCGAACTCGGTCGACGCGCCGCTGAACAGCTTGGCGTTGGAGGTGACCTGCGCGTGGACTTCGAGGCCGATCACGACCTCCCATTCGCCCGTGGCGCCCTGGATGCGGTAAGTGCTCATATCTATTTATTCGCCCTAGCTACGATCGAAGCCACAATTCCGAATATAGCGAACATTAAAAACCAAGACAATATTATGAAAACCACAATATTGTCTGCCCTAGTGGCGGTCCAAAGGGTTGAGCCAGCGGACAAGAAAGCGAAAGATCCTGCGCCGACTTGGAGCCAGTTTACTTTGCTTCTTAAGAGATCACTCACAGAGCGTCGCGATAGCAAAATCGCAAAGGACAAGCATCCCAGACCCAGCATTACACCTACGATTTCCGCCGGTGAGAAGCTCTCAGTTGCGAGAGAGACGCCTAGAAAGGCACTGAGGGCCGCGCCGAACACCAAATCAACAGCCGTGAACGCCTCTGATAAAAAACCTTCGTCTTCCTTCACCACCACCGCTCCGGCGTCGCGTCGAACCCGCTGCGCTGCTCGATCGCGAGCCCGGCATTGAGTACACCCTGTTCGTCGAACGGCTTGCCGACGATCTGGAGGCCCAGCGGCAGGCCGTCGCCGTTGAGCATGGCGGGTACGCTCATCGCGGGGAGTCCGGCGAGGCTGGCGGGCACCGCGAACACGTCGTTCAGGTACATCGCCAGCGGATCGCCGTCGAAGCCGCCCAGCGGGAAGGCCGCGTTGGGAGTGGTCGGGGCGAGGATCACGTCGCACTCACCCCACGCCTTCTCGAAGTCCTGCGCCACCAGCGTGCGGATCTTCTGCGCCTGCGTGTAATAGGCGTCGTAGAAGCCTGCGCTGAGCACATAGGTGCCGATCAGGATGCGCCGCTTCACCTCGTCGCCGAAGCCCGCCGCGCGGGTTGCGGCGTACATGTCCTGCAGCCCAGCGCCCTCGGGCAGGTCGCGCAGGCCGTAGCGCACGCCGTCATAGCGCGCGAGGTTGGACGAGGCTTCTGCCGGAGCGATGATGTAATAGGCGGGCAGCGCGTATTTGGTGTGCGGCAGGCTGATATCGACGATCTCGGCGCCCGCATCGCGCAGCCATTCCTTGCCGCGCTCCCAGCTGTCGAGGATCGCCTGATCGGTCCCGTCCATGCGATATTCGCGCGGAATGCCGACCTTCTTGCCCTTGAGGTCCGCGTTCAGCCCCGCTTCCCACTGCGGCACGGGCATGTCGAGGCTGGTCGAATCCTTCGGATCGAACCCGGCCATCGCTTCGAGCATGATCGCGCAATCGGTGACGTCGCGCGCCATCGGGCCCGCCTGGTCGAGGCTGGACGCGAACGCGACCACGCCCCAGCGGCTGCACCGCCCGTAGGTCGGCTTGATCCCGGTAATGCCGGTCACGGCGGCAGGCTGGCGGATCGAACCGCCGGTATCGGTGCCGGTCGCTGCCGGAGCGAGCCGCGCGGCGACTGCGGTGGACGAACCGCCCGACGACCCGCCGGGGATCAGCGCGGCGTTGCTGCCCGCCTTCTTCCACGGGCTCAGCACATTGCCGAAATAGCTCGTCTCGTTCGACGAACCCATTGCGAACTGGTCCATGTTGAGCTTGCCGAGCATCCCGGCGCCCGCCTTCCACAGATTGGCGGAGACGGTGCTTTCGTACTGGGGCACGAAGCCTTCGAGGATGTGGCTCGCGGCGGTGGTCTGCACGCCGTCGGTGCAGAACAGGTCCTTCATGCCGATCGGCACGCCGCCCATTTTGCCCAGATCTTCGCCCTTTGCACGCTTCGCATCGACCGCGTCGGCGGCCTCGAGAGCCTTTTCGGGTGTCGCGACGATGAAGGCATTGAGCGCTTCTGCGGCGGCGACATTGGCATTGAAGGCTTCCGCCACTTCGCGCGCGGTGAATTCGCCCCCGGCGACCCCGTCGCGGATAGCTTTGACGCCGAGATTGGTAAGGTCAGTCACAAACATCTCCGTCGCCCCGGGCTTGACCCGGGGCCGGGCTTATTTCGAGCGCTGCCAAGGCAGCCTTGCCCCGGATCAGGTCCGGGGCGACGAGAAAGGAGGATTGGCGCACTACTCGATCACCTTGGGCACGCCGAAGAAGCCGTGCTCTGCTGCGGGCGCGTTGGCGAGCACATCCTCGCGCCGCCCACCGGCGGTCAGCGGATCGGCATCGACCACGTCGTCGCGCAGGCGCATGGCCTGCGGGATCACGGCGGTCATCGGCTCTACCGAGGAGGTATCGACCTCGCCTAGCTGCTCGACCCAATTGAGGATATTGTTGAGTTCGGGGACCATGGCATCGAGCGCCGCGTCATCCATCCGGATGCGCGCGAGGCTTGCGATCTTGGCCACTTCTTCGCGGGTGATTGACATGGAGGATGCGTTAGCCGCGCCGCACCGCAGCATCAAGCGGGCAGATTACTTGAAAGGCTCTCCCACGGGCTTGCCATCGACATAGATCTGCCGCCCCCGGTATTCGCGCACCTCGACTTGGGAGTCGCCAATCTGCGTATCGGAATCGAGCGCGCGCTCGGGCGCGGTTGGCGGATCGGACACGCCGTCGTCCCTGAAGCTCAGCTGCTGCGCGCCCTGGATCGAAACCAGCGCAACCCGGCGGCGATCGCCATCCGCGCCGAGGTCGATCGCCACGCATTCCGGATGGCACAGCCACGGCTGCCGATCGATCTGCGCCTTGACCCAATCGCGCAATTGCGGGTCGGCAAAGCGGTAGTCCACCTCTGCCGGCCCGTCGGGACGGGCCTCACCCGCATAGCGATCCTCGCTGTCACGCGCCTCCACGGCTGCTACGCGGAGGTCCTCTTTGTCCGACCTCGCCAACCGTGCCAGCGCCGCTCGCCCCGGCTCGCCGAAATCCCAGCGAAGGGCAGAGAAATCGAATTCCTCCACCGAAATCGCACCGCTCTTCAGCCGCGCGAGCTGGTCGCTGGTCGAGATCACCGCGAAATTGAGGACCGGCAGCGCGAGGAACAGCGCGAACAACGCGGTCGCCAGCCCCAGCTTCAGGTTCGATGCCCGCAACCGGTCGCGCCAGCTCCCACGCGCACCGACCAACGCGTCGACGAAGTACGCCAGCCCGAAGGCGACCGCGACGATCAGCGAACACACGGCCCACAGGCGCTCTGGCGAAAGGCCGTGCTGGTCGATCCGCACGCCGGTGGAGATCGCAGCGAACACCGTCAGCGGCAGGATGCCGAGCACGAGCGCATAGCCCGACCACTTGAGCACCGCACCGCCGACCATATCCTCGTCCGCGTCGCGCAGCACCGCGTTGGCGAGCACATAGGCTCCGATGGCGATGGAGAGCAGCACTGGTGTAGCGCTGTCGGTCGCGTTCCAAAGCACGCCCGGCCCCGAAACCACCACCGCGCCTAGGAATACGGCGATGGCGATGGCCAGCGGCAGTGCGAGGATGGAGAGCACCAGCAGCACCACCGATTGCAGTGTGCCGATGATCTTCAGCTGGTTGCGCAGCGTGCCCAGCCCAGCACCCAGCGTGAGCCCGGCATAGGTCGCGGTAAACCAGTCTTCCTGCACCAGATCGCGCAAGGGAATGCCCACCAGATCGAACAGCGATGCGAGCAGCCAGATCAGCAGCCATGCGATCAGGAAGAACGCGGCCGCACCCGCGCCCGTGATCGCGTCGGTCCAGACGAAGTAGTGGATGTCCTTGTAGTCGGTGCGCAGCCGACGATGCAGGAAATCGGCTTGGAACAGCGGCACGGCCAGCAGGCAGGCGAACACTCCGGCGGCGATGGCATAGCCGCCATCGGCGATATCATTGCCCGCGCCGACCGCACGCCAGGTCAGCCCGCCGACTATCAGCCCGGTGACGAGAGAGAAGATTGCGGGGGCAAGGTATCGCCCGCGCTCGGCAGTGAAGACGAAGGCTCCACAGGCGAAGGCGATGAACGCGGCACCCGCCACGCGCGGGCCGCTGTCGTTTGCATGGTGAAGCAGGACGTGGATGGCGAGGCCTGCCACGCCGAGCAGACCTGCAAACAGCCAGGGGCGCAAGTGCCAGAGCGATTCGGCCCGGTTGCGGGCGGTGGCGGGCTCAGCCTCGCCACCATCCATCATCTCGTCGTCGCCCATCGTCCGCTCCCCATCAAGGAGCGGCGTCTATACGCGCCTTATTGCGACGGCGCAGCCCCTTCGGGCATCGGTGCGGCGTCGGGCGGCGGCAGGTCGCCCGGGGCCATGCCCGGCATCGCGCCCTGCTGCTGCATCAGCGCGGTGATCATCGCAACGCGACGGTCGAATTCCGCACGGCTCATGAAATCGATCAGCTCGACGTCGAAGGTCAGATCGGCATTAGGCGGAATCGGCGATCCGGCAGGCGGCTCCGCGCCATAGGCTTGGTCGGCCGGGATGCGCAGTTCGTACTTGCCGCCCTTCTGCATGTCCTGCGCGCCTTCGGTAAAGCCGGGAATCATGTTGCCCAGCGGCAGCGGGTTGCCTTCGGGGAAGATGCCCTGCGCCTGCGGCGGCAACGGCAGCGGACGCGATTCATCGAACACGGTCCCGTCGCTGAGGCGGCCGACATAGTTCACGAAAATCACGTCGTCGCCGGTCGGGCTGGGGCCGGTGCCCGGCTCGACCACGGTCAGTTCGACGCCCTTGGGCGCAAGGCTCCACGCGAGCAGCACCGCAAGCGCGACTGCGACGATGACGCCGATCCACAGCTTGGCGAGCGAGCCCTTCGCAATCGGGCGGAGGGGAACGCGCGTGATTTCTGTCATGTGATCGGATCCTGGAAGGCTGATGGAAGCAATACTGGATGAATGGCGCGCACAAACGCCAAACGGCTCGCGCCCATCTGGCGCAAGCCGTTCACCAGTTCAAGGCTGGGCGTTCAATGCTGTGGGCGGGCACGCTGCACGGATGCAGAGCACCTGCCGGGCCTAACGGCCGTCGCGCTCTGCGCGCTTACGCTCGAGCTTGCGAGCGCGGCGAACGGCGGCAGCCTTTTCACGGGCGCGCTTTTCGCTCGGCTTTTCGTAGTGGCGGCGCAGCTTCATCTCGCGATAGACGCCTTCACGCTGCAGCTTCTTCTTGAGTGCCCGCAGCGCTTGGTCGACATTGTTATCGCGAACGATGATTTGCATAAAAAGAAACGCCTTTCAGATCATAGCCTAGCGATTCGCGCCGAAGCACGAAAAGCCCGGAATTGTCACATGGAAGAGGCCAGCAACGCCGAAGCGGCCAGCTTCAATGGGCGCTACATAGCCAAAATCGGCCCCTCGCGCAAGCATCTGCGCGTTTCATTTGCGCTGCCATGCGCGTGCCCGCTTGGCGCGGGGCTCGCGCAAAGATAGGGTTGCATGCGAAAATGACCAGCCTTTCCCCCATCACAGCCTCTTTATGCGTCGCATTCGGCGGCGGAATGGGCGCGCTGCTGCGGTACCAGCTGGGCCGCGCGATGACCGCGCTGCTCTCGATCCAACCGGTCGGTGGCTTCCCCTGGCCGACTTTTGCTGCCAATGGCATCGGCGGGCTCGGCATGGGACTGCTGGTCGGGTGCCTCGCACGCGGACTGGGCGGCGATTTCGAAGAGCCTGCCCGGCTGATGCTGGGCGTCGGCCTGCTCGGCGGGTTCACCACCTTTTCCTCCTTCAGCCTGGAAACCTGGCTGCTGATCGAGGACGGCCAGCTCGGCATTGCGCTGCTTTACGTCGCTGCCTCGGTCGCCGTTTCGATCGCCGCGCTGGTTTGCGGCCTCACCATCACACGAGTGTTCTGATCAATGCCGGAAACTGAAAAACGCCCCGAAAAGGGAGAGGTCCGGCAATATACCGTGGCCGAAGATGACGAGGGCGTGCGGCTGGACCGCTGGTTCAAGCGTCACCTGCCCGAAGTCGGCTTCGCCACCGTCGCGCGCTGGGCGCGGACCGGGCAGATCCGGGTCGACGGTGCGCGAGCCAAGCCCGACGACCGGCTCGTCACCGGGCAGGTGCTGCGCATTCCGCCGGGCAATCCGGCGCGCGCCAAGGCCCCGCGCAGCCGCCGCGAGCTGACCGAAGCCGAACGTGCGCAGGCGCAGGCAATGGTGATCAAGGAGACTCCCTCCGCGATCGTGCTCAACAAGCCGCCGGGCCTCGCGACGCAGGGCGGCAGCAAGACCTACAGCCATGTCGACGGGCTGCTCGACGCGTTCGTCGAAGGCGATGGCCCGCGCCCCCGCCTGGTCCACCGGCTCGACAAGGATACCTCGGGCGTGCTGCTGATCGCGCGAACGCCCGGCAGCGCAGCAGCATTCAGCAAGCGGTTTGCGGGTCGCAGCGCCAAGAAGGTGTACTGGGCGCTGGTGGTCGGCGTGCCCGAACAGCATGTGGGCGAGATCGACGCACCGCTCGCCAAGCAGCCGGGCACCGGCGGCGAGAAGATGCATGTCGACACGGAAGGCGGGCAACCGGCCAAGACGCGCTACCGCGTGGTCGAACGCGCGGGCAACCGCGCCGCATGGCTCGAACTCGAACCGCTGACCGGCCGCACCCACCAGCTGCGCGTCCACTGCGCCGCGATGGGGCACCCGATCGTGGGCGACGGAAAGTATGGGGGCCAGGAGGCGTTCCTGACCGGCAGCGTCAGCCGCAAGATGCACCTGCACGCGCGCCGCCTGATCATCAGCCAGCCCGCCATTAACGGAAAGGCGGGCGGCCAGCTGGACGTTACCGCCGACCTGCCCGAGCACTTCGCCGCGACGATGGAGCAGATGGGCTTCGACCTGTCGCTCAGCGATGCCCAGCCGCTGCGCGAAGAGACCCCGCCCAAGACCAAGGCGGAAAAGAAGCAGGACGCGAAGCAGCACGCCAAGCAGTATCGCAAGGAGCGCCGGGGCGAACGCCGTACGCGCACCGTCTCCAAGGCCACGGCCAAGAGCAAGGCGCGCGCCAAGCCGAAGCCAAAGGGCAAAGGTGGGGGCAAGCGCTGATGCACCCCAATCCGCTGTTCCGCTCCGATGATCGCCAGCTGTTCGAAACGCTGATCGACCAGATCGGCTTCGGAATGGTGTTCCTTGGCACGCCCGACGGGCCGCGCGTGGCGCACACCCCGCTGCTCTCGACCGGGGCCAAGGAGTCTAGGGGCGCGGTGCAGTTCCACCTCGCACGCGGCAATGCGCTGACCCGCCATCTCGACGGCGCGACCGCCCTGATCACGCTGAACGGACCGGACGCCTACGTCTCGCCCCGCTGGTACGACAACCGCGACACGGTGCCGACGTGGGATTACGTCGCGCTGGAGCTGGAAGGCCGTGTGCGCCGGATGGCGGACGAGGGGCTCGAAGCCTTCCTCCACGCGGCGATCGCCAAACACGAGGCGCGGATCGAGGGCGAAGCCTGGCGGGCGGAGGAATCGAGCGATGCGACCTGGAGCGGGCTGTTCCGGGGCATCACCGGATTCGAGATGGAAGTGCAGGCGTGGCGCCCCACCCTCAAGCTCTCGCAGAAGAAGGGCCCCGAAGAACGCGCGCGGATTGCCGAGGGGCAGGAAGCCGCCGGCAGGCCCGCGCTCGCCGCCCTGATGCGGAGCCTGGGCGCTTGAGCGTGCGGCTCGCGATATTCGATTGCGACGGTACGCTGGTCGACGGGCAAGCGGCGGTGTGCGATTCGATGGAGGTCGCTTTTGCGCAGGTCGGCCTGCCCCAGCCCGATCGCAACGCGGTGCGCCGGATCGTCGGCCTCAGCCTGCTGCAGGCGGTGCGCCAGCTGGTCCCCGATGCGGAGCACGAGACGACGCTGGAAGTGGTTGAAGCCTACAAGGCCAGTTTTCGCGCAACGAGGGAAAGCGGCGCCCTGCGCGAACCGCTCTATCCCGGCATCCGCGAGACGCTGCATGCTCTGCGCGATGCGGGCTGGAGGCTTGCTGTGGCGACCGGCAAATCGGATCGCGGGCTGATCGCCACCCTCGCTGCGAACGAGCTTTCCGACCTGTTCGAAAGCCTGCAGACCGCCGATCGCCACCCGTCCAAGCCGCATCCCTCGATGCTGGAGGCGGCGCTGGTCGAATGCGGTGCGCAGGCGGGCGATGCGGTGATGATCGGCGATACCTCGTTCGATATCGACATGGCGAAATGCGCAGGTGTGCCGCCGATCGGCGTCGCCTGGGGCTATCACGAACCTGCCGAGCTGCTGCGCGCGGGCGCAGTCTCGGTGGCCGACGCGCCCAGCGAGCTGACGGAGTTGATCCTTGCCCGATAACACCCCCGAACATGGCCCCGAACACACGCCAGAACATGCTGACGAGGAACGCGCCGCGCGCCGCTACTGGACGCTGCAATTCGTAAGGCTGGCGGGCATCTTCATCACCTTCACCGGCGCGATGATCGTCGCGGACCGGATCGACGGCGGGGTGTTCGGCCCGATCCTGTTTGTCGCCGGGCCGCTCTTGTTCTTCATCGTGCCCGTCCTGCTCGCCAAGCACTGGAAGCGCCAAAGCCCGTGAAGCGATTCTGGAAGGAAGCGACGCTGCGCCCGGTCGATGGCGGCTGGCAGGTGTGGCTGGACGAGCGCGCGGTGAAGTCGCGCGGCGGTGCGCCACAAGTAGCGCCGACCCGCTCGCTGGGCGAATTGCTGCGCGCCGAATGGGCCGACGCGGGCGAGGAGATTGCGCCGGAAGATCTGCCGCTGCGCGATCTGGCCGACCGCGCGATCGATACCGCGCGCGCCGCGCCCGAGCCGATCATCGCCCGCCTGCTGGGCTTCGCCGATGGCGACACGCTGTGCTATCGGGCGGAGCCGGATGAGGCGATCGCGCACCGGCAGACCGAGGTGTGGGAGCCGATCGTGGCGCGAATAGAGGCCGATCTCGGCATCCAGCTTGCCCGCACCCACGGCATCCTCCACCGCCCCCAGCCTGAAGCGAGCCTTTCCGCGATCCGCGACCGTCTCGAAACGCAAAACGCCTTCGCGCTGGTCGGGCTGGACATTGCCGCATCGCTCGCCGCATCGCTGTGCATCGCGCTTGCGGGGCTGGACGAGGATGCCGATGCACAGGCGCTGTGGGGCGCGGCGAACCTGGAGCAGGACTGGCAGGCCGAACGCTGGGGCTTCGACGAGGAGGCGCTGGCACGGCGCAACGAGCGCGAAGCCGAGTTCACCAAGGCGCTGGCCTTCGCCCGCGCGGCACGCGCAGCGGACTAGGTACCCGTCCCTACAGGAATAGCGTGGAAGCCGGGAGGCAATCCGCGCTTTAGCGGCCGATCCAGTCGGCCACGTCGATCGCGACCTCGTTGGCCGCATCGTTGAGCGCAATGCCGACCGGCGAAGCTTCCGCCGGAACGCCGGGCACGCGCGCGGTGAAGCGCCGGGTCTGCAGTTTTCCGCCGCTCTCGCGGATCGCGTCATAGGTCACGACGACCGCGCCACTGCGCGCGTCATATCCGAATTCGCGAAGGGTGCCGCGCAGCACGCTTTCCGGCGCGGCACGGCTCTCGACATCGTCCAGCACCAGCCGCCCGGTCCGCTCGCGGATCGTGGCGACGAGCAGGTTCTGGAACAGCTTGCTGGGCCGGTCGACCCATACAGCGTCCTTGAGATAGGCGATGGTCGAAGGGTCGACCTGCACCGGCACGCGGGTGACGGACAGGCTGCCCGGTACCTCTGGCTGGCGCACGGTCAGCACACCGCTCGCCTCGCCCCCCGGCCCGGCGCCCTCCGCAATCTGGACGGACGGGGTCAGGGTGAGCAGCGCGGGCGGCGGATCATCGCCAAAACTGATGCAGCCGCCCAGCGCGAGCGCGGCGGTGGCCATGATCGAAAGGCGCAGGCTGGCCATGCGCGGCATGCGGTTTGCGGGCACGTCGATCAATCCTCCGGTTCGTAATCGGGCAGCTTGGGCGAGTTGATCAGGTCGGACGCGCCCTTGTCCTCGATCCGCTGGGTCAGGCTGCGCAGCGAACGGCTGGTCGACTGCAGATCTTCCAGCGTGGCATTTGCACTTGGCAGGGTCTTCTCGTTGAGCGAGCGGACCGCAGGTTGCGCCTGTTCGAGCGTGCTGTTGAGCGTATCGGCCGCCTGGTTCGCCTTCTTCAGAGTCCCGCGCAGTTCGTCGGCGAGAGAGGCGCCTTCAGTATTGAGCAGGTCGTTAGCCGAATCGCTGGTACGTTCGATGGAATCGAGCGCCTCGCCGGCTTCGCGCAAGGTGATCTGCAACTCCGCCAGCGCACCCTGCAACTGGGGTGAGGCGTCGGCGACCTCCGCGGTGATCTGGTTGGTATTGCGCAGGATGCCGGAAAGTTCGCGCTGGTTGTCGTCCGACAGCAGCATGGTCAGCCGCTCGGTCAGGGTCGACAGGCGCTCAAGCAGCAGCGGCGCGTTGGCGAGGATTTCGCCGAACCCGCCAGCCTTTGGCGGAATCACCGGCGCGCCTTCGGGGCACGCGGTGGTTTCGCAGGTGATCGGCGGACGCCCCTTGCGCGCGCCGTCGAGCAGGATGGTCGAAACGCCGGTGAAAGAGCTTTGCACGGTGGCGGTGGTGCCGACCAGCACGGGCACTTCGGGCTTCACCGCGATCCGCACGCGGACGAATTCGGGATCGGTGTCCCACAGCGAAATGTCGCGCACCTGCCCCACCGGCACCCCGGCGAAGGAAACGGAGCTGCCATTGGCAAGCCCTGCGACCGACTGCTTGAAGAAAATATCGTATTCCTTGCGGTCGTTCTCGCCCAGTCCCGCGATCCACACGATGAACAGCGCGAGCGCGGCAAGCAACAGGAGCGTCACCGCACCCACCCATACATGGTTGGCTCTCGTTTCCATGTGCGCCCCTATGCCCGCGAATGGACGGGCTTGTCCATCGCGCTAACCATCAATTGGCTTGCCCTGCGCCGCGCGTCCGCGCGGGCCGTTGAAGTATTCCTGGATCCAGGGGTGGTCCATTTCCAGAAGTTCGGGGATCGTGCCCACCGCAATCACCTTCTTGTCTGCCAGCACCGCCACCCGGTCGCAGATCGCGAACAGCGTATCGAGGTCGTGGGTGATCAGGAACACGGTCAGCCCCAGCGTTTCCTTCAGCCCGCGAAGCAGCTCGTCGAAGGCGGAAGCGCCGATCGGGTCGAGCCCCGCGGTCGGCTCGTCAAGAAACAGCAGTTCCGGATCGATCGCGAGCGCGCGGGCGAGCCCGGCGCGTTTTTTCATCCCGCCCGAAAGTTCGGAGGGGAACTTGGAAGTCGCTTCCTCGGGCAGGCCCGACATGACGACCTTGTAGCGCGCGATCTCGTGAGCGATCTCCGCGTCGAGCTCGGGATAGAACTGGGTGATCGGCACTTCCACATTCTCGCCCACGGTCAGGGTGGAGAACAACGCCCCTCCCTGGAACAGCACGCCCCAGCGATTGCGCACGCCCAGCGCCTCGTCCGGTTCGGCGTCGGTCATCGACTGTCCGAACACTTCGATATGACCTGCGTCGGGCTGCTGCAGGCCGATGACCGAGCGCATCAGCACCGACTTGCCTGTGCCCGATCCGCCGACCACGCCGAGAATCTCCCCGCGCTTCACATCGAGGTCGAGGTCTTCGTGGATGATCTGGTCGCCAAACGAGTTGACCAGCCCTCGCACGCGCACGGGGAACTCGCCCTGAAACCGCTCGTGGCGTGCCGGCTTTTCCTCGCCGAAAATCTCGTCGACAATATTGCTCATCCCCACCCGATCCCGGTGAAGAACACCGCGAAAAAGGCGTCGAGCACGATGACCGTGAAGATCGCCTGGACTACCGCCTTGGTCGTGCGCAGCCCGACTTCCTCCGAATTGCCGCGCACCTGCATCCCCTGATAGCAGCCCGACATGCCGACGATCAGGCCGAACACGGGAGCCTTTATCATGCCCACCCACACATCGTGGGCCGGCACGACCTCGTGGATGCGCATCAGGAAGGTCCAGAAGGGAATGCCCAGCATCACGTCGGACACCACCGCGCCGCCGATGATCGCCATGCACGAGGCATAGAAGCCCAGCAGGATCATCATGAACACGCACGCGACCAGCCGCGGGATCACCAGCACCTCCACCGGTGAAATGCCGATCGTGCGCATCGCGTCGATCTCTTCGGTCAGTTTCATCGTGCCGATCTGCGCCGCAAAGGCCGAGCCGGAGCGGCCCGCGACCATGATTGCGGTCATCAGCACGCCCAGTTCGCGCAAGGTGATTCGTCCCACCAGGTTCACCGTCAGCGCCTCGGCCCCGAAGGCCTGCAGCTGCACCGCGCCCTGCTGCGCGATCACGATCCCGATCAGGAAGCTCATCAACCCGATGATCGGCAGCGCGTTGACCCCGACCGATTCGAACTGATGGACCATCGCGCGATGGCGGAACCGGCGCGGATGGCGAATCAGCGAGGCGACGCCCGCCAGTATCTGGCCGAAAAAGCCGACCACGCGGATGATCCCGTGCCAGGCTTCGAACACCTTTTCGCCCATTGCTTCGGGCGCGCGCGTCAACAGCGGCAGTCGCGGGGCGGAGACATCGGAGCTGTTGGAGCTCTCTCCCACCGCGGTCAGCAGGCGCTCGGCCCGTTCGCTCGCATTTTCGACCGAAGCCGAGTGATTGCGCGCCAGCGTGCAGGCGAACCAGGCCCCGACAGTGTCGATCTCGCTCACCTCGGCAAGGTCGATCGCGTCGATATGATCGTCCAGCTTGCGCAGGCCGCGATCGACATCGGCGATGGTGGACAGAAGGTACGGGCCTTTCAGCCGCAGGACCGTGCGCCCCCCATCCCCCTTGTCCAGAGTATAGTCCGCCTCGGTCGCCATCGGGCCACGCTATGCGGGCAAAGCGTTTTGATCACAAGCCGTGTGGTGACAATCGCGTCCCGCGCTGCTTATGGCACACACCATGACGAACACGCTCTCGACCACCTTCGACCCTGCCGACATCGAAGCGCGCTGGTACGCGCATTGGGAAAAGAACGGCTGCTTCCGGCCCGAACGCCCGGATGCGGAAGCCTTCACCATCGTCAACCCGCCGCCCAACGTCACCGGCAGCCTGCATATCGGCCACGCACTCGACAACACGTTGCAGGACATCATGGTCCGTTACGAACGGCTGCGCGGGAAGGATGCGCTGTGGGTTGTGGGCATGGACCATGCAGGAATCGCGACGCAAATGGTGGTCGAACGCCAGCTGGAGGCGCAGCAGGACAAACGCACCAACTACTCGCGCGAGGACTTCGTGCAGAAGGTGTGGGACTGGAAGGCGGAGAGCGGCGGGACCATCACCGGCCAGCTGCGGCGGCTGGGCTGCTCTATGGACTGGTCGCGTGAGCAATTCACGATGGACGACCATTTCAGCAAGGCCGTCACCAAGACTTTCGTCGATCTCTACAACGATGGGCTGATTTACCGCGACAAGCGGCTGGTGAACTGGGACCCGAAGCTGAAGACCGCGATTTCGGACCTCGAGGTCGAACAGCAGACAATTGCGGGCAGCTTCTGGCACTTCCGCTATCCGCTCGAAGACGGCGTAACGCTGGCCGACGGGCGCGATTATATCGAGGTCGCGACGACGCGTCCCGAGACCCTGCTGGCCGACATGGCCGTGGCGGTCCACCCCACCGACGAGCGCTACAAGAGCGTCGTCGGCAAGCACGTGATCCTGCCGATCACCGGGCGCCGAATCCCCATCGTGGCGGACGAACACGCCGACCCGGAACTGGGTTCTGGTGCGGTGAAGATCACCCCGGGTCACGATTTCAACGATTTCGAGGTCGGCAAGCGCGCGGGCTTCGCGCCTGCCGAGATGCTCAACATGCTCGATGCCGAGGCGAACGTCTGCCAGACAGCGGATGGTCTGGTGCCGGACGAGTTCATCGGCCTGCACCGCTTCCGCCGCGACGAGTTGAACGGCGCGCGCGAAGCCGTGGTAGCGCGGATGAAGGAAGACGGCTTCCTGATCCCGCATATCGCCAAGACCAAGAAGGGCGAAGAGGTCGAACACGACGCCGAACCGCGTACAATCGCGACGCCCTTTGGCGACCGCGGCGGCGTGGTGATCGAGCCTTGGCTGACCGACCAGTGGTATGTCGAAGCCGAAAAGCTCGCGGTGAAGCCGATCGAGGCGGTCCGCAGCGGCGAGGTCGAGATAGTCCCCAAGACGTGGGAAAAGACCTTCTTCAACTGGATGGAGAACATCCAGCCGTGGTGTGTCAGCCGCCAATTGTGGTGGGGGCACCGGATTCCAGCGTGGTACGGGCCCGAAGGCCGCGTGATCGTGGCCGAGAGTGCCGAGGCCGCGCAGAGCCTCGCCGGGCCGGGCGTTACGCTGGTGCAGGATGACGACGTCCTCGACACCTGGTTCTCCAGCGCGCTGTGGCCCTTCGCCACGCTCGGCTGGCCGGACAAGACCGACCTGCTCGAAAAGCACTACCCCAACAACCTGCTCATCAGCGGGTTCGACATCCTGTTCTTCTGGGATGCGCGGATGCTGATGGCGGGCTATTTCAACACCGGGCAGAAGCCGTGGGAGAAGCTGTATCTCCACGGGCTGGTGCGGGCAGAGGACGGCTCGAAGATGAGCAAGTCCAAGGGCAACGTCGTCGATCCGCTCACGCTGGTGGACGAATACGGCGCCGATGCGCTGCGCTTCTTCATGGCGGCGATGGAAAGCCAGGGCCGCGACATCAAGATGGATAAAAAGCGGGTCGAGGGATACCGCAACTTCGCCACCAAGCTGTGGAACGCGGTGCGCTACTGCCAGACCAACGGGATCGGCGCATCGCAAAGCATCGCCGCACCCGACGCAAGCCTCGCGGTCAATTCGTGGATCATCGGCGAGGTGATCGAGACCAAGACCGCGCTCGACAAGGCGCTGGCAGAGCTGCGCTTCGATGCCGCCGCGAACACGATCTACCACTTCGTGTGGGATCGCTTCTGCGACTGGTATCTCGAACTGATCAAGCCAGTGTTCAATCCTCCCCAGAATGGGGAGGAATGGAGCCCCGCGCAGGAAACCCGCGCGGTGGCAGGCTGGGCGATCGACCAGATTCTGGTCATGCTCCACCCCTTCATGCCCTTCGTCACCGAAGAGCTGTGGCACGCGCAGGCCGAGTTCCAGGGCGGCAAGCGCCCCTACGAACTGATGGTGGGCGCGTGGCCCGATCCTCAAGCGCAGCTCGATACCGACGCGGTGGCCGCGATCGACTGGGTCATCGCGCTGACCACCGCGACCCGCGCCGCCAAGAGCGAGCTGGGCATTGCGCCCGGCGCAAAGCTGGAGGCGTGGCTGCCCACCCCCTCCCCGCTCGCCACCCGCGTGGTCGAACGCAGCGCCGCCGCGATCGAGCGGCTCGCACGGCTGACCCCGCTGCATCTGGGCGAGGATGCACCCGCAGGCCCGGTGATGCAGGTGGCCGCAGGCGAAGATGCGTTCGTCATCCCGCTGGAGGGCATCGTCGACATCGAAGTGGAGAAGGCGCGGCTGACAAAGGCGATGGAAGCAAGCCAGAAGGAATTCGGATCGCTCGACAAGCGGCTTTCCAACCCCTCCTTCGTCGAAAAGGCCAAGCCCGAAGCGGTCGAGAAGGCGAAGGCCGACGCGGCCTTCCACGCCAGCGAGATCGACCGGTTGCGCGCGGCGCTGGCGCGGCTGGGGTAGGCCCGGAACGCCCCCACAAGGCGTGCCTCCTACCAAAGCCGTAACGGCGATCTTACCTGAGCAAAATGGCGCCCTGGATCATTCTTGCGATTGCGCTGCTGATTGCGGCGTTCGTGCTTTATCGTCGGCACGCAAAGCAGCGCAAACGCGCCGGACTGCTGGCATCGTCGCTGACGGCGGAGCAGCGTGCGGTGGTCGAGAGGCTGGTTCCGCTCGTGCGGCGGTTGCCTCCAGACATGCGGTCGAGCCTGGAGGGGAAAATGAACCTCTTCCTCGATCAAATCACCTTTCGGGGCGAGAATGGCGTTGAAGTCTCCGAAGAGATGAAGCTCTCCATCGCGGCGCAGGCCTGCCTGCTGGTGGTCAACAGCCCGGTCTGGTACGAAACGCTCAGGAACGTGCTGCTCTACCCGTCGGCCTTCCTCACCCACCGCGATACGCACGGCGACGGCGTGGTTTACGAAAACCAGCACGCAACGCTCGGCGAAAGCTGGGCGCGCGGCCCGGTCATCCTGTCATGGGACCATGCGCTGCAAGGCGGCCTCGATGCCGAAGACGGGCACAATGTCGTGATCCACGAATTCGCGCACCAGCTGGATGGCCTCTCTGGCCATACCGACGGCATCCCACTCTTGCGCAAGGGGCAGGCCTATGCGGGCTGGGAAAGGGCCATGCTCGATGCGTATCAGGATCAGGTGCAGCGGGTCGAAAGCGGGCAACGCACGTTGATCGACCCCTATGGTGCCAGCAATCATCAGGAGTTCTTCGCAGAAGCCATCGTCACCTTCTTCGAGCGGCCTCGCGAGCTGCGCGACCAGGTGCCCGCGCTCTATGAGCAACTGGCCACGCTGCTGGCGCTCGACCCCGCACAATGGGACTGACTGTGCGTTCGAGTAGCATTATTCGAAGGACCAGGGCCGAATTTCCTACTCCGTCGAATTCTGGCAAAGCCCGGCCATGACCGCTCATCCCTCCATCCTCGGCACGCGTGTGCAAGACGCCCTTGAAGGGGCAGAGTTTTCACCCCCTAGACTGTGTGTCAGGTGTGTCAGGAACCCAACAAAGCCATGAGCCTCGTCCTCGCCACCGACGACACCGGCGAACCGGAGATCTTCGCCTCGGTACAGGGCGAAGGGCCAAGCGCGGGCGAGCCGACCGCGTTCATGCGCCTGTCGCGCTGCAACCTCGCCTGCGTGTGGTGCGACACGGCCTATACCTGGCATTTCGAGGGCGATGAGCGCCCGCACCGCTCGGACCCCACTTACGACCGCAAGGCCAATCAGGTGACGCTGGAGGTGGCCGATGTCGCCGCGCGCATCGAAGCGCTCGGCCAGCGGCGGCTGGTCGTCACCGGGGGAGAGCCGATGCTGCAGGCCCCGGCGCTGGCGCAATTGCTCGCCGCGCTGCCCGATGTGACGGTGGAGATCGAGACCAACGGCACTGCCTTCGCGCCGCCCAATCTGGAAGTGTGGGTCGACCAGTTCAACATTAGTCCGAAATTGGCGCATTCGGGCAATGCGCGCGAGCTGGCGATCGTGCCCGGCGTGCTGCGCCGCTATGCCAGCGACGCACGCGCCTTCTTCAAGTTCGTGGTCGCCGAACCTGCCGATGTCGACGAGGTGCGCGCGCTTGTCCGTGCCCATGCCCTGCCGCGTGGCCGCGTGTTCCTGATGGCCGAAGGCACCGACAGCGCGACCTTGCGCGCGCGGCAGGAATGGCTGGTGCCGCTCTGCCTGGAGCATGGATTTCGCCTGTCCGACCGGCTGCATATCCACCTGTTCGGCGATACGCGGGGGACGTGATAGTAAACTCCAGTATAATTGGAGAGCAAATGGATATCTCTTGGACTGCAACCGGATCAATGCTGACAGGAATTGGCACCCTGTTTGGTGCTATATCAATCCTATGGGCCGCGTTCGCAGGCCGTCGATCGATCAAGGATTTAAAAGAATCGCGTCGCGCAGAAAGGCTTTTTGAACTATCTGAGAGTATCTCAGAAAACGCCCAACTTATAGTACAGAACAGCACTTTAGCTATTTGGATATTCAGCCTTCGGTTCTCCGAAAACCCGATTGAGGTCGATTTTGGAGAGACCATGGCACCAGTAATACAATCACTTGACGATTCAATTACCTTTGATACGGCATCACAAAATCTGAACTCAGCGGAAATCTACAGACGGCGGCTAACGGAACTCAAGCCAATCGCCAGTGTCCACCTTGATACTGAGACAGTGTCATTGATTGACCAGATATTAAAACTCTCAATGGCGATTGAGGTTATGTTTAAGTTGTTCGAGTCAGGTCAGAATGAGAAAACAAAAGCTGAGATAATGAACCCCTTACATGTCGAAAACCTGAGGAATTATGAGACGCTACTCGTCGCTAGATTGCGACCGCATTTATCCAGATAAACCTACGCGTGGCTGCGCCACCGGCGCACGACGCGTTCGATCGCGTCTTCCTCGCCCCCGGTTTCGCGCCACAGCGCGCTGAAGCTGGGGTCTTCCGACGCCGGGCGGCGCTCCACCTCCAGCGTGTCGAACGCAGCGCGAATGGGGATCGTCACGCCCTCGCCGCAGATGATGCATTCGCGGTTCCTGAGCGCGGGGATCGAATCGAGGAAGCCGCGCGCGCCCTCGGGCATGGCGGCCTTTACGAAGGCCTGGTCGCGCTCGTTGTTGAGCCGCATGGAGATGATCGTGCCGCATTGCGACAGGACGCCTTCGGCAAGGTCGGACGGGCGCTGCGTGATGAGGCCCAGCGCAACGCCGTATTTGCGCCCTTCCTTGGCGATCCGGCTGAGCACCTTGCCGACCGAGGAATTGTCGAAGTTCTTCTCGTTGGGGACGTACCGGTGCGCCTCTTCGCACACCAGCAGGATCGGTCGGGTGCGCTCCTCGCGCGCCCACACGGCATAGTCGAACACCAGCCGGCTGAGCACCGCGACCACGGTGCTGGTGATGTCGGACGGCACGCCCGAGACGTCGATCACGCAGATCGGCTTGCCATCGGTTGGCAGCCGGAAGATCCGCGAGAGGAAGTCCGCCATCGTGTCGCCCACCAGCATGCCGGAGAACAGGAAGCGGTAGCGCGGATCGGACTTCACCTCGTCGAGCTTGGTCTTGATCCGCATGTAGGGCGCGGTGCCCGAAGCCTTCTCGAGCTCGCCCATCTCCTTGTTGAGCGCGGCGCTGAGGTCCGACAGCATGTAGGGCACGGGGGAATCGACGGTGATCTTGCCGAGGTCTTCGGCCATCCGGTTCTTGAGCCGCGCGGCGAGCAGGCACCTGGCAAGGATGTCCGCATCCCCCTGCCGCTCGTTACCGCGACTGGTAAGCAGGATTTCGCAGTGTTCCTCGAAGTTCATCAGCCAGTACGGCATCTTGAGGTTGCTCACATCCAGCGTCGCGCCGTTCTCCTTGAACGCGCTCGCATATTCGCCGTGCGGATCGACCATGATCACATGGCCCTGAGGCGCCGCTTCGCAGATGCGGTGCAGGATAAGCGCGGTGGCGGTCGACTTGCCCGTTCCCGTCGAACCGAGCAGCGCGAAGTGCTTGCCCAGCAGCGTATCGATATAGAGCCCGGCGCGGATGTCGCGCGTGGGGAACACCGTGCCCACTTCGATATAGGCGCGCCCGTCGCTGGCGAAGATGTGCTTGAGGTCGCTGGTGCTGGCGGGAAAGACCATCCCGCCCGGCACGGGATAGCGCGTGATGCCGCGGCGGAAGCCGTGGATCCTGCCGGTCAGCTTCTCTTCCCGGCCTTCGCCGAGAAAGTCGATCTCCGCGATGATCCCGCCGGTGCCGCGCCGGTCGCGGCGCTGGCTGCGAATGGTGGCGAGCAGCCAGTTCTCGCCCGCGCGGATCTTCACCTGGCTGCCGACCTGGCCCGAGGCGATGATCGCGGGATCGGTGTCCTGCGCGCATTCGGCCAGCCGCTCGGGATCGAGCGCCACGATCGCGCCCGCGCCCGACACGTCGAGCACGACACCCATCGGCTGGAGCGCGTTGTTCGCCGCCGGCGCACGAACGGCATCGTCGTGGTCAACCGGGGCAGCAGCGTCTGCGCTCCGTCTGAAATCCAACCCACCGACATCGGTCATCGTGAATGTCCCGCCCTTTTTGCATGGTTCCTTCGGCTTGGAACCAGCGCTTGCGGTAGACGGAGCAGGGTTAAAAACAGGTCAAAATCATGGCGAAAGGGATCACGACCTGTTGAACAGGCGCCCGGCGAGCCAGCCCATGAACAGCGACAGCGCGATCGCGACGAGCCCGTAGAACAGCGGCTCGCGGTCGGCGAAAACCTCCACGAACCGCTCGAACCCGACCTTGCGCACCGATACCTCTGCCACCGCGCTGGCGAGCACCCGGCCATCGCGCACCGCGAAGGTTTCCGCCGTGTACTGCCCGGTCTGCACATTGGACGGCAGGCCGATCCGCGCCTGATACAGCACGCCTTCGCGCACCTGCACGCCGTCCTCGATCGTGCGGTAGAGCCCCTGCCGCTCCCGCAGGTCGACCAGCCCGGCGCGAAAGCGCGCCTGCTCTTGCGGGTCGATCGAGCCGGCCGGGCTGAGTTGGATGAACTCGGTCCCGAATTCGAAGATCGCCGCGGTCCTTTCGTCCACGATCCGGTCGATCGGGCGGCTCGATGCAACCGCGAAATAGCTGGGGGCGGAGCGGAATGCGGTGCTTTCCGCATTCATCCAGATGCCGCCGATCTGGCGTTTCTCACGCAGGCGGATCGACTGCGTCGGCCCCTTCAGCACCACAATCACGTCGAAGTCCTTCTCGCGCCCCGACGGGTCGATCACCGCACCGAACAAAAGCAGCTCGGTGCCGGTAAAGCCCTGCCGGACCTGGACTTCCTTTTGCGACACTTCGGGAACCAGCACTGGGTCGGGCGCCCCATTGCTCTGGCCGCACAGCGCGAACAGACAGGCGAGTGCGAAGGCGAAGCGCCAGGGAGACGCAACGCTCACAGATTGACCACCGAGTATACCTCGTCCGGCTGGATACTGAGACCGAACAACATCCTCAGCGCCACCAGCAGCACGATGGTCGCCAGCGCGAGGCGCAGCCAGTCGGGCTTCAGCTTCAGCGCGATCCGCGTGCCGAACTGCGCACCGAGGACGGAACCGACCAGCAAAAGCCCCGCCAGCACCAGGTCGACCGCCTTGGTCGTCAGCGCGTGAGTCATCGTCGATGCCATGGTGACGAACAGGATGTTGAACAGCGAGGTGCCGACCACGACCTTCCCGCTCATCCCGAGGATATAGAGCATTGCGGGGACCAGCATGAAGCCGCCGCCGACGCCCATCAGCATGGTCAGGATGCCCACCCCCATCCCCAGGATCAGCGGGGCGAGCGGGGAAATGTACAGGCCCGAGCGATAGAAGCGCCAGCGATAGGGCAGCGCGGCGACCAGCGGATGGTGGCGGCGTTTGGCCGCCCGTTTGAGGCCCTTGGACTGGCGGATGTTCAGCGCGGCCAGCGCCTCGCGCATCATCAGCGCACCGATCGAGCCGAGCATGAAGACGTAGAGAATGTTGATGACCACATCGATCTGGCCGATCGACTGGAAGAAGCTGAACAGGCCCGCACCGATCAGCGCGCCGACGATGCCGCCCACCACCAGCACGCCGCCCATCCGATAATCGACTCCATCGCGGCGATTATGGGCAATCACCCCGGAAACGCTGGCCCCGGTCACCTGACTCGCGGCGGATGCGGCGGCGACGGTGGGCGGAATGCCGTAAAAGATCAGCAGGGGCGTGGTCAGAAACCCGCCGCCGACCCCGAACAGGCCCGACAGGATCCCCGTCAGCGCGCCGAGCGCGACGATAACCAGCCCGTTGACCGAGAGATTCGCGATGGGAAGGTAAACATCCATTTTCGGGGTCGAGCCGTAGTCCTTTCAACCCTGCGAATAAAGCGTTCCTCCGCTTAATTCGGCACTAAAAGGATGCCGCCAGCGTCACGGAGAGTCCATCGCCCGGCACCGCATCGCCCGCGACCCTCAACCGGTAGTCGACCGAGCCCCGTAGGATCGCCCGCCCGGTGGTCAAGGTTGCGCTTGCGGTCGGGCCGAGATCGAGCCGCGCGGCATCGCGCTGCGCCCCTCCCCAAACGCCGCCGCCGATCGCCACCCGCCCCCTCGCGCTGCGAATCACCGGCGTTTCCACAACCGCCCTCCCGTCGACGAAGCCGGTCGCATAGTCGCCGCCGACATAGCCCGCCTGAAGATAGCTTTCCGCTTCGAGCATCGGGCCTACCTGCCGGCGCGGCAGGCCGGTGACGATGTAGGCGGCGGGACGCACTTCGCTGCCTGCGGGACGGTCGGTCACCCGCAACTCGCCATGCACGCGCAGGGGGAAGCTTCGCGCCAGGCCTATGCTTGCACCTGCCGCCGCCTCGCTCTCGCCGCCGGGCACCAACGCCTTGCTCGCTCGGGCATAGGCCTGCGGCTGCAGCGCGGAACCCGGCGCAAGCGAGTAGCGGACCACCGCGCCGATCTGGTCGCTGCCGTAACTTGCAGGATCGACGCTCGCCAATCGCGGGCCGGAGCCGCCCTGGCGAACCAGCAACCAGGCATCGGCGGACCAGCGATCCACCGGCGCAGCCCGCGATTGCGGCTGCGGTGAGGGCGGGCCCGAGGCCAGTATCCACCCTTTGCGCTCTTCTGGCTTCGTCCCGGTCAAGCGATCATAGGGCGGCACGAAACCGAAGGCGGCAGCATAGAGCAGCTGGTGACTGACAGAGAGGTTCGATCGGGCAAGCTGCGCAGCGGCGGCGGGACGGGCCATGACGAGCAACGAAACGCTTCCCTTGCTGCCTGGCCCAGCACTGTCGGCGGGAACTGCGTCTCGCTGTGCTGCCGCCAGCTCGGCATGCAATCGCCGGAAGGCATCGACCTGCACAAAACCATCGGGGTCGGCGATGGCTGACCCGGTCGCGCCGCCCATGTCGTCTGTTTGGGCCTTGGCAAACAATCCGCCCGGTGCTGGAAGCGCGAAGGGAAGTTCCCAGAAGGTCGCTCGAACGCCGATCCACGCCGCGAGGATCGCAAACATTGCAATCAACGGGCGACCGCCCCTGCGCCCGTGCAGGGTCATGCCAGCGCCTCGCTCGAAAGCGCAGGATGCTCGCGATGCTCGGTCTTGTCCCACGGCAACCTGCCGCCCTGAAGGCTGAAGACATACTGCGCGACCGCGCGGCGACCAGCCATGATCGCAATGATATTGCTTAGCGGAATGCGCAGGATCGCGCGCGCGCCTTCCTTGAGGCCATATTCGCGAGCGGTGAACGCCGCGCGACACATCGTCCGCCACCCCACACTGACGGCGTTCGCGATCAGCAGCGCCTTGGTCAGCGGGGTGACCACCGGCGTGCCCGCTACTCCTAGCTGGTGTGCAATTGCCAGCCCGCCGGTCAGGAAGACGAGCATATAGGCGACGAACAGCACCAGGGCTGCAAGCGGCCCCCGCCGGTCGCGCATTCGCATCCAGCCATCGAGCGGCCGCCCGCTCCAGCCCATCCGGTCCCATCCCTGCAGCGCAATCCCGCAGACCCAGCGGGTCTTCTGCCGGACCGCGGTTTCCAGCGTGCAGGGGAAGAAGGCGCGCGTGGCGACCAGCCGCCCGTCTTCGCCCCGCACTCGCACAAAGCTGGTGGTGCCGCCGGCCTCCGCAACCTTGAGCCCCAGCTCGTAATCCTCGGTCAGGCTGCCCGCGTCGAACGGGCCGTTGCCGCCGGACTGCGTGTCAAGCAGGGCGAGCCGCTCGCGCGCGACCGCGCAGCCCACTCCTGCCGAGGGGAAGCCCGCCCGCAACCAGTTTCGCACCACCATCGCCTTGGCATGGGCCTCGGCAAACTCATCGATGTAATGACCCGATACCCAGCGCGACCTGCGCTGGCGCATCGGCAACACGGGCAATTGCAGCAGTTCGGCCTCAGCCAGCCCTGCGTCGAACAGCGGCAGAGCGGCAGGATCGACCATGTCCTCCGCATCGTGGATCACCACCATCCGGAAACGCAGCCCTTCGCGCAGCTCATCCTTCTCTATCGCGCGATAGAGCCTGTTCATGCAGTCTGCCTTGGTCGTCGGTCCGCACGCCGAGTAGACAACGATGCGCACACGCGACTGGCCCTGGGCTGCCCGCATTGCCGCCGCGATGGTTGCCGGGTCATTGGCGTAGCAGCCAACGTAAAGGCGCAGTTGCGCTTGCGGCCACGCATCAAGCAGGTGGCACATGGTCGCGCCGATCACGTCGTCTTCATGCCAGGCAGGGATTATCGCTGCGACCGGCCCGGCAATCCCCCGCCCTTCGACAGCAGATCGATCGATCCGGGGCGTCCGAATACGGCCGCGTGCGCGTCCTATCAGATAGAGCGCGTCGATCGCGAACTCATCGAGGGCGCCCAGAAGAAAGAAAAGGCTCGCGAACAGAAGCAGTTCGTGCTGGAGCAGGAAGAGCCAGTCGACTGGCGTTAGTTCCGCCGCTAGCATGCTGCCCGGTCCCCCCTTACCCTCAGGTAGCAACCTATCGAAGCGTTCGGGGCCTTGCAACGCGCGAAAGATTGAGAAAAAGGGGCCCCATGCTCGAACCGATCCGCAAACCGATCCGCCGTGCCATTGCTCCTGTGCGCGCCCTCTTCGTCAGCGATGCCTCGGCGGGCGTGCTGCTTATCCTCGTCGCAGCGGCTGCCCTGGCGGTGGCAAACTCGCCATTGGCAGAGGATTACCACGCCCTTTTCTACACCTATTGGTGGCCTAAAGAGGTCTTTTACCTCAACGACTTGCACCTGTGGATCAATGACGGCCTGATGGTCATCTTCTTCTTCGTCGTCGGTCTGGAGGTGAAGCGCGAGCTGATCGCGGGCCAGCTCTCCAGCGCGGACAAGCGCACCCTGCCGATCATTTCTGCAGTCGCAGGGATGGCCGTGCCGGCGCTGATTTTCGTCAGCATCGCGGGCAGCAATCCGGAACTGATCCGTGGCTGGGCGATTCCGGCCGCGACCGATATCGCGTTCGCGATGGGCGTGCTCGGCCTGCTCGGTAGCCGTGTGCCAGCTTCGCTGCGGCTGTTCCTGCTCACGGTAGCGATCGTCGACGATATCGGCGCGGTGCTGGTCATCGCGGTATTCTACACCGCCAATCTCGACGTGATGTGGCTCACCATTTCGGCCCTCGTCTTCGGCGTGCTGGTCGGCATGAACCGCTTCGGAGTGAAGAGCTTCTGGCCGTTCGTGCTCGGCGCGATCGCGCTGTGGCTGGCGGTGCTGTTCTCCGGAGTGCACGCGACCATCGCGGGCGTTCTGGCCGCGCTGACGATCCCGATGCGCAAGGTCGATGGTCATTCGATGCTGGAGAAAGCCGAGCACGCGCTCGCCCCATGGAGCGCCTACCTGGTGGTACCCATCTTCGGTTTCGCCAATGCCGGAGTCCACGTCCTCGATATGACGATGGAGCAGATTTTCGCGCCCCTCCCGCTCGCCATCGCTGCCGGCCTGTTCCTGGGCAAGCAGCTGGGCATCTTCACGATCGTGTTCCTGACAGTGAAGCTGGGCATCGCAAGGAAGCCGGAGAACGCCAACTGGATGGAAATCTGGGGGGTTACGATCCTGACCGGGATCGGCTTCACCATGTCGCTGTTCATCAGCGGGCTGGCGTTCGGCAACTCGCAGTTGCTGGTCGATGAGGCCAAGATCGGCATCCTGCTGGGTTCGATTATCTCAGCGATTATCGGCTATGTCGCCCTGCGCCTGACCACCCAGCATCCCGAAGAAACGAACGATCTCGAGGAGGCGCGTCAGACGAAGCCCTGACGGGCGGCGCTTGCGGTCGCAGCGGCGAGGGCCTATCTCGCGCGGCATCCGGGCACGGCACCAGGCGCGTGCCCGCGACCGCGTTCACCATTACCGATAAAGCGATGCTAAACCCCCTTCGTACCCTCTTTCGCAAAGCGCCAGCGGCCCCCCGCGCCTCTACGCCGCCAGGCGAGCGCTTCTACGCGATCGGCGACATCCACGGGTGCGATCGACTGTTCGAGGCGCTGATCGAAGCGATCGAGGCAGACGATGCCCAGGCTCCCAAGGCGAAGACGACGGTGGTGCTGCTGGGTGACCTGGTCGACCGGGGGCCCGGCAGCGCGCAGGTGATCGACGCCGCGCGCGCCTGGGGCAAGCGGCGCAAGGTCCGCTATCTGGCCGGCAACCACGAGGAGATGTTCCTCGACAGCTTCGAGGATCGCGAGGTGCTCAAGCACTTCCTCAAGCATGGCGGGCGCGAGACGATCCTGAGCTACGGGATCTCCAAGTCCGACTATAACGAGCTGGAGGTCGACCAGCTGCGCAAGCGCCTCCACACGCTCGTGCCGCAGGACCATCGCGATTTTCTCGCCGGGTTCGAGGAGATCATCGTCGCGGGCGATTATGCCTTCGTCCACGCTGGCGTTAATCCAAAGCAGGCGCTGAACGAGCAGGAGCGCAAGGATCTGCTGTGGATTCGCGAACGGTTTCTCGCCCACGGCGACCCGTTCGAAAAAGTCATCGTCCACGGACACACGATCTTCGAAGATGTCGAGCAGCGGCCCAACCGCATTGGCATCGACACCGGTGCTTTTCGCTACGGGCGCCTGACGGCGCTGGTGCTGGACGGCGAAACGCGCCGCTATATTCAGGCAGTCGATCGCGACGGAGAGATCGCGATCGAGCAATGGGATTATTAAGCCATGAAAATCGCAATGGTCGGCTCGGGCTATGTCGGCCTGGTCTCGGGTGCCTGCTTTGCCGATTTCGGCCATGATGTGGTCTGCATCGACAAGGATGCGGACAAGATCCAGCGCCTGCGCGAAGGCGTGATGCCGATCTACGAGCCGGGGCTCGACGCTCTGGTCGAACAGAACGCGAAAGCGGGCCGCCTGTCCTTCACTACCGAACTGGCCGAAGGCATTGCATGCGCGGGCGCGATCTTCATCGCGGTCGGCACGCCCAGCCGCCGCGGCGATGGCCACGCGGACCTCTCCTTCGTTTACGCGGTCGCGCGCGAAATCGGCGATTCGCTGACCAACGATGCGGTCGTGGTGACCAAGTCGACCGTGCCCGTGGGGACCGGCGACGAGGTCGAACGGATCCTTTCGCAAAGCCCCGCCGTGACGGAGCGCGGGTTGAAGGTGGCGGTTGTCTCCAACCCCGAATTCCTGCGCGAAGGCGCCGCGATCGGCGATTTCAAGCGGCCCGACCGGATCGTGATCGGGGCCGAGGACGATTTCGGGCGCGAGGTGATGCACGAAGTCTATCGCCCGCTGTTCCTCAACGAATCGCCGATCCTGTTCGTCGGGCGGCGCACCAGCGAGCTGATCAAGTACGCAGCCAACGCCTTCCTCGCGACCAAGATCACCTTTATCAACGAGATCTCCGACCTGTGCGAGAAGGTCGGCGCGAACGTGCAGGATGTGGCGCGCGGGATCGGGATGGACAACCGGATCGGCTCCAAGTTCCTCCACGCAGGGCCCGGCTATGGCGGCTCGTGCTTCCCCAAGGATACGCTTGCACTGCTCAAGACCGCCGAGGACTACGAGAGCCCGGTGCGGATCGTCGAGGCGGTGGTGAAGGTCAACGACACCCGCAAGCGTGCGATGGGCCGCAAGGTGATCGACGCGCTCGGCGGGCTCGACGCGGCACGGGGCAAGCGAGTCGCGATGCTGGGCCTGACCTTCAAGCCCAATACCGACGACATGCGCGATTCTCCCGCGATCGGGGTTGCGCAGGCGCTGGCCGATGCCGGGGTCGCAATCGCGGCCTACGATCCGGAGGGGATGGAGCAGGCCCGTCCGCTGATGCCCGAGGTCGAGATGAAGGATGATCCCTACGCCGCGATCGAGGGTGCCGACGCGGTCGTCATCGTGACCGAGTGGAACGTGTTCCGCGCGCTCGACCTCAAGCGGGTCAAACAGCTCGCCAAGGCGCCCGTGATGGTGGACCTGCGTAACATCTACAAGCCTTCCGACATGCGCGAGGCGGGCTTCGAGTACACCAGCGTCGGGCGCGAATAGCGCGCGAACAGGAGTTGCCAGGAGGCCTGTAAGCCGGGTTCTGTACCCGTCTTGCGACGGGTGGCAGCCATTCATCTAGACCGCCTGTTGCCAGACGGTTCGAGCAGCCAACCCGGACCCTCAAGAGCGAAGCGCTCCTGCCATTTCTGGCGCGGGGTCCCTATTCGGCCTTGCTCCGGTTGGGGTTTGCCATGACAGGACCTGTTACCAGGCCCCCGGTGCGCTCTTACCGCACCCTTTCAGCGTTACCTGTGAGTTTGGGCCGCAAGCGACCCAGCCTCCATCGGCCGTCTACTCTCTGTGGCACTTTCCCTATGGTCGCCCACGGCGGGCGTTACCCGCCACCCTTACTTCGTGGAGCCCGGACTTTCCTCGGTGCTTGCGCAACGCGGCTGCCCAGCCTCCTGGCACCGGCGAGATAGGCAAGCCCGGCCCGTTAGCCAAGCGCAATTGCGTCGCGGACTCACCCCCAGATCGAAGCGATGAACCGCGCGACCTCTTCGTTCAGCTCCCGGTCTTCCGGTGTTCCGCCCATGAAGCCGCCATGCGGCATCCCTTCGAAGACGTGCAGTTCCACCGATACCTCCGCCCGCCTGAGCGCGCGATGGAGGCGCGCCGCATTGGACAGCAACAGATCGCGCGTGCCCGTTTGTACGAACACCGGCGGCAACCCGCGCAGATCGCCGAACAACGGCGACAGATAGGGGGCCGCCAGATCCGCCCCGTTCGCGTACAGCAGGTTGTTCGACATCAGCGAGCCCGGCAGCACCACATCCACCAGTCGGTTGACCTGGAAACTATCGCCCGATTCGGTCAAATCCACTTCGGGCGACAGCAGCACGAGCCCTGCAGGAAGCGGCAGCCCCTCATCCTTCGCTCTCAATACCATCGCCAGTGCGAGATTGCCGCCGGACGACCGACCGCCAATGACGACATCGCCGGGCGCATGTCGCTCGAGGACATATTGATAGGCCGTGATGCAATCGTCCAGCGCGTCGGGAAAGGGATGTTCGGGGGGCATCCGGTAATCGACGCCATAGCAGGGCACCTCATACCGGTCGGCTTGCATCTGCGCACCAACGCGGCAGGCATCGCCGCCTCCGAACACCAGCGCACCGCCATGCAGGTCGAGAAATGCGCGCTCCGATCGAGAGGATGCGGCCGGTTTCGCCACGTGAATGGTCGCATCGCCATGCCGGACCGTTTCGACACCGGCCTGAACGCTACCCGCAAGCCCCTTCACCGCCTGCGCATATTGCGCGTCTGCCGCCTGCTTGATCGCGACCCACCCATCGTAATCGTCGGGCGCAGGCATCGTATGGAGCGAATTGAGCGGAACTCCATCTTCGCCCACCAGCCGTTCCAGCACCGCGCGCGCTTCCGGGCTTATCGAGTTGGGAAAGGGAACCGTGCGCTGGGGCACGGCCACGCCGTGTTCGGGATCGATCATCTGCTTCTCTTCGGTCAGGACGCCACTGTTAGCGTGCCAGCCCCCGGTCGCGGTCGAGCAGCAGCTGGAACAGGATCGCGCGGATTTCGCCGTCGATCACCCCGTCGATATGCTCTGGCCGCCAGCGCCGCTGGAACGCCTCGACCACCTTGCGCCCGTCGCTGATGTCGTAGCCGAACCGCTCCAGCGCGAGGTAGAACGCCCCGTCATTGTCGAATGGATCGCCCAGTTCCAGCCTGGTCGGGCGCGGCAGGCACAGACCCAGCTTGGCAATCCGCGCCCACGGGAACAGCTCGCCGGGGTCGGTCTTGCGCTGCGGGGCGACGTCCGAATGGCCGACCACGTTGGCGCGCGGGATGTCGTAACGATCCACGATCGCCGCGAGCAGCGGCACCAGCGCGGCGATCTGCGCGTCGGCGAAGGTGCGATAGCCGTAGGCATGGCCCGGATGGTCGAGTTCGATCCCGACGCTCACCGCATTCACATCGGTCTCGCCGCGCCAGTAGGAGACGCCCGCATGCCACGCGCGCTTCTCTTCGGGCACCAGCCGGGTGACCTCGCCCGCTTCGCTGATGACGTAATGCGCGGAAACCTTGGACTCCGGGTCGGTCAGCCGCTCGATCGCGGCGTCCGCACCTTCCATCTCGGTATAGTGGAGCACGACCATCGAGACGGGCGCGGTGCGCTCGTCGTAATTGGGTGACAGCCGCTCGGCGTGGACCAGTTCGTCCATCCCGCCCTCGCCCGGCTCCACCCCGCTCATCCCGCGTACGCCGGAGGGTTGGGCCCGGAATCAGGCTCCGCATTGGGCAGCGTTGCGCCCATCAGCAGCGTGCCCGCCTCGGCATGGGTCTGGATCATCCCGCCCTGCCTGTCCGCCAGCATGGCCAGCAGATGCGCAGGCGCGGTGCGGCCGGTCAGTTCGTCGGGGTTCATCCGGCCGCCCAGCGCCTCGCCGATCAGCGGGTCGAAGGCGATCTTGGCACCCGCTGCGCGGACCACGATCTCGGTCGCGTCGTCGCGCACCTCGATCCCCACGTCCAGCGTGCCGCCGCGAACCAGCGCGTCCAGCCCGATATGCGCGAGGTTGAGCATCACCTTGGCGGCGGATTTCGAAACGCTCGCCGCTTCGATCTGCCAGTTGAGCTCGATCCGCTTGGCATCGGCGGCCAGCGTCTCGATCACCGCCTTGGGCTCGTCGATCGAAACCTGTTCGCCGAACCCGCCGGCAGCCCCGAAGGCGAGGCGGAAGAACTTGAGCTTGGCCGCGCTGGTTCGCGCGCTTTGCTCCAGCAGCTCGAAACAGCGCTGGCGCATCTGCGGGTCTTTCTCATCAGCCAGCAGTTCCAGTCCGTTGGTGAGCGCCCCCACCGGACTGAGCATGTCGTGGCACAGGCGCGAACACAGCTGGCTGGCGAGCAGCAGCGGATCGGTCTCGTCTATACCGCTCATGCAAGAACTCCCGTGCGGGCGGATGTGAGACACATGAGACACTGTCCAGGGGCAAGAAACTCGCCCCGGACGGCGCCCGAATGATACGGCATGGTGGCAGGGGTGGCGCGCTTGAACATCGCGGCCTGCCTAGCGCGGCAAGACCTCGTAGGAAAGCGCCGCGAATCCCTCTTCCCCATCCCTGAAGAAGCGAAGCTCCCGTTCCGTGACGATCGCCCAGATCCGGCCATCATGCGCGGCGCTGGTGCGGTCGGTTGCGGACGGTGTCGGATCGCCCGTGGGGTGCGAGTGATAATAGCCGATCACCTGCGGCCCTCCGCTACGCGCAGCCTTGTGTGCGGCGATCAGCGCGTGCGGATCGATCTCGAAATGACGTGACGGATCGGGGTGGATATTGGCGGCAGGTTGCACGTGCGTGATCGTCGCACCCTCGCCCAGCAACAGCCCGCAGCATTCGTGGGGATGGGCCGATCGCATATGCCGCTCAACCTCCCCAGGGAAGGTGGGATGAACCTTGAGAGTATGATCGTCCGGCGAGGCCACCTGGTTACCCTAGCGACCCCGCCGGATCGCTCAACATCAGTCGAGAAGTTTACCGGCCTAGGAGTTCCACCAGTCCACGATCTCGCCCCACCACGACCGGGCACCGCGCCGTTCGACCATTTCGATCGCGCGGTCGGCCATGCATGCCTTGAAGCAGGCATCTGTGCCGCCGCACTCCTTCACGCAGGTGGAAATCGGGCCCATCTTCGCGAGAGAACCCAGAACATCGTTCGAAAATGGAGTGGGCACCAGCATCCCGGCGACCCTCGCGTCACTTGCTGTCAGCAGAACGAGGCTTTGCTCGCCAACGGGCGAAACGCATTCCCAACGCCCGCCATCCCTGGCCTCTTTCGGGTTGTAGGGCGGGGTCGACATCAGATCCCTGAAATCGATCCCTTTCTTTTCGAGGGGATAGATCCTGGACTCATCCGTCATAAATTCACTGGCGGGAATCAGAGTGAGATCGCGCCTGAGCAAAGTGGGACTACAGGATGATATCGTATAGCGATCGAGTATGCCGGAGGAGGCCTTCGCTTCGTCGCCCTCCCCGGTTACGATGTCGCCCTCGCCGGTTACGATCGCTTCCGGTGTCGCCTCATTCGTGTCACCCTTGTCAGCAACCTGATCCTCACCGGTACATGCGGTCAGAAGCGCCAGCGCGCCAAGCCCCGAGATTATCCTTTTCATTGTCCCCTCCATGCGTTGGCAACCCAAATCGTCCACACGAACAAATACCCAACCTTTCGTATTGCCCGCGTACCATCACCCTACACCGTCACCTGCTGTCTCGCGTATCCGCAGATGTACTCAATTTTACGATAATATTTATGCTGCGCAGGCCTTTACCTATGTCTAATTACTTACTTCAACCGCCCCTGATGGATTCACATTTATTGGCCACGTCGTGAAAGATAACCGCTCCCTTTTCGGTTCGACAAAACAGGACAGCCGCCTCGACAAGGCGCTGGCCGACGCTACC
The DNA here is from genome assembly GCA_963972905.1 of uncultured Erythrobacteraceae bacterium. Lineage (GTDB taxonomy): Bacteria > Pseudomonadota > Alphaproteobacteria > Sphingomonadales > Sphingomonadaceae > Alteriqipengyuania. The sequence continues at coordinate 52,830 of CAXAXQ010000005.1, forward strand.
GATCTCTCGCGCGAGCGGATCAAGGGGCTGATCGCGGACGGGCAGGTGACCGTGGGTGGCAAACGCGCGACCTCGCCGTCGGCCAGGGTCGCGGCCGGTACGCCCTTCACCATCGCCCTGCCCGCGCCCACACCGCTTGAAGCCGAGCCGCAGGATATCCCGCTGACCGTCGTGTTCGAGGACGCGCATCTGATCGTCATCGACAAGGCCGCCGGAATGGTGGTCCACCCGGCGGCGGGCAATCGCGACGGCACGCTGGTCAATGCGCTGCTGCATCACTGCCGGGGGAACCTGTCGGGCATCAACGGGGTGGAGCGGCCCGGGATCGTCCACCGGATCGACAAGGACACCTCCGGCCTGCTGGTGGTCGCCAAGACCGACGCCGCGCACGAGGGGCTGGCGAAACAGTTCGCCGATCACAGCATTTCGCGGCGCTACATCGCGGTCTGCGCGGGCCAGCCCCGGCCTGCCGAGGGAACCATCGACGCGCGCCTTGGCCGGTCTGACCGCGATCGCAAGAAGATGGCCGTGCTCGACCCCCAATCGACCCGCGGAAAGCACGCGGTGACGCATTACCGGACAACCAAAACTTTCGGTGTCGCAAGCATTCTTGAATGTCGGCTGGAGACCGGGCGCACCCACCAGGTGCGCGTTCACTGTGCGTCAATCGGTCATCCGCTATTGGGAGACCCCCAATATGGACGCGATCCCAAGGTCTTGCGGCCGATTCTCGAGAAACTGGGCTTCCACCGGCAGGCGCTCCACGCGGCCAGCCTCGGCTTCATCCACCCGGCCAGCGGCGAACGGCTCGAATTTCAGGCCGACCTGCCACGAGACATGACGGAACTGATCGACGAAATCGCTCGTTGAAATCGATGAACAGAACTCGAAAAATTCCGGGAAGCGGTCTATATGGAAATGTGTGGCCCAAGCATCCCGAATGCCCAGCAGGGGTTCGGAGCCTAAATCAGGGGATGGGCTGACACAGAAAGGTTAGGGACGAAGTGAGTAAAAGCAAGGCAGTAGCCATCCCGGCCCTCGGCGGCGAGCAGAGCCTCAACCGCTATCTGGCCGAGATCAAGAAATATCCCGTGCTGAAGCCAGAGCAGGAATACATGCTCGCCAAGCGCTATGAAGAGCACGAAGACCCCGAGGCTGCGGCCCAGCTGGTCTCGAGCCACCTGCGGCTCGTCGCGAAGATCGCGATGGGATACCGCGGCTATGGCCTGCCCGTGTCCGATCTGATTTCCGAAGGGAACGTCGGGTTGATGCAGGGCGTGAAGAAGTTCGAGCCCGATCGCGGTTTCCGCCTCGCGACCTATGCGATGTGGTGGATCAAGGCGAGCATCCAGGAATATATCCTGCGCTCGTGGAGCCTCGTGAAGATGGGCACCACCGCCGCGCAGAAGAAGCTGTTCTTCAACTTGCGGCGGATGAAGAAGCAGCTCGAGGCTTACGAAGATTCCGACCTTCATCCCGAGGATGTGGCGAAGATCGCCACGGATTTGGGCGTGCCGGAGCAGGAAGTCGTCAACATGAACCGCCGCATGATGATGGGCGGCGACAGCTCGCTCAACGTCTCGATGCGCGGTGAAGAAGAAAATGCCAGCCAGTGGCAGGACTGGCTTACCGATGATCGCCCCTTGCAGGACGAGACCACCGCCAACACGCAGGAGGCGCAGGTGCGCCATTCTATGCTGCTGGAAGCGATGGACTCGCTCAACGACCGCGAGAAGCACATCCTGACCGAACGCCGCCTGACCGAAGACCCGCAGACGCTCGAAGAGCTGAGCAAGGTCTACGACGTGTCGCGCGAACGTATCCGCCAGATCGAGGTGCGCGCGTTCGAGAAGCTGCAGAAAGCAATGCAGCGCATCGCGAGTGATAAGCTGATGCCCATCGCGGCCTGACGCGCTCGCCCCACTGCAACCGTATCAAACGCCGCCCCGCCCTCGCGCAGGGCGGCGTTTTTCGGATCAGCGGTTTGCGAGCATCGTGATGAACTCGCTCAGCTTGCCGTCTTTCTCCGCATTGCGGAACGGGCGGACGAACTCGACGCACACCTCCTGCGGTGTAGGCTGCTGCTGGAACAGCGTCATCACCTCTTGGATATAGGCATCGAGCGGCATGTAGCCCTCGCGCTCCGACTGGCCCGGGGTCAGTTCGGTCTGCACGCCGGGCGGGACCAACTCGATCACCTCGACCACGCCCTCGAGCTGCTGGCGCAGCGAGAGGGTGTAGCTGTGCAGCGCGGCCTTGGTCGCGGAATAGGTCGACGCCTTGGGCTGCGGCACGAAAGCGAGGCCCGAGGTAACGTTGACTATGACTGCGTGGTCGCTGACCTTGAGGTGGTCGACCAGCGCGTCGGTCAGCCGGATCGGGCCGAGCAGGTTGATTGTGACCTCGGCGGTGGCGTCCGAAAGGTCGCGCGAGGCTGTGATGTCCTCGAACCGCATGACCCCCGCATTATTGAACAGCACATTGAGCTCGGGAAAGCGGCTTACGATGTCCGTGGCGAAGCGCTCCACCTCGCCCGGCTTCGCCACGTCGAGGGTCATCGTGTGGATACGGTCGTAACCCTTCGCGGTCTCCTCCAGCGAATCCGGCGTGCGCCCGGCGATAATCACCGTGTTGTCCAGATCGTGCCACCGCCGCGCCAGTTCGCGCCCGATGCCGCTGCCGCCGCCGGTGATGAGGATGGTGTTACCGCTAGTCTGCATGGTGGTGGCCTTTCGTGGAAGAGGTTTGCCACGCATATGGGTTGCACCACGTCCGCCCGAAAGGCGTCGACCGCAAAGCCGGTGATTGTCCGCTCGCGGCGCACCGCCTAAATAGCCGGATGTGTTTCGCCTCCTCCAGATTCTGACCGCGCTCGTCGCGACCTTCATCGGCCTTGGCCTGTTCCTCGTCCTGCTGTGGCGCTTCGTGCCTGTACCGGTCACCATGACCATGGCGCTGGACGAGCATGGCTACACCAAGGACTGGCGCAGCCTAGATGATATCGACCGCAGCCTGGTGCGCGCGGTGATCGCGGCGGAGGACCAGAACTTCTGCGAGCACAACGGGTTCGATTACGCAGCGCTGCAGGCGGCGATGGAGAACAACATGCAAGGCAAGAAGCTGCGCGGAGGCTCCACGATCAGCCAGCAGACCGCCAAGAACGTCTTCCTGTGGCAAGGCGGCGGCTTCTTCCGCAAGGGGCTTGAGGCGTGGTTCACCGTGCTGATCGAGAACCTGTGGACCAAGCGGCGGATCATGGAGGTGTACCTCAACGTCGCCGAGACCGGGATCGGCACCTATGGCGCGCAGGCCGGGTCGCTGCGCTATTTCGGCCACGGTGCCGACCGGCTGAGCAACTCCGAGGCGGCCCGCATGGCGGTCGCCCTGCCGAGCCCCAAGAAGCGCGAGGTCAAGAACCCGCAAGGCTGGCTGCGCCGCCACGGCGACCGCACGGCCCGCGCGATCGACACCATGGCGCGCGAAGGGCTGGACGCGTGTGTTTATCAATAACGGCCCGCGAATGGCTGGCACTTTCAGCGAGTTGCACGCCCGCAGTGCCACTGCACGCCATCCGCCACCGTCGGATGATATTCCATATCTAGCTGATTTAATGAGATTTTTCCTGTACGGGGGCGGAGGCTGGGCCTAGTCCGCCGATAGCAGACAAGAGCGCGAGCAAGGGCAAAGGCAACCGATCGATGGGTCACGATCATTCTCACGACCATGCGCACGGCCATTCCCATGGGCACGGACATTCCCACGCGCCTGCCGATTTCGGGCGCGCTTTCGCGATCGGAGTCGCGCTCAACACGGTGTTCGTCGTGGTCGAGGCGAGCTTCGGCTATATCTCGGGCTCGATGGCGCTGGTCGCGGATGCGGGCCACAACCTGTCCGACGTGCTCGGCCTGCTGATCGCCTGGGCCGCCAGCGCGGCGGCCAAACGCCCGCCCTCCCCGCGTTTCACCTATGGCCTCAAGAGCTCCACCATCCTTGCCGCGCTGGCCAACGCCGCGCTCCTGATGATCGCCATCGGCGCGATTTTGTTCGAGACGGTCGACCGGCTGATGAATCCGGTGGAGCCCGAAGGCTGGACGATGATCTGGGTCGCAGGCATCGGCATCGTCATCAACACCGCGACCGCGCTGCTGTTCGTCAGCGGGCGCAAGGACGATCTCAACATTCAGGGCGCGTTCCTCCACATGGCGGCGGACGCGCTGGTTTCGGTCGGCGTGGTCATTGCCGGCATCGCGATCCTGCTGACCGGCGCGGTCTGGCTCGATCCCGTGACCAGCCTCGTGATTCTCGCGGTGATCGCCTGGGGCACCTGGGGCCTGGCGCGCGACAGCCTGAAGCTGGGCCTGCTGGGCGTGCCCGAAGGGGTCGATCAGGCGGCGGTCCTCGCGACGCTGGCAAGCGAGCCGGGCGTCACCGAGGTCCACGACCTGCATATCTGGCCGATGTCGACCACCGAAACCGCGCTGACCGCGCATCTGGTGATGCCCGAAGGCCATCCAGGCGATGCTTTCCTGGCACTGGTGGCAGAGCGGCTCGCACACGATCACAAAATCGGCCATACCACCTTGCAGATCGAGCGAACGCGCGATTGCGAAGGCGGCTGTTGAACCGATGCGACCATCCTCACCCGAGGCACGCGAGAAGCTGAAAGACGCGATGAAACGGCTCTCCCGGGGGGACCGGGACGCGCTGGAAGTCGTCTATCGCCTCACCAGCGTGAAGCTTTTCGGCATTTGCCTGCGTATCTTGGGGGACAGGAAAGAAGCCGAAGACGCCTTGCAGGACGTTTACATCACCCTCTGGCGCAACGCCGCCCGCTATGACGCGAAACGCGCCAGCCCGATCGCGTGGCTGGCAACCTTCGCGCGCAACCGCGCGGTCGACCGCCTGCGCACGGGCAAGGTGCGGCGCGGCGCGGTGCCGGTGGAAGAGGCGGCAGATCTGGCCGCTGGCGATCTGTCCGCCGATGATGTGCTGATCGATGAGGAGCGGGCCGCGCGGGTCCACACCTGCCTCGAAACGCTCGACCAGCCGCAGCGCGGCGCGATCCGCACCGCCTTTCTCGAAGGGCGCACCTATGCCGAGCTGGCGGAGCACAATAATGTTCCGCTGGGGACGATGAAAAGCTGGATCAGGCGCGGTCTTCTGAAGCTGCGCGAATGCATGGAGGGCGGCGAATGAGCACGCCCGAGCACGATATGCCCGAACTTTCCGGCGACGAGCTGCTGGCCGCAGAATACGCGATGGGCCTGCTCGAAGGCGAGGACCTGCTCGCGGTGCGCGGACGGATGGCAAGCGAGCCTGCTTTTGCCGCGCTGGTCGCGCGGTGGGAAGCACGGCTGGTGCCGCTGCTGGATGAACCTGCGCGCGCCTCCCCCGCCTCCGAAGTGTGGGGCCGGATCGCGGCCGAACTGACGCAGGAGAGCGAGGCACCCAGCCCGGTAGTGCTGCTCCAGCGGCGCATCGCGGTGTGGCAGCGGATAGCCGCCGGCAGCGCAGTGGCAGCAGTGGCAGCTATCGCGCTGCTGTTCGTGCCCTCGGGCGACACGCCTGCTCCTGCACCAGATACGCCGCCGCTGGTCGCATCAATCCCGATTGCCGACACCCCGCTGCGTATCGGCGTGACCTTCCTGCCAGAGCGCGACGAGCTGCTGGTCGCGGCGAGCGGACTTACCGCCGACGGGGTCCACGATCACGAGCTGTGGCTGATGCCGCCGGGCGAAGGCGCGCAGCCGCAATCGCTGGGGGTCATCGCGCCGGGCACGCAGGAACGCGTATCGCTCGACCCGGAGCTTGCCCGCTCGATGCGGCAGGGCGCGCAGATCCTGCTGAGCCAGGAACCGCTCGGCGGCGCGCCGGACAAGTCTGCGCCGGGGCCGGTCGTGGCTCAGGGAACTCTGGCGACGATCTGACCGCGAAAGAAATTGCGGGGCGCGCTGCATCCACGGCGCGGTCCGCTGCGTAACTCCTCACCGACGGGACCAAACGACCTGTTGGAATGAGGAGATCGACGATGTTCGCCAAGAAAACCCAAGCCGCCCTGATGCTTGCCGCCAGCGCAGCCCTGCTGGGCGCGTGTGCTTCATACGATATGGAAGACGGCCAGATGGCCAGCGCCAGTGCCGACACGACCGTGATGGTCGGCGGAGCGGCGATGTACCCCACGCGCAATATCGTCGAGAACGCGGTCAATTCGAAGGACCACACCACGCTGGTTGCCGCCGTGAAGGCTGCCGGGCTGGTCGATACGCTGTCCGGCCCCGGCCCCTTCACCGTCTTCGCGCCCACGAACGCCGCCTTCGCCAAGCTGCCCGCAGGCACAGTCGACGCACTGGTCAAGCCTGAGAACAAGGCATTGCTGACTAAGATACTGACCTATCACGTGGTCCCCGGCCGGGTATCCGCCAGCGACCTGATGATGAAGATCAGGCAGGGCGGCGGCATGGCCAAGCTGACCACCGTGGAAGGCGGCACGCTGACCGCGAAGATGATGGGCGGCAATGTCGTGCTGGTCGACGAAAAGGGCGGCATGGCCACGGTCACGCAGGCCGACGTGTTCCAGTCCAACGGCGTGATCCACGTGACCGACACGGTCTCGATGCCTGGCTGATCTCAGTTCCCCTCGCGGCACCGGCAAGCGTTACCCCCGCTACCCAGCACCGGTGTCGCACCAGGGCCCCGTTCGGCGAGTTACGCTCGCCGGGCGGGGTTTTTTTATGGACCGTGCTGCGACCGGGCCCAGCGTTCCGTCAGCCAGAGGATGAAAGCGTGGGCGCCCGAGAGCGACACGCAGGCAATGATCATTCCGATGGTAGGATCACCGTTCTGCAATTCACGCGGCACGAAGGCGAACGCGCCGCCGATACCGATCAGCGCCAGGATGAACAGGACCGGCAACTGCCAGATGATGAGCGCGGGCGAGCCGCGAGATGTCGCCTCGCCGCGCAACCCGTAATGCTGGGGCAGTCGCTCGAAATGACCGAACCGTTGCTTGGCCCAGAAGACCGAGAGCGACAGAGCCAGGATCGCGGCCCCCAGAACCAGAGCCGCGATCCCGCTCATATCAGGCTGCGTCGGAAGCGCGCTTGCCGCCCTCGCCGTCGAACACGCGGATCGGATCCTTCCGGCCTTCGACCACGTCCTTGTCGATCACGACTTCGTTGCAGCCTTCGAGATCGGGCAAGTCGTACATCGTGTCGAGCAGCAGGCCCTCCACGATCGAACGCAGGCCACGCGCACCGGTCTTGCGCTTGATCGCACGCTCGGCAATCGCACGCAGCGCCTCGTCGTTGAAGGTCAGCTCCACGCCTTCCAGCTCGAACAGCTTAGCGTATTGCTTGGCGATGGCGTTCTTCGGTTCCTGGAGGATCGTAACCAACGCATCGACATCGAGATCGTGCAGCGAAGCGATCACCGGCAGACGGCCGACGAATTCGGGGATCAGACCGAACTTGAGCAGATCTTCCGGCTCGCTCTTTTCGAGCAGCTCGCCGATGCGGCGCTTGTCGGGGTCGGCGACATGGGCGCCGAAGCCGATCGAGCGTTTCTCAAGGCGATCACCGATAATCTTGTCGAGCCCGGCGAAGGCACCGCCACAGATGAACAGGATGTTCGTGGTGTCCACTTGCAGGAATTCCTGCTGCGGATGCTTGCGCCCGCCCTGCGGCGGCACGCTGGCGGTGGTGCCTTCCATCAGCTTGAGCAGCGCCTGCTGCACGCCTTCGCCCGACACATCGCGCGTGATGGAGGGGTTTTCCGCCTTGCGGGTGATCTTGTCGATTTCGTCGATATAGACGATCCCGTGCTGCGCCTTCTCGACGTTGTAATCCGACGCCTGGAGCAGCTTGAGGATGATGTTCTCGACATCCTCGCCCACGTAGCCCGCTTCGGTCAGCGTGGTCGCATCGGCCATCGTGAAGGGCACGTCGAAGGTGCGCGCCAGCGTCTGCGCAAGCAGCGTCTTGCCCGAGCCGGTCGGCCCGACCAGCAGGATGTTGGACTTCGCCAGTTCGACGTCGCCCTGTTTACCGGCATGCTTCAGGCGCTTGTAGTGATTGTGCACCGCGACCGAGAGCACGCGCTTCGCGCGTTCCTGGCCGATCACGTAATCATTGAGCGTGGCGCAGATTTCGGACGGGGTCGGCACTTCGCCTTCCTTGCGCCCGGTCAGGCCGGCCTTGGTTTCCTCGCGAATAATGTCGTTGCACAGCTCGACGCACTCATCGCAGATGAAAACGGTCGGCCCGGCGATCAGCTTGCGCACCTCGTGCTGCGATTTGCCGCAGAAGCTGCAGTACAGCGTGCTCTTGCTATCCGTTCCGCTCAATTTACTCATATCCTAGTATCCTCGAATCCCCGCAGCTGCGGAGAACCTTCCGAATGTAACTTTCGCGCACGCCAATGCAACCAGTGGCGATCATGCACCAAGATGCTTGCGGAGGCCTGAAAATCGCCTCCGCATTGTTCCGTAAGCGGATTTGCGCCCGGATTTTCAATCACGTGTGGCGGTTACGCCACGCGAATGAGTGTGCAGGATCAGGACGGCGCGCCGCCCGAACCTTCGGCCTCGCCGGTCGAATCACCCTGCGGGCGGGAGTCGAACACCTTGTCGACCAGGCCGAACTTCATCGCTTCCTTCGCGTCGAGGAAGGTGTCACGATCCATCGCTTCCTCGATCTCCGACAGCTCCTTGCCGGTATATTTGGCATAGAGCTCGTTCATGTTCTTGCGGATGCGCAGGATCTCGCGCGCCTGGATCTCGATATCCGACGCCATGCCCTGCGCGCCGCCGGAAGGCTGGTGGATCATGATCCGCGCGTTGGGCAACGCGATCCGCATGCCCGGCTCGCCCGCGGCCAGCAGGAAGCTGCCCATCGACGCGGCCTGGCCCACGCAAACCGTGGAAATGCGCGGCTGAATGTACTGCATCGTATCGTGGATCGCCATGCCAGCCGTCACCACCCCGCCGGGCGAGTTGATGTACATGCTGATCGGCTTGGACGGGTTCTCAGACTCAAGAAACAGCAGCTGCGCCACCGCCAAACTGGCCATGCCATCCTCCACCGGGCCGGTGAGGAACACGATCCGTTCGCGCAGCAGGCGGCTGAAAATATCGAAGCTGCGTTCGCCGCGACTGGTCTGTTCGACCACCACGGGCACCAGCGCGCCGGTTGCGGGGTCGCGGAAATAGCCGGATTCGTCGAATTGCATGAAGGGTCCTTAATCTGTCGTGGCCGCCTATATCTGGTCTCATCCTTTCATCATCAAGGCTTGAATGGAAAGCCCGCGCGCGCCAGTTGTGCCGCAACACCATGCGCTGTCCCCAAATCCATGAGGCCAGCGTGCGCAAGGAGCCCAATATGCCGATGCCGAGCAACCCCCTCCCGTTCCGCCCCGATCATGTCAGGGCCGATGACGAGGAAGAGACGGACAAGGACATTTCCAACGCCGGCGCAGCGATGATGAACAAGTTCCTCGATGCGCGCACCGTGCTGATCTTCGGCGGGGTCGACCAGAAGATGGCGGAGCGCATTTCGATGCAGCTGCTCTATCTCGACCATGTCAGCAACGAGCCGATCCGCGTGATCGTCAATTCGCCCGGCGGCCACGTCGAATCGGGTGACACGATCCACGACCTGATCAGCTTCATCGCCTCACCCGTCGCCATGATCGGCACCGGCTGGGTCGCCAGCATCGCGACGCATATCTTCCTGAGCGTTCCGGCAGAGCGGCGCTTCTGCCTGCCCAACACGCGCTTCCTGATCCACCAACCTTCCGGCGGCGCACGCGGCCCGGCGAGCGACATCGCCATCCAGGCGCAGGAAATCGTCAAGATGCGCGAACGCATCGCCCAGAAGATCGCCGATGCGACCGGTCAACCGAACGAGAAGGTGCTGAAGGACATCGACCGCGATTTCTGGATGAACACCAAAGAGGCGAAGGATTACGGGATTCTCGGCACGGTCATCAACAACGCGAAGGAAGTTTCCTTCGGTTGATCGCCAACGCGGGCGCGGTTGCTCGATTGACCGCGCCCGCCCGCTGACGCAGTCTGGCGGGCATGAAAGTACTCTGCTCGCTCGCCGCCCTCTCCACCGCAACCGCGCTCGTTCCGGCAACGGCACAGGCCCAGACGGCGCAAGACGCTATCGAAGCGGAAATCGCCGCCGAACAGCCGGGGCCGGTCGACGAAGCGCGCTTCTACCTCTCACGCATCGCACAGCTGGACGACGCGGGGCCGCAGCTGAACGCGGTCATCGCGACCAACCCCAATGCACCGCTCGATGCTGCAGCATCTGCCGAGCTGCCGCTCGCCGGTCGCACCGTGCTGGTGAAGGACAATATCGAGACGCGCGAACTGCCGACCACCGCCGGTTCGCTTGCGCTGGCAGGCAACATGACCCGCCGCGACGCGCCCCTGATCGCCAACCTGCGCGCGGCGGGCGGCGTCGTGCTGGGCAAGACCAACCTTTCCGAATGGGCCAATATCCGCGATTTCAACTCGACCAGCGGGTGGAGCACGGTGGGCGGCCTCACGCGCAATCCCCACGCGATCGACCGCAATACCTGCGGATCCTCTTCAGGCAGCGCGGCAGCGGTCGCCGCAGGCTTTGCCTGGGCCGCAATCGGCACCGAAACCAATGGTTCGATCACCTGCCCTGCCAGCATCAACGGCGTGGTCGGGTTCAAGCCCACCGTGGGGTTGGTCAGCCGCACGCATGTCGTCCCGATCTCCAGCACGCAGGACACCGCCGGGCCGATGGCGATGACCGTGCGCGATGCCGCCATGCTGCTGGGCGCGATCGCGGGCAGCGATCCGGCGGACCCGGCGACAGCCGATGCTGACCGCTATAAGCGCGATTTCGCCGAGGCGCTGGCCGACGCATCGCTGGTGGGCGTTCGCATCGGGGTGATGCGCAAACAGGCGGGCGACCGCGCGGACCTGCGCGCCGTGTTCGACGCCGCGCTGGCCGATCTGGAGGCGGCGGGTGCTGTGCTGGTCGACATCGAATTCGAGCCCAATGACGAGATGTCGCGCGACAGTTTCCAGGTTCTGCTGTTCGAGCTGCGCGAGGAAATGGGCAAATACCTCGCCTCGATCCCGCCGCTACCGCAGGGCGAAGAAGCGACACCGCGCAGCCTTGCGGACCTGATCGCGTTCAACACCGCGCACGGGCAGGAAGAAATGCGTTGGTTCGGACAAGGCATCTTCGAACTCGCGGAGACGACCACCGATCGTGCGGCCTACGAGGCTGCGCGAGAGAACGCAGTACACCTCGCTGGAGAGCGGACCATCGACCGCCTGCTGGCAGAGAACGACGTGGACTTTCTGGTCGCGCCGACGCGTGGGCCCGCATGGGTAAGCGACCTCGTCAACGGCGACAATTTCAACGGCAGCGTCGGGTTCGGCTCACCCGCGGCTATTGCGGGTTACCCGCATCTGACCCTGCCGATGGGCGCGATCGAGGACTTGCCGGTCGGCCTGTCGATCATCGGGGCGAAATGGCAGGACTGGGACGTGCTGAAGGCAGGCGCGGCTTACGAGCGGGCGCGGACCGTCACTCTCCCCACCCCCGACTTCCAGCGCTGGATGCCCCTGGCAGGAAATCCGGCGGCCGAAAACGCGAGCGGGGCGGCCGACAAATAGCCGACCGCCCCGCGCGTTTGTCTGTCAGAATGTAAGCGCGCCGACGCTTAGTCCTTCTTGGCGGCAGGCTTCTTGGCAGGAGCTTTCTTGGCCGCGGGCTTCTTGGCGGGAGCCTTCTTCTCGTCCGAAGCAGCAGCCTTCTTCGCCGGAGCCTTCTTGGCGGCAGGCTTCTTCTCGTCCGAGGCAGCGGCCTTCTTGGCCGGGGCCTTCTTCGCAGCTGGCTTCTCGCCAGCCTTGTCGTCCGACTTGGCAGCGGCCTTCTTGGCAGGAGCCTTCTTCGCAGCCGCCTTCTTCGCCGGGGCCTTCTTGGCCTTGGCCGCTTCCGCGTCGGTGCTTTCTTCCGCTTCGATCGCGGCTTCCAGCTCTTCGCGGGTCACTTCGCGTTCTTCGATCTCGGCCTTGTCGAACAGGAAGTCGACGACCTTGTCTTCATACAGCGGAGCGCGAAGCTGCGCGGCGGCCATCGGCTCGTTCTGGATGAACTGCATGAAGCGCTCACGCTCTTCCGGGCGATACTGCTGTGCGGCCTGCTGCATAAGCATCGACATTTCCTGGCTGCTGATCTGCACGCCATTGGCCTGGCCAATTTCGGACAGCAGCAGGCCCAGACGCACGCGGCGTTCGGCGATGTGACGGTAATCGTCCCGTTCGCTCTCGATTTCCTTGAGCGCGGCTTCGGGATCTTCCTCGCGCGAGGCTTCCTGCGTCAGCTGCTGCCAGATCTGCTCGAACTCGGCGTCGACCATGCCCTCGGGCACCGCGAAATCGTGACCGGCCGCCAGCGCGTCGAGCAGCTGGCGCTTCATCTGGGTGCGGGTCAGACCGGCAGTTTCCTGCTCCATCTGGGCCTTGACCAGTTCGCGCAGCTTGTCCGCGCTTTCGAGGCCGAGCGACTTGGCAAACTCATCGTCGATCTTGCTGTCTTCAGGCGTCTTGACCGCCTTCACGGTGACCGCGAATTCCGCATCCTTACCCGCCAGATGCTCTGCCTGGTATTCTTCCGGGAAGGTGACCTTCACGGTCTTCTCGTCGCCCGTCTTCACGCCCTTGAGCTGATCTTCGAAGCCGGGGATGAAGGTGCCCGAACCGATCACCAGCGGGGCGTCTTCGGCCTTGCCGCCTTCGAATTCGGTGCCGTCGATCGAGCCGACGAAATCGATGATGACCTGGTCGCCATCGGCGGCCTTCTTGGTCTTGGCCGCGTCCTTGAAGGTCTTGTTCTGGTCGGCGATGCGCTGCAGCGTTTCGTCGATCGCACTTTCGTCCACCGGCACCACAAGCCGTTCCAGCTTGATGCCGTCGACGTCGGGCGTGTCAATTTCAGGCAGGATTTCGAGGCTGACGTCGATCTCGGCATCCTTGCCCTGATCGTAGCCGTCCTTGAGCGCGACGGTCGGCTGCATCGCCGGGCGCAGGCCCTTGTCCTTCATCAGCTCGTCGACCGAGGACTGGATCGTGTCGTTGACGACCTGCGCGTGCAGCTGCTCGCCGTGCATCTTGCGCACGAGGTTGGCGGGCACCTTGCCCGGGCGGAAGCCAGGCATGCGCACCTGAGGCGCGATGCGTTTCACCTCGGCCTTGATCCGGTCGTCGATCTCGCTCGCTGGGATCGTGATGAGATAGGCGCGCTTGAGGCCTTCGTTGGCGGTCTCGGTGATCTGCATGAGTGGTCTTACGTGCTTTCCGACAAAGAGTGCTGACTGCATCGCGGGGCGAATGGCTGGTGCGGGCGAAGGGACTCGAACCCCCACATCTTGCGATACTTGGACCTAAACCAAGCGCGTCTACCAGTTCCGCCACGCCCGCAATCCGAACGAGGACGCGCGAATGGCGGGAGCCATCCACGACAGACCGGCGCGTCTAGAGCGTCTGCGCGCAAAGGGCAAGCACTCCGCCCGCGGGCATTTCCGGATGGGCGCGGAAACTTGATTATGACGTTTAGGTTACATATGTAGAGGATCGTGTAACAAATATGTCAAATTAGGACGGTTCGAAAAATGAAGTCGGATATTAAAAGGCGGGCCAAGGCGCTCGGAAGGCTGATCGTGCCGCCGGTCAATCCGGCCAACGGGCGACTTTCGTCGAAAGAACTGGAAAAGGATGGTCCTGGCGGCAATCCGTTGCTCGAGCGAAGCTCGTGGACCAGCGAGATCGATCGCGAGCGTCTCGATGCCGGGCTGCGGGTCGCGCACGCGCGCCCTTTTTCGCTTTACGGGTCGAGCCTGACGCCAGATTGATACGCACCGGATACGCGAGCCGTATTGTCAGGTCCCCCCGGTCTGTCTATCGGCCAGCGCCATGAGCGAAGAAAGCCCCGAAAACAGCCCCGCGCAAGCCCCGGAAATCCAGGGCGCGGACGTCCCGCCGATGCATTTGTCGGTCAACCCACGCAGCCCGCATTTCGACCAGGCGGTACTGCAACGCGGAGTGGGCATCCGCTTCAAGGGCCGCCAGCGCACGGATATCGAGGAATACTCGATCAGCGAAGGCTGGGTGCGCGTGCAGGCCGGGCGGACGATGGACCGCAAGGGCCAGCCGCTCACGCTCAAGCTGAACGGCCCGGTAGAGGCCTGGTTCGAAGATCTGGGCGAAGATGCGCCGGTCGCCCGTCAGGGCGACTGAACAGCACCCCGATAGGCTGGCCTCAATCGTAGAGCGCGACCGCGCGCTCCACCACTGCATCCCCGCTCCGGCTTACCCGCGCCTGCGCTCGGCGCGGCTGGAGGGGGCGTGCCGTGGCGTAGCTCGGCTGCGACACCGCCGGTGCGGGCCGATAGGCGGTCTGCGTCACGCGCGGCTGGCTCGCCCGCCCCTGCGGCGCACGCGCCGGGGGCGCATCTGAGAAAGCGGCGAGGAATGCCCGCGACGGCTCTTCGCGAGTAGGCTGCGGCCGCACCGGCGCGGGGGCCGCCTGCGCAAACCGCTGCTGCGCGCGCGGCTTGGCCTTGCCGTCGGGATAGATGAAGCCGTGCACCGGCCATGGCGTGGTTCCCAAAGCCTGGAGCGGGTAGTACCACACGCGCACTTGGCTCCAGTCGTTGTTCGGGGAGACGTCGACCGCCTTCACATCCTGTTCGATCTGCCCGCGCCGCCCGTTGATCGGCGACCAGTTGGCATGGTCGAGCAGCACGGTGCGCGAATCGATCACCTTGGCGACCGCCGCGACATGGCCCAGTTGCATGTTGCCGGTGGGAATGAACGCCATCACCGCGCCTTCTCGCGGCGTGCGACCGCGTTCGAAGCGGCCTGCGGCCTGATCCCACCAGGTATGGGCATCGCCGTAGATATCGATCCCGCTGACCTGCCGCGCATAGGGTACGCATTGCAGGTAAGGCGGCAATTCGCTGCCGTTCGACACCGCATTCTCGGCCTGAACCGATTGCGCTTCCGCAGCAACAAGTGCGGGAATTGAAAGACTTGCTGTCACGGCAGCAAGCGGGAGGATGAGGATATGGGGGCGGCAACTCATACGGCAAGGTTTTGCCGGTTGCCCCTTTCCATCAGCCTCAGAAGACTGGTTAACAGCGCGTTTACCTTTGCGCCCCATTCGTCCCGCTTTTCGTATACGCGGATCGCGAGGCGCTTGCCAATAGCGCGGTCAAGGCCCAACTGCCGTCCCTATGCTGCCGCGCGTAATCATTATCGGTCGCCCCAATGTGGGCAAATCCACCTTGTTCAACCGGCTGGTGGGCAAGAAGCTCGCGCTGGTCGACGACCAGCCGGGCGTCACGCGCGACCGGCGATTCGGCGACGTGGAGCTTGCAGGGATGCGCTTCACCATCGTCGATACCGCCGGGTGGGAAGATGAAGACCCCAGCACTCTGCCGGGCCGGATGCGGATTCAGACCGAGGTCAGCATTGCCGATGCGGATGCGGTCCTGTTCGTGATCGATGCACGGGCCGGATTGACCCCACTCGACAGCGAAATCGGCAACTGGCTGCGCACTGCGGACGTTCCGGTCATCGTAGTCGCCAACAAGGCCGAGGGGCGCAGCGGCGACGGCGGCATCTTCGATGCCTACTCACTGGGTCTGGGCGAGCCGATCGGCATTTCCGCCGAACATGGCGAAGGCACCGCCGACCTGTTCGAAGCGCTATGGCCGGTGATCGGCGAGAAATCCGAAGCGGGCGACGCGCTGCTGGCGATCGATGAAGGCGAAGAGGACGAAGACGGCGTGCCCACCGGCCCGCTGAAGCTGGCGATCGTCGGCCGGCCCAATGCGGGCAAATCGACGCTGATCAACCGCCTGCTGGGCGAGGACCGCCTGCTGACCGGACCGGAAGCCGGAATCACCCGCGATTCGATCGCGATCGACTGGGAATGGACCGATCCGGACAGCGGCGACACGCGCGAAGTCCGCCTGATCGACACCGCCGGGATGCGCAAGAAACGCAACGTGGTCGAAAAGCTGGAAAAGCTGTCGGTCGCCGACGCGCGCCGCGCGGTCGATTTCGCCGAGGTCGTGGTGCTGATGCTCGACGCGACCCAGGGGCTCGAGCACCAGGACCTGAAAATCGCCAGCCTCGCCATCGAGGAAGGGCGCGCACTGATGATCGCGATCAACAAGTGGGATGTTGCCGCCGAGCCGAGCAAGCTGTTCAACGGCATCCGCTTCGCGCTCGACGAAGGGCTGGCGCAGGTGCGCGGCCTGCCGCTGATCGCGGTCAGCGCCAAGACCGGCAAAGGCCTCGACCAGATGATCGCCGCTGCGTTCGAACTGCGCGAGACCTGGAGCCGCCGTGTGTCGACATCGGCGCTCAACCGATGGTTCGACGATGCGCTGGAAGCCAATCCGCCCCCCGCCCCCGGCGGCAAACGGATCAAGCTGCGCTACATCACCCAGGCCAGCACCCGCCCGCCCCGCTTCGTGGTGTTCGGCACCCGCCTGGACATGCTGCCGACCTCTTACGAACGCTACCTCGTCAACGGCATCCGGCGTGAGCTGGGCTTTGGCGCTGTGCCGGTGCGGGTGGTGCTGAAAACTTCAAAGAACCCCTACGCGAGTGAATCTTGACCTCCATTCGGACGAGAGAGCAATGATCGACCTGCTGGCGGCCTCCGGCGCCGATTTCGCGAGCGACCTGGTCCACCGCACCAGCAATACGATGCGCGTGCAGCAGGTGCTCCAGCTCAGCCTGACGCCGGTGTTCCTGCTCGCCGCGATCGGCGCGGTGATGAACACCATGACCCAGCGGCTGATCTGGATCGCCACCCGGATCGAATCGATCGAGGAAGCAGCCGAACTGGGTGAAGCAGGTCGCAGGCCGGAAGAATTGCCGATACTGGAACGGCGCAGGGTCTACGCACAGGGCGCGGTGATGTTCTGCACCGCCAGCGCGCTGGCGATCTGCATCGTCATCGCGCTGCTGTTCGTCAGCGCCTTTATCGAAACGCAGATCGGCACGCTCACCGCGGCCGCGTGGATCACCACCATGGGGCTGATGGTCGCCGGGCTGGTGCTGTTCCTGCTGGAAACGCGACTGGCGACGGGCAGCGCAAAGGATCGCCGCCGCCGCAGTCGCGAAATCATGCGCCGCAAGACCGAGCGGGCGGCGGAGGAAGATAGCTCCGACGCTTCGCTCTAGCGGCCACGGGGCAGACGCCTAGGGCGCGCCTGCGCCGGTCTCGCCCTCGCCCGCCGGATGGCTTTGCAGCTGGACATAGTTATGCAGCCCCATCCGTTCGATCATGTCGAACTGGGTTTCGAGGAAGTCGACGTGGTCTTCCTCGCTCGCGAGAATATTCTCGAACAGCTGGCCCGACGTATAGTCGCGCACTTCCTGGCAATAGGCAGCGGCTTCCTTCAGCAGCGGGATCGCCTCCATTTCGACCGCGAGGTCGGCCTTGAGGATCTCCTCGACCGTTTCACCCACCTTCAGCTTGTGGATCGCCTGGAAGTTGGGCAGCGCGCCGAGGAACAGGATCCGCTCAGCCAGCCAGTCGGCGTGCTTCATCTCGTCGATCGATTCGTGCCGCTCGTATTCGGCAAGCTTGGTGACGCCCCAGTCGGCCAGCACGCGATAATGCAGCCAGTACTGGTTGATCGCGGTCAGCTCGTTGGTGAGCGCCTTGTTGAGATACTCGATGACCTTGTCGTCGCCCTTCATGGCCGCATGCTCCTGTGAATGTGAATTGCCCCACGCTTAGGCGTCGGCGAGGCAGCTCCGCAAGGGCGAAGGCGCGAAAAAACGCAGATTTCCGGGACTTTGAGAGCGCCTCGCAATGGCAGGCGCGTTGTTGCGAATGCGCCTAGGCAGCAGCCTTGCGGCAGCCGAGCTCGCGTTCCTCGAACACGATCGCATCGGCATCGCACAGGCACGAGCCACATTGCGGGCGCTTGCCGAGCATCGCGTAGCACGCCTCGGCATCGCCCGCGCAGTGCACGGCGGCGCGGCGCAGATCCGTTTCCCGGATGGCATTGCAGATGCAAACGTACATTGGCGGAACAATCTCCTGCAAACGACTCGCAAGGACATTGTTAATGCGACTTGTTCTCACAAACAAGGGCAAATGTACGTCTTTGCCTCTAACGCTGCTTCACGAACACATGCGTGGTGCCAGCCGCATCGATGAAGGCGATCTCGACCGAGCCGGGGCGTCGCAGTCTCGCGTCGGCCTCGTAATTCCTGCAATCCCCCTGGAAGGGCACGCACAGCAGGCTGAACCGGACGATGGAGGTCGAGCCCAGCCGCACTACCTGATAGCGCCCGCGATCTTCCGGAGGGGTACAGTCTGCATCGTCCGCGCGGCAGAAGCGGTAGAGCATGTCCTCACCCATCTCGAGGCGATAGGCGCGCCCGTCATCCAGGGTGCCGGTATAGAGGCCGGGGATATCGCGCGTCTCGATCGGCTCCGAACACCCGCAGAGCACGGCTGCGAGGCCGATCGCAAGCGCCGTTCTGGTCACTCTGCCTCGCGCGTCCGTCGGATCGGGAACAGCTTGCCATAGGTCAGGCAGCGCCACAGCCATTCCAGCGGGCCGAAGCGGTACACCGACAGCCACGCCTTCGACCACGCCAGCATGATCGCCCATGCCGCCAGCATCACGATGTAGAGCTGCGGGCGCGTAAGCTCGCCATACAGGCCCAGCGCAAAGCCGTGGAAGACGAACACCATCAGGATTGAAGTGCCCAGATAGTTGGAGAACGCCATCCGGCCCGCCGCGCTCACACGCGATCCTAGCCAGCCGGTCGCCCTGGGGCCCCACAGCGCCAGCAGCGCGGCGAGCCCGATCACGAACGGCAGCCGCACGAAAGCGCTGGTGCCGACGAAGCTGAGGAAGGTGGAATGGAAGGTCAGCCCGCGCTCCAGCGTCCACAGGCCGATAGCTAGCGATCCGGCGAGGCCGACAGCCACGCCGACCGTGCCCCAGATCGCCTGCTTGCGTGCA
The DNA here is from genome assembly GCA_963972905.1 of uncultured Erythrobacteraceae bacterium. Taxonomy (GTDB): domain Bacteria; phylum Pseudomonadota; class Alphaproteobacteria; order Sphingomonadales; family Sphingomonadaceae; genus Alteriqipengyuania. Next base: position 71,883 of record CAXAXQ010000005.1, read on the forward strand.
TTCAGCCGCCCGTCGAACAGGCCGAAACGGTACAGCGCCATGCCGATCAGGATCAGCGGGATGGTCTCCAGCCCGAAGAACAGGAAGCCGGTCAGCGGTTCGACCCAATGCTCGGTCAGGTTGTAGTGCACCCAGCCGAAATAGTCGCCCGACTGGATCAGCGACGTGTCGGCCTTCCCGACGTCGAGACCTTGCGTCTTCATGACCGCGAAGCCCTCGCGCACCTCTGCGGGAGTGGACGGCCCACCGCCCTGCCCGCCGGCCTCGGCCAGTACCTTCGCGCCGCCAAGCTCCATGATCCAGTAGAACATGCCCGCCAGCGCACTGAAGATCGCCGCACCGATGAGGTAGAAGACTATCCCGACACTCAGCTGCGTCTTCGGCCCCCACTTCACGAACAGCAGGCAGATGAACCCGCAGGTCGCATACAGCGACAGAATGTCGCCGCGCCAGATGAAGAAGAAATGCACCAGGCCGAAAGCCAGCAGCCAGAACAGCCGCCGCGCCTGCAGCCCCCTGCCCTGCCCGCGCGCCCATGCCTTTTCCAGAAACAGGTACATCCCAGCGCCGAACAGCAGCGTGAACAGGCCACGCATCTTGCCGTCGATCAGGACAAACTGCGCGACCCACATCCAGTCGGACGTCGCATCATGAGAGGTCAGAAACCCTTCGGGCCACATATAGGCGATCATAGGCTGGCCGAAGGCGACGATATTGGCCGCCAGAATGCCCATCACCGCGATCCCGCGCGTGAAATCGAGGCTCAACAGGCGCGAGGCGCCGGTGGCCGAGATCGGCGCCGCCTCTTCGCGAACGCCCGTGGCTTGGGTATCCTGATCCGGCGTTGCCGCCGCCATCGCTTCGGTCATCGAAATTCCCCCTGATTGCAGACCCTAACACCGGGTCTGGCACAGGGGAATTACCTTCGACAGGCGATCAATATCTGCCGACGAACGACCCGCTAGCGCGTAACGAGACAGTCCTGCCCGCTGCGCTTGAGCGCAGTGCACGCGCTTTGCGCGGCATCGCGGCTGGCATATCCGCCCGCGAGCAGCTTGGTCACGCGGCCCGCAGGCTCCAGCACGCGGGTCGCCCCGGCAAGCTCGCTGCGGCCCGAAAGGCGCGCCCACAAACGCTCCGCATTGCCATCGACAGCAAAGGCACCGAGCTGGATTTTCCACGGCCCGCTGCTCGCAGCCGCCCGCGCGGGTGCAGACTGCGGTTCGGGGCGCGAGGCGACGCGGGGCTCGGGTCTCGGTTGAGGTTGCGGGGCGGCGCGCGCAATCACCGGAGTGGTCGGCTGCGGCTCGACCGAGCGCGGATCGGCTGCGGGCGTGCTGCGACGGGCAAAGGTCGCGCCCGCATCCGCCGGGCTTTCGGTTCCGGTCACGCGGCTCGCCTCGGCAATAGCCGATTGTGCAGCAGCCACGGAAGGTGCCACGCGAGTCTGAGTGATGGGGCGCGGGATACGGTCCGGCCGGCCCGCCGTCGAAGCGCTGGGTGCAGCTGTGGCGACAGACGGAGCGGGCGCAGGAACCGGTGCCGAGCGCGAGGGCGCTGCATCGCCAGTGCCCAGATCAACGGCTGCAAAGCGGCTGGAACGCTGCGCATCGGCATTGCGCTTCAGCTGCGGAACCAGCACCTGCGCCTGCTCGCGCTGGGCGAGCGGGATATGCGTGTCCATCTGCTGCATCGCGCTGGCCGCCTGCGGCAGGCCTGCCGCATTGGCGAGCGTGATCAGCGCATAGGCGCGCACCCAGTCGCGCGCGACGAGATCGCCGTTGAAATGCGCGATCCCCAGCAAATACTGCGCCCGCGGATCGCCGCGCTCGGCTGCGTCGGCGACATAGGGCATCGCCTCCTCGCGGCGGCCGTTCTGGAACAGCAGGAGGCCCAGATTGTCCGCCGCCTTCAGGTGCCCCTGCGCTGCGGCCTTGGCGTAATAGACTTCGGCCTGGCGGGTGTTCTGTTCGACCCCGCGGCCAAGGCGATAGGCCTGGCCCAAGTTGAACTGCGCATCGGCATCGCCCTGCCCGGCAGGCCCGCGCCATTCGGCCACTGCGGTCTCGTAATCCCCCCGCTCCCACGCGGCGACGCCATTGTTGACATCGGCCAGCGCCAGCCCCGGCAGGGTCAGAAGCGCGCCCGCGAGGCACACTCGCAGGCCCAGTTTGCGCCCGTTTCGCGTCGTCATGGTGTTCCCCGTCCTTTGCCGATCGCAGGTGTTCACCCTCCGCGCTAGCGGGAGATGGTTAACCCGCGATTAGCACGGTGGCGAACCACTCGCCACGTCGGAGCAACACCTCGCCCCGTTGTGCGACGGTTTCGCAGCGCGGCTTCTTCGCTGCCCGGCTTTACTATCCGCCTTTTGCGGCGCTCAGGCCGACTGGCCCGCACCGCCTTAACCGTAAATAAAGGACATCCTGCGAAGCCATAGGCGTGCATCGAACCCGTTTGCGGGTGATCGGTGCGGGACGTGCAACAATTGTGGGGGAACAGTCCCGGTGCGGGTATTGGCATTGGCTTCACAGAAGGGCGGATCGGGCAAGACCACCTTGTCCGGCCATCTTTCGGTCCAGGCCCAGCGCGCAGGCGCGGGGCCGGTGGTGCTGATCGATATCGATCCGCAGGGCTCGCTCGCGGACTGGTGGAACGAGCGCGAGGCGGATTATCCGGCCTTCGCACAGACCACCGTCGCCCGGCTTGCGCACGACCTCCACACTTTGCGCGAACAGGGCTTCAAGCTTGCCGTCATCGACACTCCGCCCGCCATCACGATGGCGATCCAGTCGGTCATTTCGGTTGCAGAACTGATCGTCGTGCCGACCCGTCCCAGCCCGCACGACCTGCGGGCGGTCGGCGCGACGGTCGACCTGTGCGAACGCGCGGGCAAGCCGCTGATCTTCGTCGTCAACGGCGCAACACCCAAGGCACGGATCACCTCCGAAGCGGCGGTCGCGCTGAGCCAGCACGGCACCGTCGCCCCCGTCACCGTGCATCACCGGACCGATTTCGCAGCGTCGATGATCGACGGCCGCACGGTGATGGAAATCGATCCCGACTGCCGTAGTGCGACCGAGATCGCGGCGCTGTGGAATTACGTGTCCGACCGGCTGGAAAAGAACTTCCGCCGGACGGTCTTTGCCGCGCCCGGTGCGACGGCCCATCTGCCCCAGGCCCCGCGTCAGGGCGTCTTCGGCCGCCGGGTCGCGCAGTAGGTGCACCGGGCATGACCGACATGAGCTTTGCCTCGCTTTCCCCCAGCCTGCTTGCCCGCAAGGGCGGCGCGAAACCGGCCATGCGTCGCCAGTCGCCGATGGTCGATGGCGCGGTCGCTGGTGCACCGCTGCACCAGCCGGAGCCTACGGAGAGCGCGCTGGAAGACCTGGGCTGGAACGACCTGGGCGAACCTGGCGATGCACACCCGGTCGCGCCCGAGCCCACTGCGCCAGCCAACCACACAGACAATGTGAGGGAGCACACGCCGGAAAGCGCGTTCGCTCCGCTCGGCCAGCACGCGCGCAGCACAGCCACCTCCACCGACGACGACGCACCCGAGCAAAATGGAGCGGATGAGACCGCCGCTGCCGCGCCGGTCGCCGCAAAAACCGCCGCCATCCGTACCAGAGCACCGCGCCTGCCGCGCCCGCAGTTCGCGGTCGCCAACTCGGCCCAACCGAAGGGCGAACCCAAAGGCAAGCGCACCGCCTTTACGCTGCGGCTCGACCCGGAGCGTCATCTCAAGCTGCGGCTGGCTTGCACGCTCGCCAACCGGAGCGCGCAAGCGCTCGTCACCGAAGCGGTGGACGCCATGTTCGCCGCCACACCCGAACTCGAACAGCTTGTCGCCCGCGTGCAATCGCGCCCCCACAAGGAGGGATGAACCGATGATCCGCCAGAACTTTTCCAAAACCCTGATGCTTGCCACCGCGCTGGCCACGCTGGGCCTGAGCGGCTGCGCAGGCGGCCTCGGCATCGGCGGTTCGAAGACCGCATCGGCCAATGACGCCGCCACCGCCCGCGCCGACGGCAAGACCGACAAGGCGATCACCCTGGCCGAACAGGCCGTGCTCGCCGCGCCGAATGATCCCGCAGCGAAGTCAGAGCTCGGCTCCTCCTACCTCGCGGCAGGCCGCTTTGCCTCCGCACAGCAAGCGCTCGAAGAGGCGCTGGTGCTTGGCGATGTGAGCCCGCGTACCGCGCTGCGCTATGCGCTCGCCTCGGTCGCGCTGGGCGATAACCGCGCCGCGATCGAGACGCTCGGCGAATGGCGCGATGCGATTCCTCCGGCGGATCTGGGCCTCGCCTATGCGCTGGCGGGCAATCCGGAACTGGGCGCACAGGTCATGCAGAACGCGCTGCGCGCCGGGGAAAATACTCCGACGATGCGCCAGAACCTCGCCTATGCCTATGCGCTGGGCGGCAACTGGGCCGCCGCGCGGATCATCGCCGCAGAAGACGTCGCCCCGGGTGAACTGGATGCACGCATTTCCGAATGGGCACGCGTTGCACGGCCGGAAGACTACACCGTGCGCATCGCCAACCTGCTCGGCGTGCAGCCGCAGGCCGATTCCGGCATGCCCGCACAGCTGGCCCTGGGTGGTGCGCCGAACGTGGACCAGATGCTCGCGCAAGCTGCCGCAGCGACCGCTGTTGCCGGCCCCGTGACGGGTGAACTGCCGCCGGTCGATCTGCTTGCCTCCAGCGGAGCGACGCGCTCGCTCGCCCCGCTCGACGCCGCTGTGGGCGCGCGCGACACGGTCTCCACCGATTTCGACAGCACGTTCGCCAAGGCGGACGTGAAGACCACGGCGACGGCCAGGCCAGCACCAGCGGCAAGTTTCGTCAGCACGCCAGTGGTTCAGACGGCTCCGGCGGCCACACGCACGGCCAGTGTCGCGGCACCCAAGCCCGCTGCGGCACCTGCCAGCGCGGCTCGCGATGAACTCGGGGGCGGCACGCATCTGGTGCAGCTTGGCAGCTATGCCAGCGAGGCGGATGCGAAACGTGGCTGGGCAATCTTCGTCAAGCGCCACCCGCAGGTCGCAAACCGCGAGCAGGTGATCACCCGCGCGAAGGTCAACGGGCGGATCTATTACCGCCTGTCGGCCGGCAATCTTGCCGCATCGAGCGCGCAGTCGCTGTGTCGCACGGTCAAGGCCGCAGGTCACGGGTGCATCGCGTGGGAACAGAGCAGGCCGCTGCCGGGCACGCTCGACGCCGGGGGCCGGGTCGCAAGCAGGTAACCGGGCGCACCAGTAAAGCAATCCAGTCGACCACTCAGTCGACTTTGACGCCGCCCTTCCACAGGCCCAGTACCCGGCCCTGCATCGGCTGGCCGTCGAACGGCGTGTTGTCGGCGGTCGCAGCCATCTTGCGCCGGTCCACGACCCACGGCTTCTCCGGATCGACCAGCGCGATGTCGCCTTCGTCGCCCTCGCGCAGCACGCCCGCCTCGACGCCAAGCAGGCGCGCGGGCGCACCCGCCAGCACGTCGAACGCACGCGGAAGGTCGATCACCCCGTCGCGCACCAGCGTGAGCGTGGTCGACAGCAGCGTTTCGGCCCCCGCCATCCCGGGCTCCGCATCTGCGAAGGGCAACCGCTTGTCCTCCGGCCCGCGCGGATCATGCCCGCTCGACACAACATCGATCGTCCCATCGGCAATCGCTGCGACCACCGCATGACGGTCATCCTCGCTGCGCAAGGGTGGCGAGAGCCTGCCGAAGGTGCGGAAGTCCCCGATCGCGAGGTCGGACAACATGAAATGTGCAGGTGTCACCCCTGCGGTCACCGCCACGCCGCGCGCCTTGGCGCTGCGCACCAGATCAAGCGCGGCGGCTGTCGTCACCTGACGGAAATGAATGCGCGCGCCCGCCATCTCGGCCAGCGCGATGTCGCGCGCGACCGCCAGCGCCTCGGCCTGCGACGGGGCGCTCGGCAGGCCCAGCCGGGTCGCCATCTCGCCCGCACTTGCCACGGCATCGACCGCCAGCCCGCCATCTTCGGCGTGTGCGACCACCACCATGTCGAGCATCGCGGCATAGCTCAGCACGCGCAGCATCACGCCGCTATCCGCGATCCAGCGCCTGCCGGTAGCGATCCCGCGTGCGCCCGCCTCGCGCATCAGTGCGACTTCGCCCAGCTCTTCGCCTGCCAGCCCGCGCGTGGCGGCGGCGAGCGGGTGGACCCAGAAGTCGGGCTTGCCGCTCTTGGCGATGTAGTTGACCCGGCTCGGCAGATCGAGCGGCGGGGTCTGATCAGGCATCAGCGCGGCGCGGCTGATCCCGCCGAAATGGAACGCGGGCTTGTCGACCGCGAACACTCCCAGATCGACCAGCCCGGGCACGACCAGCTTGCCCTTCGCGTCGATCACCTCGTCGTCGGGCAGTGCATCGCCCGGCCCGACAGAGGCGATCATGCCCTCGGCGATCCGCAGAGTGCCGTCGACAACACCCTCGGGCGTCACCAGCTTGCCATTGACGATGGCGATGGGGCGCGTCTGCTTCATTGCCGCCCCCTCACTTCCATTGCCCCCGACCCAGCGGACGTTCCCATCCGGGCACTCCGCGCGCGCGGCGGGTCAGCACGTCGAGGCATGCCATGCGGACCGCGACGCCCATCTCCACCTGCCTTGTGATGATCGAGCGGTCGAGCATGTCGGCCACGTCGCTGTCGATCTCCACCCCGCGGTTCATCGGGCCGGGATGCATCACCAGCGCGTCGGGCGCCGCGCGATCGAGCCGCTCCTTCGTAAGGCCGTAGAGGTGGTGGTATTCGCGGGTAGAGGGTATGAACTGCCCGCTCATCCGCTCCGCCTGAAGGCGCAGCATCATGACCACATCCGCCCCTTCCAGCGCTGCGTCGAAATCGACGTAAGGCTTCGCGCCCATCATCTCGATTCCCGCCGGCATCAGCGCAGGCGGCGCACAGACCCGCACGCTCGCACCCAGCGCCTGAAGACACAGGATGTTCGACCGCGCGACGCGGCTATGCGCGATGTCGCCGCAGATCGTCGCCACGAGGCCGGTAAAATCCTCCGCGCCCTCGCCCCGCTCGTCCAGCGCGTGGCGCAGCGCCAGCGCATCGAGCAGCGCCTGCGTCGGGTGCTCGTGGCTCCCGTCGCCCGCGTTGAGCACGGGGCAGTCGACCTTGCCGTCGATCAGATCGACCGCGCCGCTCGACCCGTGACGGATCACGATCGCATCGGCGCGCATCGCATTGAGAGTGATCGCGGTGTCGAGCAGCGTCTCGCCCTTCTTCACGCTCGACTGCGCGGCGTGCATGTTGACCACGTCCGCCCCCAGCCGCTTGCCCGCGATCTCGAAACTGAGCAGCGTGCGCGTGCTGTTTTCGAAGAAGGCATTGATGATCGTCATCCCAGACAGCAAATCGCAATGCTTTTCCGGCTGACGATTGAACTCGACCCACTGCTCCGCCTCGGCGAGCAGATAGAGAATCTCGTGCCGTTCGAGCTGCGCAATGCCGGTCAGGCTGAGATGCGGGAATGCGTGTCCGCCCGCTGGAAAGCGGTCGGAATTCGGGGGGGAACCTGCGGATGCCATTAAAGCAATGCCACTAGTCGAGGCCTGTATGTCGCTCAAGCACATTCGGCTGGTGGTTCGTGTTAACGCCCCTTAGGTATGGGAAGCTAAAAGCTACGGGGCTCTCGATACCATGGAATTTGCGAAGAACGTCTGGAAACTGCTGGTTGGGATCAAGGACGGCCTCTCGCTGCTGTTCCTCCTGCTGTTCTTCGCACTGCTGTTCGCAATCCTGACCGCACGGCCCAACCCGGCGAGCGTCAAGGATGGCGCCCTGCTGCTGAACCTCGATGGCTTCATCGTCGAGGAAAAGTCCCCGATCGACCCATTCTCCGTACTGCTCTCGGGCGAGGCCCCGACCGGTGAGCATGATGTGCAGGATCTGGTCCACGCGCTGGACACTGCAGCGGAAGATGACCGGGTCAAGGCGGTCGTGCTCGATCTGCGCACGTTCCTCGGCGCGGGCGCGGTGCACCTGCGCGAAGTGGGCGCTGCGCTGGACAGGGTGCGCGCAGCGGACAAGCCGGTGCTCGCCTATGGCATGGCCTATTCGGACGACGGCCTGCGCCTTGCCGCGCATGCCAGCGAAGTGTGGCTCGATCCGCTGGGCGGCGCGATTATCGCCGGCCCCGGCGGCAAGCGCCTCTATTACGGCGATCTGCTCGACAAGCTCGGCGTCAATGCGCGCGTATTCAAGGTCGGCACCTACAAGTCGGCGGTCGAGCCCTATCTGGGCAATTCCATGTCCGAACCGGCGCGCGAGAACGCACGCGAGCTGTATGGCGAGCTGTGGAGCGAATGGCAGGCGAGCGTGAAGAAGGCCCGCCCCAAGATCGAGATCCAGCGCGTGGCGCAGACCCCTGCCGAGTGGGTCGCATCGGCGAATGGCGATATTGCCAAGGCCTCGGTCGACGCGGGCCTGGTCGACAAGCTGGGCAGCTGGACGGCCTTCGGCGAACGCGTCGCGAAGATCGCGGGCAAGGACAAGGGCGACAAGAAGCCTGGCTCGTTCGCACACACCGACCTTTCCACCTGGCTGGCCGACAATCCGTTCGGCGAGAGCGGCGATGCGATCGGCGTGGTCACCATTGCGGGCGAGATCGTCGATGGCGATGCCGGCCCGGGCACTGCCGGGGGCGACCGGATTGCCGACCTGCTCGACGATGCGCTGGACGACAACCTGAAGGGCCTGGTCGTGCGGGTCGATTCGCCGGGCGGCTCGGTCCTAGCCTCCGAAGCGATCCGCGAGGCGATCCTGCGTCACAAGGCCAAGGGCATCCCGATCGCGGTCAGCATGGCCAATGTCGCGGCCAGCGGCGGCTATTGGGTTTCGACCCCGGCCGACCGCATCTTTGCCGAACCCGAGACAATCACCGGTTCGATCGGCATCTTCGCCGTGCTCCCCACATTCGAGCAGCTGGCGAGCAAGGTCGGCGTGAGCGCCGATGGCGTCAGCACCACGCCGCTGTCCGGCCAGCCCGATTTCATCGGCGGCTTCAATCCGGAGACCGAGCAGATCCTGCAGGCCTCGATCGAGAACGGATACGACCGCTTCCTCGGCATCGTCGCCAAGTCGCGCGGCAAGACCACCGCGCAGATCGACGCGATCGGCCAGGGCCGCGTGTGGGACGGCGGCACCGCCCGCCAGAACGGCCTGGTCGACCAGTTCGGCGATCTCGACGATGCACTGGCGTGGGTGGCGGGCAAGGCCGGGCTGGAAGACGACGCCTATCACGCGCGCTTCCTCGGCAGCGAATCCAGCGAATATCAGACGCTGCTGCGTCAGCTGGTCGGCGGCGGCGATGCCAGGGCACGCGGCGGCGACCTGTTCGCGATGACCGCCCAGCGCGAGGCACAGACCCCCGCGCGGATTGCGCAGGATCTCCAGAAGATCATCGAAACGCCTGGAATGCGCGCCTATTGCCTCGCCTGCCCCGAGCCCTCGCGCGCGGTTCAGAGCAGGGCGGACGCACGAAATGGCGACTGGCTTACCGTGCTGGTCCGCGTTTTCGGCGATTAAACCGCTTGCACTGAAGCAACAGGATTGGCAAATGCGCCCCTCGGCATGGCCCCGAGGGGCCTACCGGGCGCGTAGCTCAGTGGTAGAGCACACCCTTCACACGGGTGGGGTCGCAAGTTCAATCCTTGCCGCGCCCACCATCTCCCCATGATCCGATGTCATCACCGAGCCTGCCGATCCGGCAAATGGCGACCGCGTACGACGAACGATGGGGCCCTTTTCGTACCGGCCTGAAATCGTCACGAACCGGTCACACGATGACGGCACGGCTGCGCAGCATGAGGCCGAGCCAGCCATGCGCAAGATCAATATCCTGCTGACCGAGGAACTGCTGCGCTCCAGCCCGCAAAGCGCGGCTGGAGAGCTATTCGATTTCCAGAAAATCGGCCCCGGCGGCCCGTCCGCGCTTGTCGACGGGCCAACCTGGATCTTCGTCGACTGGATCATGCCGGATATCTCAGGACTGGAGATGGTCCGCCGACTGCGTGCCGACGATCGGCTGGCCGATGCCCATATCACCATCGTGCTGGAGCAGGACGACGACCAGGATCGCCGCCGTGCAATCAAGGCGGGTGCCGATGATTACGTGCTCGGCCCGCTCGATCGCAACGGTGTGCTCGACCGCATTCTGACGCTGCAGTCGCAGCATGGAATCCGACGCGCACCGCCGCGCAAGCGGGTCGGCCTGCTGGAGGTCGTTCCGGCCGCGCAGCAGGCGCGGTGGGATGGCACGCCGCTGAAGCTCAGCCCCAACGAATTCCGCCTGCTGCGCTTCCTCGTCGAACATCGCGACGAAGTGCTCTCCCGCCAGCGGATCATCGAAGGGCTCGGCAAGCTGGAGCCGCCGATCGACGAACGCACGGTCGACGTGTGGATCGGGCGGCTGCGGCGGGCCCTTCGTGCAGCGGACGGCCCAGAGGCGATCCGTACAGTGCGCAAGCAGGGCTACGCTTTCGACCTGGAGGGCTGACCCCGGATCATCCGGGCCGCCTGCTTTCGCTCCAGGGCCCAAAAAGAAGAGGCCCGCGGGATCGCCGCGGGCCTCCTTTGTCCTGGTGCGGATCCGGTTAGAACTCGGCGGACAGCGACAGCGCGAAGCTCTGGCCGATCTGATAGCTGTTCACATCGACCCGGCCGCTATCATTGGCGATGTACTCGTAATTGTCCGTGCCCGTGAGGTTGCGCGCCTCGAACTTCAACTCCAGCGGCACGCCGCCCAGTTCGACACCCTGCCGGATGACGAGGTCGAGCCTGGCGCCCGGCTTCTCGATCACGTCGGGCAGGCCGCCCGCGTTCTGGCCCAGGCGGCTGGTCACGCGGTTGCTCGCATAGGAGAACAGCAGCGTCACCTGGCTAAGCCGGTCGATATCCTCGAACCCGACCTGAATATTGGCGAGGTGATCGGACTGACCGGTCAGCGGATCGCCGTTGCGGAACAGCGAGCTCGCATCGCGCGGGCTCGCCCCCACACCGGTGATGAAGATGAAGGTCTGATCGCCTGGTTCGACCTTAATTTCCGACTGGGTGTAAGTGTAGTTCGCGATCAGCAGCGCCCGCTTGCTTTCGAAGAAGCCGCCCAGATCGTAGAGGTCGTAGTTCCACACGAGTTCGGCTTCCGCACCGTAGAGTTCGGCCTTGGGAGCATTTGCGAAGCTGGTGGACTGCGAGTTGTCGGTGAACTGGGAGAACGCCTCGATCGGATTGTCGATCGATTTGTAGAAGCCCGCCAGCGAGACGCGGTTGCCCTGCCCGAAGTAGTATTCACCGCGAACTTCCGCGTTGAACAAAGTGCTGTCCTGCAGCGCGGGGTTGCCCACGAACGAACGCAGGCTTTCCGGATCGGTATATTCCTGCAGCAGCAACTCGCGGAACTGCGGACGGGCGATCGTCTTGGATGCGCTGGCACGAACCTGCAGGCCATTGTCGAACTCGTAGGTAATCGTCGCAGAGGGTAGCCAGTAGCTGTTCTCGATCGCCGTCACCGCACCCAGGTTGGGCTGGTTGGTGAAGACCTGTGCCGGGGCGACGGTCTGCTTGCCGTCTTCATAGCGCACGCCAGCGTCGATGGTCAGCCCGTCGAACGGCGTCAGGTTGCCCTTCAGGTAACCAGCGAGGATTTCGAGCTCGGCGTCGAACGCCGGCGTGTCCTCGGTCAGTTCGCGCAGATCCACCGGCGCGGAGACGCCTGGCGACCCGAACCCGTCCGCATTCGACGCCTCGATGATCGCGGGCGCGATCAGCAGATCGGGACGCAGCAGGGCGATACCGTTGGGGAAGTTGCTCGGCGCGGTGAACTGGAACGCGCGGCGCTCCGAGTAGCGCTGGGTGTCGGTATAGGCGGCGCCGACGGTCAGCGAGAGCACGTCGGGTACCACCGGAACGGACAGGTCGCCGCCGCCGTAGTAGACCTTCTCGGTCAGGTCGGAGAACGCGACCGCAGCCTGTCCGCCGGGCAGGTTGTTGTCGAGCGGGTTGACGAAGAGATCACCGTAAGGATCGTTCGGATTGTTGGTCCGCACGTAATCGAAGCGATACTCGTACGGGCTCTCGCGATCGGTCTGGGCATAGCCGCCGCGCAGGTCGAGCGAGATGTCGCTGCCAAGCTGGAATTCGCCGACCACCTGCGAATCGATCAGCTGGCGTTCGAACCAGCCGTTCTGCTGGATCAGCTTGTCGAACCCGTCATCGCCCGAGCCGACGATGATCCGGCCCTGGCTGAGCGACGCCTGCTTGAGCACATCGCGGATGTACAGATTGGTCCAGCGGATCTTCTGGTCGCCGTACTCGAGACCGAAGCCGAGCAGTCCGTTCACCAGAATGCGGTTGTCGGTCACGAAGCGGCGGAAATCATCCGCCGGGGTTACCGTCTCCTGACGCACCGGCGTCTGGCTGAGCACGTTGCGGTTGCGCAGCGAGTTGCTGAGGTTGGCGGTCGCGATGATGCCCAGCTCGGCATCGTCGCCGATGAAGAAACTGGTTCCGCCGGTAATGCCGCCCGACATGTTGGGCCGCAGCTTGTCCGCCTTCTGCAACACGATCAGGTTGGGCACGGAGAGCGTGCTGGCGATCGCCTGACGCTGCTCCAGCGGCAGCTCCTCAAGCTCGACAGTGCCATCGAGATAGGCCTGCAGCGCAGGCTGCGGATCGCGGCGACCGCCGTCGAAGCCGTACCAGTCCATGTCGCTGCCGTAGTACAGCAATCCGTTCTCGAACGTGGTCTCTGTATCGCCGCTGACCCCGAGGCTGACCTTGAGGAAGCTTTCGTCGGGTATCGCCTGGGTCGTCAGGTTGATAACGCCACCGCCGAATTCGCCGGGGAAGTTCGCCGAATAGGTCTTCTGGACCAGCGACGAGGCGATGATATCGGTCGGAAAAATGTCGAGTGGAACCACACGGCTCAGCGGCTCGGGCGACGGCAGGGGAAGGCCGTTCAGCAGCGCGAGCGAATAGCGATCGCCAAGGCCGCGCACGAAAACGCGGCCATTGCCGGTGTTGGAAAGGCCGGTGACGCGGCTCAGCGCGCCTGCGATATCGCCTTCACCGGTGCGCGCGATGTCTTCCGTGCTGAGCACGGACACCACCTGGCTCGAACCGCGCGTGATGTCGCGCGGGCCACGGCGGCCGGTAACGGTGATGACGTTGCCGCCGGGAACGGACACGTCGACCTCACCCTCATCGGGTTGCCGCACGTCGTTCTCTTCTGGGTCGATGGGTTCCTCAGGGGGCGTCTCGACATCCGGCTGAGCGGCGGCGTTGCCAGACTGGGCCGAACCTGTGCCTTGAGCGAATGCGACACCCGGGAAGGTGAGCGCGGTGGAGAGCAATAGCAGCCCTGCCAACTGCTTGCCGGTGGACATGGTATGAGACCCCCTCAGGCTATGGTCTTGAAAAATTGGCGCAACCGGCCCGCGATGGCCGAGGCGTAATCGAAAGATTGAGCATGGGGAGGGACCCGGCACAGCCGTGCCCGGCCCCTCCCCTTGCATGCTCGATCAGATTGCCGGCAGCGTGTCGCAGCTGCCGGTGTTGTTCAGGCCCAGCGTCACCGTCGCCGAGTTGCAGGTCCAGCCTTCGGCCCAGTTCGCCGCTTCGCTCGGCACCGCACCGATGTAGGTGCGGCCGGTCGGGAAGAAGCTCGACACGGCGTTCGCGTCGAAGATCGGGTTGTAGCTGTTCTCCGCGCTGCCGTTGACGAACGGAGCACCGGTGGTGATCCCGGTCAGACGGGTGAGCGTGTTGGTGAAGGCCTTCGTGTTGGCCGCGCCTGCATCGAAGCGCGCTTCGACCTGCGCCGCGGTCGAGCCGCTGCCGCCACGGAAGTTGGTCGCGCATTGCAGCGCCACCGAGTTGAACACCACCGGGCCCGATTCGTCGTTGGCACCTGCCGCACGATCGACCGATGCTCCCTGCACGTTCAGACAGCCGCCATTGGTGCCCAGGCGATCCCAGACCAGCGAGTTGAACAGCGAGAAGTCGGAGCTGCCGCGGATGCGGATGCCGCGGTCGCCGGTTGCACTCTGGACCACCATGGTGGCGTTGTTCACACGCACATTGGTCCGCGGGGCGGCTTCTTCGTTGCCGTCCGAATCCTGCTCGATCGCAGTATCCGACGCGGCCGGGCGCTGCACGATCAGCACCTGGTCGAACAGGCCCTTGAGGCCGGTATCCGTGTCGAGCGAGTCGTCTTCCGCACCGATGATTGCGAGGCGCGACGCGCGCACGCTGCCGCCGAAGAACTCGGCACCATCGTCAGAGCTGTTGTAGCTCTGAATGTTGTTGATGACCGTGCCCGAACCGATACCGCCGGTGGTCAGCGACTGGAGCTCGTCACCATTGGAAAGAGCAAAGCCCGAGAAGCGGATCTGGACGTAGCTGAGCGTGCCCGAGCTGTCGTTGCTCTGCGCGCCGCCATAGAGGATCTGGTTGGTCGCGCCTTCCACACGGCGTTCGCAGGTGCCCGCCGCTTCCGAACCGACGAAGCAATCGACGACCGGCGCGCGGCCCGACAGGATGATCCCGCCCCACTGGCCCGAGGTGTCGGTGCTGGTGCTGCCTTCCACGTTCTGGCGGCTGGTGAAGATGATCGGCCGTGCAGCCGTGCCGACTGCGTTCAGCTTGTTGCCGCGGTTGACGTTGAGGAAGTCGTTGCCCGACGCGAAGATGATCACGCCCGGCTCGATGTCGAGCGTCACGGCGGTGTTGGTCGAGCCGAAGCCCTGGTCGACGCCGACATCGGTCTGGCCGTTGAGTTCGTAGAGCGTACCGGCCGCGCGCGGCAGGGTCGACGATGCGGTGAAGCTCTCCGGCAGGCGGCAACGGCGATAGGTGCCGGTCGGGCCGGTGATCGTGCCGAGGTCGAGCAGCTGGGTCGGGTTGGCGATCTGCGGGCAGCTGGCCGCCGGGGTCGCCAGCGCGCTGGTCGGCGTCGGAGCCGGAGCCGGAGCCGGCGTGGGAGCCGGGTTGTTGATCGTCACGTTGCCGCCCGTGCCGGGCGAGACGATTTCATCGGCACCACAGCCGGCAAGAGCCAGCGCGCTACAACCGATTACGAGCGAGCGATGGAGATTTTTCACAGCGAGCGGTCCCCTCAAAAAACCGAAGATTCGAACATATGGACGCGAATAGTGATCGCGAGAGGGGCGCTAGAGACACGACGTGACACTTTCGGGGAGCATTTGTGACCGTTCGGTTTCATGGACGTATACGCGTGCCCCTGGGCCATTTCGGTCACAGATTAGATCGGCTGCGAGCGCTCGGGTATGCTCGCCTGCGCGGCAATGGTTAGCTGATCCGCCGAAGAACTTGCCGAGTCGCTCCGCGCTCAGGCTGCGGTTGTGTCCCTGCGCAAGGCCGTCCCGATCGCGCACCTGCTGCGCCCAGCCGCTCCAGCGGCCCGGACCGGCTTTCGTGACCCAACTTGATACTGGCCAAGCGCGGCCAGGCTCGCCATAGGCGCGAGCCATGCACGACATCGCCACCATTCGTCGCGAGCCGGAGGCCTTCGATGCCGCGCTCGCCCGCCGTGGGGCAGAGCCGATCACCGCGCGCCTGCTCGACCTCGACACCCGCCGCCGCGCCGTCCTGACCGAATTGCAGGACGCGCAGAACCGACGCAACGCCGCCTCCAAGGCGATCGGCCAGGCAATGGGCAGCGGCAATACCGAGGAAGCCGACCGGCTGAAGGCCGAGGTTACCGAGCTCAAGGCAACCACCCTGCCCCGGCTCGAGGAAGACGCGCGCGTGCTCGGTGGCGAGATGGACGACATGCTCGCCGCGATTCCCAATCTGCCCGCCGACGACGTGCCCGATGGCGCGGGCGAGGACGAGAATGTCGAGCTGTCGACCTGGGGCGAGAAGCGCGAGTTCGATTTCGAGCCGCGCGAGCATGCCGATATCGGCCCGATGCTGGGCCTCGATTTCGAGATCGGGGCGACTATCGCAGGCGCACGCTTCACCTTCCTTCGCGGCGGGATCGCCCGGCTGCACCGCGCGCTCGGCCAGTTCATGCTCGACCGGCAGACGAGCGAGAACGGCTATCTGGAATGCAACCCGCCGCTGCTGGTGCGTGACGATGCGGTGTTCGGCACGGGGCAGCTGCCCAAGTTCGCCGACGACCTGTTCCACACCACCGATGGCCGCTGGCTGATCCCGACCGCCGAGGTCAGCCTGACCAACGCGGTGCGCGGGCACATTATCGAGGAAGCGCATCTTCCGCTGCGGATGACCGCGCTGACCCCATGCTTCCGCTCCGAAGCGGGCGCAGCGGGCAAGGATACGCGCGGCTTCATCCGCCAGCACCAGTTCGAGAAAGTCGAACTGGTCAGCATCGTGCGGCCCGAAGATAGCGAAGCCGAGCACGAGCGAATGACGCAGTGTGCCGAAGGCGTGCTCCAGGCGCTGTGTCTGCCTTATCGCAAGATGCTGCTGTGCACCGGCGACATGGGCTTCGGCGCGCGCAAGACCTACGATCTGGAAGTGTGGCTGCCCGGCCAGGGCGCCTATCGCGAAATCTCCAGCTGCTCCAACGTCGGCGATTTCCAGGCCCGCCGGATGAGCGCGCGCTATCGCCCGGAAAGCGGCGACAAGAAGACCGAGTTCGTCCACACGCTCAACGGATCGGGCCTCGCAGTCGGGCGCACACTTGTGGCGGTGCTGGAGAACTACCAGAACGAAGACGGCTCCGTCGACGTGCCCGAAGCGCTGCACCCCTATATGGGCGGGCTGACGCGGCTGAGCCCCGAGTAGTCATATTACTCCTCCCCCATTGAAGGGGGAGGTCGGGAGGGGGGTACGCCTGCCTTATCCCGTTTCGCCCCCCCCCCCGACCCCTCCACCAACGGAGGGGAGAAAGCGGACGAGAATGAAAATCCTCCTCACAAACGACGATGGCATCCACGCCCCCGGCCTCGAAGTGCTGGAGGAGATCGCCCGCACCTTCTCCGACGACATCTGGATCTGCGCCCCGGACGAAGAGCAGTCGGGCATGGGCCACGCGCTCACGCTGACCCGCCCCGTTCGCCTACGCAAGCATGGCGAGCGGCGCTTCTCCGTCACCGGTACGCCCACCGACGCGGTGACGATGGGGCTGCGGCAGGTGATGGACGGGCCGCCCGATGTGATCCTTTCGGGCGTCAACCGCGGGGCCAACCTCGCCGATGATATCACCTATTCAGGCACTGTGTCTGCCGCGATCGAGGGCGCGCTGGCGGGCATCCGCTCGATCGCGCTGAGCCAGGTGACGAGCAAGGAAGGCGCGGCGACCGACGACACGTTCGAGGCCGCGCGCGCCTGGGGCGAGAAGGTGATGGGCCCGCTGCTCGACACGCCGCTGCCCAGGCGCACGCTGGTCAATGTCAACTTCCCTGCCCTGCCCGCAGATCAGATCAGGGGCATCCGCGCCGTCCGTCAGGGCTTCCACGACTATTCGCGGGGCACCGTGGTCGAGGGCCGCGATCCCCGGGGCTTCAAATACTACTGGTTCGGGCTGCAGGCGATCGAGCACACGCTGGACCACGGCACCGACCTGGAAGCGATCAACGAAGGGTTCGTCGCAGTCACCCCGCTTCAGCTCGACCTTACGCATCACGCCTCGCTCGGCGAGCTGGGCGAGCGTTACGGCTGACGCGATCGGTTGCCGCGCGCGCCGCACGAGTCTAACCCTGCGTTTCCAATGAGAAAGCATCAGCCTTGAGCAGCGACCGGGGGAAGCGGGGACGCCAGCAGGTCGAACGGGTCGGCAGCGGCGCGAGCGCGCGCGAGGTGCGCGGCCCGCGCTTCCAGCCCCTGCGGCGCGCGGTAAAGGTGCCCGTATGGGGCGATCTGTCCATCCGGCTCGGGCTGGCGCTGGGCCTCATCTTCCTGGTGGTGATGATCCACTGGTGGGACCGCGAAGGGCTGGTCGACAATCTGGATGGCGAGGTCAGCTTCCTCGACGTCGTCTATTTCACCATGATCTCGATCACCACCACCGGCTTCGGCGACATCGCGCCGATCACCGATCGCGCGCGGCTGGTGGAAGCGGTGATCGTGACCCCGGTCCGCTTCGCGGTGCTCTTCATTTTCGTGGGCACGGCCTACAACTTCCTCATTCAGCGCAGCTGGGAGAAATTCCGCATGAACCGCATTCAGGAGCAATTGTCCGACCATATCGTGGTGCTGGGTTACGGCGTGTCAGGCTCGGAATCGGTCGCTGAACTGATCGATCGCGGGGTCGAACCGGACTGCATCGTCGTGATCGACCCGAGCGAGGAACGCCTTGCCGACGCGGAAGCGTTGGGCTGCAACATCATGGCCGCCGATGCGACCCGCGACGAGACGCTAAAAGCGGTCAAGATCGACCGCGCCCAGAGCGTGCTCGTTTCAGCCGGGCGCGACGACACCTCGATCCTGATCGTGCTGACCGTGCGCGCGCTGGCGCCTGCCGTGCCGATCAGCGTGGTGGTGCGGGCGAGCGACAATGAAAGCCTCGCCCGGCAGGCGGGGGCCAACAACGTCATCAACCCGGTCCACTTCACCGGGCTGCTGCTGGCCGGCAGCGTCAAGGGCGCGCATATCGCGGATTACCTCGCCGATCTTGCCTCGGTTGCGGGCCGGGTCCAGCTGATCGAGCGGCCGGTAACGGCCGAGGAATGCGGCTGCGCGATCTCCGCACTGAAAACCGGCGGCCGGGGCCTGAGGATCTATCGCAATGGCGAGGCGCTGGGCTTCTGGGAGGACGAGTGCCAGAACCTGCAGGCAGGCGACATCGTAGTGGAGATCGTGCCCACAAACGAAGGCGAGAAGCGCGGAGATGGCCACAACGGCGCCGCGCGTCCACAGTAGTGTGACGGGCCGCGCCGCTCAGCGCATCGCCACGAACACCGCGCCCATCGCGGCCATCGCAGTGACGAAGAAGCCCGCGTCGATCGCGAAAACGCGCCACGGCGCGTTGAGGTAAAGGTAGCGAATCCCTACTGCGGGCGCCATCAGCATAAGGCCGTAGCCGATCGAGATCATCATCATCGCGCGCACCGACGGGGTCGACATCGCGAACTGGTGCGCCAGCGTCAGCGAGATCAGCGTGGCAAAGGCGAAGGTCAGCCCGAAGACCAGCCAGATCGGCCGATCGCCGCTGAAATCCTCATCTTCACCGCGGCCGATCGCGCGTTTCCATATCTTGCCGAACAGCACCCCGTACCAGACCATCCCGACGAGGAAGAACGCGGCCGCGCCGAGGATGATTTTGAGCAGATCGATGTGACCCATCTTGCGACCTCCAAATGTGCTTTACGCGCCGCCTAGCGCAAAGCGCGACTAGGGTGTAGAGGCGCGCGCAATCATGACCGCAACCTCTACTTCTATCCCCGACCCCAAGAAGGTCGGCATGGTCAGCCTCGGCTGCCCCAAGGCGCTCGTCGATAGCGAACGCATTCTCACACGCCTGCGCGCGGATGGCTACGCGATGAGCGCCGACTATGCCGGTGCGGACATCGTGCTGGTCAACACCTGCGGCTTCCTCGATTCCGCCAAGGAGGAAAGCCTGCAGGCGATCGGCGAGGCGATTGCCGAGAATGGCCGCGTGATCGTGACCGGGTGCATGGGCGAGGAAGCCGACGCGATCCGCGCCGCGCATCCGCAGGTGCTCGCGGTGACCGGGGCGCATCAGTACGAGCAGGTGGTCGAGGCGGTGCATACGCATGCCCCGCCCAGCCAGGGCCCGTATGTGGACCTGATCCCGCAGCCCGACATGGCGGACATAAAGCTCACCCCGCGCCACTACAGCTATCTCAAGATTTCCGAGGGCTGCAATCACTCCTGCGCCTTCTGCATCATCCCCGATCTGCGCGGCAAACTTGCCAGCCGCCGGATCGACGCGGTGCTGCGCGAGGCGGAAAAGCTGGTTGCGGCGGGCACGAAGGAACTGCTGGTGATCAGCCAGGACACCTCGGCCTATGGCGTCGACACGCGGCACGAGGCTCGCGAGTGGAAGGGCCACGAGGTGCGCGCGCACATGACCGATCTGGCGCGCGAGCTGGGCCAGCTGCGCACCGACCAGGGCACGCCGCCGTGGGTGCGGCTGCATTATGTATACCCCTACCCGCATGTCGACCAGGTCATCCCGATGATGGCCGAAGGGCTGCTGACGCCTTATCTCGACATCCCATTCCAACACGCAGCACCATCGGTGCTCAAGCGCATGAAGCGTCCCGCCAACGAGGCGAAGGTTCTCGAACGGCTGAAGATCTGGCGCGAAATCTGCCCCGAGATCGCGGTTCGCTCCAGCTTTGTGGTCGGCTTCCCCGGCGAGACCGAGGCGGATTTCGAATATCTGCTCGAATGGCTGGAAGAAGCCCAGCTGGACCGTGTCGGCGCATTCCGCTTCGAGCCGGTCGAGGGAGCGCAGGCGAACGCTCTGCCCGATCCGGTGCCCGAAGCGGTCAAGGAAGAACGCTACGCCCGCATCATGGAAGCTACCGCGCGGATCAGCGCGGCAAAGCTGCAGGCCAGGATCGGGCGCACGTTGCCCGTCATCATCGACGAAGTCGGCGAACCCGACGAGGATGGCGATATCGGCGCGACCGGGCGTAGCCAGGCCGACGCGCCCGAGATCGACGGCAACGTCTTCCTCCGCAATGTCTCCGCCACCCTCGCCGCCGGCGATATCGTGGAAGTGCAGGTCGAAGACGCGGACGAGCACGATCTTTTCGGCGTCCCAAGCAAATAAAATCGATCGCGCCCGGCACTTAGTGCTCGCGGCGCGTTACCGGGTATGGCCATTTCCATCCGATCGAGCTTCGCCTTCACCACGCAGGCGCCGACCGACGCGCTCATGCAGTTTGCGGTCGCCGATATTCCCGAGCAGCATCTGCTACGCTGCCGGACGGGCATGACCGACGCACACAGCTGCACGCGTATCCCGGCGCAGGAGGATATCGGGGAACGGGTGTGGGCCCGCGCCGACGGGCGGTTCGAGATCCATCACGAGGCGGAGGTCGAAATTCGCCGCCAGATCGTCGCGCTCGACCAGCTGGAGCAGCTGCTTCCCAGCGAGATGCCGGCCGCTCCGGTCAAATACCTGTTCGATTCGCGCTATTGCCTCGCCGACAAATTCCAGAGCTTCGTGGAAGACCAGTTCGGGGGAACGTCCGGCGGCGCGCGGGTCGAGGCGATCCGCAGCTGGGTGGCGGACAAGTTCACCTACGCGCCGGGCAGTTCGGATGCGAACACTACCGCGCTCGACAGCTTCGTCGAACGGCGCGGGATCTGCCGCGACTATGCTCACATGGTCGTCACGCTGGCCCGCGCGAGCGTGATCCCCGCGCGGTTCGTCGCTTGCTACGCACCCGACGTTACGCCGCCCGATTTCCATGCTGTGGCGGAGGTGTTTCTAAAAGACCCGAGCAGCGATGCAGGTGGTACCTGGCAGCTGGTCGACGCAACGGGGATGGGGTCGGCGGAAGACATCGTGAAAATCGGTGTCGGCCGCGATGCTGCCGATGTCAGCTTCCTGACCACCTTCGGGGTGATAGAGCTGTGTGAGAAGACGGTCGAGGTACGCCGCAGCTAGAGGGTAGCGACGGGATATCCTTCAGCACGTTAACTTTTGTCCGCTATAGCGTCCCTTGCCGATACGCGGTGGCGCGACCCGCTGGGATTCGCCGCGCGCGCAAGGCAGGAAAGACGACGATGACCAAGGCACTTCTCTGGATCGGCGGGGCAACGCTCGCAACCGTGCTGCTGTTCGGCGGCGCGGCAATCGGTGCGCGCATGATGTATGCGGATTCCACCGGCGACACTGCTGCCGCTGCGCCGAATATCGAGGACGCGATTCCGGTCGATCCTTCCAAGTTCGACAAGGACGGCAGCGTGCGGAGCGAAAGCGAGCCGTTCGATCCCGAAGCCGCGATCGATGCGGGCCTGACCGACGAAACCGTCGATGGCGACGGCACTGACGAGTCCGCCGGTCTCGACTCCGATAGGCACGATGGAGAGGTGATCTACGACGCGCGCAGCGGCGCAAGCCGCAGTGTCGCCCGCTCCACCCCGTCGCGGGCCTCGCGCGCCGAACCGATGGTGGTCAAGCGCGTGCTGCCGATCAACGGCCCGATCAAATACGGCGAATGGCACTGGGACACCAAAGACGTGCCCGCCGGGCCGATCGTGATCACGGTCGATCTGGACGCCCGGGTCGTCTCGGTCTTCCGGGGCGGGTACGAGATCGGCGCGGCGGCGGTGCTGGTCGGCACGCAGGAGCACCCGACCCCGCTGGGCGTCTTCCCGATCCGCTACAAGATGCGCGACAACGTGTCGGAAAAGTACAACAACGCGCCGATGCCCTATTCGATGTTCCTGACCAATGACGGCGTTGCGCTGCACGGCTCACAGGTCGAAAACGGCTATGCCAGCCACGGCTGCATCGGTCTGCCCAACGCATTCGCGGCCAAGGTGTTCGCCGTCGCCAAGAAGGGCGACAAGGTCGTCATCACCCGGGGCGAGACGCTCAAGCTGGGCGAGCCGATCCTCTAACCCAGAACGTCTTACGGCCTGCGCGGAGGCTCTTTTTCGAATTTGACGCTGTCGCTGGTCGAGTTCGGACCGGTTTCCAGCCATGCGCGCTTTGCGAGCACGCCGCCAAGAGACGCATTTTGGCGGGCACGCAACCGATCCACCATGCGTGCGACCTCGGATCGGCGCACTTCGGTCCCACCAAGCTGGTCAAGGATCCGCTCGACCACCCCGATTTCCACCAGTCGGGGATGCCCCATGCAGAAGTAGCAGGCACCATCGCGCCAGATCAGCCGGTTCGCGACATTCGACACATAGTCCCCGACCGCCTGCTCCGCCTCGGCGAGATACCGGGCGGAGCGGGCCATCGCCAGTGGATCGAGCCATTCTGCGTCGGCGATTGCCTTGCGCATGCGTGCGCGCTCGAACGCGTCGTCGGAATTGGAAGGGTCGTCGACCGCCTCTATCCCCGCTGCCCGCACCACCGCCCCGAGCTCTTCGCGCCGCCATTCAAGCAGCGGTCGGACCAGCACCATTTCCGCGGCGATGCCCTCGGGAAAAAAGACCGACCAGGGCCGCACCCCTGCGAGCCCCGCCAGCCCGCTGCCCCGGTTGAGGCGCATCAGCAGCGTTTCCGCCTGGTCGTCGGCATGGTGCGCGGTGGCGAAAACCGACGCGCCGACCTGCTCGAAATGGCAGCCAAGCGCCTCGTAGCGGGCCGCGCGCGCATTGGCCTGCAGGTTCCCGGGGTCGACCTCCACCCGCAGCGTAGCATGCGGAATGCTCAACCCCTCGCACAGCCGGGCGACGAACGCCGCTTCGTCCGCACTTTCGGGGCGCAGGCCGTGATCGACCGTCGCCGCCCGCACCCGCCCCGGCATCGCCGCGTGGGCGAGCAGCAGCAGCGCGAGGCTATCCGGTCCGCCGGATACCGCGACCCCGAGCGGCACTTCGGCGAACTCCGGGCCGTCGGGCCAGAGCCGTGCGAGGTCGGCCCGGAAGCGCTCGATCAGCACAGGATCGGGCAGCCTGCCTATTAGGAGCAGCTCACCTTGCGGCGGCTGGCCTGATACTGATCGCTCAGTCGGCCGGTCGCGAGCGCCGGGTAAGTTTCGCTGAACTCGGCCAGCGCGATGCAGGCGCGGCTGGTATCGCCCAGCTCGATCATCGATGCGGCGAGATAGAGCAGGCTGTCGGGCGCACGCGCCGCGTCGTTATCCGCCTGGTAGTTCTGCAAGAACCACGGCGCCGCCTCGCGTGCCTGACCATTGTCGAGAAACGCGCGGCCGAGCAGGTTACGGCCATAGGTGGTCCGCCAGTGGTCGGGATATTTCTCGACAAAGGCGGCCAGTGCCTGCTGCGCTTCGGGATAGAAGCCCGCTTCCCACAGGCGGAAGCCGTAGGAATAGTCGTCATCGCCCGCATCGTCGGTCTGCGGCTTGGCGATCGCGCGCACTGCTGCCAGCCGCTCTGCGCTTGGCCCGGCGGCCGCTGCGGGAGGCGGCGTCGACGTGGTCGTGGCCGGCCGGGTGGACGTGGTCGCGGTGCCCGCGCTCGACCCGGTCGCGTTTCCGCCGGGCAGCAACGTGGCCGGCGCGCCACCGGAGACATTGGCGTTTTCGAGCACGGCGAGCCGCTGTTCGATACCGTCCTGCGTATTGCTCGCCACTTCGACCTGCCGGGTGAGCGACTGGATAGATGCCTCGAGTGCATCGAGCCGGGCAAGGATGTCGGTCACCGCAGTGGTCTGGCTGGCGGCGTTGGGGCCGGTATTCGCAGGGCCGGAAATCTCGGGTTCGAAATAACGGCCATCGCCACCCGGGAAGACCCGCCGCTGGAGCGCGCGGATCTCCGCCTCGAGCTTGCGGATGCGCGAGGAATCGTTGTCCTGCGCCATGGCGGGCACGCCACTCGTCAACAAAAGCCCTGCCAGCGCGCCGTAGATCGCGAGCCGTTTGCTTGCGGGTGCTTTGGCCAAAATCATCGAATCCCTCTCTGTGTCCATCGGGCGATGGTGCGCGGCGCGGCACGAACCGCGCCTGAACCATCGCCCCCCATTATTCTCACCAGTGGCGCGAACGCTCAGCGCTGCGCGTCCCCGCCGCCATTCGGAGCGGCATCGCCCCCGGTTTCGCCCCGCGCGAGCAGCGCCTGCGCACTCACCGGCACGTCGCTGATCACTACGTCTCCTTCGCCGAGCGCGGGAACGCTTTGCCCGCCGACAGTAATCGCAAGCGCGTAGGGGGCGCCGGTCCGGATCTGCGGGTCCTGCGCAGTGTCGGGGATCGTATAGCGCTCCCCTTCACTCATCAGCTTTTCCAGCAGAACATTCGATTCATCGCCGTCGTAGATTCGCACCCATACGTCCTGCGTGGCGGTGAACTCCACCGGTCCACCTGCAATCGGGCGCTGGCTGGCGCGCTCGGTAGCGGCGACCTGCGCCTGCTGCTCCGCCTCGCTGCGCTGTTCTTCCGCCGCGAGCAGTGAATCCGCCTCTGACTCCGGTGCGAAGAAGCTGCGCGAAAACGCGAACACACCGATCAGCAGCACGATCCCTGCGACGATCGAGGCGATCACCAGCCCGCGTGAAGGCAGCCGGGTCGGGTCCTCCGTCTGATGGATCGTGCCGTCGCGATGGCGCTCCGCCGGGTCTTCGATCCCCAGCTGCTCGCGCACCTCGTTGACGATTTCCTCGTCGTTCAGGCCGACCGCCTTGGCGTAGCTGCGGGAAAAGCCGATCGCGTAAGTGCGCCCCGGCAGGACCGCGAAATCGCCATCTTCGATCGTTTCCAGATGCCGCTTGGGAATGCGCGTTGCGGACGCGACATCTTCCACGCTCATGCCCTTGGCCTCGCGCGCTGCGCGCAGCCGCTCGCCCGGAGCGGTCGGCTCCGAATTGTCTATTTCAAAAGTGGCTTCGTCGTCTGCCATATCCATCCTCGGCGCGCCCCCACTGCCCCCGGTTGCCACGCGCCCTCGTCTAGCGGCCTTCGCGCACGAAGCCAACGCCCCGATGGCATGATTTCCGGCCCTTTTCTCGCAAGCCGGGCACGGTCAGTCGGTTTCGATCCCGCGCTCTTGCGCCCACTGCGTAATCGCCTCGCGCGGATCGGCGGGCGGCTGGGCGATCAGTTGGGCCATGAACGCGCTGATTTCGGCGAGGTCGATCTGGCGGATCAGCTCCTTGATCGGCCCGACGGAGACCGGCGTGATCGACAGGCGGCGATAGCCCAGGCCAAGCAGCGCGAGCGCCTCCAGCCGACGGCCACCCATCTCGCCGCACAGGCCCAGCATCACCTGATGGCCGGTGGTCGCATCGACGATCCGCTTGAGAAAGCGCAGGATCGACGGGCTCAGCCAGTCGTAGCGCGCCGCAAGCTTGGGGTTGGCACGATCGGCCGCGAACAGGAACTGCGTCAGGTCGTTGGTCCCCACCGAGAGGAACGAGACCTTGGGCACCAGCAGGTCGAGCACTTCGACCAGCGAAGGCACCTCGATCATCGCGCCGTACTGAATCTCCTCGGGCGGGCTGATCCGCTTGTGCTTGCGAAGAAACTCGCGCTGTTCCTCGAACACCTCGCGCGCCGCGTCGAATTCCCACGGCTCCGAGACCATTGGGAACATTACCCGCAGCGTGCGCCCGCCGGACGCTTCGATCAGCGCGCGCGCCTGCGCCTTGAACAGACCTTCGCGTTCCAGCGCGAGGCGCAGGGCGCGCCAGCCCATCGCCGGGTTTTCGTCCTGCAGGCCGCTATCGCTCGACACATAGGGGACCGCCTTGTCGCCGCCGATATCGACCGTGCGAAAGACCACCGGCTTGTCGCCCGCAGCATCCAGCACATCCTTGTAGAAGCGCATCTGCTTTTCGCGTCCCGGCAGAGTAGCAGCGACGAGGAACTGAAATTCGGTGCGGAACAGGCCGATCCCGTCCGCGCCGACCAGCGAGAGCGTGGTCAGATCGTCGCGCAGACCGGCATTCATCATCACCTGAATGCGCGTGCCGCAGCGGGTGAACGGCTCGACATCGCGCAGTTCGGCATAGGCGGCGCGGCGTTCCTTCGACTTGGCGAAGCGCGCCTCGAACGCCTCCACGATCGTCGCCTGCGCGCGTGTGTGAGCGATCCCCGCATCCGCATCCAGCAGCACGTGGTCGCCCTCGCCGATCATGCCGCGAAGGCCGCGCACGCGGCCCAGCACCGGGATGCCCATCGCCCGCGCGACGATCACCACATGCGAGGTCAGCGAACCCTCTTCCAGAATCACGCCCTTGAGCCGTCGCCGGTCGTACTCGAGCAATTCCGCCGGCCCCAGATTGCGGGCGATCAGGATGGTGTCGTTCTTGAGGCCGGTGGTCGCGGCAGTGCCCATCTGGCCCGCGACGATCCGCAGCAGCCGGTTCGAGAGATCTTCCAGATCGTGCATCCGGTCCGCGAGCAGCGGGTCGTCGATCTCGCGCATCCGCATCCGAGTGCGTTGCTGGACACGCTCGATCGCGGCTTCGGCGGTAAGGCCCGCGTCGATCGCTTCGTTGATCCGGCGGCTCCAGCCTTCGTCATAGGCGAATGCCTTGTATGCCTTGAGAACCTCGTCGGTCTCTCCGCCGGCACCGAACTCGGCCTGCTGACCCATCTGGTCGATCTGTTCGCGCATCCGCTCGAACGCGCGATAGACGCGCTGGCGCTCGAACTCGGTATCCTCGGCGACGACCTTGTCGATCGTGATGCGCGGCTGATGATAAACCGCAGTGCCGCTGGCAAGGCCCCTGACCAGCGCCAGCCCCGCCAGCTGCGCCGGGCCGCTACGCTCGGGCGCAGCCTCATCCGCCGAGCGTTCGTCGATCAGCCCGGCGTTCACGATCAGCTCGCTCAGGACCATGGCGGTGGTCTGTAGCGCCTCGATCTCGACATCCTCGTACCGGCGGGGATCGACATGCTGGACGTTGAGGGCACCTACCGCACGTTCGCGATAGACGATCGGCACGCCTGCAAAGCTGGAGAATTTCTCCTCGCCCGTTTCCGGACGGTACTGAAAGTCGGGGTGGGCCTTGGCCTGCGCGAGGTTGAGCGTCTCGCCATTGGCGACCAGCGTGCCGGTCAGCCCCTCGCCCACTGTCATCCGGGTGACGTGGACTGCCGACTGGTTGAGCCCGCGGGTGGCAAACAGTTCGAGCATGCCAGAGCGCAGGAGGTAGATCGAGCAGACCTCGCTATCGAGCGCCTCGCCCACCAGCTCCACCGTGCGGTCGAGTTTTTCCTGCGCAGACAGGCGCGTGGCCATCAACGCATGGAGGCCGGTCAGGATCTGTCGCGCCGCGGCTGTCGCTTTCATAACAAGGCGACTAGCCTATTGCGGCGCGCAGGGGAAATCATTGACCGTTTTGCGGATCGCGGTCAGCTGCCGCCCATCTCCTGTTTCAGGAGCAGCTTTTGTTTCTTGAGAGTTCGGATCGTGGCATCATCGGGCGCGGGTTTGCGCATTTCCTCGGAAATCGCCTCGTCGAGCGTGGCATGCTTGGTCTTGAGGGCGGTGATGTGCGAAGCGTTCATATGCCTCTTCTCCTTGGTCATCGAAGCTGCTCGCCGAGGGACGAGCATCCGCGAATGGCGGGAAAAGGCCCTTGCGATCGCTTGGGCCTGCCCGCCATCGCAAGCCGGATAAAACCACACAATCGCATTCCTGCGAAGGGGTGTTATGAGGCAATGCGACTAAACCGGCGTTGCGTGCGTCGGATCGCCATCCGGATACCACCTGTCGACCATGAGGAACGTCTCGCGTGACCGAAGCGGAATTGCGCAAACGGCTTGAACAGGTGCGGATCGAGCATCGCGACCTCGATGCGGCAATCGCCGCGCTCTCGGCAATGGAGTCGCCCGATCAATTGCAGATCGCACGGCTCAAGAAGCGCAAGCTGCAATTGCGCGACCGGATGGCGGCGATCGAGGACGAGCTTATCCCCGACATCATCGCCTGAACTATTGCCTCCAATGCGCGGCGGCTCGCCCAGGCGCGCAATAATATCTGCGGGAGATATGCACATCCGCGTTGCACCCGCCCCTTCGCGGGACAGGCACGTGCGGGCCACTTATCGCAGCAGCCCGAACGGCTTAGGCGCTGCCCTCATGCACGATACGGTCGACATTACCGCACTGATCATCGAAGAGCTCTACTGCGAGGCCAACGTGCTCGCCGACGAGGTGCGCGCGGCCTTCGTTCCCGCCGCGACCGAGCTGATGCCGATCGACCTGCCGCTGCGGCGCGCACTCGAATGCGAGGGGCTCAAAGCGACCACCCGGATCATGCATGTGCTCGCCTGGCTGCTCAATCACCGTGCCTTCCTCGCCGGGCAGATGAGCAACCTGCAGTGGGAACGGCACACCCAGCTACCCCCCGACCGTGCGCCGAGCGCGGAGCTGATGGACATGCTGGACCTGTCGACCAGAGCGCTGGTCGTCCAGACGCAGCGTCTGCACGCCCGAGTTGCGCGGATCGATGCAGAATATCGCATGGCGCGCAGCAATCCCCAGCCCTCCTGCGGCCAGCTGCACGAGCGGCTGGAGCGTCAATTCGCGCAAGGCTAGCCGCGCGGCCTCAGGCGTTCGCAAGCGCCTGCGCCCAGCGTTCCAGCCGTTCCTTGCGCACGCCCTCGTCCATCTCCGGTTCGAACCGGTCGATCGGGCCTCGCATCGCCTCGACCGCACTTTGCAGATCGGCGAACCAGCCGGCCCCGGTCGCTGCCGCGACTGCCGCGCCCAGTGCGGTCGTCTCCACGAACTGCGGCCGCTCGACCGCGATGTTCAGGATGTCGGCAATATCCTGCGCAAGCCAATCGTTCGCACTCATCCCCCCGTCGATCCGCAGGCTTTCCCAGCGTGCGCCGTCGGCGGCAAAGGCGGTGGCCAGATCGTAGGTCTGGCACGACATCGATTCGAGCGCAGCGCGCACGATATGCGCCTTGCCGGTGGAGAAGCTTAGCCCGGCGATCAGCCCGCGCGCCTCGGCCCGCCAGTGCGGCGCACCCAGCCCTGCAAGCGCGGGCACGATCACCACCTCGCCCGAGTTCTCGACCGATCGGGCCAGTGCCTCGGTTTCCTGCGCGCTGTCGATCAAACCGAGTGAATCGCGCAGCCACTGGATCAGACTGCCCGCGACGAACACCGACCCCTCGATCGCATAGGTGCGCTGGCCATCCCTCTGCGCAAGGACGGTGGAGAGAAGGCGATGCTCGGAATGCGGGATCTGGGTTCCATGATTGGCGAGGATGAACGCGCCCGTGCCGTAGGTCGCCTTGGTCTCGCCTTCGGACAGGCAGCCCTGCCCGATCGTCGCTGCCTGCTGATCGCCGACCAATCCGCAGATCGGAATCTCGAGCCCGAACAGCGCGCGATCGGTGCGCGCGATCTCCCCATGCGTGTCGACCACTTTCGGCAGCGCCTCGATCGGCACGCAGAACAGATCGCACAGATCGGCCGAAAACCCTGCCTCGCCCAGCGGCAATAACAGCGTGCGGCTGGCATTGCTCGCGTCGCTGACATGCGCGCCGCCGGACAGCTTCGCGACCAGCCAGCTCTCGACCGTGCCGAAGGCGAGCCGCCCGTCCTCCTGCGCCTGCGCGACCGCATCCACGTTATCGAGCATCCAGCGCATCTTCGTGGCGGAGAAATAAGGGTCGATCAGCAGGCCGGTCTCCTTGTGAACTGCCTCCTCATGGCCCTTATCGCGCAAGGCTCGGCAAACATCGGCGGTGCGCCGATCCTGCCACACGATCGCGCGGGCGAGTGGCTTCAGCGTCTCGCGGTCCCACGCGACCACCGTCTCGCGCTGGTTGGTGATCCCGATCGCGGCGACGCTTTCGGGCGGGCGGTTGCCCAGCACGCGGCGCGCGCAATTGAGGGTCGCCTGCCAGATTTCCTGCGGATCGTGCTCGACCCGGCCGGGCTGCGGGAAATGCTGCGTGATCTCGGCTTGCGCGGTCCCTGCAACCGCGCCGTCGCGCCCGAACAGGATCGCGCGGGTCGAGGTGGTTCCGGCGTCGATCACCAGGATATGTTCGCTCAAGGCTGACCTCTCTCGATTATCTGCGGCGTGACATGCGCCAGCGCGGTGCCCATATGCAATGGTGATGGTCCAAATTCCGCCCCGCCCCTGGCCGACCCGCACGCCCGAAAAGCCCGAGCCGCTGGTTACCCGCGTGCTCGCGCCCAATCCCTCCCCCTACACCTTCACCGGCACGCAGACCTATCTGGTCGGCAATGGTGCGGATCGCGCGGTGATCGACCCTGGTCCGAACGAGGCCGAGCATCTCGACGCGATCCTGACCGCAGCGGGCGATGCGCACATCTCTGCCATTTTGTGTACCCACACCCACCGCGACCATTCGCCCGCTGCCACTCCTCTGGCTGAGCGGACGGGTGCTCCGGTAATGGGGTGCGCCAAGCTGGTCATCGCCGATAACGGCCCCCGGCTCGACGAGGCGTTCGACACCACTTACGAGCCAGAACGCGTGCTATCCGATGGAGAGGCCGTGTCGGGCGAGGGCTGGACCCTGCGCGCGGTTCACACCCCCGGACACACCTCAAACCACCTGTGTTTCGCGCTGGAGGAAAGCGGCGCGCTGTTCACCGGCGACCATGTGATGGGCTGGTCGACAAGCGTGATCGTGCCGCCCGATGGCGATATGGGGGATTATCTGGCGAGCCTCGACAAACTCTACAGCCGCGAGGACCGGGTCTATTATCCCGCTCACGGCGCGCCGGTGGAAAAGCCGCAGCAACTGGTCCGCTCGATGCTCGGGCATCGGCGTCAGCGCGAGCGCCAGATCCTGAAGGTACTGGCCGATGGCCCGCGCAGTCTGCCTGAGTTCATCCCTATCATGTACAGGGGACTCGACCTGCGGCTGGAGAAAGCTGCGCAGATGTCGGTCCACGCCCACCTCATCCATCTGGAACGGCGCGACATGGTTAACCGTTCTGGAGAGCGATGGACCGCCCTTTAGTGGAGACGAATGCCTGTGAGTGACGATCAGACCGAGACCGCCGTCGAACACGAAACACCAGTGAAGGACGCAAAACCGATCAAGAAAGCGCGTCCGCCGTTTCTGCCATGGTTCCTGGTGATCCTGCTGGTCGCCGCGATCGCATGGATCGGCTGGCGCACCTACGGCCCCAACCGGATGGGTGACCCGATCGGCACAACGCTGGTCTCGTTCGAGAAGCAGAACCGGTTGGTGGTGTTCACCGCCGAGTTCGCGCCGGTCGTGGCGAGCAAGGACAGCCGCTTTTTCGGGGCGCTGCAAAGCCGCCAGATCGCGGTCATCCCTGCGCGGGTCGACTATTCGGTCGACCTGTCGAAGATGGACCGCTCACGCCTCTCCTGGAATACGGAAACGCAGACCATGGATGTGCGCCTGCCCGCGCTCGAGCTGAGCAAACCCAATCTCGACGAAGCGCGTGCCCGCTACATGCGCGAGGGCCTGTGGATCACGCGCGATGCGGAAGACGATCTGAGCCGTAACAACACCCAGGTCGCAGAGCGCGAGGCGCTCGACAGCGCGCGTAGCCCGGCGCTGATGGAACTCGCGCGGGCCTCGGCCCGCGCAGCGGTGCAGCAAAACATCGCCGTACCGCTCGCCGCAGCAGGCTATCGCGGGATCACGGTGGAGGTCAGCTTCGACGGGGATACACCCGCCAAGCTGGGATCGCCCGACAAGGCGGCCACGAAGTCTGCGGGCAAGACCTCCTCCCGGTAACCGCTAGCGCGCAGCGATCAGGCCAGCCGTCGCGCGTGGCGGAAATGCTCGTAGCGGTTGAGCAGATCGCCGATCAGCTGTTCCGTCGTGTAGCCCGTCACATCCAGCGGATGGCCGCCTTCCGAACTGCGCGCCATCGCCCGGAAATGGTGCTTGTCCTCGTCGCCCGGGCGATGCGCTTCGGCCCAGGCGAAGCTCGGCGGACGGAAGGAGCGCGCGCGCACCTCGTAGCTGAAGGTGCCGTGCTCGCCATGCGGGACCGATAGCAGCACGTCGCCGCCATCCCGAGTCAGTTCGGGAGCCAGACTGCGACGGCGCATTTCCGCCGCCACGTCTTCCAGCGCAGGCAAGGCCTTCTGTTCGAGGAATTCGGCGACCTGTTCCTTGCGGAACGAGCCGGTGATGGTGGACAGGCGCTTCTTCCAGCTGATTTCCGGGTCGAGCGGCTGACTGGGAAGCACGCCGTAATCCGGCACGCCGCCAGCGTGCTCCATGGCCAACGCCTTGAGCAGGCCGTAGCAGATGAAGATCATGATCACCGCGAAAGGCAGCGCGCTGGCGATGGCCGCCGTCTGCAAGGCTTGCAGCCCGCCCGCGACCAGCAGAACCGACGCGACTGCGCCCGCGCAGACCGCCCAGAACACGCGCTGCCAGACCGGCGGCGACTCTGCCGCGCCATTGGTGATCGTATCGATCACCAGCGCGCCCGAATCTGCCGAAGTGACGAAGAAGGTCACGATCAGCAAGGTCGCCGCGACCGACGTGATCGACGACAGCGGTAGCTCGGCCAGCGTGGCGAACAGCGCGGTGGGCAGGTTGTCCTGAACGACCTGGGCGATTGGCGCGACGCCGGCCATGTCCAGCGCAATCGCGGTGTTGCCGAACACGGTCATCCACAGGAAGGTGAACAGCACCGGCACCACCAGCACGCCGAGCACGAACTGACGGATCGTGCGCCCGCGTGAAATGCGCGCGATGAACATGCCGACGAAGGGTGACCAGGCGATCCACCAGCCCCAGTAGAACAGCGTCCAGTTGGCCAGCCACTCGTTCGGCTCGTAGGCGTAGAGGCGGAATGTGCGCTCCACCACCTGGCCCAGGTAGGCACCGGTATTCTGAACGAAGGCCTGCAGCAGGAAGATCGTCGACCCGGTCACCAGCACGAAACCGAGCAGGATCACCGCGAGCAGAATGTTGAATTCGGACAGCCGCTTCACGCCCTTGTCGAGCCCCATATAGACAGACAGCGTCGCAAGCAGGGTGATCCCCGCGATCAACGCGATCTGGACCCCCGGTGATTGCGGCACTCCGGCGATGAATGCGAGCCCGGCATTGACCTGCAGCACGCCCAGCCCGAGCGAGGTGGCAACGCCGAACATCGTGCCCAGCACCGCGAAGATGTCGATCGCATGGCCGATCGGCCCGTGGATGCGCTGGCCCAGCAGCGGATAGAGCGCGGAGCGCGGGGTCAGCGGCAGGCCGCGACGGAACGCGAAATAGGCCAGCGCCAGGCCGACCACCGCATAGATCGACCAGGCGTGCACGCCCCAGTGGAAGAAGGTGAGGACCATTGCCTGACGCGCGGACTCGAGACTCAGCGGGTCACCGCGCGGCGGCTCTGCGTAATGCAGCATCGGCTCCGCCACGCCGAAGAAGACCAGACCGATCCCCATGCCCGCGCTGAACAGCATCGCGAACCACGACAGGTGGCTGTATTCCGGCTCGCTCCAGTCCGGCCCCAGCTTGATGTCGCCGTATTTGCTGACCGTGAGAAACAGGATGAAGATCAGGAAACCGGCAACGGTGAGAATGTAGAACCAGCCAAAATCGGCCACGATCAGCGCTTGCAAGCGATCGAAAACCTGCCCTGCCGTCTCCGAAAAAAGCGCCCCGAACAGAGCGAAGGCCACAATCAGGATCGCCGACCCGAAGAACACCGGGCGATTGGCGACCAGACGCAACTGCGAGGGATCGTCGGCGGCTTCTTGCAATACGGGATCGGTCATGGGGCTGCGCTCTCGCATCCCCACGCCCCCGGGGCAAGGCAGTCGAGGCGGCTTCTTTGCTGGCGGAGTGCCTGCGCAGCCTCGCCCCGGATGCGCTTTTGCGCGGAACACACTCGCGCGCGCCCCCGTTCGTCCTATATGCGTCACCCAACACGAACGACCGGGGCCAGATAGACAATGACCGACCAGACCCGCCCGCCGACCGGCGACGACCTGCTCGCCGAAATCGAGCGCCTGCGCAAGGATCGCAACGCAGTGATCCTGGCGCATTACTATCAACGGCCCGAGATACAGGATCTCGCCGATTTCGTGGGCGATTCTCTTCAGCTCAGCCAGATGGCGGCGGAGACCGACGCGGACGTGATCGCCTTTTGCGGGGTCAAGTTCATGGCCGATACGGCCAAGATCCTCAGCCCCGAAAAGATCGTCGTCCTGCCCGACATGGACGCGGGCTGCAGCCTCGAAGACAGCTGCCCGCCGGAAAAGTTCAAGGCCTTCCGCGAAGCCCATCCCGATCACATCGCGCTGACCTACATCAACTGCTCGACCGAGGTGAAAGCCCTGTCGGACGTGATCGTGACCAGCTCCTCTGCCGAAACGATCCTGCAGCAAATCCCAGAAGACCAGCCGATCATCTTCGGGCCGGACCGGCACCTTGGAGGCTATCTCAACCGCAAGTTCAACCGCGACATGCTGCTGTGGCCGGGCGTGTGCATCGTCCACGAAGCCTTCAGCGAGACCGAGCTGCTCAAGCTCAAGGCGCAGCACCCCGGCGCCCCGGTCGCCGCACACCCGGAATGCCCGGCGGCAATCGTCGAACATGCCGACTATGTCGGCTCGACCAGCGGGATCCTGCAATTTGCCGAGACGTTCGAAGGCGACAAGCTGATCGTCGCGACCGAACCGCACATCATCCACCAGATGGAAAAGGCGCTGCCGGAAAAGACCTTCATCGGTGCGCCCGGCGCGGACGGCAACTGCAACTGCAATATCTGCCCCTACATGGCGCTCAACACCCTGGAAAAGCTCTACACCGCGCTGCGCGATCTGGAGCCGCGGATCGAGATCGAGGAAGGGCTACGCCTGCAGGCGAAGCAGAGCCTCGACAAGATGCTCGAAATGGCCAGCGGCACGATCGGCAAGGGCGATCTGGGCAAAATCGACTGACCGGGCTCAATCGATCGACGGACAAACAAAAAGGGCCGGGGAGATCCACTTCCCCGGCCCTTCTTCATATGACGGGCTGCTGTCAGGGAGCGCGTCGTAATCCGGGCCCGCCGGTATTGGGTTTGTCCGGCGCGGAGGCGAGCGCTTCGGCGGCGGGCATGTAGCCTTCGAAAGCACTGCGCCGCAGCACGAAGCGGGCGAGAATGATGCCGTAGATCAGCTTCGAGGCAATAT
The DNA here is from genome assembly GCA_963972905.1 of uncultured Erythrobacteraceae bacterium. Lineage (GTDB taxonomy): Bacteria > Pseudomonadota > Alphaproteobacteria > Sphingomonadales > Sphingomonadaceae > Alteriqipengyuania. The sequence goes on from CAXAXQ010000005.1 coordinate 107,582, forward strand.
CGGCGAACGAATAGATCGCCTGGCGCGCGACCACCAGATCGCCCGTCGCGCCCAGCTGCGGCAAGGCATAGGCAATCGGATAGAGGCCCCAGGTGGCGAGGAAGAACCACCACAGATTGCTGGGCCATGATTTCAGGATGTCGGGCGTCGTCGCCAGTCCCGCGATCAGCGTCTGGCGCACTTCCAGGATCAGCCACAGGAAGAAGATCGACGAAATCACGCCCCACAGGTTGAGGTGCGAGAAATCGCCCACCTCGCCGAACTGGCCGTACAGCCCGGTCCAGATCATCAGCACGCCCGGTACCGCCATGCGCAGCGCGCGGCGGTTCACCTCCGCCTGGCGCAAGCCCATCGCGATCGCCAGCTGGGCGAGCAGGACCGGCACGGTGATCGTCCAGTTGCCGTAGCGGTAGGCGTTGGAGAAGGTCTCGTTCTGCGCGAGCGGACGGTACAGGCCGTCGACGAAGGCATAGCTGTCCTTCCACAGGCCGAATTCCTGAAACAGGCTCAGCCCCGCGCTCGCCATCACCACGGCGGAGAGGATCGGCACCAGGCGATAGCGCGGCGCGAGGTTCTGCACGCTCATCAGGAAAAACAGGATGAAGGCGAAAAACGCCGCGTAGCTAACCATAAGGATTAACGAACCCAGATGGTATTGCTGGCTCGTCAGGGTGACGAGGTTCTCTATGGCCGAGAGCGCTGCGTCAGCCTGAGCAATCTGCGGCTCTGCGACAGTGGTATCGGCGATCGGGGCAGCCATTTATGTCCTTTCAAAGGCGGGAAAAACCGGCCCCGCCATGCACGCGCCCAATCGCAGGAAGCCTTGTGGTACGCAATTCTGGTAAGGATAATCTGCGCATCCACGTTTCGCAGCGAGACACACGCAGGCAAAGTCCCTAACTTCAACGCGAGACAGGAGTGTGAAGCGCCCAAATGATTGCCAGACTGCGCAAATTATGGAGCGATATCAACGCCAGCTACTGGTTCTTCCCGGGTCTGTTCGCCATCGTCGCCCTGTTGCTGGCGATGGTGACGGTCGAGCTGGACCGCCGGGGCATGACCGAGTGGGTCGATCAGCTCAACTGGTTGCCACCCGCCCGCCCCCAGGGGGCCAGCAACATGCTGACCGTGATCGCCAGTTCGATGATTGGCGTAGCCTCCACCGTCTTCTCGATCACGATCGCGGCGGTTGCCTATGCCAGCGGCAATTACGGCCCGCGCCTGCTGACCAACTTCATGGAAGATCGCGGCAATCAGCTGAGCCTGGCGACCTTCATCGGCACCTTTGTCTACGCGATCACCGTGCTGCTTTCGGTGCGCATGCCCGATGAATCGGGGGCTTTGGTCTCGCAAGGGGACGGATTCGTGCCCCAGCTATCGCTGGTGATCGCCTACGTGTTGATGGCCGTGTCGGTCATGGTGCTGGTCTTCTTTCTCAACCACGTGCCCTCCTCGATCAGGATCAACGCGGTGCTGGAAGGGATCGGCCGCCGCCTGCTGACCGCGATCCGCAAGAACTTCGACGAGCCGATGAAGGCGCGCGTAGAGGCAACGGTCGGGGGCGGGACACCCATCTATGCCACCGGCACCGGCTATATTCAGGTGATCAACTGGAACGAACTGCTCGAGGTCGCGCGCAAGAGCGGAGTGGAACTGCAACTGGCGGTGCGAACCGGCGATTTTCTCCATCGCTCGGTCGCGATCGGGTACTGGTCCGAACAGCCAGACGAGGCCTGCGACCGGGAGGTGCACGATTGCTTCGCGCTGGGCGATGCGCGCACGCCGACGCAGGATCTGCATTTCATGATGGACGAGCTGGTCGAGATCGGGCTGCGTGCGCTGTCACCCGGGATCAACGATCCCTTCACCGCGATCTCGGCCCTGCACTGGATCGGCGCAGCGACTGCCGAGCTGGGCAAGCGCGACCTCAACTGGTCGGTCGGCGAACAGGACGAGGATGGCCGGCATCCCTTGCGGCCGATGGCAGATGATTTCAGCCATTATGTCAGACGTGGCTTCGGCACGATCCGGTCTGCGGTCGCGACCAGTCCGCCGGCGGCGACGGTGATGCTCGATTCGCTCGAAAGTGCCGCGGCGACGATGACCGATTCTGAACGCCACAAGGCTGTGCGTGACGAGGCGGAGCAGCTCGTGAGGCAGGCAAGGGCCATTCTTGTCGGCCCCGATCTGGAGCAGATCGAGGCGCACTACGCGCTGTTCCAGAAGCGGCTGGAGAATCACCCCCGATAGGGTCAGCCGACCCGTGCGCGTGCAACCGCCAGCGCCGCACCCACCATCGCCATGCCGACAAGGTCGAGCAGGCCGAGAGACTCGCCGAACGCGAGGTAACCGCAGACCACCGCCACCGCAGGCTGCATCAGCAGCGCAAGGCCGATGATCATCGGCGGGAAGGCGCGCAGGGCGAAGACCAGCAGGCCCTGCCCGGCAACCTGGCTCAGCAGCGCGAGCACGATCAGCGGGGTCCAGTCGCGCGGCCACACAGGCTCGCCGCGCAGCAGCGCCACCGCCAGCAGCACCGGTGCCGCGATGCAGCACACGCGCACCAGCAGGCTCCACCCGCCCAGCCCCTTGCGGGCATCCTGCAGGCACAGCAGGTAGATCGCGTAAAGCATCCCGGCGGTGATGCAGAACAGGTCGCCCATCAGGGTGTCCGCGCTGATCTGCGCGCTGCGCCCCAGCAGGATCGCTGCACCGCCAATAGCCAGCACGATCGCCGCCCACTCGGCGCGCGCGGGCATGGTCCGGACGATCACGATGCCCCAGAACAGCAGCACGATGCTGCCTGCATTGCCGAACAGCGTCGCGTTGCCGAGCCGGGTATGTTCGATCCCGACATGCCAGCTGGCCAAATCCAGCGCGAAGGCAATCGCCCCCAGTGCGACCAGCCATGCGGTGCGGCGCGGTACGCCGAGAACCGGCTGGCGCACACTTCGCGCAATCAGCCAGATGATCGGCAGCGCCAGCGCCAGCCGCCAGAAGCCCGCTGCCACCGGCCCGCTATCCGCCAGGCGGACCGACCATGGGCCGAGCGCGAGCGCGACGTTGCCCGCAATCAGCGCGGCCCAGTGTAGTGCGCGCGGGTTTTGGCTTCCAGCCAGGAAAGGCGAACTATCGCGCGCGTTGCTTGCCGTCGTCATGGGGCGGCCCTAACTCCGCTCCACGCCCACGGGTCAACCAAATAAGGAGAACACCTCCATGCACGACGCCCTGTTCCAGCCGATCCGCCTCGGCGCGATCACCGCGCCCAATCGGATTTTGATGGCCCCGCTGACACGCGGCCGCGCGACCCCGCCCAATTTCGTCCCCAATGCGATGATGGAAACCTATTACCGCCAGCGCGCGGGCGCTGGGCTGATCATCAGCGAAGCGACCGGGATCAGCGTGGAAGGCCTCGGCTGGCCCAACGCGCCGGGCATCTGGAGCGACGAGCAGGTCGAAGGCTGGAAGCCGATCACCAACGGCGTGCATGAAGACGGCGGCCGGATCGTGCTGCAGCTGTGGCACATGGGGCGGATCGTCCATCCCGATTTCCTGGGCGGCAATCCGCCGGTCTCCGCCAGCGCGACCACCGCGCCGGGCCACGCGCACACCCCATCGGGCCGCAAGGACTACGAACAGGCGCGCGCGCTCAGCGTCGACGAGATCAAGCGCGTAGTCGAGGATTATCGCAAGGCAGCCGAGAACGCGAAGGCCGCCGGGTTCGACGGGGTGCAGCTTCACGGCGCGAATGGCTACCTGATCGACCAGTTCCTGCGCCGCAGCACCAATCTGCGCGAAGACGAATACGGCGGCACGGCGGAAAACCGCGCCCGCCTGCTGGGCGAAGCGCTCGACGCGCTGATCGACGTGTGGGGCGCGGACCGCGTGGCCCTGCGCCTGTCGCCCAATGGCGAAACGCAAGGGGCGGACGATCCCGATCCGGCGGAAACCTTCGGCGCGGCTGCCAGGGTCGCGCAGGACCGAGGCATCGCCTTCCTCGAACTGCGCCAGCCGGGCCCCAAGGGCACGTTCGGCGCAACCGATGTGCCCCAGCAGGATGCGCATATCCGGGGGATCTACGAAGGTCCGCTGGTGCTCAACAGCGATTACGCGCCCGAAGAGGCGGCCAGGGATGTTGAGAGCGGGCGCGCCGATGCGATCAGCTTCGGTCGACCGTTCATCTCCAACCCGGACCTGCCCACGCGGATCGCCAAGGGCGCGCATCTGGCGGAGAACGTCAACGTGCCGCAGAGCTGGTACTTGCCCGGCGAAGCGGGCTACATCGACTATCCGACGCTGGAAGAAGAAAACGCGGCAAGCGCCTGAACCGGCGCGCCGCGAGCAGGCGTAACGATATGCGAGCGGAAGGCGCTATTCGGCGTCGTCCGCCCCATCCTGCGAAGCCTCGCCATTCTCGCTGGCATCTTCGCCGTTTTCACCATCTTCGCCGCCACGCTTGGGCGACTGCGACTGGACCATGGCGATCGGCAGCATCGAATCGGTGATCGAGCCGCCCAGCACTTCGCCCTGCGGGCCCGTTTCCCGGGTGTCGTTCGATTCGACGGCGTCCTCGCTGTCCCCGCACGAGGCGAGCAGCAGCGCGCTTGCACAAATAGCGAAAATCCTGCGGGTCATGACGCGTCCTGTTGTTCAAGCGCTGCGAGAAACGCGGGCGCGGTGGCCTTCAATGCCTCATCCCATGCCTCGGGCGCAAGCGCCATGCCCAGATCGGCGAGACTGGTGACGCCGAATTCGTCGATCCCGCAGGGGACTATTCCCGCGAAGTGCGACAGGTCCGGCGACAGGTTTACCGCAAAGCCATGCATGGTCACCCAGCGGCGCACCCGCACACCGATCGCCCCGATCTTCGCCTCGCGACCATCGGGCCCGCTGGTCCAGATGCCGACCCGTTCGGGGACCGTCCAGCACTCGACCCCCAGCCCGCCGAGCGTGTCGACCACCCAGCCTTCCAGCGAATGGACGAAGCGGCGCACATCCTTGCCGCGCTTGCGCAGGTCGAGCAGGGTGTAGGTCACCCGCTGGCCAGGCCCATGATAGGTGTAACGCCCGCCGCGGCCCGCCTCGACCACTTCGAACTGCGGATCGAGCAGCTCGCTCGCCACAGCGCTGGTGCCAGCGGTGTAGACCGGCGGATGCTCAAGCTGCCAGATCAGCTCGCGCGCCTCGCCCCGCTCGATCGCGGCGTTGCGCGCCTCCATCTGGTCCAGTGCCTCGCGATAGGGCACCTGCTGCGCGGCGACATGCCACTCGATCTGTTCAAGTCCGGCCATTTTCGTTTGCGTGGCCCATGACCCGCCGCTTATCAAGGGCCGCACACAAGGGGCTTGCCAATGAAACTCGACATGAATCGCGCGTGGACCGAAGCGCTCAGCCTGATCCAGGCCAATATCGGCGTGGTCGCGACCGTGGCGGGGGTGTTCTTCTTCCTGCCCTACCTCGCATTTGCATTGCTGATGCCGGAGATGGCGAATTTTGCAATCGAACCCAATTCGGAAGATCCGACCGCCGCGTTCGAGCAGGTGACGGCGCTGTACGCGGATATCTGGTGGATCATGCTGCTGCTGGTGGTGGCGCAAACCGTTGGCACGCTGGCGCTGCTGGCGCTGCTGCGAGCGGAGAACCGCCCGACCGTAGGCCAGGCGATCACGGTGGGCGCGATCGGCTTCCTCACCTCCATCGCGGCGACGATCGTCCTGTATATCGGCGTCGGGGTTATCGGCGGCGTGCTGATGGGGGTGGCCATTGCAAGCAAGGTCACCGCACTGGCAGTGGTCCTGGGCATCGTGCTGTTCGTCGCCTTCATTTACCTGATGGTCAAATTCTCGCTGCTCGCCCCGGTCATTGCGATCGACAAGGTCTACAACCCCTTCACGGCCCTGCTGCGATCCTGGCGACTGACGAAGGGCAACTCGGTGCGCCTTTTCTTCTTTTACCTGCTGCTTTTGATCGCGCTCGTGGTGGTCAGCGGCGTGATCGGCCTGATCGTGATGCTGGTCTTCGGGCTGATGGGAGACGAAGTCATGCTGGTCGGTTCGGGGCTGATCAATTCGGCGGTCAATGCGGTTGTCATCGTGCTGATGCTGGCCATCCTTGCAGCGGTCCACCGCCAGCTCGCCGGGCCGAGCGCGCAAAGCGTGGGCGAAACCTTCGAATAGCGTTTATGCGGGGAGCGCCGATTGCCACCTGCGTGCGCGCGGCCTAGCGTCGCGCCGCGATGGCCGACGATCCCCATACAGCGCCCGAAGTTCCGCACGTGAGTGCACCGGCTCCGACTTCCCATTCCGGCATTCCGCGCGGGCGGATGGCGCTGCTGTTCACCGTCGTGCTGGTCTCGGCGGCGGGCAACACCGCGATGCAGTCGGTCATGCCCTCGATCGGCACCGCGCTGGGCGTGGCCGACGTATGGATCAGCCTCGCCTATAGCTGGTCCGCGCTGCTGTGGGTCGGCTTTGCACCATTCTGGGCGCGGCGATCCGACCGCAGGGGCCGCAAGGCGATGATGGCGCTGGGCCTGGCCGGCTTCGTCGCGTCGATGGGCCTGTGCGGCGCAGTGCTCTGGATCGGCCTTTCCGGGTGGCTCACCCCGCTTCTCACCCTGCTGCTGTTCGCGCTGTGCCGGTCGCTTTACGGCCTGCTCGGCTCGGCTGCGCCGCCTGCGGTGCAGGCCTATGTCGCCAGCCGCACTCCGCGCGAAGAGCGGACCAAGGCGCTCTCGCTGATTTCGTCGAGCTTCGGGCTTGGTACGGTAATCGGCCCCGCGCTGGCGCCGCTGCTGATCTTTCCCCTGCTGGGTCTGACCGGTCCATTCTTCGCCTTCGCGATCATCGGCATCCTGGCGATAATCGCGCTCCGGCTGCGCCTGCCCAATGACGAGCCACAATATGCAACGCACGCGGTTGCGTTCGACGCGCCCTATGGCGGCAGCGGTGCCGGTCGCCACGCATCCGATGGCGAGTTCGAGAAGGCTGAGGCAGACGCGCAAGCGGCAGCAGAGCGCGCAGCGGAACGCCCTGCCCCGCGCCCCGGCCAGCAGCTGACTGCCGAAACCGCAAGCGCGCCGACCCTCGCATGGAGCGACCCGCGGATCCGTCCCTGGCTGCTATCCGGCCTGCTGGGCGGGCACGCGCAGGCGATGATGCTGGGCATCGCAGGCTTCCTGGTGCTCGATCGGCTGGGCCTGCGCGACGATCCGACTGCGGGCGCAGGCCCGGTCAGCATCGTCCTGATGATGGGCGCCGCGGCGACCCTGCTGGCGCAGTGGGGCCTGATCCCGGTGATGCATATGGGGCCGCGCGTATCGGTGCTGTCGGGCATGGTGCTGGGTGTGATCGGCGCCGCTATATTCGGCACCGCCGACGAATTGCACGGGATCGCGCTTGGCTTCGCCATCGCGGCGCTTGGCTTCGGCCTGTTCAGGCCTGGCTTTACTGCCGGCGCCTCGCTCTCCGTCAGCCGGCCCGAGCAGGGACAGGTTTCGGGCAAGGTCGCCAGCATCAACGGGGCGAGCTACATCTACGCCCCCGCGCTGGGCGTGTGGCTGTACGGCCATAGCGACTGGATCGGCTTCGCTGCGATCATCGGGTTCTGCGTTGCGGTGATGGCGATCGGCTGGACCCGGCTGGACAGCGACGAAGCGCTGATGGCGCGAGCAGAGGATTAAGTTCGCCCTAGCAAATTCTCAGCGGATCAGAGAATCTCCAGCACCTTGTCCTGCGGGCGGCACAGGCGTGCGCCCTTCTCCGTCTCGACCAGCGGCCGCTCGATCAGGATCGGGTCGGCAATCATCGCATCCAGGATCGTGTCCGCATCGGCATCGGGGAGCCCGCGCTCTTCAGCGTCCGTGCCGCGCGTACGCAGCCCCTCGGCAGGAGTGATGCCGGCATCGCTGTACAACTGGGCAAGCTTGTCGCGGCTCGGCGGTTCCTTGAGATATTCGACCACCGTCACGTCAACAGTGCTCAGGTTCTCGAGGATCGCAAGCGTCTTGCGCGAGGTGCCGCATTTCGGATTGTGCCAGATGGTTGCCTTCATGATCTGCATCCCTTCGATGAAACTGATGCCGCTCGCCTAGCGTCCGGCCGATCCCCAGCCAAGACGATACTCCCGACAACACGGCGGTTGTAATTGCGAGCCCTTCTCATTAGGCGGAGCTATCGCGAATCAATTGCAACAAAGGGATTGTCATGAGGGACCACACTTTCCGTATCGCGCTATTGCTAGGGGCATCCGCCCTGCCCGGCGCGGTCCATGCGGAGGAGGCCGCCGCATCCGCCGCTGCAGCCGACGCGGCCAGTACCGAGGGCGAACAGATTGTGGTCACCGCAACCCGCACGCCTCTCGCTATCGAGGACGTGCCCGCCACCGTCACCGTGATCGACGCCGAGGACATCGCCGATGACATGGTGACCGACATCAAGGATCTGGTTCGTTACGAACCGGGGGTCTCCGTCCGCCGCGCCCCTGCGCGCTTCGGGGCGGCGCTGGGCACGCTGGGCCGCGCGCGGAACGAGGATTTCGTGATCCGCGGGATCGGCGGCAACCGGGTGCTGATCCAGGTCGACGGCATCCGCACGCCGCAGGGCTTCACCTTCGGCGCGCAGGAAGCCGGGCGCGGCGGCTATACCGATGTCAGCTTGGTCAAGTCGGTCGAGATCCTGCGCGGGCCCGCATCGGCGCTCTATGGCAGTGACGGGTTGGCAGGCGCGGTCAGCTTCACCACCAGCGATCCGGTCGACCTGATCGGCACCGACAGTCTCGGCGGCTTTGCCAGCGCATCTTTTTCCAGCGCCGACGAGGAATTCTCCGAAACGGTCGCGCTCGCCGGACAGAGCGGCGCGCTCTCGGCCATGCTCGCCTATACCCGCCGTGACTTTCACGAGCTCGAAAACAAGGCGACCATCGGCGGGATTGGCGAGGCGCGTACGCTGCCCAACCCGCAGGATGGCTCATCCGACGCCTTCCTCGGCAAGCTGGTGTGGGAACAGGGCGCGCATCGCCTTCGCCTGACGGGCGAGTATCTCGACAGCGCGCTCTTCACCGACGTTCTGACGGGTCAGGGCCCGCAATTCCTGTTCGGCCCCTCCCCCAGTTGGATCGTCGACGATCTCACCGCCAACGACACGACGACACGCAAGCGCATCTCACTCGACTGGACCTATAGCGGCGGCGGCGCGGTCGATTACGCGCATGTCGCGGCCTATTATCAGGCCGGGAACGACGTGCAGTTCGCGGACGAGGATCGCTCCCCCGTCGGTGCGACCCCGCGCCCCGATCGCGAGCGGCTCAACACCTTCGAGAACGAGGTCTTCGGCGGCGTGGCCGAAGCCCGCAAGGTCTTCTCGACCGGCGCGATCGGTCATGTGCTGGCCTTCGGCGGCGATTTAAGCTTCACCCGGCAGGAGGGCCTGCGCGACGGCACCGAGCCTCCTGCGGGCGAGGTGTTCCCCTCACGTGCCTTCCCGGCGACCGATTTCACGCTGGGCGGGATCTTCCTCGCCGACGAGATCGCGCTGTTCGACAACCGGCTGACGATCTTCCCCGCGGTGCGGTTCGACTTCTACGACCTCTCGCCGACCGACGATCCGCTGCTGCCCAGCTTCACCGGATCGGCCCAGAGCGGAAATCGCCTGTCGCCCAAGCTGGGCATCACGCTGAAGCTGGCAGAAGACGTCCTCCTTTTCGGCAATTACGCGCAAGGGTTTCGCGCGCCGACACCGTTCCAGGTCAACAATTTCTTCGAAAACCTGGCCTATGGCTACACCTCGATCCCCAACCCCGACCTCGGCCCGGAAACGAGCGAGAGCTGGGAGGGCGGCATTCGTTTTTCGAGCGATGCGGTCTCGCTCCAGATGGTCGGCTTCAAAGCCAATTACGATGACTTCATCAGCCAGCAGATTGTCGGCGGATCGTTCACCCCCGCCGATCCGGCGCAATACCAGTACGTCAATTTCGACGCGGTCGAGATCAAGGGGGCGGAGGGCAAGGCATCCTACCGCGCGGATAACGGCCTGACGGCGAACTTCGCGATCGCCTATGCCGATGGCGACATCCTGTCGCCGGGCGCCGCGCCGCAGCCACTCTCGACCATCGATCCGCTCAATCTGGTGGCGGGCATCGGATACCGTCATCCGCAAGGGCGCTTCGGCATCAACCTGACCGCGATCCACCACGCGCGCAAGGAATTGGACGAGACGACCGGCGAATGCACCGGCGATTGCTATCGTCCCGGCGCGTTCACGGTGCTCGACGCGACCGCCTTCGTCGCGATCACCGACGCGCTCAAGCTGCGCGCAGGCCTCTTCAACCTGACCGACGAGACCTACGCATACTGGCAGGACGTGCGCGGGCTTTCGGACACATCGACGATCAAACCGGCCTTCACCCGGCCGGGCCGCAACGCCAGCATTTCGATCAACTTTTCATTCTGAGGGAGGACCACATGAAGCTCACGACACTGATCGGCGCAGCCCTGCTCGCCACCACTGCCATTGCCAGCCCCGCGCTGGCCGACGGCCCTATCGCGGATCGCGGCGAGGCGGTTGAGCGCGCGCATTTCCAGAAGGATCGCGAGACCATCCTGGCGATGGCGGGCGACTACAAGGTGCGCTTCGACATGCAGGAATCGACCCCCTGGATGGAGGGATACGAACCGCTCGATCCGAAGATTTCGGGTGGGTATGAATCGGTTCGGGTGATCGAGGATACCGGCACCAAGATCGTCCTTCAGCACCTGCTGGTGGTCGGCGACGAGGGCAACGAATTCATCATCAAGCACTGGCGGCAAGACTGGGAGTACGAGCCCGAGAAGATCCTCGCCTACACCGGCCCCAACACGTGGGAATGGAAGGAGATGCCCGAACGGCTGCGCAACGGTCGCTGGTCGCAGACGGTCTATCAGGTCGACGATAGCCCGCGCTATGCCGGGTGGGGCGAATGGCAGGATAGCCAGGGCATCCGCCGCTGGCGCTCCAACTGGACCACCCGCCCGCTCGCCCGCCGCGACGCCGTGCGGCATCCGATCTACGACCGCTACGAGGGGATCAATCGCCACCAGCTGACCCCGACCGGCTGGATCCACTGGCAGGACAACACCAAGATGATGCCCGACGGATCGGCCGATGACGGGCTGAAGCCGGTGGTGCAGGAATATGTCCTCAACACCTATAACCACTTCGATGGCTACAATACCGGCGCTGCCGACGCCTACTGGGCGGCCACCGAGGACTACTGGGCCGCAGTGCGCGATAAGTGGGACGAGGTCGCCGAAGCGAATGACGGCATTACCATCGAGGAAGAGGCCGAGACCGGCACCGTCATCAGCGCACGGCTGCTGACCATCGGGACCGAACTTCAGAAAGGTACAATCGCGCAGGACGCCGCGATTGCCGAGGCGCGCGCGCTGATCGGGGAGGCGACGGCACCAGGCGCCGCCTCGACCCAGCGCACGGCGGCGGCCGCGGGCGGTGAATACTAGCCCCTAGTCGCGGGGCGGCGCGGGGGCGAGCCTCAATGCAGGCACTTCGCGCGCCGCCTCTTCCGGTGCGATGGCCGGTGGCGGTGCGGCGTCGATCACTTCGGCGCGCGCGGCCACCCGCCCCGCGCGCTCGATCGCGCGGACCAGTCGCGGATAGACCCCGCAGCGGCACAGGTTGGGGATCGCCGCGTCGATCTGCTCGCGCGAGGGCGATGGATTGTCTTCCAGCAGCGCCGCCGCGGCGATTGCGATCCCCGGCGTGCAGAAACCGCACTGGATCGCCTGCTCCGCGACGAGCGCCTGCTGCACCGGGTGCGATCGATCGCGCGAGAGCCCTTCGATGGTGGTGATCAGCCGCCCTTCCGCCTCGGCAATGGAAACGAGGCAGGATCGCAGCGGCACGCCGTCGATCAGCACCATGCACGCACCGCAATCGCCGGTGCCGCAGCCAAACTTGGTGCCGGTGAGGTTGCTCGCCTCGCGCAGCGCGAACAGCAGCGGGGTTTCGGGATCGAGCAGATATTGCACGGGCCGATTATTGACCGTCATCTTCGTCACGGCATCACCAACCTAATCCGCGTAAAACTCGACCAGATGGCACCGCTCGCACCGGAATGCGCGCAGCGGCAACAGCGCCTTCTTGTCGACCTTGACACTGCCGGTCCAGCCGGTCTTCGGCGTGCCTTCCTGCCAGCGGGCGGGCTGCACCTCGCCATAACCCATGTCGACGACGAAGCCTTCCGCGCTGCGCCCGCCGCACTTGCCGCAGTGGCGCGCTTCGGCGGGTGCAGGATCGTTCACTGCTGCCAGCTGTCGTCGATCCGCGTCGCCTTGCGCTTCCACGCCTCGAAATCGAATACGCCTGCCCCGCCCTGGCCCTGCATCACCGCAAGGTCGCGCTGGTGCACATCGACCACGTCCTGCTGCACCGCCACGGCCTCTCCCTGGCTGAGCGTGGCGACCTGGATCTCGCATGCGCGTTGCAGCGACCACATCATGACGAACATCTGCTGGATCGTCTTGCCCATCACCACGGGGCCGTGGTTGCGCAGCATCAGGATCGACTTGTCGCCCAGATTCTCGAGCAGACGGTCGCCCTCTTCAGCGCGCACGGTGACGCCTTCGAAGTCGTGATAGCCGATCTGGTTCTGGAAATTGCAGGCGTAGAAATTGGTCGGCAGAAGCCCGTCCCTGTGGCTGCACACCGCCATCGTCGCGGTCGTGTGGACGTGGCAGATGGCGTTCGCCCGCTCGCCAAGATGCTTGTGGAAATGCGCGTGCTGGGTGAAGCCGGCCTTGTTCACCATGTAGGGCGAACCGCCGATATTATTACCCTCGACATCGATCTTCACGAGGTTGGAGGCGGTTACCTCCTCGTACAGCAGACCGAACGGATTGATCAGGAACGCCCCCTCCTCGCCCGGCACCGCGAGCGAGATGTGGTTGTAGATCGATTCCGACCAGCCGAGCAGGTCGAAGATGCGATAGCACGCCGCCAGATCGAGCCGGGCCTGCCATTCTTCCTTCGAACATTCGTAATCGAGCTTCGCCTGCGTCGCCATCGGGCCTCTCCTTCATGTCTGTTTGCCGCGCATGATAGGGCAACGCGTGGCACGCGCACAAGCGCGGGGATTTGGCGCTTTAGCTTGCGCGACGTTCGGTCTACCGCCCCGCGCAATGAGCAAACAAGCAAAGCTGACGCGCGGGAGCATTCCGGGCCATCTCGTGACGCAGACCCTGCCGATGATCATCGGTGTCGCCGCGATCATGTCGATCAGCCTTATCGACGCCTATTTCATCGGCCAGCTGGGCCCGGACCCGCTTGCCGCGATCAGCTTCATCTTCCCGATCTCCGTCGCGCTGACCAGTCTTGGCGTGGGCGTGATGGTCGGCATTAATTCGGTCGTTGCGCGTTCGCTGGGCGCGGGCGATCACGATCAGGCCGCACGCCGGGCCAACCTGGGCGTGGTCTTCGCCACGGTGGTCGGCGTGATCCTGGGGGTCGCGCTGTGGCTGCTGCAGGAGCGGCTGTTCCGGCTGATGAACGCGCCAGACAACCTGCTGCCGCTGATCCGCGATTATATGGACCCGTTCGCGCTCGCCTTCCCGTTTTCGCTTGTGCTGATGGGCTTCAACGGCGTGCTGCGCGGACAGGGCGAAGCGAAGATGAGCAGCTTCATCAACATCGCCTACGCGGCGGTGAACTGGGTGCTCGACCCGATCATGATTACCGGCGCATTCGGGTTCGAAGGCTTCGGGATCGCAGGGGCGGCCTATGCCACGCTGATCGGCTGGGCGTTCGCGGTAGTGCTCGCGGTCGTGTGCGTCGGGCGGACGCATCTGCCGTTCAATCCGGCGCTGATCCGCGATTGCGAGAACCCGCGCGAACCGATCGTGGCGATCATGAAGGTGGCAGGCCCCGCCTCCTTCTCAAATGCGATCAATCCCATCGGGCTGTCTGTGCTGACCGCACTGATCGCGCTGGAAGGCCAGTCGGCAGTCGCCGCCTTTGGTGCGGCGGGCCGGTTGCAGAGTTTCGCGATCGTCCCGCTGCTCGCGCTGTCGGGTTCGATCGGAGCGATCGTGGGCCAGAACTGGGGCGCGAACCAGCCCGAAAGGTCGCGCGCAGCGGCACGCGGTGCGGGGCTGTTTTCTATCGTCTACGGGCTGGTGATCGCGGTCGCGCTGGTCGCAGCAGCGAAGTGGTTCGCGGGGTTCTTCACCGATGATCCAACCATCGTGCGGCAATTCTCCCGCTATCTGGAGATCGCCGCGTGGGGCTACGCCGGGTTCGGCCTGCTGATCGTCGGCAATGGCATCCTCAATGCGGTCGACAAGGCGGGCCTGGCGCTGGCGCAAAGCTGCGCGCGCGTGTTCCTCGTGATGCTCCCCTTCGGCTGGTTGCTGCGGCCGTTCTGGGATTCGGACGCGATCTATGCAGCCGAACTCGCCGCCAACATCATCGGCGGGCTGGTCGCCGTGCTGATCGTACGCAAGGTTCTCGCCGGAACGCCGCCGCACGCGCAGAAGAACGCGGCGCAGGCTAGCGCAGCCTGACACTGCCCAGCGGCGCGGGCGTAGGGCGGAACGGCGCGGTCAGGCTGTTGCCGAGCGAAAGATCCGCCAGCGCCGCGCGGTCTGCCACCCCGATATCGATCTGCTCCTGCGGCCTGCTGCGCAAGGTGCGGTGCAGCCGGTCCCATAGGCTAAGCCCGCTGGTCCAATTGCTGTTCATCTCGTCCCACACCTTGGAGTGATGCACGCCGTGCATCCTCGGCGTAGTGAGGATCAACGACAGATGCTCGTCCCAGCGCCTCGGCAGCGCAAGGTTGGAATGGTGGAACAGCACCGATGCATCGAAGAACCGCCGGTGTGTCATCAATATGCGCAAGTCTGCCCCGCTGAGCACCACTTGTGCGACCCTGAATGGCAGCGAGACCAGCATATCGACCGCGTGGAAGCGCAGCGCGGTGGTCATGTCCATATCCGGGTCGATATGATGCACCCGGTGCAGTCGCCACAGCAGCGGCACCTTGTGGGTCGCGACGTGCCACCAGTAATAGGCGTAATCCATCGCCGCGACGCCCAGCACTATCTGCAAGGGCCGCGGTAGTGGAAGCAGCTGCACCAGCCCGCGCTGGGCGCTCACATTGCCTTTCGCAAGCCGGGTAAGCAGCGGCATCTCGATTGCTGTGACCACCAGCATCGTGCCCGCGCCCAGCGCGAGATTGCGCGCCTGCCGGGTTGAGGTCGAGTGCGTCTGGCGGCGCAGCGGCCGCACCCGCTCGGCCAGCCACAATCCGCCGACCAGCGCGACGCCGAGCACCGTAAGGGGCGAAATGCGAGCCATCGCGCTTGGCTTATGGGAAAAGTCGCGCGCTGTCGCTATGCGCGCAAGGATGAAGCCCGAGATCGCGATTTTCGCCCGCTGGCCGGAGCCGGGCAAGGCCAAGACGCGGCTGATCCCGGCGCTGGGCGCTGAAGGAGCGGCAGACCTCTACCGCAGATTGCTGGAACTGACGGTGCGCGAAGCGCGCAGCAGCGGCCTGCCGTTTCACCTGCGCGTGACCGGGGGCGAGCCGCAGGCCTTCAAGGACTGGCTGGGCGCAGATTGCGACGTGCGCGATCAGGGCGACGGCGATCTGGGCGAAAAGCTGACCCGCGTGCCCACCCCGGGCATGATGATCGGCAGCGACTGCCCCGGCCTGACCGCCGCGCTGTTGCACGAGGCAGCCCAGGCTCTCGACACGCACGAAACGGTGATCGGCCCGGCGGATGATGGCGGCTACTGGCTGCTCGGCCTGCGCGCGCCCTGCCCCGAGCTGTTCGTCGACATGGCGTGGAGCACGGATGCGGTTTTCCCAGAAACCATGCGGCGACTTGCGGCCAACGGTATCGCCCCGCACCTGCTGCCCGAGCTGACCGATATCGACACGGGCGACGATCTCGCCGCCTGGCCAGAGCTGCTGGCGTGAGCGAGCCGGACCTTGCGATCGTCGTGCCGGTGCTCGACGAGGCAGTGGCGATCCCCACCCTCGCCGCGCATCTCGCCACGCTCGATCCGAAACCTGCGCAGGTCATCGTGGTCGACGGCGGGAGTGCAGACGACACGCTCGAACTGGCGAAGGCCGCCGGGTGGCAGGTGATCTCCGCCGAACGCGGGCGCGCGCGGCAGATCAACGCGGGTGTCGAGGCGGCCGAGGCACCCCTCGTCTGCGTAGTCCATGCCGACAGTTTCCCCCCATCCGACATGGTCGCGGTGATCCGCGAGACACTGGCCGACAGCCGCATCGCGCTCGCCAGCTTCACCCCGCTGATCACCGGCACCAAGACCCGCTGGGTGACCAGCGCGCATAACTACGTGAAGACCTGGTACGCGCCACTGCTGTGCCGCCCCCACCTGTTCTTTCGCGGCGTGCGGCTGCTGTTCGGCGACCACGCAATGTTCTTTCGGCGCGCGGACTTCCGGACCATCGGCGGCTGCACACCGGGCGACATGGTGATGGAAGAGGCGGACCTGTGCGTGAAATTTGCGCAGCTCGGCCGCATCCGCATGGTCCCGCGCATCGTGCGCACCTCCGACCGGCGGATCGCGGCCTGGGGCCCGCTCAAAGCCAACTGGATCTATTTCAAGGTCGGCATCCTGTGGGCGCTGGGCCTGCGCGGACGGATGGCGCGCGACTACCCCGACATCCGCTGACCTAGCGCGCCAGCACCTCGGCGGCGGGCAGGAAGCCTTCGTCCGTGCAGAAATCGATCAACCGGCGCAGATAGGCCTCGTCCGCCGGGCCGGATTCGATCCCCGTGACCGCGCGAAAGCGGCTATCGTCAAAGCGCGGATCGCGCTGGAAATAGCTGGCATAGAGCGCCGACACGCGGCCATGCAGCCGCCGTTCGAGCGGCGGCAGCGTACTTGCATCGAACCGCGCCGGTTCGACCAGCGTGGGCGAGCGCAGCCCGTCGACACTGCCAATGCCATGCGCAAAATCGGCCATCGGAAGCGGCTCGGACGCGACCAGATGATAGGTGCCGCCCTGCGCTGCTTCCCAGTTCTCCACCAACGCCGCGATACCGCCCGCAACATGGTCGATCGGCACGAAAGCGAGCGTGGCGTCGCCGCCTGCGGGGACCAGCCGGATGCGCCCCTCTGCAATCAGCTTGAAAGCCATATAGAGCGCGTCGAACTGGCGCACCCGCCCGCTCTGGTATTCCCCCAGCGTGATCCCGGGGCGCGCGATCGCCCAGGCGAGCCCGGAGTTCCGCACCAGCCGCTCGCCCGCAGCCTTGCTCACCTCGTAGCCATTGGCGAACCCCTTTGCGGGGAGCGGATCGTCCTCGCGAATAATCCCATCGCGCGTACCGCAGACATATGCGGTGCTGACATGCAGCAGGCCTGCCCCGTCCGCCTGCGCCAGTGCGATCACATTCGCCGTGCCGCGCGTGTTGGTCTCTTCATACTCGGCATCACTCAGGTCGAAGCGGATCGTGGCCGCGCAGTGGATGATGAGGTCGTGGCCCTGCGCCAGCCGCTCGAACGTGCTCTCGTCCAGCCCCAGCCGCTCGCGCCGGATATCGCACGGAACCGCCTCCGCAATCGCGACCGCGCTGCCGTCGTTCGCGCGCACCTCGGGGTTGCGGTGAACCAGCGCAGTCACCCGATGCCCTGCTGCGACCAGCCGCGCGCAGACCTCGCCGCCGATCAGCCCGGCAGCGCCCGTTACCAGGATACTACTCAACAGCAGCCGCCGCCGGTCGCCACCTGCGGAACAGCCCCGGCGAGCGGGAACAGCGTGCCGCAATCGGGATAGATGCCGTAGTGGGTGCCGAAGTCGCCGAAGAATTCGAAATGCTCGGCAAAGCGCGTGTCGGCGAGCATCTTCCAGCTGTTACCGCACACGGGGAACACTCGCCCACGCTCGATCCGGTGGTGATCGTCGAGCACAAACACCCGCTCCTCACCCGCGACCGTGCCCTTGTAGCGCACCGCCTGCCCGTAATCCTCACACAGCGGCTCCAGATCAGGGAGCTTGAACAGGCGTGCGGTGGCAGAATGGAAGGTGATCCCGTCCAGCTTCGCCTGAATCTGCGGATCGTTCACACCCAGCGGGCGCGTGGTCACTAGCCGCGGGTCGAGGAAGCCCGCGCGTTTGGCCTCGTGGACGAAATCGAACCAGTACATGGCGCCCGACAGGCATTCGCCATGCAGCACTGGATCTTCGCGCAGCCCCTCGGGCACGCGGCGGTCGGCATAGACGTCGGAGAAATACAGCTCCCCACCCGGCTTGAGCAGCCGATAGGCGGCGTCGAACACCGCGCGCTTGTCAGCGACCAGATTGATGACGCAGTTGGAGACGATCACATCGAAGCTGCCATCGGCCAGATCAAGATCGCCCAGCTTCTCGATATCGCCTTCGATGAAGCGCACGTTGCTTTTGGCATAGCCGAACCGCTCGCGGTGCCATTCCTCATGCTCGCGCGCGACCGCCAGCTGCGCGGGCGTCGCGTCGACCCCGGCCACCGACCCGTTCTCGCCCACCATTTGCGCCAGCAGATAGGCATCCTGCCCGCTGCCCGAACCGAGATCGAGCACCTTGGCCCCCTCGATCGCCTGCGGGACGACCAGACCGCAGCCGTAATAGCGCGCGCGGACATCCTCGTGGACATTGCGCAGCAGCGCCATCAGCGCGGGCGGCGGTGCGTCGAGCGTGCAGCAGGCATCGGTCTTGAGATCGGCGGAGCCTTGCAGCACCTCGCCATAATAGTTCTGCGAATTTTCGAGATTCATGAAACGTTTCGACCCTTGCCTGCGAATATGCCACACACAGCACGAGGTTCGGTTCTCGGGCAAGCTTGGTTTCAGGGACAGGCATGAAATTTACCCATGATGTGATCGTGATCGGCGCGGGGGCGGCCGGTCTCACTGCTGCGGGCGGCTGCGCGATGTTCGGGCTGAAAGCCGCGCTGATCGAGCGGGCCGAGATGGGCGGCGAATGTCTCAACAACGGCTGCGTGCCGTCCAAGGCGCTGATAACCGCAGCCAAACGCGCAGCGGAAGCCAACGAGTACGAACGCTTCGGCATCCAGATGACCGCCGCCAAGGTCAACTGGAGCGGCGTGCACGCGCATATCCACGAAGCGATCGCACATATCGCGCCGCACGACAGCCAGGAGCGGTTCGAGGAGATGGGCTGCGACGTCTATCGCGGCCACGCGCATTTTACCGGCCCGCGCACGGTTCGGGTCGGCGAAGTCGAGCTGACTGCGCCCAAGATCGTCATCGCCACCGGGTCCGAGCCGATGGTGCCGCCGATCGAGGGGCTGGACACCGTCCCCTACCTTACCAACGAGAATATCTGGGATCTGGGCCAGCTGCCCCAGCACCTCGTCATCATTGGCGGTGGGGCGATCGGAATGGAGATGGCGCAGAGTTTCCGCCGCTTGGGCAGCGAAGTCACCATCATCGAACCGGGCGACCTCATGGGCCGCGACGATCCGGACTCGGTCGCGGTGGTGGTCGAGACCATGAAGGCCGAAGGGGTGATGTTCGTGAAGGGCACGGCCGCCAAGGTGACCCCCGGTGTGCTCGCCAGCCTCACCGTGACGCTGGAAGACGGGCAGGAAGTTGCGGGCACGCATCTGCTGGTTGCCGCCGGGCGCAAGGCGCGTACCGAAGGCTACGGGCTTGAGGAGATCGGCGTCGAGCCGGGCCGCAACGGGATCAAGGTCGACGCGCGGCGGCGCACGAACATCAAGCATATCTACGCGATCGGCGATTGCCGCGAGGGGCCACGCCTGACGCATGTGTCGGGCTACGAAGGGTCCAACGTGGCGCTCGAAATCACGCTGGGCGTGCCCACCAAGGTCGACTGGTCCGCCCTGCCGTGGTGCACCTATACCGACCCCGAGGTCGCGCAGATCGGGATGACCGAGGCGCAGGCGCGCGAGGAACTGGGCGACAAGGTGACCGTGGTGCGCGAGGGCTTCGACCACAACGAGCGCGCCATTGCGGAAGGGGACACGCGGGGCCACCTGAAGGTGGTGATGGTCGGCAAGAAAGTTCTCGGGGCCAGCATCGTCGGCAAAAATGCGGGCGAGATGCTGCTGCCGTTTACCCAGCTGATAACCGGCAAGGCGAGCACCTTTGCGCTGGGCAGCGCGATCGTCGCCTACCCGACGCGCAGCGAGATCACCAAGGCGGCAGCGTTCAGCGCGTGGGAGGGCACGGTGTTCGGCAGCGTGCCCAAGGGCTACGCCAGAACGCGCGCATGGTTCAGGAAGACGCTCCGCTGATGGCGTCCCGTTCCAAAAGCCGCAACGCGCCGCAAGGTCCCTCGCCCTTCGCGGTCGAGGCCGAGGCCCTGCCCGAAGGCAAGTTCACCGATCCCGACATCACCGCCGACGGATCGCCGCGCGCGCAGGTTCCGCTGCTGGAGCTGGAGACTCTGTGGCTGTGCACCGGGACGCTGTGCAACCTCGCCTGCGCGACCTGCTATATCGAAAGCAGCCCGACCAATGACGCGCTGATCTACCTGACCGCCGATCACGCCGCGCGCTATTTCGACGAAATTCAGCGCGAGGGATGGACCACGCGCGAAATCGGCTTCACCGGCGGCGAGCCGTTCATGAACCCGCATTTCATGGCGATGCTGGAAGACGCGCTGGGCCGCGGGTTCGAGGCACTGGTGCTGTCCAACGCGATGACGCCGATGCGCCGGCACCAAGCCGCACTGCTGGCATTGCGTGAGGCGCATGGGGACCGACTGACAATCCGCGTCAGCCTCGATCACCACACCAAGGCAGTGCACGAGGGCGAGCGCGGGGCGAATAGCTGGCACGCGGCGATCGACGGGCTCAAATGGCTGTCCGACAATGGCTTTTCCATCGCCGTCGCAGGGCGCCTGCTGCCCGGTGAAGGCATGATCGACGCGCGCGACGGCTACGCCGCGCTGTTCGCGCGCGAAGGCCTGCAGATCGACGCGCATGATCCTGCAACTTGTGTCCTCTTCCCCGAGATGGATGCGGACAAGGACGTTGCGGAGATCACCACCGACTGCTGGGACATCCTGGGCAAATCACCCGCTGACATCATGTGCGCGACCAGCCGCATGGTCGTTCACCGCAAGGGCGCCCTCACCCCGCGCGTGGTGGCGTGCACGCTGATCCCCTACGACGAGGAATTCGACTTCGGCGAGACGCTGGCCGATGCCAATGTGGCGGTGAAGCTGAACCACCCGCATTGCGCCCGCTTCTGCGTGCTAGGCGGGGCGAGTTGCTCGGCCTGAGTCCCTAACTCCTCCCCCTTGAGGGGGAGGTCGGGTGGGGTGTACGGCGCATGTGGCTTGGACGCGCTTCACCAAAAGCGCAGTACCCCCACCCCCACCCCCTCCCCTGGGGGAGGGGGGTAATAGGGCACCCTAGCCCCCTGCCTTCACCTTCTGACGATAGGCATGCAGCAGCGGCTCGGTATAGCCGCTGGGCTGCTCGGTTCCTTCGAAGATCAGCGCCCGCGCAGCCTGGAAGGCCATGCTGCTATCCGGATTATCGGCCATCGGGCGATAGGCGGGGTCGCCCGCATTCTGTGCGTCGACCTTTTTCGCCATTGCGACCAGCACATCGTCGACCTCTTCCGGGCTGACCACGCCATGCTCAAGCCAATTGGCGATGTGCTGGCTGGAAATGCGCAGGGTTGCGCGGTCTTCCATCAGGCCCACATCGTCGATGTTGGGCACCTTGGAACAGCCCACGCCCTGGTCCACCCAGCGCACGACATAGCCCAGAATGCCCTGCGCGTTGTTCTCCAGCTCGGCGCGGATCTCGTCCGGCGACCAGTTCTCGCCCCGGTGAAGCGGGATGGTCAGCAGGTCGGATAGCGGAGCGATTGCCTCCTTCGCCCGCTCGTCCTGCCGCGCGAACACATCGACCATGTGGTAATGCGTTGCGTGCAGCGTCGCGGCGGTCGGCGATGGAACCCAGGCGGTGTTCGCGCCCGAGCGCGGGTGGCCGATCTTCTCGGCCAGCATGTCTGCCATCCGGTCGGGCATGGCCCACATGCCCTTGCCGATCTGCGCCTTGCCCGAAAGGCCGCAAGCCAGCCCGATCTGCACGTTGCGATCCTCGTAGGCGGCGATCCAGGGCGTCTCCTTCATCGCGCCCTTGCGCTTCATCGCACCCGCTCGCATCGCGGTGTGGATCTCGTCGCCCGTACGGTCGAGGAAGCCGGTGTTGATGAACATGATCCGGTCGCGCACCGCGTGGATGCACGCCGCGAGATTGGCGGAGGTCCGCCGTTCCTCGTCCATCACGCCGACCTTGATCGTGTGCCGCGCGAGGCCGAGCATATCCTCCACCGCGTCGAACAGGTCATTGGTCAGCGCGCATTCCTCCGGCCCGTGCATCTTGGGCTTCACCAGGTAGATCGAGCCTTCGCGGCTGTTGGCAAGCGCGCCGGTCCGTTTCAGGTCGTGACAACCGATCGTGGCGGTGATGATCGCATCAAGAATGCCCTCGGGCGCTTCGTTGCCATCGGGCAGGTGCACTGCGGGCGTCGTCATCAGATGGCCGACATTGCGCGCGAGCAGCAGGCTGCGCCCGGCAAGCGTGAAACTCTCGCCTTCAAGGCCGACATATTCGCGATCGGGGTTGAGCGTGCGGGTCATCTGCTCCCCGCCCTTCATGAAGGTTTCGCGCAAGTCTCCCTTCATCAGGCCGAGCCAGTTGGAATAGCCCTGCACCTTGTCCTCGGCATCGACCGCCGCGACAGAATCCTCGAAGTCGCAGATCGTCGAGATTGCGGATTCCAGCACGATGTCGGCGACCCCGGCCTTGTCGCCCGCACCGACCGGGTGATCGGGATCGATCACGATTTCGAGGTGCAGGCCATTGTGGCGGATCAGCCAGTTCTTGCCATTGCGCCCGATCAGCTCAGCCGGGGCCTTCAGCTTGGGCTCGCTGCCATCCCAGTTGCTCCACAGCTGGCCTTCCAGCGGCACCGCGCGGTCGAGGAACTGGCGGCCCCAGTCGATCACCATCGCCCCGCGTTCCTCGTCGTAACCGCCGAGCTTGGGCGATCCGGGAATCGCGTCCGTGCCATAAAGCGCGTCGTACAGGCTGCCCCAGCGCGCGTTGGCAGCGTTGAGGAGGAAGCGCGCGTTTAGCACTGGCACCACCAGCTGCGGCCCGGCGATCTGCGCCAGCTCGGGGTCGACATTCTGCGGGTTCACGCTGAACGCGTCCGGCGCGGGCACCAGGTAGCCGAGATCGGTCAGGAAGGCGCGGTAGGCGTCCGCGTCGATCGGCGCGGGATGGTCGCGGTGCCACGCGTCGATCTTCGCCTGCATCGCCTCGCGCTTCTGAAGCAATTCGCGATTGCGCGGCACGAAACGGCTAAAAATATCCGCCGCTCCGGACCAGAAGGCAGCCGCATCAATATCGAGCCCCGGCAGCACCTGCACTTCGACGAAGTCGGCCAGTTCCTCGGCAACCTTCAGCCCGGCGAGTTCGCACATGCCCATTCTCTTTCCTTCCTCGTGTGTCGCTTTTGCGTGTTTGCGACGCGCTTGGCGCGATCGACAGGCACGAGTCAAATCCGCAACGAACCCCCACCGTCGCTGCCGCTACGGCACGCTGCGTCATGTGAATTTATGCCCCGGCCAGCCCGTCGCCGATCATGGTCTTCGGCTGCACGATACGGTCGTAGTCCTCTTCCCTGATCTTGCCGCTGGCGATCGCCTCCTCGCGCAAGGTGGTACCCTTGGCGGCAGCGGCTTCAGCGATATGCGCGGCATCCATATAGCCGATTTCGGGCACCAGCGCGGTCACCAGCATCAACGATTGCTCCAGATGCTGCTCTATCCGCTCGCCATCGAGCGTGGTCCCCTCGATCGCGTTCTCACGGAAGCTCGCGCAGCCATCTGCGAGGATGCGGATCGAGTGGAGCACGTTGGCGGCGATCACCGGGCGCATGGCATTCAATTGCAGATTGCCCCAGCTGCCCGCCATCGCATTGGCCGTGTCGTGACCGATCACCTGCATGGCAACCATCAGCAGCGCCTCGCTCTGCGTCGGGTTCACCTTGCCCGGCATGATCGAGGAGCCCGGCTCGTTCGCGGGCAGTTTCAGCTCGCCGATCCCGCACCGCGGGCCGCTCGCCAGCCAGCGCACGTCATTGGCGATCTTTATAAGCGCGACCGCGACGCCCCGCAGCGAGGCGGAGAGACGCACGAACGGATCGAGGGTCCCCTGCGCGTAGAACTTGTTGGATGCGGTGCGAATCGGCAGGCGAGTGAGGCATGCGATCTCTTTCGCGACATTGCTCGAAAAGCCCTCCGGCGCGTTCAGACCTGTGCCCACCGCCGTCCCGCCGAGCGAGATGGCAAGCAGGCCTTCGCGGGCATGGCCAAGATCGGCAACCGCGGCGCGCAGCGCCTCTGCCCAAGCGCTCCATTCCTGCCCGACCGACAGCGGAACCGCGTCCTGCAAATGGGTGCGGCCGATCTTGACCGTGTCCATCCAGCCGCCTGCTTTCTCCTCGATCAGCTCGGCCAACTGCTCGATCTCGGGGATCAGGTGCGCGTCGAGTGCGCCCAGCGCCGCGAGGTGCATCGCGGTGGGGAAAGTGTCATTGGAGGACTGGCTCTTGTTGACGTCGTCATTTGGCGCGACCGGCTTCTGGCTTCCCAGCTCCCCGCCCATGAGCTGGATCGCGCGGTTCGCGATCACCTCGTTGACGTTCATGTTGGTCTGCGTGCCCGACCCTGTCTGCCATACGCGCAGCGGGAACTGGTCGTCGAATTCGCCCGCGATCAGCTCATCGCACGCCCGCGTGATCGCGGCACACTTGTCTGCCGGAAGCAGACCTGCACGGCGGTTGACGATGGCTGCGGCCTTCTTGAGGTAGCCGTAGGCGCGGCACAGCTCGACCGGAATCAGGTCGTCCCCGATATCGAAATGCTCGAGCGAACGTGCGGTCTGCGCACCCCAATAGCGGTCGGCGGGGACCCGAACTTTGCCCATCGAGTCGAACTCGACGCGTTCGTCCTTCGCCTTGATCCCGACGGGAATCTCACGAAGCGTTTGCCCGTTTTCGGTCATGGCGATCCTTTCACCCTTTCTGTTTCGAGAACCGCGCCCTCCACAGCTCGTTCCCGCATTCGGCCTGCCCTCTTGAGGTATCACGCGCGCATCCGGTATGCAGGTGCCCATGGGGGGAATGCGCCGCACCTGGCAGCGGATATACTACGCGATCGCGACATTGCGCTGGAGCGTGCTGATCGCGGTGATCGCGCTGCACGCGCTGCTCAGCTATCTGGTGCTCGTCGCAACCGGCGAGACCGCGCTTGTCAGCGACTTTCTGGTCTATTTCTATTATTATACCACCACCGCCACCACCGTGGGTTACGGCGATCTGAGCCCGCAGACCGCAGCGGGCCGCACGGCGGCGGCGATCATCATCCTGCCGGGCGCGATTGCGCTGTTTACAGCGGTGCTGGGCAAGGCGGTGAGCGATATCGGCAACCACTGGAGGCGAGGTTTGGACGGCAAAGCAAGCTATGCCGGCCGCACCGATCATGTCGTGATCGTCGGCTGGCAGGAACGCGCGACGAAGCGCCTGATCGAAACCCTGCTGGCGGACCGGTCGTATCACGCCCGACCCGTGCTGCTGGCCGCCGCGGTCGATACCAACCCGATGCCCGACGCGATCGACTTCGTGTTCGCCGAAACCCTGTCCGATTTCGACGGGTACAGGCGCGCCGGAGCGAGTGGCGCGAGCTCGATCCTGATCCGCGGCGCGACCGACGACGACACGCTTGCAGCAACCCTGGCTGCGCGCGCGGCGGCGCCCGACGTGCATATCGTCGCGCATATGGAGAACGAGGATGCCGCGCGGCTGATCGAGCACCAGATCGACAATATCGAGGTATTCTCCTCCATCTCGATCGACATGATGGTGCGCGCGGCGCACGATCCGGGGGCCTCGCGCCTCGCGAACCTGCTGTTTTCCTCGCGTACCGAAAGCACCGCCTTCTCGTTGCGCGTGCCCGAGGAAACACCGCCGCTGTCCTATCTGGAGGCGCTGGTCGCGCTCAAGCGGTCGCACCGGATCACCCTCATCGGCGTGAGCGAGGGTGGCGGCAAGCACCTCGACCTTAACTGCGTTGGCGAGCGGGAGATCAAGGGCGGAGACACCCTGTTCTATATTGCCGACGAGCGGCGCGAGCCCTCCGCGAGGCAATGGCGCGAACTGGTCAAGCAGTTGGCTTGAGCCCGCGCCCTTCCCCCTGCTCCGATGACAGTGATTGCGCATTTGTCGCGTAACCCGCTGAAACGATACCGGCAGCTGCCCGTTCGCCAGATATGTCCGAAAAATACAGCAAGCTCGACCGCCTCTTCGTCGCCGGTGAATGGCGCGAAGGCACAGGCGACACCCTGAAAAACACCTGCCCGTGGGATGAAAGCGAGATCTTCTCGATGAACGCCGCTCGGCCAAGCGACGTCGACGAGGCGTGCCGTGCCGCGAGGGAAGCCCAGCGCGAATGGGCCGCACTGCCGCCCTCTGCACGCGCGGCGAAGATGCTCGCGATCGGAGACATCCTGGAGGCGCGCAAGGACGAGATCGCTGGGTGGATCGTGCGCGAGGTCGGCGGGACGCAGGTGAAGGCCGCGCTCGAGCTGATGCTGGTGACGCAGGTCGCGCGGCAGGAGGCGGCCGCGCTGCCCTACATGGTCGAAGGCGCGATCCTGCCCGAGGAAATACCGGGCAAGGAAAGCCGCGCCTACCGCCAACCGGCGGGGGTGGTTGCGCTGATCAGCCCGTGGAATTTTCCCCTCCAGCTAACCGCGCGTACGCTCTTCCCGGCGCTGGCACTGGGCAACGCGGTGGTCCTCAAGCCTGCGAGCGACACGCCCGTCACCGGCGGCGCCCTGTTCGCCGCAATCTGCGAAGAGGCGGGTCTGCCAAAGGGCCTCGTCTCCGTCCTCCCCGGCAGCGGGTCGGAGATCGGCGATGCACTGGTGCGCCATCCAATTCCCTCGGTCGTCAGCTTTACCGGGTCCACCCCCGTGGGTCGCGGGGTCGGCAAGGCCGCGCTCGATGGTGACCGGATCAAGTCGCTCGAGCTGGAACTCGGCGGCAATTCGCCGATCGTCGTGCTCGACGATGCAGACATCGACTATGCCGTGGAGGCGAGCGTCTGGGGCAAGTTCATGCACCAGGGCCAGATCTGCATGATCGCCAACCGGATCGTGGTGGAAGACGCCGTCCATGACGAATTCGTCGACAAGTTCGTGGCGCGCACCCGCAAGCTGGTGGTGGGTCAGCGCGATGCGGCGGACTGCTTCATCGGTCCCGTCGTCAACCGCGACCAGTTCGACGGCATCATGGAGATGATCGCCAAGGCGAAGGATCAGGACGCGACCTGTGCGCTCGGCGGAGAGCCCGACGGGCTGGTCATCCCGCCCCACGTCTTCACCGACGTAGGCGAGGACAATTGCCTCGTCGCGAACGAGATCTTCGGCCCCGTCGCGCCGATCCAGCGCGCGCGGGACGAGGACCACGCGCTGGCACTGGCGAACAACACCGACATGGGCCTGTCGAGCTCGGTCTTCAGCCGCGACGAAGGCCGTGCGCTGGCCTTCGCCAAGCGGATCGAGGCTGGGATGACGCACATCAACGACCAGCCGGTCAACGACAGCCCCTTCGCCCCCTTCGGTGCGGTCAAGAATTCGGGCGTGGGCCGGTTCAATGGGCGCTGGGCGATCGACGCGTTTACCACCACCCGGTGGATCTCGGTCCAGCACGGTAAGCGCCAGTTCCCCTTCTCGGCAGAGGATCTCTAGGACAATGGGCTTCCTGAAAAGCGGCACCTGGCACGACGAGTGGGCGCATAATGACGAGGACAGCGGCGAGTTCGAGCGCGACGAGAGCGCGTTTCGCAACTGGATCACCCCTGACGGATCGCCCGGCCCCACCGGAGAGGGCGGGTTCGCCGCCGAACCGGGGCGCTATCGCCTCTATATCAGCCTCGCCTGCCCGTGGGCGCACCGCGCCAATGCTGCGCGGCACCTCAAGGGGCTGACCGACGCGATCGAGCTGAACGTGGTCCACTGGCTGATGAAGGACGGCGGCTGGTCCTTCCGCGAGGGCGAATGCGTGACCGGCGATCCCGCGATCGGCGCGGACCATCTCCACCAGCTCTACACCCACGCCAAGCCCGACTATTCGGGCCACGTCACCGTGCCGGTGCTGTGGGACACGCGGACCGAGACGATCGTCAACAACGAGAGCGCGGACATCCTGCGGATGCTCGGCACCGCGTTCGACGAGTGCGGCGCCAACGACCTCGACCTTTACCCTGCGGACCTGCGCGACGAAATCGATGCCCTGAACGACCGGGTCTACGGCGCGGTCAACAACGGCGTCTACAAAGCAGGCTTCGCGACCACGCAGGACGCCTACGACAAGGCGGTAAAGCCACTATTCGCCACGCTCGACGAGTTGGAACAGAGGCTGGAGGGGCGCGAATGGCTGGTCGGCGACCGCCTGACCGAAGCCGATGTTCGGCTGTGGACCACCCTGATCCGGTTCGACCCGGTCTACCATACGCATTTCAAGTGCAATATCCGCCGGATCGCGGACTACCCCAACCTCTCCGAGCTGACCCGGCGAATCTACAAGCTGGACGGGATCGCGGACACGGTCAATTTCCGTCACATCAAGCATCACTATTACGAGAGTCACGAGCGGATCAATCCGAACGGCATCGTGCCCGCCGGGCCTGAGCCGCTGGTGCCGGAGGTGTCGGTATGAGCAGCCGCCAGCTCCTCTCCCTGCACCGGGCGATGCGCGATGATATTCAGGACCTGACAACGCGCCGCCCGGTGCCGGGCCCGGGCCTGCCGCAGGTCGACCCGTTCCTGTTCCTGAATCACCACGGCCCGCAGACCTACCCGCCCAGCAATCGCGGGCTGCCCTTCGGCCCGCACCCGCATCGCGGGTTCGAGACGGTGACCTTCATCCTCCAAGGCAGCCTCGCCCACCACGACAGTGGCTCCGGCGCCAGCGTGGTCGAGGCTGGCGGCGTGCAGTGGATGACTGCCGGAAGTGGGCTGGTCCATGCCGAGCTTTCGCCCGAGGACTTCAAGCGCACCGGCGGGCCGCTCGAAATCCTACAGCTATGGGTCAACCTGCCCGCGCGGCTGAAGATGACCGATCCCGCCTACATCCCGGTGGCCGCAGCCGATATCGCGCGGACCGGCCTGAGCGGCGACGTGTCGATGCGCGCGGTCTCCGGCACCGAGGGAGCGCCAATCCATTCGCTGACCGACGTGATGCTGGGAATCGTGGAGGTCGCGCCGGGCGGCAGCGCCACCCTGCCCGCACCCGCAGGGCGCAACGTCTTTTTCTATACCATCGGTGGCGAAGCAAAGATCGGCGATCAGACCGTGCCCGAGCACATGCTTGCCCAAATCAGCGATGGCGATGGCCTCTCGGTCTCCAGCCAGAAAGGCTGCCGCATCCTGTTCGGCCATGCCGAGCCGATCGGGGAACCGGTGGTGGCGCATGGCCCCTTCGTGATGAACAGCGAGGCGGAGATCGCGCAGGCGATCCGCGATTACCAGGCCGGCAAGTTCGGCGGGCTCTGACGCGCGATCAGTCCGGCCCCGTTAGTCCGGCATCGCGGCGAGCACCTTGTCGGGCGTCATCGGAAACTCGAACACGCGCGCACCACAAGCATTGTAGATCGCGTTCGCGATCGCCGCTGCACCGCCGCACATGCCCAGTTCGCCGATCCCCTTGGCCTGGATCGGGCTCGCAGCGCCGTCGCGTTCTTCCACGAACAGCACGTCGAGATCGGGGACGTCGCGATTTACCGGCACATGGTACTCGGCAAGGTCGCAGTTCGCGAGGTGCCCGTCGACCGGATCGAACAGCATCGCTTCGGTGAGCGCCGCGCCGATGCTCCAGGTCATCCCGCCGAGACATTGCGAGCGCGCGGTCTTGGTGTTGAGCACCCGCCCGAAGCCGAATGTGCCGGTCATGTGTTGTACGCGCGTCTCCCCGGTGAAGCGGTTGACGCGCACCTTGGCAAAGAACGCGCCGAAACCGGCGGCGGTGAAGTCATCCGCGATGTCTCCCGGCTCGTAATGCCCTTCCTCGGCCAGATCGCTGCCCTCCAGCAGATCGACCAGCGACTTGCCGCCGACAACCGCGCCATCTTTCAGTTCCAGCGCATCTTCGGCAACGCCGGCGCGCCCGGCCAGCGTTTCGCGCAGCGCAAGGCATGCTACATAGGCGGCAGAGCCAATCGACGACGCCCCCCAGCTGCCGCCAGAGCCGGGCCCGCGCGGATGGCGCGTGTCGCCCAGTTCGACCAACACCTGGTCGATCGGCAGGCCGAGCATTTCGCCGACCAGCTGGGCGAGGATGGTATAGGTGCCGGTGCCGATATCGGTCATGTCGGTCTCCACCAGTGCGGTGCCGTCCGACTTTAGCGTTACACGCGCCTTCGCCTCGCCGACATTGTGGACCCGAGCCGCGCTTGCCATGCCGGTGCCGACCCACCACTCGCCTTCGCGCGTATGGCGCGGGGTTCGTGCGCCCGCGTCCCAGCCGAACGCCTCGGCACCTTGTTTCAGACACTCGGCAAGCTTGTGCGAAGAGAACGGAGTGCCATTGGCCGGGTGTTTCTCGGGAATATTGCGCAACCGTAGCTCGACCGGATCGATCGCCAGCTTCTCCGCCAGCACATCCATCGCGCATTCGAGCGCGGGCATGCCCACTGCCTCTCCCGGCGCGCGCACCGATCCGGCGGTCATCCGGTGGATACGCGCAACCTCCATCCGCAGCTCGCGGTTCTCGCCAGAATAGAGGAAATGGCTCGATTGCAGGACCGGCTCGGCAAAGCTTTCGCCCGGCAGGTTGGAGACGCGTGCCTCGTGCCCGAAGCCGGTCAGTTTGCCGTCCTCGCCCGCCGCCAGCCGGAACCGCTGGCGTGTTTCGGAGCGGCGCATGATGCACTGGAGCACCTGCTGGCGCAGCATCGCCACCCGGACAGGGCGTTCGAGCTTCATCGCCGCGACGCTGGCCGCGACGGTCTCCTCGCTGATCCCCAGCTTGGAACCGAAGCCCCCGCCGACATAGCGTGAGACCAACCTCACCTTATCCTGGTCCAGTCCCAGCGAATCCGCCAGTTCGGAGATGTTGTAGTTGAGCATCTGCAGCGAGGCATAGACGGTCAGCGTGGCGCCATCCCATTGCGCGATCGCCGCGTGCGGCTCCATCGCGGCGGAGGAATGGCCTTCCGTCCGGTAGGTCAGGTCGACCGAGGCTGCCGCTTGCTTCATCGCATGGGCAAGATCACCCTGCGAGGTTGCGCCATCCTTCGTCTCTGCCTCGACCGCTTCGGGATCGAAGGCAGCGTCGTCGTCTACCCGGTAACTGACCGAAAGGTGCTTCGCTGCGTCGCGGGCCTGTTCGAAGGTTTCGGCGACCACCAGCGCGATCGGCTGGCCAAAATAGTCTACTTTACGCGCTGGCTGCGCGGGAGCCTCCCCGGCCGTTCCCTGCGCAGGCCGCGCGATCAGCGAGGGATCGTCGATCACGGTCACCACGCCGGGCATGGAGAGCACCGAGTTCGCGTCGATCGCAGTGACCTCTCCTTTGGAAATGGTTGCAGTGACGATCACTCCTTCGAGGCAATCATCGATCTGGTATTCCGCTGCGTAGGGCGCGGTTCCGGTGACCTTCAGCAGCCCTTCGATCCGCGCCGCGTCGGTCCCCAGCACGCCCTGACGCATGTGGTCGAGCCGGTTGGAAGTGTCAGGCTCATCCTGTTTTAGATAGGCGCTCACAGTTCAACTCCCGTGGCTTCGGCGAGCACGGCGGCGAGAGTGCGCCGGGCCAGCGGAATCTTGAAATCGTTTTCGCCATGGCCGCGCGCATCGCGCAGCAGCACGTCGGCCGCCTTATCGAACAGCGCGGCGTCGGGACGCTGGCCGACCAATACCTCGCTCAGTGCCGGGTCGTGCCAAGGCTTGTGCGCGAGTCCGCCGAAGGCGAGGTCCGCGCGGGTGATCGTGTCGCCATCCATCTCGACGATCGCCGCGATGGAGCACAAGGCGAAGGCGTAGGACGAGCGCTCGCGAACCTTGCGGTAGATCTGCGTACCTTCGACAGGCGCGGGCAAGCTGACGCCAGTGATCAGTTCATCGTCCTCAAGCACGTTGTCTTTCCAAGGCGTATCGCCCGGCAGGCGATGGAAATCGCGCACCGGGACCGTGCGGGTCTCCCCGTCGGCGCTCGCGATATGCACGGTCGCGTCGAGCGCGCTCAGCGCGACCGCCATGTCGCCCGGATAGGTCGCGATGCACTGGTCGCTTGTGCCGAGCACCGCGTGGAGCCGCGCGATGCCGTCGATTGCGCCGCAGCCCGAACCCGGATCGCGCTTGTTGCAAGGCTGATCGATATTGGTGAAGTAATAACAGCGAGTGCGCTGGCACAGGTTGCCGCCGGTGGTCGCCCTGTTGCGCAGCTGCTGGGTCGCTCCTGCCAGAATGGCGCGTGCCAGCACCGGGTACTCGGCCCGCACGCGGGGGTGCGCGGCCGTGGCAGTGTTGGTCGCCAGCGCACCGATCCATAGCCCGCCATCCTCGGCATCCTCGATCTCGGCATGACCGACGCGGCTGACGTCGACCAGTGTGTGCGGCGTCTCTACCTGCAGCTTCATCAGGTCGAGCAGGTTGGTGCCCCCTGCAATCGCTGCGGCGTTCTCTTGCGCAACCAGTTGCCCGGCATGATCCATGCCTTCGGCGCGCTGATAGTCGAACGGCCTCATGCGGGTTCTCCCGCCACATCGCGGATCGCATCGACGATATTCGCGTAGGCGCCGCAGCGGCAGATATTGCCGCTCATCCGCTCCCGAATCTCGTCGGCGGAAACCTCCATCGGGCCGGCCAGCGTATCGCTCGCATCGCTCGGCCAGCCGGCAGCGATCTCGTCCAGCATCGCGGTGGCAGAGCAGATCTGGCCCGGCGTGCAATAGCCGCACTGATAGGCATCGCGCTCCACAAAGGCGCGCTGCAATGCCGAGGGGTTCTGGGGGGAGCCGAGCCCTTCGATCGTGGTCACCTCGTCGCCATCGTGCATCACCGCCAGCGTCAGGCAGGAATTGATGCGCACGCCGTTGACCAGCACGGTGCAGGCCCCGCACTGGCCATGGTCGCAGCCCTTTTTTGTGCCGGTCAGCCCCAGATGATGGCGCAACAGATCGAGCAGGCTGACCCGGGGGTCGTCCGGCAGCGGGCGGGGCTGCCCATTGATCATGACCGTATTCTCGGAACTCATGGACGCACTCCCTGCTGGCTGACACCCGGTCGTCCTACGGGTGGGGGGGCCAGCCGTTCCGATATCAACCTAGGATAGCCTTACTGCCGCGCTCCGATGGCACCCTCGCAACCAATCGCGCCCCTCGCTCGTTCGGCATGCAAACAAGGAGGTTGCATGGCCGCACGCGCATATTGGCAGGGGCAGATCAGGCTGGCGCTGGTGTCGATCCCGGTTGAGATCTACTCCGCCTCGCAGAGCAGGGCGAAGATCAGCTTTCGCCAGATCCACGAGCCTTCGGGCAAGCGCATCTCGTACGAAAAGGTTGTCGAAGGCGTCGGCCCGGTCGATCGCGACGATATCATCCGCGGGTACGAGCTGTCGAAGAACAACTACGTGCTGCTGGAGGACGAAGAGATCGAGGCGGTAAAGATCGAGAGCAAGAAAACGCTCGAGCTGGTCCAGTTCGTCGACCAGTCGGAGATCGATCCGCTCTATTTCGAAAAACCCTATTACGTCGTCCCGAAGGACGATCTGGCCGAGGAGGCTTTCATCGTGCTGCGCGAGGCTCTGCGCAAGGCGAAGAAGACCGCGCTGGGCCAGCTCTCGGTGCGCGGTCAGGAGAAGCTCGTCGCGATCAAGCCGTGCGGGAAGGGAATGCTGCTGGAGACCCTGCGCTACGCCGACGAGGTGCGCGAAGGGCAGAAGTTCTTCGGGGGCATCGGAGACGACAAGCCGGAAGAGGAACTGCTCGACCTCGCCAGCACGCTGATTGAGAAAAAATCCGCCCCCTTCGACGCAAGCGAGTTCCAGGATCGCTATGCCGAAGCGCTGCACAAGCTGATCGACAAGAAGGCGAAGGCCAAGGGCAACAAGAAGGTGATCGAGGACGTCGAGGAGCCGTCCGGCGATGGCGGCGGCAACGTGATCGATCTGATGGCCGCGCTCAAGAAGTCGGTCGACGGGAAGAAGCCCGCCAAATCCTCCGCAAAGAAGAAAAAGAGCGCCTAGGCATGGCGAAGACAGACGATCCGCTCGCCGAGTATAACGCCAAGCGAGATTTCAGTCGCACGAAGGAGCCCGCAGGCAAGGCGGGCAAGAGGGGCAAGGATCGCATCTTCATGGTCCAGAAGCACGACGCGACGCGGTTGCACTGGGATTTGCGACTGGAAGCGGGCGGCGTGCTCAAGAGCTGGGCGGTAACCAAGGGCCCCTCCCCCGATCCCGATATAAAACGGCTCGCGGTGCGGACCGAAGACCACCCGATGGACTACGCGACCTTCGAAGGCACCATCCCAGCAGACGAGTACGGCGGCGGCACGGTGATGCTGTGGGATCGCGGCACCTGGCACCCGATCGAAGGCAAGAGCGCCGACGATATCGAGGAGGGGCACCTGCACTTCGTGCTCGATGGCGAGCGGATGAAGGGCGAGTGGCTGCTGATCCGGATGAAGCCGAAAAAGGGTGAAAAGCGCGAGAACTGGCTCCTGCGCAAGCTGGACGACGAGTACACCAAGGAAGGCGACGCGCTGGTCGAACAGGCGCTCACCAGCATCGATACGGGACGCTCGATGGCGCAAATCGCTGCGGGGCGCGAGCCGGACAAGGCGACCGGAAAGGATGAAGCGGTCGAGCCACTCGCCAAGATGAAACACGCGCGCCGTAGCAAGAAGTCAGGCAAGCCCCCGAAATTCGCCAAGCCGCAGCTCGCGACGCTGGTCGATGAAGTGCCCACCGGCAACGGCTGGATGCACGAGATCAAGTTCGACGGTTACCGCGCCCTGATCGCGGTATCCGGAAAAGATGTCAGCGTGTGGACCCGCAACCAGAAGAACTGGACCGACAAGTTCGGCCCGCTGGTCGACGCGATCGCCGCGCTCGACCTGCCCCCTGCCCTGATCGACGGCGAGATCGTCGCGCTGGGCAAGGACGGCAATCCCGACTTCTCCACCCTGCAATCGGTACTCAAGCGCGGGCATGGTTCGCAGGGGCCGAAGGACAAGCTTGCCTTCTTCGCCTTCGACCTGCTCGAAGTGGATGGAGAAGACCTGACCGGCCATTCCAATGTCGAGCGCAAGGAACACCTCGAAGCACTGCTACGCGATGCCCAGCCACCGATTAATGTTGCGGATCACATCATCGGCGCGGGTGAGAAACTCTACGCGCAGATGTGCCACGCGGGGCAGGAGGGCATCATCGCCAAGCGGATCGATGCGCCCTACCGCCACAGCCGGACCAAGAGCTGGGTGAAGGTGAAGTGCATCCAGCGGCAGGAGCTCGTCGTTGTCGGATGGTCGGAAAGCTCGGCCAAGGCACGGCCTTTCGCCTCTTTGCTGCTGGCCACAAAAAATGGCGACGAGCTAATCTATCGCGGCAAGGTCGGCACCGGGTTCGACGGCGACGATCTCGACCGTCTCGGCAGCAAGCTTGAACGGCTGGAACGCAAGACACCGCCGCTCGACGTGCCGAAGTCGGATGCACGCAAGGTGCATTGGGTCACGCCCAATCTGGTCGCCGAAATCGCCTATGCCGAGCTGACCGCCGAAGGCCGCGTGCGCCATGCCAGCTTCCTGGGTTTGCGGCAGGACAAGGATGCGGATGATGTCGGCGACGAACGCAAAAGTACCGCCCCCTCCCCCGCCGCGGACGTGGCAATATCCAGCCGCGACCGGGTGATCTTTCCCGAAAGCGGAGAGACCAAGGGAGACCTTGCCGACTATTACCAGGCGATCGCGCCGCTGATGCTGCCCTTCGCCGCACAGCGCCCGCTCAGCCTGGTACGCTGCCCGCAGGGTCGCGCAAAGAAGTGCTTTTTCCAGAAGCACGATAATGGCGGTTTCGGGGGCGGCGTCAAAGCGGTCCCGATCAAGGAAAAGGACGGCGGAACCGAGGATTACCTGTTCGTCGAGGACGCACTCGGACTGCTCCAGTGCGTGCAGATGGGCACGATAGAGTTCCATGGCTGGGGTGCCCGCACGGGCGCGGTCGAGAACCCGGACCGGATGGTGTTCGATCTCGACCCCGACGAAGGCCTCGACTTCGCCGAAGTGCGCGATGCCGCGATGGACCTGCGCAAGCACCTGATCGATATCGGCCTGACCAGCTTCGCAATGGTGACGGGGGGCAAGGGCGTGCACGTGGTTGTGCCGCTCACCCCCGGCCATTCGTGGGACGCGCACAAGAGCTTTGCCGAGCGGTTTGCCAAGGCGCTCGCGCAGGCCGAGCCCGACCGCTTCACAGCGACGATGAGCAAGGAAAAGCGCAAGGGCCGGATCTTCATCGACTGGCTGCGCAACCAGCGCGGCAGCACGGCGGTGATGCCCTACTCCGCCCGCGCGCGAAAAGGCGCGCCGGTCGCAGCACCCGTGGCATGGAACGAGCTGAAGGATCTGGACGACGCCCGCGGCTTCACCATTGGCGATGCCAAACGGCTGCACGACCGCGCGCAGTCCAAGACCCTCGCCGGATGGGGCTTCGCCGACCAGCGCCTGCCCGACGTGTGACGCTGGCGATGGGTCAAGACTGCCCGATCACTCGTTCAGGACGCGGAGCCACTCGCCGACGACCGGCTCGCTTGCCGATCTGCCCACTCCAGAAGCTCCAACTTGCCAGCAGGCCGAGCATGACGAGGGCCAGCCCGCCAAAGCTCATCGCGAGCCGCCACACGATCCCGCCAACCTTGGCCGCGTGAATGGGGTAGAACTTCTCGCCGATCGCCGAAACCGCACCGGCCTTCGCAGGGTCGTCGGTTCGAACCACCGCCGCGCTGTCCGGGGCAATCCAAGCGTAGCTGCGCCCATTCGGTGTCCACTCGAAATTCTGCCGGAAACGAATGGCGATAGGTTCGCCGGGCGTTGACGGCATCATCAAGCGGCGCGGCGCGGCGGAGGGAAAGGCCGCTTGCGCATTGCGCATCACGCTTTGCCAGTCGGTCGCCGGATCGACCGGGGCAAGCTCGGTCGGAAGCGCTGGTTTTTGGTGCGCCTGCCCGAAGGGTGACAGCAAAAAAGCGCTCACCGCCGGAAAGATCATCAGCGTACCAGTCGCTGCCGCCACGATCAGCAGCGGCGAGGCAACCACACCCAGATCGCGATGGTGTCGCACGATCGCGCTGGCGGTGTAGCGGGGCGGCCAGAGGCGAAACCGGAACGTCTTTCGCGTGCGCCACCACAGGATCGTCCCGGTGATGGTGAACGCGAGCAAGAGGATGCCCAGCATACCGGTAATGGTCTTCCCGGTCTCGCCCAGAAACAGGTAGTGATGCAGATCGAACAGCCAGAGTTCGGGCCGTTCCCACATGCCGGACCAGCGATCGACGACCGTCCCGTCCTGCGTGATATAGGCCCCGCTGCCATCGGCATACACCGCCTGGTGCAGACCGATGTCATCACCGGCAAAGGTCACCCGCGAAAGGCCCGGCGCCGTCTGTCTCGCGACCTCGATCGCACGCCCCATCGCCACGGGATCACCGACCACAGGATCATGCGCTCCGTCGAGCATGATCCAGCTGTCTTCCCATAGCAGCACGGTGCCGGACAGGCCGATGACCGTCAGCAGAATGCCGACGACACCGCCTGTCCAGCGGTGCAGGAGCGAAAGCAGCTTCATCAGAACTCGCTGCGCAGGCTCAGCGTGAAAGTGCGCCCGCGACCTGAGAAGAACCGGCTGCTGTCGGTCACCCTCACGGTGTCGCTGTCATAAGTGATGAAGAATTCGTTGGTCAGGTTCTGGGCCGCCAGCGAAATCTCGCCCAAATCTGTGCGGTAGGAGATGAACGCGTCGACCAGTGTGTAGCCTTCGAAATCGGTCGCGGTGGATGCGTCGTTGAACTCGCGTTCGAGATACATGCGGGCTTGAGCGCGCGCGCTGAAGCGGCCCGCGCTGTAATCCGCCGCGAGGTTGACCCGGTCGGGCGAGATATTCGCGCCGTCGAGATCCTCGTCGATCAGCCCGTCTCCATCGGCGTCGGTCTGGCCCTTGAGGTTGGCGTAGCCCCCGCTGAGCGCGAGGCCCGAGACGGGAGTCTGCCAAGAAAGGCTTGCCTCGAAACCCTCGATCTCGATCGGCTGGCGTTCCACTTCGAACACGTCGTTGCGCAGGACGAGGATCGATCCGAACTCGCTCGACGACCAGAAGTAGCTCGCCGAAGCCTTCACGGCGCCGCGATCCCACTCGAGCCCGAGTTCGCGATTATTCGACACGACCGGTTCGAGCGAGAGGTAGTCATCGACATCGACATTAGGCTGGGTGATCCCGCGCAGGATGCGTCCGACATCGGCAATCGTGAAGCCTTCGGCATAGCTGCCGTAGGCGCGAAGGCCGTCGATCGGCTCGACGATGACGCCGCCATTCCAGAGCACATCCTGGAAGGATGGAGAGCCGCCGGTCACGCTGACCGGGCCGTAGCTTGCCAGTGTCGTGAAATCGTCGACCTTGAGCTGGACATTCTCGAACCGCAGCCCGCCGGCCAGACGAACGAGCCCGCCGGCCAGAGCGAGATTGCCCTGGAGGAACGGGGCGAGGCTGCGGAACTCGGTTTCCGGCACCCAGGCCCGGTCGGTTTGCACAAGTACCTGTTGGGTGTGGTCGAACAGCGCGTCAAAGCCCACCGTCAGGACAAGGTCGTCGAAGCCCGGAACCGCGCGCTCGTAGCTGACCTTGCCGCCGAGCTTGCGCGAGCGGTTTGCCGACTGGTCGAACAGATTGCCCGTGGGATCGATCTCCGGGTCCTGAAAGGTCCCGAACACCCCGCCGCCGTACACGTCGTTGGTGCGGCTGTAGAAACCCTGCAACACGAAGGTGCCGCCCCCAAGATCCTGATCGACCAGCGATGCGGAGAGGAGTTCGGCCTTGTTGGAAGGCGGGTCGCCGGGCGTTACCCCGCGAACGCTGCTCGCGGGGATTCCCGCAGACCGGTCGCCCGGCACGGAAACATAGTTCGCGTTGCCCTTCAGCTCGAACCGGTTGGCGACCACTTCCAGCCTTGCGCCGCCAGCAAGCTCGTAGCCGAGACGCGCGAAGACGGACCAGCTATCGCTATCCTGGATATCGCCCTGCGTCCCGTCGACACCGATCCGGTCGTCGTTCCCGTCGAAGAAGGCACCACGCTTTTCGTAGGTCGCACCGACACTGGCATCGAATGGCCCGGCCCGATAGCCTACCAGGGCCCCGCTCTTCGCGCCGATCCCCTCGCCTTCGAAGCTGGTCGGCACGGTCACCTGCGACAGCGTCCGGAAAGAAACCCCATCCTCTTGCGGTGCGCCAACCGTCACCTGGTTGACCACACCGCCGCTCGCACCAATGCCCTGCAGCGCGTTCGAGCCGTAAATCACCTCCACCCGGTCGATGAAGAAAGGATCGATCGTATAGCCATCGCGTGAGCCATCTCGCACCGGGGTCGACTGGGGAATGCCGTTGATGGCGTAGAGCGGCGCGCGACCGCGAAGGCTCTCCCCCGCCCCGGTCAGCTTCTCACGAGTGGGCGAAAAGGACGGCAGTAAGGCCGACACCGCATCGACGGTGGAACCGGAAATCTGCACCTGCCGCTCCAGCGCCTCGCTGTCGATGATGTCGACGGTCAGCGGCAGGGCGCTCGCGGGAAGCTGGGTGCGAGCGGCGGTGACGATGATCGTACTCTGCTCGTCTGCGTCGGAACGCGTGCCCTCAGCAGGCGCGACGTCTTGCGCGAACGCGATAGTCGAAAGCGGTGCCAGCGCGAGCGCGCCGACGAGGTAGCGGTACATGAGTGACTCCGTCAAGGTTCCGCGCCGCCTAACGCTTATGCGTTTAATTCGCAATAGCGCTCGTGGATACCTCCCTGCCGACGTCCAAATCTGCCTGGCCAAGTCGCCCAAGCGCCCATCCCTTCGGCAATATTTGGCGAGGGCTGGTGGCGCGCAGCTTACGAAACCGTCCTGAAGCCGAGAGCGATCCGGCCCCGTTCGCCGAACTCAGGCGGAGCGACCCGATGGATAGCAGTCGGCGCGGACTCCCCCCGGTAAGCGCGTGGCGGGTCATGGCCTTTGGG
>CAXAXQ010000006.1:0-135311 GCA_963972905.1 uncultured Erythrobacteraceae bacterium
GTCGACCAGGAATTCGATCTTGGTCGCGTGGAACTGCACGCTTTCGACTTCCGCCGTCAGCTGTTCGCGCAGATCCTCGTACTTCTTTTCCTTGGCGGCCGGGAAGGCATCGCCGCGACCGAGCACATCGACGCGCTCGCCCTGAAGCTTCTCGAACTTCTTGAACAGGTCGGTGATGCGCGCGAACCGCTCCAGCGCGTCGGGCTTGAGCGCCGCCTCCATCTGGGCGAGCGACATCGTGTTGTCTTCTTCGTCGTCGTCATCGCGGCGCTTGTTCTCGCCGTCGCCGTCTTCGTCGCCTTCGGCGGTCTCGTCATCGTCCTCGTCGTCATCCTCACGGATAGTCGGACCGGCTGTTTCTTCCGAGATTTCGCCGCTGTCGTCCTCGTTCTCCTCCTCCATCTTGTCGACGGGAGGTTCCTTGGACAGCATCGCGTCGAGATCGAGGATCTCGCGCAACTGCATCTCGCCTTCGTTGAGCGCATCGGACCACTGGATGATCGCGTGGAAGGTGATCGGGCTTTCGCACAGCCCGATGATCATCGTGTCGCGGCCCGCCTCGATCCGTTTTGCAATGGCGATTTCGCCTTCGCGGCTGAGCAGCTCGACCGCGCCCATTTCGCGCAGGTACATGCGCACCGGATCGTCGGTACGCGCATCGACTGTTTTCTTCGGCGCAGCGGCGGTGGATTTGGCATCCTTCTTCGCGCCCGAATCGGGGGCGATTTCCTCGACCTCGTCCTTCTCGGCTTCGACCTCGTCGTCCGATTCGACGATCTGGACGCCCATCTCCGAAATCGCGGCCTGAATGTCCTCGATCTGGTCGGAGCTCATTTCGCCCTGAGGCAATGCTTCGTTGAGCTCGTCATAAGTGACGTAGCCGCGCTTTTTCGCCTTCGCGATGAGCTTCTTGATCGACGCCTCGTTGAGGTCGATCAGAGGAGCATCTTCGGTTTCTTTGGTCTTCGCTTCGGATGCCATGGGCTATTGAAAATCCGTTTCCTGGCCGATGTGTTCCCCGTTTTCGTCAGGAACAGCAGCGGCTTTTGAATCTCGTGTCGGTGTCGCTCGCGCGATACGTCTCGTCGCCATCTGGCCCAAGCGAGCGTCGAACGCCAGCTTCCGCTTGAGCAGTCGCTGCTGTTCGGCGAACGCGCCTTCGGGATCGTGTTCGAAACGCTCCGTCGCGGCAGCCAGCGCCTTTTCAAGCGCCGGCCCTTCGACCAGCAACTCGATGGCTTCGGCCAGGTCCTCGCGCGCGGTCGCTGCATCTTGGGCTTCTCTAGGCAAGCCAGATACGGATTGTTCAGCGGACCGGGAGCCCCAGCGCTCGTGGAATATGGCCTTTTTACCGTCGGCTTCAAGCGTTTCCGCGCGTTCGAGCACAGGATCGAACAAAGAAAATGTCGCAGGGTCGATCTCGCCCAGCTCGGCAAGTGCCTCGCGGTGGCTCTCGACTAGCTCGGGAAACTGCGCGAGCTGGCCTACGACCTCTGCCAGCAGGCGCTGCCGTCGGCCGCCCTGCGAAAGGTTGGCGAGCCGTTTTGCAAGCTCCGGCGAAAGCGGCTCGGGCTGGTCGCGGCGCCATTGTTTTCGCGGCTGAAAGGGCGCTTTTTCGCGGCGCGGGAAGGCGAAGGCGGAAAACTTGTCGAGCAGATCGCGGCGATAGAGCGAGCGAACGTCGGGCTCTTCGATGGCCTCGATATGGCTCATCAACCGCGCCTTCAGGCCCGCCTTGGCCTCTGGCGTATCGAGCGGCGCGGCCTGCATTTCGAGCGTCCACAGTGCCTCCAGCAGCGACTGCGCGCTGCCCAGCACCTGTTCGAAAGCTGCAACACCTTTTTTCTTTATCAGATCGTCCGGGTCGAGCCCGGCGGGCAGCCATGCGATCTTGAGCGAGTGCCCCGGCCTCAAGAGCGGCAACGCCCGCTCGATCGCGCGGCGCACCGCCCGCTGGCCTGCGGCATCGCCATCGAAGCACAGGATCGGGCAGGGCACATGCCGCCAAAGCTCGGCAATATGGTTCTCGGTCAGCGCGGTGCCGAGCGGGGCGACGCCTTCCGCGATCCCTGCATTGGCGAGCGCGATGACATCCATATAGCCTTCGACGACGACGATCCGGTCGCTCTTGCGCGCGGCCGGGCTGGCACGATGGATGTTGTAGAGCGTGCGGCCTTTGTCGAACAAAGGCGTCTCGGGCGAGTTGAGATATTTGGGTGCGCCGTCTTTCGCCGTCAGGATGCGTCCGCCGAAAGCGATCACGCGGCCGCGCACATCGTGGATCGGCAGCATCAGCCGGTCGCGGAAGCGGTCGTACGGATCCTTGCCATCGATCGCGATCCGAAGGCCGCCTTCGACCAGCAGTTGCGGCGGGAGCGATCCCAGCGCGGTGGCGAGCGCCTGCCGCTCGTCCGGGGCGTAGCCGAAACCGAATTCGCGCATCGTGGCCTGCGAGAAGCCGCGCTTGTCCAGATAGTCGCGTGCCGCGGTTCCCCGCGGGCCGCCCAGTTCGCGCACGAAGAATTCCTGCGCTGCGCCCATCGCGTCGTGCAGCCCGGCACGGCGCTTCGCCTTCTGCGCCTCTCGCGGGTCGGGTGCGGGCATTTCCATCCCCGCAGTCACCGCCAGTTCCTTGACCGCATCCATGAAGGTCAGGCCGCGCTGGTCGGTCATCCAGCGGATCACGTCGCCATGCGCGCCGCAGCCGAAGCAGTGATAGAAGCCCTTCTGGTCGTTGACCGTGAAGCTGGGCGTCTTCTCGTCATGGAACGGGCAGCACGCCTTCCACTCGCGCCCTGCGCGCTGCAGCTTGGTCGTCCGCATGATGACGCTGGAAAGCGTCACGCGCGTGCGCAGCTGATCGAGCCATTGTGGAGAGAGCGCCATTTGGTGCTGTTCTAGCCGTTCGAGCCCTGCGAAGTCGAGACACGAACGGGCTCACAGATCATGGGGTAGTGTCGCCCGGCTCTTCGACTTGGGGGGGGAAAGGGCCAGTCGCCATGGCGATTTTCTCGTCCGCGCGCAGCGTATAGGCCTCTGCCGGGCCTTCGGGCGGCAGGGTGCTTTGCCAGAAGAACGTGATCGGCTCGCCCGTGCCCCAGTTATTGCCGCCGACGACCCGCCACACCAGCGTACCGTTGTCGTCTTCCACCCGG
Source organism: uncultured Erythrobacteraceae bacterium (assembly GCA_963972905.1). Taxonomy (GTDB): domain Bacteria; phylum Pseudomonadota; class Alphaproteobacteria; order Sphingomonadales; family Sphingomonadaceae; genus Alteriqipengyuania. Next base: position 3,156 of record CAXAXQ010000006.1, read on the forward strand.
ATCACCCCGTCGGGGCCGATTGCCTTCGCCGCCTGCTTGCGGTCGTAGCCGATCGCGCCGGTGAAGCCGTAGGCCTCGCGCACGGTGCCGAACACCGTCGCCGCCGCGACCTCGTCCAGCCCCACGGGCCGGGTGAAGGGCGGATCATTGGGCCCGTCCGTGCCCGGGGTGACCGTGTGGACATAGGTATAGACCGTCCCCTCGGGCATATCCTCGGGGTCGCAGGTGTCGTATTCTTCCGGACACGCGACATAGCTGACGATATCGCCGATCGACCGGCCGCCCGCGATGATCGAGGCCTCGACTTCCGGCCCCACGGGCCCTTCGATTTTCGGCCCGATTTTCAACTCGCCGAAATCGGACGCGACCAGGCTGCGCGGTTCGGACGGGGCATTCTGGGACAGTGTGGGCGAGGGGGATGGTGCAGGTTCTGCCTCTTCCGATCCGCCCGAGCAGGCGGCCAGTGCCAGCAGTGCGGCACAGCAGGCGATGTGCCGAATCACTGCAGGGCCTCTTTCACCCAGCCGGAGGTGCGCGTCATGTCCAGCGTGGCGCCGTGTCGCGCCTTCAGTTCGGCCATGACCTTGCCCATCGACTTGATATCGGTCGCGCCCAGATCGGTCTTCACCTGGTCGATCGCCGCGCGAGTCTCGGCCTCGTCCATCTGCTTGGGGAGGAATTCCTCGATCACGGCCAGCTCGGCCTCCTCCTGCGCGGCAAGCTCTTCGCGCCCGCCATCGCGGTACATCGCAATCGATTCCTTGCGCTGCTTGGCCATCTTGAGGAGCACGTCGGTGACCAACTCATCGTCGTCCACCTCGCCCTTGGCGGTGCGCTGTTCGATATCGCGATCCTTGATCTTCGCCTGGATCAGGCGGAGCGCGGCCGTCCGCTCCTTGTTGCCGCCTTTCATTGCGGCGATCGTTTCCTGCTTGATGGTCTCGCGAATCATGGTTTCCGGTTTGCCTTTATCTCTTATCTCTTCAGACGAGCGCCTATAACAAATGTTCCTGTGGGTGGGAGACGCTTCACGCGCTTGACGGGCGCGGAGTGCAGGCCTAGCCGGATGGCTTAGCACACATCGCCGGAAACACTTTAAGGAACGGACAAGCCCATGGCTTCAGCCGAGATCACTCCTGCGCAGCCTGAAGGCGCGACGGGCCTGTTGCTTCTTGCCGATGGTACGGCCCTGTGGGGTATCGGCTGCGGAGCCGAGGGAAGCGCCGTTGGGGAGGTGTGTTTCAACACTTCGATGACCGGCTATCAGGAAGTGATGACCGACCCGAGCTATGCCGGGCAGATCGTTACCTTCACCTTCCCGCACATCGGCAATGTCGGTGCAAATCCGGAAGATATCGAAAGCAAGGTTGAAAGCGCGCTTGGCTGCATCATGCGCGAAGTGCCCACCGGGCCCAGCAATTTTCGCTCCACGCTGGATCTCGACACCTGGCTGAAGGACGAGGGAAAGATCGGACTCGCTGGCGTCGATACCCGCGCGCTCACCCGCCTCATCCGCCTGAACGGCGCGCCCAACGCGGTGATCGCGCATGCGGCGGACGGCGTCTTCGATCTCGACGCATTGCTCGAAAAGGCGCGTGACTGGCCGGGGCTGGAAGGCATGGACCTTGCCCGCCGGGTATCGCGCAAGGCGCACGAGGGCTGGCGCGGCGGCGCTTGGGTGTTGGGCGAGGGGTATGGCGACGGCGGGGCGGATACGCCGCACGTGGTCGCGATCGACTACGGTGCGAAGGACAATATCTTCCGCCAGCTGGTCCGCGCAGGCGCGCGGGTGACGGTGGTGCCCGCCGAAACCTCACTGGAGGATGTGCTGGCGCACGAGCCCGACGGCGTGTTCCTCTCCAACGGCCCCGGAGACCCGGCCGCGACCGGCGCCTATGCGGTGCCGGTGATCCAGGGCCTGCTGGAGCGTGACGTGCCGATCTTCGGCATTTGTCTGGGCCACCAGCTCCTGGCCCTCGCCGCGGGCGCGAAGACCGCCAAGATGTTCCAGGGCCACCGCGGCGCGAACCATCCAGTGCAGCGGGTCGGCGAGGGTTGGGGCGATCAGACCGGCCTGGTCGAGATCACCAGCATGAACCACGGCTTCGCAGTCGACGGCGACACACTGCCCGCAGGCGTCGAGCAGACGCATATCTCGCTGTTCGACGGCACCAACTGCGGGATCGCGATTACTGGGAAGCGCGCGTTCGGGGTGCAGTATCACCCCGAGGCGAGCCCCGGCCCGCAGGACAGCTTCTACCTGTTCGAGAAGTTTGTGGGGATGTTGGGGTGATCGAATTCCCACCAAGCTATCCAGAGAGAAAACTTCTCAAGCGGGCTGTACGGTGGTCGCTCAGAAATCGTTATCGCATTCCCTCATTGACGAAGCTTGAACCGAAGAGATCTTTGCAAGCCCTGACCAAAGTAGGAAGGGATTGGCAGAAGTATGGCTTAGGGACGATGATAGAGCAGTTCGAAAATGGCCGGCGCTCTTTGCACTTCGCACTGAACGACCATGCAGTCACGGCAGTGAAGCAGATGGATGAGGCTGCCATTATCGGTCGCGTAAAATCCGTTGGATGGTCGAATTGGATCGCACTCGCGGCCCTCTTCGTTTCGATCGCCGCGTTGTTAAAGCCTGGATCATAAATGCCGAAGTGCACTGACATTTCTTTCCTGCCCGACTGCAACTCCCCTCCCCGTGGGGAGGGGTTGGGGGTGGGGGTCCGGCGCTGATGGCCCGGTGCTTCACCTCGAACGTGGTACACCCATCCCCCGACCCCTTCCCTAAAGGGAAGGGGAGGTCAGGCGTTGCGTGCGATTTCTATCTCGCGCGCGATAGTCGCGAGAACGCCGTCGGTGTTTTCAAGGACGTCGTGGTTCCAGAAGCGGATGACGCGGTAGCCGTGCGCCTCGATATGCGCGGTGCGCGCGGCGTCGGTCTGTGCGGAGTGCTGGCCGCCGTCGCATTCGATTGCGATGCGAAGCGATCGGCAAGCGAAGTCCACGACGAAATCTCCGATCTGGTGCTGACGGATGAACTTCGCGCCGCGCAGCTGGCTGCTGCGAAGGTGCGTCCACAGGCGCTGTTCGGCATCGGTAGGACAGTTGCGCAATTCGCGCGCCACGCCGGTCAATCGCTTCTCCACCACCGCCGTATACCCATCCGCTACCCGTTGGCGCTGCGCACCCTCTGTGAGACCCTTCAAGGGAAGCGGCTTTGGTGCGCCATCGCCTCGGCGCTCGCAAGCCTCGCCACCCCCGCGCTCGCCCAAGCCCCCGCGCCCGCGCAGGAATGGCCCGCAGTCGAACTCGCACCCGGTGTGGTTTTCGTCGGCGATGGCTCGGTCGAGATCGAGGCGGGGCCGGGCGGTGTGCCGTTGGTCACCTTCTGGCGGCCCGTGCTCTTCCGTGAGGAGAGCAAATACCCCGTCGGCGGACGGATGGATTGCCGCGTCGTGGCCGCTACGCAGCCCTACAGCGACGCCGCCTTCGACCTCGAAGCGACCTACGAGGCGGAAAAAAGCCAGCGCAAGCGCGAAGGGCATATCGAGGAAGACCGCGCGCGCGCCTATGACGGCGACGTGCGCGAACTCGACATCATCACTCGCCGCCGCAAGCCGCACGATCACCACGTGCTGAGCTACATCGCGATCAAGCGCGACACGCAGCTCGTCCAGATTCGCCGCAACTGTTCCTTCGTCCATGGCTACGATGTCGGCACGGTCGACTATCTCGCCTACGTCAATCGCTACACCGATATCCGTACCGCTGACCCCGACTCGGAGAACAGTTGATGCGCATAACTCTCGCTCTTGCCCTGTCTCTGGCGCTGCTGACGGGCTGCAATACTCGGGAAACCAGGGCGCAGCCCGAAACGGCAGCCCAATGTGTCGAACGGTTCGAAAACCTCGGGGGTGACAGGCTCGCCATGGCCATGCCTGACGATCGCCTCGTCCAGCCAGTCTACATCTACGATATGTCCGGCCTTCCGAGCGAACAGTTCTCCGACCTCCTGAAAGAAAAGGGCGAGGGGATACAGTTCATCATGGCGAGCAGTGATTCGTCGAAAGCGCAGGCCGAATTTGTCGCCACGGGCACCGACCAGCGCAAGGTGATCTTCCATGGAGAAAATGCCACGCTTCTGAAGCTGCGCGGCAAGGCCGGCCCAGTCTCGCAAATCCGCCTTGCCGGATGTGAGCGCACATCGGACGGCATGCGCCTGATCTCGATCCACCAGTTCTTCATTCCCCCCAACGCGTCTTCCGACCCGGAGTCCTGATGCCCAAACGTACCGACATTTCCTCCATCCTCGTCATCGGCGCAGGCCCCATCATCATCGGGCAGGCGTGCGAGTTCGATTACTCCGGCACGCAGGCGATAAAGGCGCTGAAGGAGGAGGGCTATCGGGTCATCCTCGTCAATTCGAACCCGGCGACGATCATGACCGATCCCGAGTTCGCCGACGCAACCTATATCGAGCCGATCACTCCAGAGGTGGTCGAGAAGATTATCGCCAAAGAAAAACCCGACGCGCTGCTGCCCACGATGGGCGGGCAGACCGCCCTCAACTGCGCGCTGAAACTTTTCGAAAGCGGCGCGCTGGAGCGGCACGGGGTGCAGATGATCGGTGCCGATGCCGACGCGATCGACAAGGCGGAGAACCGCCAGCGCTTCCGCGAGGCGATGGACCGGATCGGGCTGGAAAGCGCGGTCAGCGGCGTCGCCACCACGGTCGATCAGGCATTCGAGGTGCTGGAACGTACTGGCTTGCCCTCGATCATCCGCCCCAGCTTCACGCTCGGCGGGACGGGCGGCGGAATCGCCTACAACAAGGCCGAATTCGAGCGGATCGTGCGCGAGGGGCTCGACGCGAGCCCGACCACCGAGGTGCTGATCGAGGAATCGCTGCTCGGGTGGAAAGAATACGAGATGGAAGTTGTCCGCGACCGGAAGGACAACTGCATCATCATCTGCGCGATCGAGAACGTCGATCCGATGGGCGTGCACACCGGCGACTCGATCACCGTTGCCCCCGCGCTTACGCTGACCGACAAGGAATACCAGATCATGCGCTCCGCCAGCATCGCGGTGCTGCGCGAGATCGGGGTGGAAACGGGTGGCTCGAACGTCCAATTCGCAGTCAATCCCGCGGATGGCCGCCTGATCGTGATCGAGATGAACCCCCGCGTCTCGCGCTCCTCTGCGCTTGCCTCCAAGGCCACCGGCTTCCCCATCGCGCGCGTCGCGGCGAAGCTGGCGGTGGGCTACACGCTGGACGAGATCACCAACGAAATCACCGGCGCAACGCCCGCCAGTTTCGAGCCGACGATCGACTATGTCGTCACCAAGATCCCCCGGTTTGCGTTCGAGAAGTTCAAGGGCGCCGAGCCGGTGCTCTCGACCGCGATGAAATCGGTAGGCGAAGTCATGGCGATCGGCCGGTCCTTCGCCGAAAGCCTGCAAAAGGCGCTGCGCGGGCTCGAAACCGGGCTCGACGGGCTGGATCCGGTCGAAGAGCTGGAAGGCGCCACGCACGACCAGATCCTCGCCGCGATCAGCCGCCGCACGCCCTCGCGCCTGCTCGGCATCGGGCAGGCCTTCCGCGCAGGGATTCCCTTCGAAACGATCCGCGAAACCACTACTTATGACCCGTGGTTCCTGCGCCAGATCGAAGCGATCGTCGAAGCGGAGAAAGGCGTGGCCGAAAACGGCCTGACGCGCGATGCGGCTGAGCTGCGCAAGCTGAAGGCAATGGGCTTTTCCGACGCGCAGCTCGCGCGGCTCGCGGTCCAGTCGGTCGGCGCGGCGCGCGGTGCCGTTCCCGCCCGGTCGGGCCTGCTGCACGATGCGATGCAGGCGATGGCGGGTGCGACCAGCGCCGCCGAAGTGCGTCAGCTGCGCCACAAGCTGGGCGTGCTCCCGGTCTACAAGCGGATCGACAGCTGCGCCGCCGAGTTCGAAGCGGTCACGCCCTACATGTACTCGACCTACGAAGCGCCCGCGTTTGGCGCTCCGGCGGACGAGTCCGACCCTTCCGACCGTAAGAAGATCGTCATTCTGGGCGGTGGCCCGAACCGGATCGGGCAGGGCATCGAGTTCGACTATTGCTGCGTCCACGCCTGCTTCGCACTGAGCGACGCCGGATTCGAGACGATCATGGTCAACTGCAACCCGGAAACGGTCAGCACTGATTACGACACCTCCGACCGGCTCTATTTCGAGCCGCTAACGGCAGAGGACGTCCTCGAAATCCTCAGCCGCGAAATGCTGAAGGGGGAACTGGTCGGCGTGATCGTCCAGTTCGGCGGGCAGACTCCGCTCAAGCTGGCGCAGGCGCTGGAAGATGAGGGCATCCCTATCCTGGGGACCAGCCCCGACGCGATCGATCTGGCCGAGGATCGCGAACGGTTCGCCAAACTGGTCAACAAGCTGAAGCTCAAGCAGCCCGAGAACGGCATCGCCAAGAGCCGGGACGAGGCCGCCGCCGCCGCACGGATCATCGGCTATCCGGTCTTGCTGCGCCCGTCCTACGTGCTGGGTGGGAGCGCGATGCAGGTGGTCGATTCCGAAGCCCAGCTGGATGATTACATCGCCAGCGCGGTGAAGGTGTCGGGCGAGAGCCCGGTGCTGGTCGATCAATACCTTCGCGATGCGATCGAATGCGACGTCGACGTGCTGTGCGACGGGACGGATATTGCAGTCGCCGGCGTGATGCAGCACGTCGAAGAGGCAGGCGTCCACTCAGGCGATTCCGCCTGTACCCTGCCGCCCTATTCGCTGAGCGCGGAGGTGGTCGAGGAGATCGAGCGTCAATCCGAAGCGCTGGCGCGTGAGCTCAAGGTGGTTGGCCTGATGAACGCCCAGTTCGCGGTCAAGGACGACGAAATCTACCTGATCGAGGTCAACCCGCGTGCCAGCCGTACGGTGCCCTTTGTGGCCAAGACGATCGGGCAGCCGATCGCCAAATATGCAGCGCGGATCATGGCGGGCGAGAAACTTGCCGACCTGCCGCCGATCATCCGCGAGCTTGATTATGTCGCAGTCAAGGAAGCGGTGTTCCCCTGGGGCCGCTTCCCCGGCGTGGACCCCGTTTTGTCGCCGGAGATGAAATCGACCGGTGAGGTGATGGGGCTGGATCGCGATTTCGCAATGGCATTCGCCAAGGCACAGCTGGGCGCAGGGATGATCTTGCCGCGCGGGGGCAGGGCATTCGTCTCGGTAAAAGACAGCGACAAACCCGTTATCGTCGATGCGGTGCGTGGTCTGGTCGATGCCGGGTTCGAGATCGTCGCGACTGGCGGCACCCACACCTACCTTGCCGATCAGGGCCTGCCGGTCACGCTGGTCAACAAGGTCGCGCAGGGGCGGCCGCATATCGTCGACCGGATTATCGACCACGAAATCGATCTTATCCTGAATACGACGGAAGGCTGGCAGAGTCTGCGCGACAGCCAGTCGATCCGCGCGAGCGCGCTGGAACACAAGGTGCCGTATTTCACAACCGCATCTGCCGGCCGCGCAGCTGTGGAGGCGATTACCGCTCTTACGTCCCAACCGCTTGAAGTTCGCTCTCTCCAATCCTATTATTCTGCGACCTGACGAGCGCTCTTCTCCCCGAAAACTCCTTCACGCCTCTACCGCCCCGATCCGGGCGCGGCGCAAGACGGACTTTCGGGAGATGGGCGGGCGTGCAGACCATTTTGGATAGATCGGGGGTACCCATGGAAAAAGTTCCGATGCTGGCAGAAGGCTATGAGCGGCTCACAACCGATCTGAAAGCCCTGCGCGCGGAACGTCCGAAGATCGTCGACGCGATTGAAGAAGCGCGTGCACATGGCGATCTTTCGGAAAACGCCGAATATCACGCCGCCAAGGAGCGGCAGGGCCAGGTCGAAGCGCAGATCGCCGAGATCGAGGACCGGGTGACCCGCGCGCAGATCATCGATCCGCAAACGCTGAGCGGCGACAAGATCGTGTTCGGGGCGACCGTGACCTTGCTGGACGAGGCGGAAAAGCCGGTGAAGTACCAGATCGTCGGCCAGACCGAAGCGGATGCGAAATCGGGCCGGATCTCGTACAGCTCCCCGATGGGACGTGCGCTGATCGGCAAGAAGGTCGGCGAAGAGATCGAGGTTACGGTTCCCTCGGGCGACAAGTTCTACCTGGTCGAGAAGATCGAATTCATCTGAGCCTGTCGGCCTGACCCGCTGGAATTGCGGCGTCAGGCCAGGGCCTTCTCCATCGCATAATTGTGGATCGGCACGTGCCTGCCTGCGTGCTCGATCGCGAAGTCGCGTCTGTGATCGAGGCGATAGCCCGCCCGCTCGAACACGGGGCGGGCCAGTTCGCTCGCTTCTGTATAAAGCCGCGGCGCGCCCGCTTCCCGCGCGAACTCTTCGGCGCGGGCCAGCAGCTGCTCGGCCAGGCCGCACCGGGTGTGGTCGGGATCGCAGTAGAGATGGTCGAGGTGGCAGCCATCGGCCTCTGGTATTTCGAGAAGCATGTAGGCGCAGGGGCGATCGCCTTCGTCCGCCGCAAGGAAGACCGTCTGCCCATCGCGCACCCGCTCGATGAAGTAACGGTCGTCGCCATGGCGCGCGGCCCATGCCTCCACCTGCTCGCGCGAATAGGCGCGCGGACCGATCAGCTCGATCGCGCGCACTGCTATGGTCGCCAGCGCATCCGCGTCATCCTCGCGGAAAAGGCGGATGCGATAGCTCAATGGCGGGCAGGTCGCGCGCGGGCGCTCAGGCTGCGGGTTCGAGCAGCTTGTGGATGTGGACGATCACGTACTTCATCTCAGCATCGTCGACCGTGCGCTGCGCATTGGCACGCCAAGCTTCTTCAGCCTGTTCGTAGCTGCTGAACACGCCGACGACGTGGATGCTCTCCGGATCCTGGAATTCGACCGAGCGCGGGTCCTTCACCCGGCCGCCCATCACCAGGTGGAGGAGCTGGGGGGAGGTGGTTTCCTGAACGTTATTGTCCGAATTCTTCGACATCGGGGGCCTTCCGCTGAATTGGAAATGGATATGAAAAGGGCCCGCACGCCTTAACGCGCGCGGGCCCAAAAACAATAAGCGGCGCGGGGGCAATCCCGCACGCATGTCACGCACCTAGAAGGGCAGGGCGGACTTGAGGTCGCGGTAGCCACGCCCGGCCTTCCGCGCCGCGCGGCGGCCGGCATGACGCGCTGCGTCCTTCTGACGGTCGGCATAATACGCCGCGTTACGACGGGCTGCGCGACTGCCGAAAGCGACATCGTCGCCGAAGTCGACCAGACGGTCACCACCGTGGCGGGTCGCGTCGCCTACTTTGCTTGCCATGCCGCTGGCATAGGCCATGCCCAGATCGGCCAGATGATCGGCAAAGCCGACCGCACGCCCAGTCAGTTCACGGCCCTTCGAGGTGCGCGAGCCGATCGCGAGGCCGATCAGCGCTACTGCGCTGACGGTTAGGATCGGATGTTCTTTGACGAACTCGGTCGCGCTGTCGGTCGCGTCGCGCGCCATGTCGGCAAGGCTGCGCTCTTCGTTGCGGCGTTCGCTCTGTTCGATCTTGCGGCGCAGTTCGTCGCGCTGTTCCTGGGTGCTCATGCTTGTTCTCCAGCCTTTAAAGTGTGCTTTGATTATCAAGCGCTGGGAAGGCGCGTGGGTTCCGGACTCAACCCGGCTGTCAGTCGATTTCGTCCCACGCGTAGTCCTCATCGTCCGATTGGTCGGACTCGCCACCGCCCAGCGCCCACCATCCGATCACCGCAGCGACAACCGCACCGATGCCGTAGGAGGCGGGCTTGTGCCTCTCGGCCAGCTCCTTGCCTTCCTCGAAGATGTCGGTCGCGCCGATCAGGGCGGAACTGGCGATCCGGGCCAAGATGCCCTTTTCCTCCACGTCACCCTTCAGGTGGTCGATATCGTCTTCGACAAGCGCGCGCGCGGCATCGCGTAGCGCGCGGTCCTCTTCCATCCGGACCTTGTGCGGCTTCATGCGCCGTCCCCCTTGAAGGCATGGGTGACCCGCTTGAAGCGTGAACGTGCGACCAGGCCGACAATGATCATCAGCACCAGCAGGGTGCCGACCACCACGGCGGTCGCAACGAATGGCCCGAAAATCGGCGTAAGAGCGATGATGAGCCCCACGACCAGCCCGATCAGGGCGAGGTGCAGGAAGGCCACCGCACCAAGCGCGAACACGATGCCTGAGCCGGTCTCTCGCGACGCATAGCTTGCGCGCGATTTCTGGAACGCAACTTCGGCCTCTAGATAGGTCTTGCCGTCCTCATACAACGCATAGGCATCGTCGAACAGCGAACCCAGCGGCTCTTCGTGAGCGCGGGTGGTTTCGGGATGTGGGGTTTCGGAGTTCAATTTTGGGTTAAGGGAGCCTGCCGCATCCGAAGATGCGACAGGCTGGTGGTGATGATCGTTTCGATCCGGCACAGCCCCTCCTCGCCGGCTCCGCTCAGCGACGGAAAATGCGGGCGATGACGTAGCCGCCGAAAGCCGCAAGGCCGACCGAGAGGCCCGGGTTCTTCTTCACAAACTGGCGCGCTTCGTCGCCCAGCTCGTCATAGGACTTGGTGTCGATGTGGCTCGCCGCATCCTGCAGGCCGCGTGCGGCGTTGCGTGCGTGGTCACCGTATTTGGGCCCGAAATTGTCGTCGATCTTGGCCGCGTTCTCCGCAACCAGCTTGCTCAGCGATGTCAGAGCCTCGCTCGCCTTGTGCTTGCCTTCGACGGCCAGTTCGCCGCCCTTGGCCAGCGCCTGGTCCTTGTATTCGCTGCCCTTGGCAGCGGCTTGGTCCTTGTAGACCTGGGCACGCTCACTGGCTTCGCCGCGCAGCGCCTGCGCGCCTGCCTTGGCTTCGTCCAGCGCGGAGTTGAAGCGCGACCTGGCTTCTTCCTTGCCGCCGGTGGTCCCTTCGGCAGCCGCCGCGCCGACGGGCGCACCCGCGGCATCGGTGGTCAGCGGAACCGCACTCGTGTCGTTGATCTTGTCGTCGGTAGCCATGGGTGTTTCCCTCTTATTGCAATTCGTATTCGACAGGCCGAACGCGGCTCCGTCCTCGTATGTTGCAACGCAGCTTGCATGGGTTCGTTCCACCGCATAAGCCGCGCCGAAACCCAGGCCAAACCGTGTTCCCCGGCCTGGATAGCATGACTGAGACCGGAGGCCCAATGACTGCCATTATCGACCTGCACGCGCGCGAAATTCTCGACAGCCGGGGCAATCCGACCGTCGAAGTGGATTGCCTGCTGGAAGACGGCAGCTTCGGCCGCGCCGCGGTACCCTCGGGCGCATCGACCGGCGCGCACGAGGCGGTGGAACTGCGCGATGGCGACAAGGACCGCTATCTGGGCAAGGGTGTCATCAAGGCTATCGACGCGGTCAACAGCGACATCGCCGATGCGCTGCTTGGCGTCGATGCCGAGGACCAGCGCGACATCGACACAATGCTGATCGCGCTCGACGGGACCGAGAACAAGAGCCGCCTTGGCGCCAACGCGCTGCTGGGCACCAGCCTCGCAGTGGCGAAGGCCGGAGCGAACGCGCGCGGCCTGCCGCTGTGGAGCTATGTCGGCGGCGTGTCCGCGCATGTCCTGCCGGTGCCGATGATGAACATCATCAATGGCGGCGAACATGCCGACAATCCGATCGACATCCAGGAATTCATGATCATGCCGGTCGGCGCGCCCACGCTCGCCGAAGCGGTGCGGTGGGGCGCGGAGGTGTTCCACACGCTGAAGAAGGAACTGAGCGCCAAGGGGCTGTCTACCTCGGTGGGGGACGAAGGCGGCTTCGCCCCCAATATCGGCAGCACGCGCGATGCGCTCGACCTGATCATGCAGTCGATCGAGAAGGCCGGGTTCGCACCGGGCAGCGACATCGTGCTGGCGCTGGACTGCGCATCGACCGAGTTCTTCAAGGACGACAAGTATGTGCTCGCGGGCGAAGACGCGACGCTTTCGGGTGTCGAGATGGCGGACTATCTCGCCGCGCTGTGCAACGACTACCCGATCCGCTCGATCGAAGACGGCATGGCGGAAGATGATTTCGAAGGCTGGAAGGCGCTGACCGACAAGATCGGCGATACCGTCCAGCTGGTCGGCGACGATCTGTTCGTGACCAACCCGGCGCGCCTGCGCGACGGGATTTCGCGCGGCCTCGCCAATTCGCTGCTGGTGAAAGTCAACCAGATCGGCACGCTGTCGGAAACGCTCGACGCGGTCGATATCGCGCACCGCGCAGGCTACACGGCGGTGATGAGCCACCGTTCGGGTGAGACCGAGGACTCGACCATCGCCGACCTCGCCGTCGCCACGAACTGCGGCCAAATCAAGACCGGCAGCCTCGCCCGGTCGGACCGGCTCGCAAAGTACAACCAGCTGATCCGGATCGAGGAAGAGCTGGGCGACAGCGCACATTACGCAGGCCACGCCTACTTCGGTCGCCTGTCGCGCTGAGCCCGGAAAGGCGGGCGCGGTTTTTTCGACCAAGCCCGCCATTCTTCCGACGAGCCGCGATTGCAGCGGTGGCACCGGGGGCCTAGACCGCCGCTCGCAGAAGACCCGACGCGTCGCCGGGCCGCGAGGACTCCCCCCATGAAAACACGCCTGATCGCCGCGCTAATGCTCGGCACCGCTGTCGCCACGCTTGGCCCCGTCGCCTGCAACAGCCCCGACGCGAGCGAGCAAGTCGCCTCCACCCCCGGCACCGAGCTTGGCATCCGGACCGACTGGATGGATACCTCGGTCAATCCGGGCAACGACTTCTTCCGCTACGCCGACGGCAAGTGGTACGACGAGACCGAGATTCCCGCTGACCGGTCCAGCGTGGGCGGGTTCTTCATCGCCGATCAGCAGACCGAGAAGAACATCGCCGCGCTGATCAAGGAGATCGTCAGTTCCGATCCCAAACCGGGCACCGACGCGGCAAAGGTCAAGACGTTCTACCAGGCCTTTCTCGACACCAAGGCGATCGATGCTGCGGGCATGAAACCGATCCAGGCGGACCTGAAGCGCTTCGAGGGCATTTCGGACAAGCAGGAGTTGGCCAAGGTGCTCGGCAGCCAGGTCCGCGCCGATGTCGACCCGCTCAACGCGACCGATTTCGAGACCGAGAACCTGTTCGGTGTATTCGTGACGCAGGCGCTCAAGGGCGGGGAGGTTGTGCCTTACATCCTGCAGGGCGGCCTCGGCCTGCCCGAGCGCGAATACTACCTCTCTTCCGACGCCAAGATGGCGAGCCTGCGCGGCGACTATCAGACCTATATCGCCAAACTGCTGAAGGCGGCAGATATCGACGATGCCGATGCCAGGGCGCAGCGTATTTACGATCTGGAAATGAAGATCGCCCAGGCTCACGTCAGCCGCGAGGATAGCGACGACTGGGCCACCGCCAGCTCGCTGTGGTCGCAGAAGGACTTCGAGGCGAAGGCCCCCGGGATGAACTGGGATACCTTCTTCAAGGCCGCCCAGCTCGATGGCTTCAAGACCTTCGACGCCTATCACCCGGGCGCGATCGCCGGCCTTTCCAAGCTGGTCGAAAGCGAGCCGCTGGATGCGTGGAAGGATTGGCTGGTGTTTCACCAGATCAACGCCAACACCGCCGTCCTGCCGAGCAAGCTCGACCAGCTGAGCTTCGATTTCTACGGCAAGACCCTGTCGGGCACCGAGCAGCAGCGCCCGCGCGACAAGCGCGCACTGGCCGCGGTCAACACCTATATGGGCGATGCGCTGGGCAAGCTGTATGTAGAGAAATACTTCCCCGCCTCGGCCAAGGCCGAGATCAACGGCATGGTCGACAATATCAAGAACGCCTTTGCCGAACGCATTAATGCAGTCGACTGGATGGCGCCCGCGACCAAGGCCGAAGCCGAAAAGAAGGTCGAGACCATGGAAGTCGGCGTCGGCTACCCCGACGAATGGACCAGTTACGACACGCTGAAGATCGAGGCTGACGATGCCTATGCCGATGTGCAGGCGGCGGAGAAGCTGCGTTACCAGCAGCAGCTCGCCAAGGTCGGCAAGCCGCTCGACAAGGGCGAATGGTGGATGAACGCGCAGCTGGTCAACGCGGTCAACCTGCCGGTGCAGAACGCGCTGAACTTCCCCGCCGCCATCCTCCAGCCGCCGTTCTTCGACCCCAAGGCAGACCCGGCCTACAACTACGGCGCGATCGGTGCCGTGATCGGCCACGAGATCAGCCACAGCTTCGATAATAACGGGGCCGAATTCGACTCAACCGGCGCGATGCGCGACTGGTGGACCGATGCCGATCGCCAGAAGTTCGAGGAAGCGGGCAAGGCTCTTGCTGCCCAGTACGACACGTACGAGCCGTTCCCCGGCCTCAACGTGAAGGGCGAGCTGACGCTGGGCGAGAACATTGCCGATATTGCCGGGCTGCAGGCCGCCTATGATGCGTACCACGCCTCGCTAGGCGGCAAGGAAGCGCCGATCATCGACGGTTTCACCGGCGACCAGCGCTTCTTCATCGCCTTCGCGCAAACCTGGGCGACCAAGATGCGCGAAGCGGCGCTGCGCCAGCGGATCGCGACCGACGGCCACGCGCCGGGTCAGTACCGCGCGCTGACCGTGCGCAACATGGATGCCTGGTACAAGGCGTTCGATGTGAAGCCCGGCGACACGCTGTACCTGCCGCCCGAGAAGCGCGTGAAGGTCTGGTAATCGCAAAGCAGGCGGGGGAGGGCGGCTAGCTCTCCTCCGCCTCGACTTCCTCTTCGGCTTCTTCCTCGAGCTGTTCGAGTTTTTCGAGCTTCTTGCGGTTCTTCGGGCTGAGCAGGTACTGCCACACGCCCCACGCGTTGATCAGCAGCAGGATCGCGTTCATCGCCGCGATCGGCAGAGCATTCTCGATCAGGCCGGACGCCACCCAGGTCACCGCCACCACGCAGAACAGCACGAAGCCCCAGCCCGTAGCCTTGCGACCAAGGTCGGCGGCTATCAGCCCAGCGGCGATCATCGTGCCGATGGCGGCAATCCATTCGAGCGGTCCGTTCATGACCGCATCAATCTGTGAGCGGTAAAAACCGCCTCTCGATTAGGAAAGGTTAGCTTCGGGGCGCGAACTTGCCCGCGATGTCGAGCAGCGCGATCGCAGCCTTGGCCGCTTCGCCGCCCTTGTCCTTCTGCGCCGGGTCGGCGCGGACCTGCGCCTGAATTTCGCTCTCCACCGTCAGGATGCCGTTGCCGATGGGGATGCCGTCCATCGTCAGCGCCATGATCGCGCGCGCGCTTTCGCCCGCGACGATCTCGAAATGATAGGTCTCGCCGCGGATCACCACGCCGATCGCGACGAAGCCGTCATACTGGCCGCTCTCCGCGGCGAGCGCGATGGCACCTGGGATTTCGAGCGCGCCGGGTACGGTCAGCACCTCTGCCTCGTGACCCGCAGCGGACAGCGTCTTGCGCGCGCCTTCGATCAGCTTGTCGTTCAGGTCGGCGTAGAAACGCGCTTCTACGATCAGGAAACGGGCCATCACATCACTCCGGAATAGGGCGTTCGCCCACCACGGTGATGCCATAGCCTTCGAGGCCGATCACATTTCGGTGGGAATTGGTCAGCAGAGTCATTTCGGAAACACCCAGATCGGCAAGGATCTGCGCGCCGATACCATATTCGCGCAGGTCACCGTCTGCAGGACGACCGGCGACTTCCGCCTGCAGCTTGTCGGGCTGGCCCGGCATCAGGCACACGATCAGCCCGCTGCCCTCATCTCCGATCGCACGCATCGCGCGTTGCAGCGTGTCGCGCTTGTCTCCCGCCCGGCCGAGCACATCGTCGAACAGGGAGATCCGGTGCATGCGCACAAGAGTGGAACGGTCCGAGTGGACCTGGCCCTTTTGCAGCACTACGGAGACGCTGCCGTCGACGGTGCTGCGATAATTGATCGCGCGCCAATCCCCGCCATGCTGGCTGGTGAAGGTGCTCTCGCCCGCCCGCTCTACCAGATGGTCATGCTTCATGCGGTATTCGATCAGGTCGCGGATGGTCCCGATCTTGAGCCGGTGGCGGCGGGCGAAGTCGACCAGATTGTCGAGCCGGGCCATCGTCCCGTCTTCGTTCATGATCTCGCAGATCACCCCGCTGGGGTTGAGCCCGGCGAGGCGCGAGATGTCCACGGCGGCCTCTGTATGACCGGCGCGAACCAGCACTCCGCCATCGCGTGCGATCAGCGGGAAGACGTGGCCCGGCGTGACGATATCCTGCGCACCGCGCGTGGGGTCGATTGCGACAGCGACGGTTCGCGCGCGGTCGGCGGCGCTAATCCCGGTGGTCACGCCTTCGCGCGCTTCGATACTGACGGTGAAGGCGGTTTCGTGGCGGCTGCCGTTGCTGCGGCTCATCAGTTCGAGGCCCAGCGCCTCGACCCGCTGGCGTTGGAGCGTGAGGCAGATCAGCCCGCGCCCATGGGTGGCCATGAAGTTGACCGCGTCGGGCGTCGCCATCTGCGCGGGGATGACGAGGTCGCCCTCGTTCTCGCGGTCTTCGTCGTCGACCAGCACGAACATGCGGCCGTTGCGCGCTTCCTCGATAATCTCCTCGATCGCTACCAGCACGGGTGTCTCGTCCTGTGCGTCGAGGAAGGCGTCGAGCTTGCGCAGCGTCTCCGTGGTGGGGTTCCAGTCATCCTCCCCGCAATCGCGCAAGGTGTTTGCGTGAAGCCCCGCCGCACGGGCGAGAGCGGCGCGGGTCATGCTGCCGGAGGCGATGGCTTCGCGGACTCGGGAAATGGTCGATTCGCTCATGGACAGCGGACGTATCACATCAGGATGTGATATGAAAACCCGACGAGCACATTTTCCTGCGCCGTGCTCCACATCGCACTTTGTCGCGAGCACGTGCGCAGACGACGCTTGAGAGGCAAGCGCGAACGGCGGGGCAAAGAAGGGAAGAAAATGGTGGACGCACTTGGGTTCGAACCAAGGACCCGCTGATTAAGAGTCAGCTGCTCTACCAACTGAGCTATGCGTCCACACCGGCCTGCTTGATGAAGGCCGCGCCGTCGATCGCGCTTGCGATTCGTCGGCGGGAGGCGGTCACATAGGGCCTGTGGCGAAACGTGCAAGCCCCCAAATGCGCCTCCGCCCAAACAACCGGTCCTGTCAGCTCGAAAGCAGGCCTCCGCCGTGCCGCTGCGTGTTCCAGCGATAGACCATCATCAGCACGCCAAGGCACATCATGTTGGTCAGCATCGACGATCCGCCATGGCTCATGAAGGGCAGGGGAATGCCCACCACCGGAGCCATGCCCATCACCATCATCAGGTTGATCGCAATATAGAAGAACATCGTTGCGGCCATCCCTGCGGCCAGCAGCCGGTCAAACCGGTTCTGCGCATTGCGCGCAACCGACAGCCCCCAGGCGAGGATCAGGCCGAAGCACACGATCACGAACAGTCCGCCGAGGAAACCCCATTCCTCCGCCATCGTCGCGAACACGAAGTCGGTGTGCGGCTCGGGCAGATATTGCAGGTGGCTTTGCGAGCCTTCGTTGAAGCCCTTGCCGGAAAAGCCGCCCGAACCGATCGCGATCTTCGACTGGGTGATGTGATAGCCACTGCCCAACGGATCGCTTTCGGGATCGAGGAAGGTGGTCACACGGCGCTGCTGATAGGGTTTGAGCGCAAAGCTGTAGGCCAGCGGCACCGCCACAGCGCCAAGCGCACCGGCACCCAGAAACCAGCTCATCGGCAGTCCCGCCAGAAACATCACCACCGCTCCCGAGAACAGGATCGCGAGCGCTGTCCCGAGGTCGGGCTGCATCAGCACCAGCAGTACGGGCAGGGCGATGATCACGCCTGCGGGTAGCAGCGCGCGCCATGATCCGATCATGCCGGTTGGCAGCGTGTCGTAGAAGCGGGCGAGGGCGAGGCAGACCGCAGGCTTCATCAATTCCGAAGGCTGGATGCGGATCGGCCCCAGCTCAAGCCAGCGCTGGCTCCCACCGCCTAGCGAGCCCGCCGCCTCCACCGCAACCAGCAGCAGGAGCACGCCGATATAGCCGGGATAGGCGACCAGCTTCACGAAGTCGCGCGGGAAGGCGGAGATAATCAACGCCATGACCATGGTAATCGCGAAGCGCAGCAGATGCGTGTCTGCGAAGGGCGAGAATTTGCCCCCGGCTGCCGAATAGAGCACCGCCGCCCCGAAACAGGTGAGCAGGATCAGCGGGGTCAGCATCGCCCATGGCTGGCGTGCGATGGGGGTGGGGATGATCGAGCTCATTGTCCGTTCCCCTGCTGCTGCGCGCTGCCTGTCGGAGCATCATTTGCCACATCGGCATCGGGTCGGCGTGGCCGGCGCGGATTGTCGCGTGCGAAGGCTTCGCTGCGTTGTGCATCGAGGCGGGCTTCGGCCTCCACTTTCGCCTGGATCTCGCGGTCGAGCGGCGGGCTCGCCGGGACGGCCTCACCTGCGGCGCGGGCATATTCGGCGTAACGCCGCTGGAGCCGCTGCTGCGCGGTTCCGCCCCATTGCTCCTCGAACCCGCGCAGCGCGTCCATGCCTTTTTGCGGATCGAACAGGAAGGTCATCACGTCGCGCGCGATCGGGTAGGCGGCGCCCGAGCCGCCACCATGTTCGATCACCACCGCGCCTGCGTAGCGAGGGTTGTCGAACGGGGCGAAGAAGACGAACAGGCCATGGTCCCGGTATTTCCAGGGACCTGTCTTGCCGTTTGACACGCTCAGCGAGACGACCTGCGCGGTCCCCGTCTTACCCGCGATCAGCACGTCGTCGATCGGCAAGCGCGCGCGTCCGGCAGTGCCGGGGCCGTTGACCACGTCGCTCATCGCCTTGCGGATATAGGCGATCTGGTCCGGCTTGAAGTCGAGCGAGGGGAAAGGGCTGGTCCGGTTGCTCTTGAGCAAGGATGGCTCGACATGCCGCCCGGTCGCAATACGGGTCGCCATCACCGCCAGCTGCAGCGGGTTGGCGAGATAATAGCCCTGTCCGATCGATGCATTGACCGTGTCGTAGGGCTGCCACTGCTGGTCATACTTCTTCAGCTTCCACGCCGGGTCGGGCACCGTGCCGTAAAACTGGCTCGCCACCGGCAGGTCGAATTCCTGCCCAAGGCCGAACTGGCGCGCATAGGCGGCGACCTTGTCGAACCCGACCTTCTGCGCGAAGTGATAGAAATAGCTGTCGCACGACTGGTAGATGCCCTTGGCCATGTCGACCCGGCCATGATTGCTCCAGCAATTGAAGAAGCGATTGCCGATCCGGCGCCCCCCACCGCAGATAATCGACTCGTTCGGGTCGATCCCTTCATGCATGAAAGCCATTGCGTGCATCGGCTTGACCGTGGAGCCGGGCGGGTAGAGCCCTTTCAGCACCTTGTTGCGCAGCGGCACCCGGTCGTTCTCGCTCAGCATCGCATATTCGACGCTGCCGATACCGTCGGAGAAGCTGTTGGGATCGAAGCTGGGCATGGAGGCCATGCACAGCAGGTCGCCGGACTGACAGTCCATCACCACCACCGAACCGCTTTCGAGGCCCAGGCGGCGCGCGGCGTAATCCTGCAAGGGGCCGTCGATGCTCAGCTGGATCGGATCGCCCTGCACGTCGGGGCGGGTGGAAAGATCGCGCACGATCCGGCCCGATGCGGTCACCTCTACGCGGCGCGCACCAGGCTTGCCGCGCAGGGTCTTCTCGAACTGCTTTTCGAGCCCGTCCTTGCCGATCTTGTAGCCCGGCGTGATCAGCAGCGGATTACGATCTTCCTCGAACTCCTCCCGGCTCGCCGCACCGACATAGCCGATCAGGTGGCCGACCGAGGTGCCGGTGGGGTAATAGCGCGAGAAGCCGCGCTGCGGCACGACGCCGGGTAGCTCGGGCAGGCGGATGCTGACCGCGGCGAACGCGTCGTAGTCGAGCCCGCTGGCGACCTCGATCGGGGCGTAGCCTGCCGAATCCTCGATCTTTGCGCGCAGATCGCGCATCTTCGCATCGCCCAGCTTCAGCAGGCGGCCCAGCGTCGCAAGTTCGCGCTCGGGCTCCTGCAGCCGCTCGGGGATAATGTCGACGCGGAAGTCCGCCTCGTTGGAGGCAAGCGGTGCACCATTGCGGTCGAGAATCCAGCCACGGCGCGGCGGGATCAGCGTCAGGTTGACGCGGTTGCTCTCGCTCTCGACCCGGTACTTGTCGTTCTCCGCGATCGCCAGATAGCCCATCCGCGCGGCGAGCAGGATGCCGACCGACAGACTGCCCACGCCGAGCACAAAGCTGCGCCGGTCGAAACTATTGGTCAGCGTGCTCTCGTTGAGCACCTGTTTGGTAAGGCCGAAGGGCATCAGGAAGCGGTCCGGAAACGCATGAGGCGAAGCTTGTCTAGGCGCGAAACGATAAACGCGATGAACGGGTAGGCGATGACCGACAGCAGCAGCTGCGGGGCTACGACCGCCAGCAACGGAAGGCCCAGTGAGCTGCCGGATATCAGCATCGCCCCGACGATATAGATGACCGTGATGATCGCCGCGATCAGCCAATCCTGCGCGAAGCCGCGCCAGGGGAAGCGGATGTCGATGATCTCGATCGCCATCATGGTCGCCGAGAACAGGAGGATACCCGATCCGAATGGCTGGCCACTGAACAGATCGTCCCACATGCCGAAAATGATCCCCGCCCAGATCGGCAGCACGCCCGGTCGCAGCAGCCGCCATGCGAGCAGGAACAGGAAGCCTATCGGCGGCAGGAGCGGCCCACCGACCGCGATCGGCACGCTTTGCAGATAGGATGCGAGCATGATCGTCGCCCACGGGACGAAGACCAGCAGGAAAGGGGATTGGTCCCGGTTGATCTGGCGCCCGTGGCGTTGGTTGCGCTGGCTGTGGGCGCGGCGTTCGATCATGGCGTGACCACGCCGCCGCTCTCCGTCACAAGCGCATCGGGATCGTCGCCGTTGTCCGTGCCGACGGTCCGGTTCGATCCGATCGATTCCTCGATCGGAGTGCGCGCGCCGCTCAGCGCCTCGGGCTGCCAGATCGGCTCGACCGCGACGAAATCGGTCGCCGCGGGGTTGCTGATGATCCGCGCGACCGCGCCGTCGTCGGTCAGCCTGGTGACAATCGCGACCGCGATGCCAGGGCGGTAGAGCCCGCCCGCGCCGCTGGTCACGAACACGTCGCCCCGCTTCAGCGGATTGATGCCCAGGTTGATCAGCCGGATGTTGATCAGCCCGTCGCCGCGCCCTTCGGCAAAGGCGACCGTGTTGTCGCCTGCGCGCCGTACCGGCAGCACGCTTTCGGTATCGGTGATCAGCATGACGCGCGAGCTGTTGCCCGCTGCCTCCAGCACGCGGCCCACGATGCCGCGTTCGCTGCGCACCGGCATTCCGGGGCGCACGCCGTCATTGCGGCCCGCGCCGAGATAGGCGAAGCGGCGCGCGCTGGAGCTGCTGGAGCCGACAAGGCGTGCCACCGCGACGGGTTTCACGTCGGTTTGGTCCAGGCCGAGCAGCGCCTTGAGCCGCCGGTTCTCTTCCTCGATCGCGCGCGCTTCGGCGAGCCGGATGCGCGCGATCTCGACCTCTTTCTTCAACTCGGCATTCTGCTGCCCGGCCTCGAGATAGCCCTGCACGGATTCGATGAACCCGCGCCCGCCACTGCGCGCGCCGGCATTTACCGTGGAGACAGGCTGGGTCGCATCGCCGAACAACCCGCGCAGCGCGTTGAAAGAGGCCGGCTGGATGAACGAGACGATAATCAGGACAATGCCCAGCACGATGCCCGACAAGGCGACCACGTAGCCGGTGAAGACACCATACTGCGCCTTCTTGGAATGCCCCGAAACCCGCTGTTTCGAGCCCGACAGGGCCATATTTCCTCCGTCCGGTAAGGTCCCGGTTGCTTTAGGCCGTCATCAACACGCCGCGGTACACAGGGTCTTCCATCGCCCGGCCGGTGCCGATCGCGACGCAGGAGAGCGGATCTTCCGCGATGCTGACGGGCAGGCCCGTCTCTTCGCGCAGATGCTCGTCCAAGCCCGTAATCAGTGCGCCGCCCCCGGTCAGCACGATGCCCTGGTCCACGATGTCGGCGGCGAGTTCGGGCGCGGTGTTTTCCAACGCGATCCGGACGCCTTCGACGATTGCACCGATAGGCTCGCTCAGGGCTTCAGCGATATGCGACTGGTTGATGGTGATCTCTTTCGGAACACCATTGACCAAATCCCTACCCTTGAGCGTGATCTGCTCGCCGATGCCGTCCGCCGGGGCCACGGCCACGCCGTAATCCTTCTTGATCCGCTCTGCGGTCGATTCGCCGATCAGCAGGTTGTGGTGTCGGCGGACGTAGGAAACGATCGCCTCGTCCATCTTATCGCCACCGGTGCGCACGCTCGTGGTGTAGGCGAGGCCGCGCAGCGAAAGCACCGCAACTTCGGTCGTGCCACCGCCGATGTCGACCACCATCGAGCCGACCGGCTCGGTCACCGGCATGTCCGCGCCGATCGCAGCCGCCATCGGCTCGAGGATCAGGTACACCGCGCTCGCGCCCGCATTGCTCGCCGCATCGCGGATCGCGCGGCGTTCGACCGAGGTCGAGCCCGAGGGGACGCAGATCGTGATCTCGGGGTAACGGAACAGGCTCTTCTTGCCGTGCACCTTGCGGATGAAGTGCTTGATCATCTCTTCCGCGATTTCGATGTCCGCGATCACACCGTCACGCAAGGGGCGTATCGCTTCGATCGAGTCGGGCGTCTTGCCCATCATCATCTTCGCATCATCGCCCACGGCCTTGACGCGTTTTATTCCGTTCAACGTCTCGATAGCGACAACCGACGGCTCGTTCAGAATGATGCCCTGATCGGGCACGTAGACGAGAGTATTCGCCGTGCCGAGATCGATCGCCATGTTCTGCGTGCCGAACTTCAGAAGATTCGAGAAGAAACCCATAGGAGTGTGTATTCCGTGCCGATTGTGCGGTCGGCCTTGTCTGAGGTTGAAGGGACGATCCGGTAGAGCCGGGCTGCCGAAGTACGGCCACTAGCGCCCCCTTGCTAGAAACGCGATGCCTTTAACCAGAAATTGGGCGTAATTACCCGCAGGCCGTCGAATTTTTCCACCGTCCCAGCTAGTCTGCGTCAAATGCCTGTGATCAGACGCCTTCCAGAAGCCCTCATAAACCGGATCGCGGCGGGCGAGGTGATCGAACGCCCGGCCGCTGCGCTCAAGGAACTGCTTGAGAACGCCATCGATTCGGGGGCGACTCGAATCACGGTCAACCTCGATGACGGCGGAATCGGCGCGATCGAAGTGGTCGACGATGGCTGCGGCATGGCGCCCGAAGAAATGGCGCTGGCGCTGGAACGGCATGCAACCTCCAAGCTGCCCGAGAATCTGGTGGGGGAAGGGCACGCGCTGGAACAGGTCGCGACGCTCGGCTTCCGGGGCGAGGCGCTGCCCAGCATAGCGAGCGTGGCGCGCTTCACGCTCGAAAGCCGTCCGCACGACGCCGACGGCGGATGGCGCCGGGTGATCGATCATGGCCGGGTGGTGGAGGACAGGCCTTCCGCCGTCCCGCTGGGCACCCGCGCCCGGATCGAGGATTTTTTCCGCGAGGTGCCCGCGCGCCGCAAGTTTCTGCGTACCCCGCGCAGCGAATTTGCCGCGTGCCAGGACATTGTCCGGCGGCTTGCCATGGCGCGGCCGGATATCGGCTTCACCTTCTCCAATAACGGCCGACGGAGCCTGCAATTGCAGCGTGGCGAAGCCTTGCCGGAACGGGTAGTCCGCCTGGTTTCGCGCGATCTGAAAGACAATTGCGTGCCTATCGATCTGGCGCGTCAGGTCGATGGGGGCGAGATGACGCTGACCGGCATTGCCGGCCTGCCGACCTACAACCGCGGCGTTGCCGACCATCAATACCTGTTCGTCAATGGACGCCCGGTGAAGGATCGGCTGCTGGTCGGCGCGGTGCGCGGAGCCTATGCCGAGATGCTCGCGCGCGATCGGCACGCGGTGCTCGCGCTGTTCCTCGACCTGCCGCCCGAGGATGTCGACGTGAACGTGCATCCTGCAAAGAGCGAGGTGCGTTTTCGCGATCCGCAGGCGGTTCGCGGGATGATCGTCGGCGGATTGCGCGCGGCGCTTTCGACCGGTGACAAGCGCAGCGCTCAAGCGCCCGACGCGAGCGCAATGGCGAAGTGGCAGGCAGAGCCGGTCGCGCCTGAGCCGCCCGCTCCCTCGATCTTCGACCGGTTCGCCGGGAGCAGCGCTCCGGCTGCACCGTTGCAGGAACCGCGGATGGAGTGGGGCGGGCAAGACACCGAGGCCCTGCCCGCCGGCCGGGCGGAGGAAGCCGCTCCGCTGCCGCAGGAGGCGCGCGACTATCCGCTCGGCATCGCGCGCGGGCAGATCGCCAACACCTATATCGTCGCCGAGGCTGGCGACGGACTGGTGCTGGTCGACCAGCACGCCGCTCACGAGCGCCTCACCCTCGAACGGCTGCGCAGCGCGGACGCGGGTAGCGCCACCGCGCGCAGCCAGGCGCTGCTGATGCCCGAGGTGGTCGAACTGTCAGAGGCCGAATGCGACCGACTCGAAGCAATCGCCACGGATCTCGACCGCATGGGCCTCGCGATCGAGCGCTTCGGGCCCGCTGCCATGCTGGTTCGCAGCCTGCCGCACGCCCTGCCCAAGGCGGACCCGCACGCGCTGTTACGCGATATTGCGGACGATCTGGCGACCAATGGCGTGGACGGGGAGGGTGGCTCCCTGTTGCTCAACGAGAAGATAGAATACGTTTTGGCAACAATGGCTTGCCATGGTTCGGTCAGGGCAGGGCGCACGCTGCGCGTCGAGGAGATGAATGCGCTGCTGCGCGAGATGGAGCGAACTCCACGTTCCGGCCAATGCAATCACGGTCGCCCGACATGGGTCAAGCTGTCGATGGAAGAAGTAGAGAAACTGTTCGGGAGACATTGATGCGAGTTGGGTTGCACGCGGTCGGGTTGCTGGCGCTGGCTTTTGCGGGATCGGGGCTGGCGGGCTGCGGTGGGGAGCCTGCCAGTACCGAGGCGCAGGACCGCGCGGATGCGGAGGCCGTCGCACAAGTGCTGGCTCAGCAGACGCCGCCACCGGTCGAACTGGCGCTCCAGCCGATCACCTATGTGGACATCGTGGAAAACAGCGCGATGACGGGGACGGGGTGTTCCTTCACGCCCGGTGGCGAGGAAGACCCCTTTGCGATTCTGAGTGACGGTGTGGGCTTCGTCAAATACGAAGGCAGCATCCAGCGGCTGGCCGCGGACGCTGGCACCAAGGAGGGGCCGTTCGGCACGCGCGAGCAGTACGACGGGCGCGAATATTCGCTGAGCATCGCCATCGATCAGGCCAGAAAGGAAGGCGAAAGCGAGGCGTCCTGGGCTGCGCCCGCGACTCTAACCATGGCCGATGGATACGACCGCGAAGTGGCGAGGAGCGAGGGCCGCGTGGGCTGCGGCGGCTGAGCTCTAGTCGGCGACAGCGTCGGAATCGCGCACCCGGATGATGCCGTTGCCGATCATCGACATCACCGGTTCGCCATGCTGGTTGAAGGTGGTTTGCCGCGTCTTGGTAAAGCCCATGTGGGGCTTGGACTCTGACTGCCTTTTCTCGATCAGCTCGGATTCCACCCGCAGCGTGTCGCCCGGATAGACCGGCTTGTGCCAGCGCATTTCGTCGATCCCGGGCGAGCCGAGAGAGGCCATCCGCTCGCCCGAGAAATGTTCGACCATCATCCGCATGGTCATCGCGCAGGTATGCCATCCGCTGGCGGAGAGCCGCCCGAAATAGGTCTGCGCTGCAGCTTCGTCATCGAGGTGGAATGGCTGCGGGTCGTACTTGGAAGCGAACTCGATCACTTCCTCACGGGTCACCTCGTAGTGCCCGAAAGACGCCTTGGTTCCGATTTCCAGATCCTCGAAATACTTCATGTGCGCATGCCTTCCGCTGGTCAGAGAAGCGCGCGTAGCAGCATCCAGATTCCCATGGCAATCATCGCGAGGTTCTCGGTCAGCGAAACAAAGCCGAGCGGCACGTTGCCGCCCCCGCCGACGCAGGCGCACTTGATTTCGCGCTTCTGCACGTAGACCGCGTAGAACACGCTGAGAGCGCCGACTGTGCCGATGAATAAAGCGATGGGGATCGACAGCCACGGAAGCAGGTGCGCGGCCATCAGCACCGCCGCCGTCGCCTCAAGATAGGGATAGGCGTACGCGTAAGGCACCCATTTGCGCCCCAGCAGGTCGTAGCCGACGAACATGGTCGAGAATTGCTCGACATCCTGCAATTTTAGCATGGCGAGCATGCCCATCGAGAAAGCGACGAACCATTCGATCGTGCGCAGGGTGAGGCCATCGAGCAGGCCGAGACTGAGCGTGACGGCAAAGGCCGCCGCGACCGCGAACACCGCCAGCACGGGGCGATAGCTGGTCTGGTCGGGGTTCTTGACCTGCTTGCCGAGGAACTTGCGCAGCGCCTCGTATCCGCCGACCCGCTCGCCATGGATGAAGGTCTGCGGCGTCGTCTTGATCCCGTGCTCGTTCTTGAAAGCATCCGTCTCCTCGCGGGTGACGAGATGATGATCCTCGACCTGGTAGCCCTTCTTCTCGAGCAGCCATTTGGACTTCGTGCCGTAGGGGCACACGTGCTTGTCCATCACCATGCGATAGAGTTTTGCGGTCTTTGCCATGCCCGCTCAAATATACCCCGTGGGGGTATTTTTCAAGCGGGGCCGATGTCAGGGCGCGGGTGCGGCGAACAGGACCAGCGCATCCTCGTCGCCGTCATGGGGCATGGGAGCCACCCCCACCAGCGCGGCGAGCAGGGCGTAGACGTCCACGTTCTCGAGATTGGTCACCGGCGTGGTCGCGGAGATACGCGGACCGGCGGCGATGAACAGCGCCTGCATCTGCGGGTCGGCATTGTCCCAGCCATGGCTGCCACCCGCTACCGGATGGCGCGGCGTGCCCTGAATGATGATCCAGCCCGGCTCGGCCAGGCACAGGATCGCACCGACACGCGGGTTGCGTCCGTAGGCGAACCGCTGCGGGATATCCTCGCGCTCCCAGCAGTCCATATGTTCGTGCTGCGCCAGAAGGGCACCGTGGACGATCCGGTCGGTGCCCGCCGCAGGTTCGATCGATGCGAAGGGGCCGCCGTCGATCAGCAGGTAGCTTTGCGGGTCGAGCAATTCGTCGAGCTGAATGACCCGCGTCTCGTCCACCGCGCGCATGCCGTGATCCGACACGACGACCATGTCGGTTGCCCGACCCATCTCGACGAGGCCGTCGATCAGATAGCCGATCTGGCTGTCCACCTCGGCCAGCGCGGCGTTCAGCTCCGCGCTGTCGGGGCCGAAGCGATGGCCCTGGGTGTCGACGATATCGAAATAGAGCGTGACGAAGGCCGGACGGACATCGGCCGGACGGCGCATCCAGTCGAGCACGGTCTCCACGCGTTGGCGGTTGCTCACGTGCTGGTCGAACCGGTGCCAGTCGGACGGGCGCAGATCATGGATCGCGGCCTCGCTGCCGGGCCAGAATTCCGTAGCGGTGCGGATGCCCGCGCGCTCTGCGGTGATCCACAGCGGCTCGCCCTCTTCCCACCAGAAGGGATCGAGCGCCTGGTCGGGATTGCCGAGGCTGAAGCGAACGCCCGGGCGCCGCGGATCGAGCATGTTGTTCGACACAATCCCGTGACGATCGGGGCGCAGGCCCGTCACAATGGTATAGTGATTGGGGAAGGTCTTGGTCGGAAAGGAAGGCTGCATCGGTGCGGTGACGCCGCGCGCAGCAAGGGCTGAGAGGTTCGGAGTAAGGCCACGCTCGAGATAATCGGCGCGAAAGCCGTCGATCGAGATGAGAATGGTGGCGGGCCGGTCTTGTGTCCGGTTCTGCGCGACCTGTGCGGGGGCAGACAGTACAAGAGCGGGCTGGGCGCCTGCAAAGGTCGGAAAAGCGGCGAGCGCTGCAAGCAGCAACGCCCCGGCGAGCCTGGCAATCATGGTCATGCCAGACCCGCTAGGGCGTTCGTGTTACAAGTCCGGGGCGTTCTTACCCGGCTCGGAATTCGGGCACCTTGCCGTCCGACCCAAGGTCCGGAATGATCCGGTAGCGGGCAAGGATGAAGCTGAAGAGGCCGAACAGCAGCAAGCCGATCGCAGTAATGGTGAACCAGATGCCGTCATCGGCAAGGCTGGCCACGGCATCGCCGATCGTCTTCACCTGATCGCTGCCTTGCGAGAGGAAACCCGCACCGACCAGCGACCAACCGATGACCCAGAACACCACCGCACGGGCCAGGTAGCCCGCACCGCCAAGCCAGCGGGTAAAGTCGGGCGCCTGCGGGCTGATGCGATTCATGAAGCTTCCGGTGATGCCCTTCTTCGCCTGGTTGAACGCGGCGATGAAGAAGGTGAGGCCCAGCAGGCCGATCACGATTCCGCCGAACTCGACGCCGAGCACGCCCGCAGCGGCCTCTTGCGCGCCGCCGCCGCCGGAATTCCTGTTGGTCGCGAACTTGAAGGCGGACCATGCCAGCGCAAGGTGGCCGATCGCGCTACCTGCATGTCCGATCCGCTTGCCCCAGCCCTTGGCGTCAGACCCCTCGTTCTCGATATCGAACAGGGGCGAGCAGAAGCGGAACAAGGCATAGCCCAGCAGGCCGAACACCATGACCCACAGGATCGCGATCCCCGCAGGGAAATCCTCGATCGCCTTGAAGATGCCCGCCGTGCCTTCGGCAATGCGCCCCGCACTGGTGAGGGCGATCAGCCCGACCACGGTATAAAGCACCGCGCGGCTGAAATAGCCCACCCGTACCAGCCAACTGAACTTCTCGGATTTGTCGACCATGTTGCGTGAGCCCCTGTTTTTGCCGTTGTTTTCGACCCAACGCCGGGGCGGCACGATCGTGCCGAAAAGCTTCAGACGTTAAATTTGAACATCAGGATGTCGCCGTCCTGCACGAGGTATTCCTTGCCCTCCTGCCGCAGCTTGCCCGCTTCCTTCGCACCCGCTTCGCCGCCCAGTTCGACGTAATCGTCATAGGCGATGGTCTCGGCGCGGATGAAGCCGCGTTCGAAATCGGTGTGAATCTCGCCCGCTGCCTGCGGGGCCTTGGCGCCCGCGGGGAAGGTCCAGGCGCGCGCTTCCTTCGGCCCGACGGTGAAGAAGGTCTGCAGGCCGAGCAGTTTGTATCCGGCGCGGATGATTTTTGCCAAACCGCTTTCTTCCAGCCCGAGCTCGCTCAGGTATTCGCTGCGGTCTTCGGGCTCCATCTCGACCAGTTCGGACTCGATCGCGGCTGAGACGACCACCGATTGCGCACCCTCGGCTGCGGCCTTCTCGGCCACCAGCTTCGACAGCGCGTTGCCCTCGGCCGCGTCTTCCTCGGCCACGTTGCAGACGTAGAGCACCGGTTTGGCGGTCAGCAGCTGCGCCTGTTCGAACAACCGTTCTTCTTCCTCGTCGCCCGGTTCGACCAGACGTGCGGGCTTGCCTTCCTTGAGGAGTTCCAGCGCCTGGCCGAGCACGCTGACCAGCACTTTGGCTTCCTTGTCGCCACTGGTTGCCCGGCGCTTGGCATTCTCGACGCGCTTCTCGACGCTTTCGAGGTCGGCCAGCATCAGCTCGGTCTCGACCACTTCGGCATCGGCGATCGGATCGACCTTGTTGTTGACGTGCTGGATGTCGTCATCCTCGAAGCACCGCAGAACGTGGACGATGGCATCGACTTCGCGAATATTGGCGAGAAACTGGTTGCCCAGGCCTTCGCCCTTGCTCGCGCCCTTAACGAGGCCCGCAATATCGACGAAGGCGAGTTGCGTGTGGATGATCTTGCCGCTCTTTCCGATGGCCGCAATCTTGTCGAGCCGGTCGTCGGGCACCGCGACCTGGCCGACATTGGGCTCGATCGTGCAGAAGGGATAGTTCGCGGCCTGCGCGGCCTGCGTCTGCGTGAGGGCGTTGAACAAGGTCGACTTGCCGACATTGGGCAGGCCGACGATACCGCATTTGAAACCCATGATAATCCTTAGAGTCTGGTCTGGCGCATCAGCCTTCCATCGAAGGAAGCTTGCGATCCTGCGTGCACGCCGAGAGCG
Organism: uncultured Erythrobacteraceae bacterium; assembly: GCA_963972905.1. Lineage (GTDB taxonomy): Bacteria > Pseudomonadota > Alphaproteobacteria > Sphingomonadales > Sphingomonadaceae > Alteriqipengyuania. The sequence continues at coordinate 33,268 of CAXAXQ010000006.1, forward strand.
GCTTGGAGCGGATCGACATGACGCGCGTGATGGTCATCGTATCGGCGTCGCTCGTAACCGCCATGCACGCGCATTCATAGCCGTAATTGCCGTTGACCGGCACCTGTTCGCGAGTGCCGTCCCAAGGCGCTTCATCGAAGCCGGGCGCCTGGTAGCCGCCCTGCGCACCAATGGTCCATTCACCGTCGGCGTCGATCAGCCACCAGTTGGCGGGAGTCGGGTTGACCAGCCATCCGCAGCGCGTTTCGGCCTTTGCGTAGAGCGCGGCAGGGCTGGCCGCCAGTGAGCCGAACGCGAGCGCGCCCACCCACGATCGGAGTGGACTAATCGACATTGTGCACCGCATTGATCAGCGGGCCGTAACCCGACGCGCCGAGCCATCCGACCTGCGTCGCGGCCGTCACCTCGTTGATTTTTATCTGCGGCTTGGAACCGGGATGAACCGCGGTCCGCAGCGGCCGAGTGCCGCCGGGCATGGCGATGATCTGCGCGATGGCGCGCGGGATATCCATCGGGTCGGCGCTGCGGCCCGAGCCGTCTTCCTCACCCATCGAGGCGACCACCTGAGGATAGCCGCTGGTGTGAATCTCCTCGGCCCGCTCCTTCAGCGCTCCGGTATAGCGATTGCGGTTGACCCAGACTTCGGTCGGGTAGCCACCGGGCTCTATGATCGAGACTTCGATGCCGTGCGGCACCAGTTCGTAAGCCATTGCCTCGCTCATTGCTTCCAGCGCGAACTTGGTGGGCGAATAATGCCCCGAATAAGGTACGATGACCCGGCCGAGCTGGCTGGAGATAGGCACGATCAGCCCGCTCCCCTTGCTGCGCATCCCGGGCAAGACGGCACGCGCCATGCGATGCGCGCCGAGCACGTTGGTGCCGAAGATCAGCTCGGTCGCCTCCATGTCCTGCACTTCGATTGGGCCCGAAACACCGATCCCGGCATTGTTGACCAGCACGTCGATCCCGCCGCCATTCAGCCGCTCCGCCTCGGCAACTCCGGCGGCAACCAGTTCGTCCGACAGGACGTCGATCTCGATCACGGTGATGTCGAGGTTCTTCTCCGCCGCCAGCACGCGCAGTTGCTCCGCCTCCGGCCGGGGGAGGTTGCGCATCGTCGCGAATACCTTCGCGCCCAGCCTTGCGTAGTGCTCCGCCCCGAGGCGACCGAAGCCCGACGAACAGCCGGTAATCAGCACGCTCTTTCCGAAAAGGTTGGGGGTCGTCGATGCGATTGCGCCCTGCGCGCGGGTGGCGGTGGCGGTGGCGGTAAGCACGCCGGTCGCGGCGGCTCCAGCAAGCAGGGTGCGGCGGGTGAGGGCGGGCATGGGCTTACTCCGTCGATGATGTTGACCTGTCATCCTGCCCGAACACGCCGAGCCGGTGCATCTCCTTCTGCACATACCACAAGGCGAACACATCGTAGAGCGCGTGGCCGATCATTACCGCCAGCAATGATCCGGTAATCCAGAACACACAGCCGAAGACCACCCCGATGACGAGGATGATTGCCGCCACCGTCGGCTTGGCGAAATGCACAACCGCAAACAGCGCGGCGCCCAGCGCAATGGCCAGCGGGGCGCCCACATAGTCGGCCGCCAGCGTCTGCACGCCTGCGCGAAACAGCGCTTCCTCGCCAATCCCTGCGCCCAGCGAAATCCACACGATCGCGGGGAAGGGCAGCGGCTTTTCGAGGAAGGCGAAGTTATCCGCCTGTGCGCGGATCAGGTATTCGGCGACTTTCGGCAGGCCGTAGAATGTCGCTGCCGCCAGCAGGACGAGGACGCCTGCCAGCAGGGCTCCGATAAGGAATTCGTCCTGGCCGAAGGTGACGAAGGACCGGGCGGGGCGGCCCGACAGCGTCCACAGGGCGACGCCGACTGCGGTGAAGAACAGCGTTTGTCCGGTCAGCAGCGCCAGCAGGGTCGCGCGGCCCGGCATCGCGCGGCTCAGTCCTGCATCCGGAGCGCGACGTCGTTCATGAAGCGCGCATCGTCGCCATCGGCGAGCCATTGCGCCTCGCTCGCCATCGCACCGAGCAGGCCCGCGAGATCGTCCATCTCCGCCTTGGCGTAGTTGCCCAGCACGTGGCCGGTCACCCGGTCCTTGTGCCCGGGATGGCCGATACCGATCCGCACGCGGCGAAAGTCCGGGCCGAGATGCTGGTTGATGCTGCGCAACCCATTGTGCCCGGCGAGCCCGCCGCCCATCCGCACCTTCACCTTGAACGGCGCGAGGTCGAGCTCGTCGTGAAACACGGTCAGCGCCTCGGGCTCCAGCTTGTAGAACCGCAGCGCCTCGGCGACCGCGCGGCCGCTCTCGTTCATGAAGGTCGCAGGCTTGAGCAGCAGGACCTTCTGGCTGCCGATCCGGCCTTCCTGCACCCAGCCCTGGAACTTCTTCTGCACGGGGCCGAAATCGTGCGTTTCGGCGATGACGTCGCACGCCATGAAGCCGATATTGTGCCGGTGGAGCGCGTAGCGCGGTCCAGGATTGCCGAGGCCGGTCCAGATTTGCATGGCCAGCGCCCTAATGGGTCGCAAGGGAAAAGCAAAACCCCCTGCCGTTGACAGTTTCTTAGACGGGCATGGTCCCGGCCCAGAGTGGCAGCAGGCGTGAATCGCATATCGCAGCGGTACGGTGCCGGGTGACGCGCTGAGCCTCGGGATCGGAGGCGAAACCCATGAAGCTGGCTTTACTCGCCTGCTTCACCAGCATCGCAAAATCCCACACCTCGTCCTGCGGTCCGATCAGGAACGCGTCGGCCTTGCCTGCGAAAAGAAGCTCGCCGCCGCTGGCCTGCAGCAGCGGTTCGATCTGCTCCATGTACAGCGCATAGGCCTGCGCACCGCTGACCCCGCCATCGGGTTCCAGATCGGGCGCCTGCGAATAGTCGGCACACTCGTGAAACCGCAGCAGGTTGAGCATGACCACGGGTCCATCGTCGGCGCTGCCGAAAAAGCGTGCGCCGGCCTGCGGCGTGACATCTAGAAAGGTCTGCGCAGCGTCCATATTTTCTCTCCAAAAACAAAACGCCGGACAACCTGCGAAGGATGCCCGGCGTTTTGGTGTGTCTTGGCAGAGTGGCTTATTCGCCGTCGACCACCTGATCGTCTTCGCCTTCAACCGTCTCGGCGTGCTGCTCGATGACTTCGGTCTCGGTGACCTCGTCCTCGGCACCTTCGGCGCCTTCGGCCTTCTTGAGCGCCGACGGAGCGACGAAGGTCGCGATGGTGAAGTCGCGATCGGTAATCGCCGACGTGCTGCCTGCGGGCAGGTCGACTTCGCTGATGTGGATCGAGTCGCCGACTTCCTTGCCCTTGACGCTGATCGTGATCTCGCCGGGGATCTTGTCCGCTTCGCAGACCAGTTCCAGCTCGTGACGGACGACGTTGAGCACGCCACCCTTCTTGAGGCCGGGCGAAAGCTCTTCGTCGACGAACACGACGGGAACGCTCACATCCACCTTAGCGCCCTTGGTCAGACGCAGGAAATCCACGTGTTCGGGACGGTCGGTGACGGGGTGCAGCGCAACATCCTTGGGCAGGGTGCGCACTTTCTTGCCGTCGAGCTCGATCTCGATGATCGAGTTCATGAAGTGACCGGTGTCGAGCTGGCGGGCCAGCAGCCGCTCCTCGATGTGGATCGGGGTGGGTTCTTCCTTGCCGCCATAGATCACGGCGGGGACACGGCCTTCGCGACGCAGTGCCCGGGAGGCTCCCTTGCCAGCCCGGTCGCGCGTCTCGGCCGGCAGGGTCAGAGCGTCGCTCATCGTATACTACCTTTCGAAATGCTGATACTTGCTCGGTCTCGCCACGCCTCCAGGGATGCACATGGCGCCGAGGCGCGCGCTGTTACGGGCAAAGCCGCAGGAAAGCAACCCGCCTTAGCGCACCCGGCGCACGGTGTAACCGCGCGCCTCGATCAGCGCGACCAGCCCGTCCGTGCCGACCATGTGCGCTGCCCCCACCGCGATCAGCGGGCGGCTGTCGCTCTCGAGCAAGCGGGTGATGCGCGGCATCCATGCGGCATTGCGCCGCTCCAGCAGCGCTTCGCGGATCTCGTCGTCCGCCAGCAGGCCTTCGCGGGTGAGCGCGGCCAGCCCGGCCTCATCGCCCTGGAGGTAGAGCCGGATCGGGCGCTGGCGCTGATCCACCTCGGCTTCGGCCTCGTCCACGATCGCGCCCAGCATCGCGCGCTGGGCCCGTTCAGAAAGACCGTCGAACACGGCAAACTGGCGCACCGCGCCTTCAAGCTCGACCACGCGCCGACCGGCGAAATCGCGGATCAGCGCGCGGTCGATCCCATTCGCGGCGTCGGCCCCGGTGTCGACCGACTGGGAGAGGATCAGCGCCGCGCCCCAGCTTTCGATGCCACGAAAATCGTCGAGCCCGTAGGGCGTGTCGGCGACCAGCGCGGACAGGCTCTCGCGCTGGTTGGCGGGCACGCGGGAGAGCAGCGGCGGCTGGCCGGGAGAGTAGGCGAGCGGTTTGAAAGCACTGGTCACCGCACGCTGATCATCCAGTTCGGCGATTTCTACCGCGAGCACGCCTGCCTGCGCGATTGCGGTGTCGACAGCGGGCGTGCGCCAGTCCACGCCATCGGGCAGCGCGTGGATGGTGCCGATCAGCCAGCCTGCGCTGGTCCCGTCGGCCCGGGCGATCTCCCACAGCAGCGGGTTAGGATCGTCCGGGGCAACCGGGGGCTGCTTGTCGGGCTGGCCGCAGGCCGCGACCAGCAGCGTCAGCAGCGCGAGGATCGCGGCGCGAATGGTCACTGCACCCGCACCGCCTGGATGCCGCGCTCTGCCAGCAGATCCTGCAGCTTGTTGGTCCCGGCAAGGTGCCCGGCACCGACCGCGATGAAGATCGTGCCCGGCGTATCGAGCCGGTCGTCGATCCACACCGCCCAGTTGGCATTGCGGGCATACAGCAGCCGCTCGGCAAGCACGGGCTCGGATTCGAGCGAATCATTGAGAAGGTGGCCGAGCGCATCGACATCGCCTTCGGCCCATTCCGTTATCATCTGCTCCAGCATCGGGCCGAGCGTGTCGATCTCCGCTGCGGTTTCGATCAGGTAATCGAGCTGCGCATCCATCGGCAACCCGTCGAAGATCGAGAACTGGTAGCGCGCCGTCTCCAGAGCATCGCGACCCATTTTATCGCCGATGGTGGCCTCAAGCACCGCTTCGGTGCCGTTCTGCGGCTGGAAGCCGGACTTGGCGAGGGCAATGTTGCTCAATTGCAGCGCCGCAAACCAGGGTTCGAGAGTGTCGAATGCTTCGGGCGGAACGCCGAGCGAGGCCATCGCTGTCTCATAGGTCTCCCGTTGCTCCTCGCTCATCATCTCGCGCAGGCTGGTTCCCTGCGGCAGGATCGCGATTTCCTGAATCACTGGGCCGATCTGGGCCAGCGCTTCCGGGCTCATGTCGATTTCGGTGACGAGGGTGCCGCTCTCGTCCAGCGCGGTCTTCACCGGGCCGCTGTACCAGTCGATGTCGGACGGCAGGGCGTGGACCGTGCCGAACAGGTAGATGGTCGTATCCTCGTCCGCGACGCGCCACAGCGCCGGGGCGTCCTGCGCGATCGCGCCGGTGGTGAGGGAGAAGGCGGCGGCGAGGCCGAACAGGGTGCTGCGGGTAACTCTGGCAAGCATGTTGTGTGCTCCTTTGAGAAGGGGATGGGCGAGGACGAGGGTGAGGCAGCGATGCCTCGGCCTAGCCACGCAGTTTGGCGACGAGAAATGTCAGGATCGTAAGGGTAAAGGCGATTACGAAGATTCCGAAAGCAGTGGGGTGTGGCACCAGCCCACCCATCGCGAGCACCGCCCAGATGGGGTATCCGGCAACGGCTCCAATGCAGCCACCGGCATAGCCGATCAGGTTCTGGCGCATCTGGTAGTCGTCGATCTGGGTAAATCCCCAGACCGGCAGCACCGCGAAGGCGAAGAAGAACGCCGCCGCCATCGCGATGGCCGCCCATGCAGGCATGGTCAGCATTTCTATCTTTCCGATGAGGAAGTTGCCTTCCCCGTTCTCGAGCCCGGAAAGCAGCGCGCCGATCACCGCGCCGACCAGCCCGGCGAAGATCAGGAAGGCCCACTTGCGGCGCAAGCGTGCACGGGTGCGCGCTTCGCCCGGATTGGGGGTATCGTCCAGTTCGTGGTCCATTGTCAGTCCTCCTCTTCGAGGAAAATGGTTTCGATCGGCATGTCGAAGACGCGCGAGATCTTGAAGGCGAGGCCCAGCGAGGGGTCGTGCTTGCCGGTCTCGATCGCATTGACCGCCTGGCGCGACACGTCGAGCCGCCCGGCCAGCTCCGCCTGGCTCCAGTCGCGTTCGGCGCGAAGGACTTTGAGGCGGTTCTTCATAAGCTGCTCCTCAGCCATTTGAGGTGGAAGCCGACGAAGAAGGCGATGAGTGCGATCGGGCCCACGAACTCGGGAGTGATCATCTGGTCCCGGGCCGATCTGGTCACCCCTTCCACAAATCCTTCGATGAAGGGGGAAAACGCGAAGGTCGTCACAACTGCCACGAAGGCGAAGCCGGTCCCGCTGTTCCACAGCTGCTCGATATATTCGTCGCGAAACCGCCGCAGCAACAGCATCACCAGGCTGACCAGCAGTACGCCGACGCTCAGCCCAGCAACGAAGTCGGGCCAGTCGAGGATTTGCGAAACCACCATCAGAATGGTCGCGGCGAAGCCCATCAACGCGGCGGTGAGATACAGGCGCGTACGCTTGTCTCGGGTCATGCGGCGTTCCAACCGAATATGGCGATCTTCGCTAGGATATTGCCCGCACCATAGCCGGCAAGCACGACAAAGGCGGTGGCGGCGACGCGCTTCCAAAGGGGATGCTGCGTTTTGGTCTGGATGTCGGTCATCTCGGAAACCCTCCTCGTCGGCCCGTTGTCAGGCGAGAACTGGACTGGCCGCAGCCGCGATGCAGGTCGCGACGCTGATCCACAATGCAATCGCCTCGTCACGGGGGAGCGGACGGCTGCAAGTCGGTTTGTTTCGTTTCATCGCGGGCTCTGTGTGCATGCGGCCTGAAGGCCTGGATGTCAGAATGGAGTGGGCGGAGCTGGCTTTGGGGCGCCGGCTCCGCCCGGTAGGGCTCACGCTTCCGGATCGATGGTCAGACCGGCGAGCTGCGCGCCGCGCGCATCGGCCATGGCCAGTTCGATCTGCGGCTTCACCGCGCTGCGAATATCTGCCGCGCACGCCTGCATTTCGAGGCGCGCTGCGACACCGCGCTGTCCGCTGCGGCAGACATTGCGGACCGCGCTGTCGATCCGTGCGTCGAGCATGTCACGCCCCGCCTGGGTCGAGAGGTCGAAGTTGCCGGTGTCGATTTCGATTGAGCGGGAGTGCGCCGATGCGTTGGCGGGGACGAGGGCGGCAGCGAACAGGGCGGCGGTCAGGATACGGGTTTTCATCAGTTCATTCCTTTTTGGATATTGGGTCCAATGGTCATGCCAACCTTCCGGTATGTCAGGTTGTGCTGACTATATGGCTCGATTCGCACGCCCTGTCAACACTACCTGACATTAAGACCGATATTCCTTACAAAAAAGCTGGAGGGAGATCCTATCTCACTCTTTTAAAGGGAAACATTCCGCCGCAACCAATGGACACACAGCCGGATAGCGGTGCGTCGGCCGCCCGCGCTCTTGCGAATCTTTCACCGTTCACGCCGTTGACGCTGTCGCGCGGCTTCGCCATGGCCGCTCGCACCATGAGCCGGTCCCCGCAGTCCAGTTTCCAAGACATGATCCTTGCGCTCCACGATTTCTGGAGCGCGCAAGGGTGTGTCATCCTGCAACCCTACGATATGCGGATGGGGGCGGGCACATTCCACACCGCAACCACGCTGCGCGCGCTGGGGCCGGAGCCCTGGAATGCCGCGTTCGTGCAGCCGTGCCGTCGGCCGACCGATGGCCGCTATGGCGAGAATCCCAACCGGCTGCAGCACTACTACCAGTATCAGGTGATCCTGAAGCCGAGCCCGCCCGACATCCAGGAGCTCTATCTGGAATCGCTGCGGGTGATCGGGATCGATCCGCTGGGGCACGATATCCGCTTCGTCGAGGATGACTGGGAATCGCCCACGCTCGGCGCATGGGGGCTGGGCTGGGAGGTCTGGTGCGACGGGATGGAAGTCACCCAGTTCACCTATTTCCAGCAGATGGGCGGCTTCGACTGCAAGCCGGTGGCGGGCGAACTGACCTACGGGCTGGAGCGGCTCGCGATGTATATCCAGGGTGTCGACAGCGTTTACGACCTGAACTTCAACGGTCGCGGGACGACCTATGGCGACGTGTTTCTCGAAAACGAGAAGCAGATGTCGAAATGGAACTTCGAGGTCGCCGAAACCGACGCGCTATTCGACCTGTTCGCCAAGGCGGAGAAGGAGTGCGAGAATGCGCTCTCCAACGACGTGCCGCTTGCCGCCTACGAGCAGGCGGTGGAGGCGAGCCACATCTTCAACCTGTTGCAGGCGCGCGGCGTGATTTCGGTGCAGGAACGCGCGAGCTACATGGGCCGCGTGCGCGACCTCGCGCGCGGGTCCTGCGAGAAATACGCCGAACTGAAAGCGCCCGAGTGGGCCGAGAAATATCCGGAGTGGTCGCTCTAATGGCCGACTTCCTCCTCGAACTGCGGTCCGAAGAAATCCCCGCGCGGATGCAGGCGGGTGCGCGCAAGGAACTGGAAAAGCTGTTCCGCCGCGAGATGGATGCGGCGGGCGTCGCGATGGGCGAGATCACCGTGTGGTCCACCCCGCGCCGCCTCGCGCTGATTGCACGCGGGCTGCCGACCGAGACACAGGCCGTGAGCGAGGAAGCCAAGGGGCCTCCGGTGGGCGCGCCCGATCAGGCGGTGGACGGGTTCTGCCGCAAGAACAACGTGACGCGCGACCAGCTGGAAGTGCGCGAAGTGAAGGGCCGCGAGACGTATTTTGCGGTGATCGACACGCCGGGCAGGGCGGTGAAGGACGTTCTGGCCGACGCCATCCCCGCGATCATCCGCGACTTCGCGTGGCCCAAGTCGATGCGCTGGGGCGCGGCCTCGATCAGCACCGAGTCCTTGCGCTGGGTGCGCCCGCTGTCGGGCATCGTCGCGCTGCTGGGCAGCGATGTGGTCGAGTGCGAGGTGCATGGCGTTACCTCTGGCGCGGTCACGCTGGGGCACCGCTTCCACCACTCGGGCGACATCACCATCGGCGATGCGGACGATTACGCGATGAAGCTGCGCGCCGCGCATGTGATCGTCGACCACGAGGAGCGCGCCGCTCTGATCCGCGACGGCGCCGCGCAGGTCGCGTCCGAGGCCGGGCTGAGCCTTGTCGAGGACGAGGGGCTGGTGGTCGAGAATGCCGGACTGACCGAATGGCCGATCCCGCTGCTCGGCCGGTTCGAGGAGGATTTCCTCGAAGTCCCGCCCGAAACGATCCAGCTCACCGCGCGGGTCAACCAGAAGTATTTCGTGTGCGAAACTCCCCTCCCGCTCGCGGGGGGGGGCGGGGGGGGGGTCTGGTGAAGACCAGGCCTCGCCCACCCCTAACCCCTCCCGCGAGCGGGAGGGGAACCGGCTCGCCAACGCCTTCATCTGCACCGCCAATATCGAGGCGGCGGATGGCGGCGCGCGGATCGTCGACGGCAACCGCAAGGTGCTCGCCGCGCGGCTCTCCGACGCGCGCTTCTTCTGGGATGTCGACCGCAAGAAGACGCTGGCGGAGCACGCCGAGGGCCTGAAGCGGATCACCTTCCACGAGAAGCTGGGCACCGTCGCCGACAAGGTCGAGCGCGTCGCCATGCTTGCCCGCTGGCTGGTGGAAGAGGGGATCGTCACCGATTCCCCCCTCCCCGTTGGGGAGGGGCCGGGGGTGGGGGTTCCCACCTCGCAGGCGTCGAACACCCATCCCCAACCCCTTCCCTCAAGGGAAGGGGCTTCGCTCGCCGACATGGCCGAACAGGCCGCGCGGCTGTGCAAGGCCGATCTCGTCACCGAGATGGTCGGCGAATTTCCCGAGCTGCAGGGCCTGATGGGCGGCTACTACGCCCGCGCCGAGGGCCTGCCCGATGCTGTCGCCGACGCGATCCGCGATCACTACAAGCCGGTTGGGCAGGGCGACGATGTGCCGACTGCTCCGGTGACGGTGGCGGTGAGCCTGGCGGATAAGCTGGATACTGTTTGCGCATTCTTTTTGATTAACGAAAAGCCGACCGGCTCGAAGGATCCGTTCGCGCTCCGCCGTGCTGCAGTTTCCGCTCTGACCTTGATCACGAATTCAAGCCTACGGATGCCAGCCCAAACCGCATTCAAGAACGGCACCCATGAGGCCTTCTCGAGCGCACTCCAGCGAGTGTTCGACCCAACAGATAATGTCTTCCTTTCCGCGATTATGCAGTCTGTAAGGCAAGGCGGCGGGGCTCACATTCGAAAGAGTGGCGAGAAGACTCTAATGGTCAACGATGCGGGCGAGACTATCGGCACGATGTCCCCGAAACGTGCACAACTTCTCGATGAGTTTCGCGTTCTAATTGAGCGATTTGACTCTGCAGGACCGGAGGTCATGGATTTCTTCGCCGATCGCCTCAAGGTCCAGCAGCGCGAAGCGGGCGTCCGGCACGACCTGATCGACGCAGTCTTCGCGCTCGGCGGGGAGGACGATCTCGTCCGCCTGCTCGCCCGCGTTCACGCGCTCCAGTCCTTCATGGAGACCGAGGACGGCACCAATCTGCTCGCAGGCTACAAGCGCGCCGCCAATATCCTCAAGAAGGAAGACTGGCAGGGCGCAGACGACGGCATGCCGCATACCGGCGAGGAAGACCCGCTCGTACTGGTCGACGATCCCGACATGAAGGACATCGTCGCGGCGCAGATGGCCGAGCGCGAAAAAAACCTCGATGGTAAATCGCTGTCCTACACGCCCGAACCGGGCGAGAAGGCGCTGATCGACGCGCTCGACGCGGCAGGCCCGCAGGCGGAACGGGCGGTCGAGGAAGAGCGTTTTGCCGATGCCATGTCCGCGCTCGCCAGCCTGAGGAAGCCGATCGATGATTTCTTCGAAAACGTCACCGTCAACGACGATGACGAGGCCAAGCGAACCGCACGGCTCGGCCTGCTCGCGCGGTTCCGCGATGCGGTCCACCAGGTGGCGGATTTCGGAAAAATCGAGGGCTAGAAATTTGCGCCTGGACAGTGTCTCAGGTGTCTCACGGAATACCGGGGTAATACGAAGATGAGCCAGACAGTCTACCACTTCGGCGGCAATGCCGACCATTCCGATGCCCGCCAGAAGGACAAGACCATCACCGGTGGCAAGGGCGCGAACCTTGCCGAAATGGCGAGCATCGGCCTGCCGGTTCCCCCCGGTTTCACGATCACGACCGAGGAATGCCTGCGCTACCTCGATCTGGGCGGCGACTTCCCCGAAGACCTGCACGATGCGGTGGCGAAGGGCGTCGCCCATGTCGAGCAGACCGTGGGCAAGAAGCTGGGCGATGCGGCCGATCCGCTGCTGGTCTCGGTCCGCTCGGGCGCGGCGATCTCGATGCCCGGGATGATGGACACGGTCCTCAACCTCGGGCTCAACGACGAGACGGTGAAGGGCCTCGCGAAAACCAGCGGAGACGCACGCTTCGCGTGGGACAGCTACCGCCGGTTCATCCAGATGTACTCGGACGTGGTGCTCGGGATCGACCACGGCCTGTTCGAGGAAGCGCTGGAGATCATGCGCGAGGATAACGGCTTCTTCTCGGATACCGATATGGAAGCGGAGCACTGGGAAAAGCTGGTCACCGAATACCTGGCGATCGTCGCGCGCGAGCAGGACGAGCCGTTCCCGCAGGATGTCGACACGCAGCTGTGGGGCGCGATCCGCGCGGTGTTCGAGAGCTGGGATAGCGAGCGGGCGAAGATTTACCGCCGGTTGAACGACATTCCGCACGATCTGGGCACGGCGGTCAACGTGCAGGCGATGGTGTTCGGCAATATGGGCGACAGCAGCGCCACCGGCGTCGCCTTCACCCGCGACCCCTCGACCGGCGAGAAGTACTATTACGGCGAATGGCTGGTGAACGCGCAGGGTGAGGACGTGGTGGCGGGTATCCGCACGCCGCAATATCTCACCAAGGCCCGGCGCGAGGAAGCCGGGGCCGACAAGCCGAGCATGGAAGAGGCCATGCCCGAAGCTTACGCAGAACTAGCCCGCGTGTTCGACCTGCTCGAAAAGCACTACAAGGATATGCAGGACATCGAGTTCACGGTGCAGCAGGGCCAGCTGTTCCTGCTCCAGACCCGCAATGGCAAGCGCACCGCCAAGGCCGCGCTCAAGATGGCGGTGGAGATGGAAGGCGAAGGCCTGATCGACCGCAAGACGGCGGTGCTGCGGATCGACCCGATGGCGCTCGACCAGCTGCTCCACCCCACGCTCGACCCCGATGCCCCGCGCGACATTCTCGCCACCGGCCTCCCGGCCTCGCCCGGTGCGGCGAGCGGCAAGATCGCGCTGGACGCGGACACCGCCGAAGTTTGGGCCAATCGCGGCGATGCGGTGATCCTGGTGCGGGTCGAAACCTCGCCCGAAGACATTCACGGCATGCACGCGGCCAAGGGCATCCTGACCGCACGTGGGGGTATGACCAGCCACGCGGCGGTGGTCGCGCGCGGCATGGGCCGCCCTTGCGTCTCGGGTGCGAGCGGCGTTTCGATCGACCGCAAGGCGCGCACCGTGCGCATCGGCCAGGCCGAACTTTCCGAAGGCGACGTCATCACGCTCGATGGCGGCAACGGGCAGGTGATGCGCGGGCAGGTGCGCACGATCGAGCCCGAACTCGCCGGCGATTTCGCCAAGGTGATGGAATGGGCCGACGAAGCGCGCCGGATGGGCGTGCGGACCAACGCCGAAACGCCCGAAGACTGCAAGACCGCGCGCAGCTTCGGCGCGGAAGGCATCGGGCTGTGCCGGACCGAGCACATGTTCTTCGATGCCGACCGGATCATGGCGGTGCGCGAGATGATCCTTGCCGAGCGTGAGGATGGCCGCCGCGCCGCGCTGGCCAAGCTGCTGCCCGAACAGCGCAGCGATTTCGAGGCGATCTTCGAAGTGATGGCGGGGCTTCCCTGCACGATCCGCCTGCTCGATCCGCCGCTGCACGAATTCCTGCCGTCCGACGAAGGCGATTTCAGCGATCTGGTCGAAGCGACGGGCATGGACGAAGAACGGCTCAAGCGCCGAGTAGCGGAACTGCACGAGTTCAACCCGATGCTGGGCCATCGCGGCTGCCGCCTCGGCATTACCTATCCCGAAATCTACGAGATGCAGGCACGCGCCATCTTCGAAGCGGTATGTGCGGTGAAGGAGAAGAGCGGCGAGGCTCCGCTGCCCGAAGTGATGATTCCGCTGGTCGCGACCAAGCGCGAGCTGGAGATCCTGCGTGCGCTGGTGGACCGGGTGGCGGAGGAGGTCTTCGCGGAGAAGGGCACGCGGGTCGAATACCTCGTCGGCACGATGATCGAGCTACCGCGCGCCGCGCTGATGGCGGGCGAAATCGCGGAGGAAGCGCGCTTCTTCAGCTTCGGGACCAACGACCTGACGCAGACCACACTGGGGCTGAGCCGCGACGATGCGGGGCGGTTCTTGGGCGCCTATGTCGACCGCGGCATCTTCGCGCGCGATCCCTTCGTCAGCCTCGACGTGGATGGCGTGGGCCAGCTGGTCGAGATCGCGGTCGAGCGCGGGCGCAAGACCGATCCCAAGCTCAAGCTTGGCATTTGCGGCGAGCATGGCGGCGATCCCGCCAGCATCGGGTTCTGCGAACAGGTCGGACTGGACTATGTCAGCGCATCGCCCTTCCGCGTACCGATCGCGCGACTGGCGGCGGCCCAGGCGGCTCTGAAGGCGTCGGCTCTGCGCAAAGCCTAGCTCCAGCCCGTGAGGGAGAGGATTTCGAAGGTCTCGGTGACCTTCCCGTCCTCCTCCCTCAGCGGCTCGAGCCCTGCCTGCGCGCGCGCCCACTCGGAGCGGGTGAAGGCGGGCGGGGCATCCGCGAGGATGCCGGTCAAGCCCTGGTCACGCAGGTCCGCGACCAGGCGGCCCGGCTCGCGGTATCGGGCGTGGAGCACCCGGCTATCGACGACCTGTTTGGGGAACCCTGCGCGGCTCATCAGCCCGCTCGCGGCCGGGCGGTCGATCTGCGGGTGGATGCGGGCATAGGTCCGATTCCCATCCGCGACCTGAACCGCCTGCCGTAGCGCCGACAGGGTGCCCGCGCCAAGGCACTGGGCGATCATCATGCCGTCCGGCTCCAGCGCATGGCGCGCATGGACCAGCGCGCCGGGCAGGTCGTTCAGCGTGTCGAGCAGGCCGAGGTTGAGGATGTAGCGAAAAGTGCGGGGAAAGGGTTGCTCTTCGTCGAGCCGATCCGGCCCCGCGTTCTCTACGTCGAACCCGCGAGCGCGCAATTCCGGGGCCAGCTGCCCGGTGACATCGCCGATCACGAGCGCCGATCCGGGCTCGGCGCGGGTAAAGTCGAGCCGTTCGAGCACATCCTCGATCATGTCGTCGAACACGAACCGCGCAGCATTCTCACCGCGCTGCCGGTCGAGCGCGCGACGGTAGCGGACCTGTCTGCGAGCGGGCGAGAAGATCCGGGGGACGCTGCGTTCCATGGGGCGTTCGATGGGGCGTTCGGTCATCGCGCTTGCCTACATGGGGGCAGGGGAGCAGCATAGCCCACGATGGCCAGCAAGATAGTGTCCTCCGCCTTCAGGCCGCTGGTCGATTTCGTCTATCCTCCGCGCTGCCCGCTTTGCGGCGAAGGAATCGCTGCGGGCCCCGGGCTTTGCGCCGCCTGCTGGGAAACCTTCGAGTTCCCGGGAGAGCCCGCGTGCAGCCTTTGCCAGACGCCGCTTTCGCAGGGCCTCGCGGAAAGTGTCTGCCGCCACTGTATGGCGCACCCGCCCATTCACGCGGGAATCGCGGCGGTGACGCTTTACAACGACTCGGCCCGGCAGTTGGTGCTCAAGTTCAAGCATGGCGGGCGGATCGGGCTTGCGGCGCTGATGGGGCGATTGATGGCAAGCAGGCTTGCCGATGTGCCCGGCGATTCGCTGCTGGTGCCCGTGCCGCTTCATCGTACGCGGCTGTGGCAGCGCGGCTACAACCAGTCGGCGCTGCTCGCCTGCATCATCGCAAAGCACAGCGGCCATGCGGTGCTCGTCGACGGATTGCAACGGATTCGCGCGACGCCCAAGCTGGGCGGGCTGGGCAGGGCGAGCCGCGCCGAGGCGCTTCGCGGAGCGATCCGGGTAAAGCCGGGACACCGCGAGAACATTGCGGGCCGCCATATCATCCTGGTCGACGACGTGCTCACCAGCGGCGCGACCAGCACCGCGTGCACAGCAGCCTTGCTGGACGCAGCAGCCAAATCCGTACGGATCGCGTGTTTTGCAAGGGTTCCGGAAAACGAAACGCCCGGGACCGAAACGATCCCGGGCGCCGCGTGACGAATTTCAAAGACTGCCCGGCCATTCCCCCGAAAGGCCGATCGGCAGACCAAAACCATCGTCTTCGCATCTCCGGAAAAACCCCCATCCGGAAAATGCATCCCCCTGAACCCGGCGCATCTGCGCGGCGCCTCGGCCTGAAGGGTGACCGTCTCCGGCCACAAAAAGCAGTCTTCCCAAAGCGATGGGCACTTGCCAACGGTGCCGTTGCAAAAACGAAAGGATTCGCGCCCCGGTGTTGTCGATTGGCAACAATCGATCTGCCGCGGAGCGCACTGCGACATGAAGGAATAGCATGACAGAAATAGACGATGCGGAACGTGAATTAGGCACCCAATTCGTGCCGAAATTCGGCGCGGACGGGCTGCTGACAGGCGTCGTCGTGGACGCCGTAACGGGCGACGTCCTGATGGTCGCGCATCTCGATCGTGAAGCGCTCGACGCCACGGTTGAGACGGGGCTTGCGCACTTCCACTCGCGTTCGAGGGGAGAGCTGTGGTGCAAAGGTGAGACCAGCGGCAACGTGTTGCGGGTGCGAGAAATTCTGGTCGATTGCGATCAGGATGCCTTGGTAATCCACGCCGATCCTGCGGGGCCTGCATGCCACACCGGCGCACGCAGCTGCTTTTATCGCAGGCTGACCGATGGCCAACTCAAACCGGCAGAGAATTGACCTTTACGTAAAGGGCATATATACTGAAGGCATGACCCAAGCCGCTGCCAAAAGACCTTATACCGGGGCTGGAGCCCATCTCGACCGGCCCGACGCGCAGGAGCGTGAAAGCTATTCGATCTCCGATCTGACCGCCGAGTTCGACTGTACGGCGCGCGCGCTGCGGTTCTACGAGGATGAAGGCCTGATCGCGCCGACCCGCAACGGGTTGTCGCGGATCTACTCCAAACGCGATCGCGCACGGCTTGCCTGGATCATGCGCGCCAAGAACGTCGGCTTCAGCCTGGGCGAGATCAAGGAAATGATCGACCTCTACGACCTTGGCGATGGCCGGGTCGAACAGCGTCGCGTCACGCTCGAGCGGTGCCGTGCCCATGTCGCCAAGCTAAAGCAGCAGCGCGACGACATCGATTCCTCGATCACCGAATTGACCGATTTCATCGATCACGTCGAACAGATCGAACAGGACTAACCCTCGAAATCCCCCTCCGCAAAGGACACCCCGATGCCCAGCTATACCGCCCCCACCCGCGACTTCCGCTTCATCATCAACGAAATGCTCGAGCTTGAAAGCTACGGCAACCTGCCGGGTTTCGAGAATGCGACGACCGACATGGTGACGTCGATCATCGACGAGGCGGGCAAGTTTACCGCCGAAGTCCTTCAGCCTCTCAACCAGATCGGCGACCAGGAGGGCTGCACCCGGCACGATGATGGTTCGGTGACCACCCCGACCGGCTTCAAGGAAGCGCTCGACCAGTTCCGCGAGGCGGGCTGGGGCACGCTTTCCATGCCCGAAGAATTCGGCGGACAGGGCCTGCCCCATGTCGTCGCCTTTGCGATGGAAGAGATGATCAGCTCCGCCAACCAGGCGTTCGGGATGTATCCGGGCCTCACCAACGGGGCCATCTCGGCGCTGATCGCCAAGGGTAGCCAGGAGCAGAAGGAAAAGTACCTGCCCAAGATGGTCACCTGCGAGTGGACCGGGACGATGAACCTGACCGAGCCGCATTGCGGCACCGATCTGGGCCTCATCCGGACCAAGGCCGAACCGCAGGCCGACGGCAGCTACGCGATCACCGGCACCAAGATTTTCATCTCCGCCGGCGAGCACGACATGGCGGAAAACATCATCCACCTGGTGCTGGCCAAGACGCCGGGCGCGCCCGACAGCTCCAAGGGTATCTCGCTGTTCGTGGTGCCCAAGTTCCTCGTCAACGACGATGGCTCGATCGGGACACGCAACGGCGTGATGTGCGGCTCGATCGAACACAAGATGGGCATCCACGGCAACTCGACCTGCGTCATGAACTACGACGACGCCAAGGGCTGGATGGTTGGCGAGGAGAACAAGGGTCTCGCCGCGATGTTCATCATGATGAATGCTGCGCGTCTTGGTGTGGGTATCCAGGGCCTCAGCCAGGCCGAAGTCTCCTATCAGAACGCGGTCACCTACGCGCTCGACCGCCGTCAGGGCCGCGCGCTGACCGGCCCGGCGGAGCCCGAGGAAAAGGCCGATCCGATCTTCGTCCACCCCGACGTTCGCCGGATGCTGATGGACGCCAAGGCGTTCAACGAAGGCATGCGCGCCTTCGCACTATGGACCGCGCTGCAGCAGGATCTGAGCCATGCGTTGCAGGGCGAGGACGAACGCCAGCTAGCGGACGATCTGGTCGGCCTGATGACCCCGGTCATCAAGGGCTACGGCACCGACAAGGGCTACGACGTCGCCAACAACATGCAGCAGGTCTACGGCGGGCACGGCTACATCGCCGAGTGGGGCATGGAGCAGTTCGTCCGCGATTCGCGTATCGCGATGATCTACGAAGGCACCAACGGAATTCAGGCGATGGACCTCGCCGGGCGCAAGCTGGCGATGCACGGCGGCCGCGCGGTGCAGGCCTTCTTCAAGCTGGTCGACGACGAAGTTGCCTCGGCCAAGGACGAGGAAGGCATGGCCGAACTGGCCGAGGCGCTTGAGAAGGCTGTCGGCGAGCAGAAAGCCGCGACCATGTGGTTCATGCAGAACGCCATGCAGAACCCCAATCATCTGGGGGCGGGTGCCCATCACTACATGCACATCATGGGCATCGCCTGCCTGATGCTGATGTGGGTCAAGATGGCCCGCGTCGCCAAGGCCAAACTGGCCGAGGGCAGCGACGACAAGGCGTTCTACGAAGCCAAGATCGCCACCGCGCGCTACTTCGCGGACCGCTTCGTGCCCGACGCCGGCGCGCTGCGCCGCAAGATCGAAAGCGGCAGCGACTCGATGATGGCACTGGGCGAAGAGGCCTTCAGCACCGCCGCCTGATCCCCGAGTCGCAGCGTCATGCTGGGACTTAGTTGATGAAGTACAGACGCGGGGTGCCCTTTACATAGGGCGCTCCGCGTTTGTCGTTATATTCAAGGTTCAAAGAGCCGATGCGAAGCTAGCAGCGGCGGTGTGAGTAGGAAAATCGCTGCCGAGGACCACGTGGGGGGCAGGGCATGAGGCGCACACGACGAGACGATGGCAGCCGCGGGAGATGTCGATTATAGCGAGATCGGCGGCACCTACAGCCGTTACCGCCAGCCCGATCCGGTGATCGCTGCGCGAATCCATCGCGCGCTGGGCGATGCGAAAACCGTCCTCAACGTCGGTGCGGGCGCCGGATCGTACGAGCCCATCCACTGCGAGGTGACGGCTGTTGAACCTTCGGCTTCGATGCGGGCGCAGCGTCCTGCGCAGTTAGCCCGGGCGATAGACGCAGTCGCCGAAGACCTGCCGTTCGAGGACAAGAGCTTCGATGCGTCGATGGCATAAGTGACCGTGCATCAGTGGTCGGATCTGGAAGCGGGGATTGCCGAGATGCGGCGGGTGACTCGAGGGCCGGTGGTCCTGCTGGTGTGCGATCCGGCGGCGATGATGGATTACTGGCTGGCCAACTACATCCCCGAAGTCCGGGAGATCGAAGCGGGGCGCTTCCCATCGCTCGAACGCATCGCTGCCGCCTTCGAGGGCAAGGTGGTGGTGGAGCAGGTGCCCGTCCCGCTAGATTGCCGCGACGGCTTCAACGAGGCGTATTATGGCCGACCCGAGGCATTTCTGGATGAGAATGCGCGGCTAGCATGTTCCAGCTGGAGCCTGGTGCCACGGGACGCAGTCGAACGCTTCGAAGCGGCTCTGTCTGCCGATCTGGAAAGCGGGAGATGGGACGCGAGCTACGGACATCTGCGCAGGCAGCCGTTCTTCGACGGGCCCCTGCGGCTCGTGATCGGAACGGCTGCTTGAAACACCGCCTCCCTCCCTTTGTGGGGGAGGGGCGGGGTGGGGGTGCTCTGTGCTGTCCGTCGAGGGCGGTACACCCACCCCCAGCCCCTCCCTCAAGGGAGGGGAGTAATAGGGGTCAGGCTTCCGGCAGGAAGTCCGGGACCGACAGATAGCGCTCGCCGGTGTCGTAGTTGAAACCGAGCACGCGCGAGCCTTCGGCCAGGTCGGGCAGCTTCTTGGCGATCGCGGCGAGCGTTGCGCCGCTGGAGATGCCAACCAGCATGCCTTCCTCGCTCGCGGCACGGCGGGCCATTTCCTTGGCATCCTCGGGATCGACCTGGATCGCGCCGTCGATCGACTGCGTGTGCAGGTTCTCGGGCACGAAGCCTGCGCCGATGCCCTGGATCGGGTGCGGCCCGGGCTCGCCACCGCCGATGACGGGCGAGCCTGCGGGCTCCACGGCCCACGCTTTCATCTGCGGCCAGTGGCGCTTCAATTCTTCGGCGCAGCCGGTAAGGTGGCCGCCGGTGCCCACGCCGGTGATCAGCGCATCGACCGGACGATCGGTGAAATCGCCGAGGATTTCCTTGGCGGTGGTGCGTACGTGGACCTGCCAGTTGCTCTCGTTATCGAACTGGCTGGGCATCCATGCGCCCTGGTCCTGCCCGACCAGTTCCTGCGCGCGGGCAATGGCGCCCTTCATGCCGCCTTCCTTGGGCGTCAGGTCGAAGGTCGCGCCGTAGGCAAGCATCAGGCGACGGCGCTCGAGGCTCATGCTCTCGGGCATCACCAGCACCAGCTTGTAGCCCTTGACCGCGGCGACCATCGCCAGGCCGATGCCGGTATTGCCGCTGGTCGGCTCGATGATCGTGCCGCCGGGCTTCAGCTTGCCGGATTTTTCGGCGTCCTCGACCATTGCCAGCGCGATCCGGTCCTTGATCGACCCGCCGGGGTTCGCACGCTCGCTCTTCACCCACACATCATGGTCGGGAAACAGGCGCGAGAGGCGGATATGCGGCGTGTTGCCGATGGTTTCGAGGATCGAGTCGGCTTTCATGGGATCTTCTCCTGCAAAATCTGTTCAGGGGTTTCCTCTTCCAACGACGCAGGCGGGTCGAAGGTCCGGGTGTGCCGCAGAACCGGGAATATCCGACTCCACATCGCAACCGTCACGATCGCCCCGACCCCGCCGAAGATCACCGCTCCGCCCGGGCCGATGACGCTGGCGAGGAAGCCGGAAAAGGCATCGCCGCCTTCGTTCGATGCGCTGATGGTGAGCATGCTGGCGGAAGAAACGCGCCCGCGCTTTTCGTCTGGCGTGTGCAGCTGGATCAGCGACTGGCGGATATAGACGCTGAACATGTCCGCCGCGCCCACGATCACCAGCATCGCGAGGCTGAGCGGCATGAAGCGCGAAAAGCCGAAGACGATGGTGGCGACGCCGAACAGCGCCACCGCCCACAGCATCTTGGGCCCGACATTGTTCTTGAGCGGGCGGAAACTGAACCACAGCGCGGTAACCGCCGCACCGATCGCGGGTGCCGCAGCGAGCTGGGCAAGGCCGGTCTCGCCCACCTTCAGAATGTCGTAGGCAAACGGCGGAAACAGCGCGGTGGCACCGGCGAGGAACACCGCCATCAGATCGAGCGTGATCGCGCCGAGGACCATCTTGTTCTGGATCACATAGCGCCAGCCATCGACGATCTGGCCGATCGGATGCTGAGCGCCATTGATCGGCGAGCGCGGCACCTTGCCGATGGTGCTGATGGAGATGATCGCGATCAGAAACAGGCCGCTCGCGATGGCATAGGGCAGGGCGGGCATCGCGTCGTAAGCATAGCCGCCGACCGCTGGCCCTACGATCATGCCGGTCTGCCACGCGATGGACGAGAGCGCGATGGCATTGGGGAGAATCGCTTTGGGCACGAGATTGGGCGCCAGTGCGGACAGGGCGGGCCCGTTGAACGCGCGCACCACGCCCAGCAGCACCGCGACCGAGAACAGCGCGGTCAGATCGATATGCCCGGAATAAGTCGTCCACGCGAGGTAGGCCGCGCCTAGAAATTGCAGCCCGATCGTGAGCCGCGACACGGTCTTGCGATTGAACCGGTCCGCCGCCAGGCCGGAGAAGGGCGAGAGCACGAACAGCGGGAGGAACTGCAGCAGCCCGATCAGGGCGAGCTGGCCCGACGCTTCGAACGCGTTGAGCCCATTGCCGCGCGCGATGGTGTAGGTCTGCCACCCGATGATCAGCATCATCGCGTACTGGCCCACGATCATCGAGAATCGGGCGAGCAGGTAGGCGCGGAAATTATGGATCCGCAGCGGGCTGGAGTCTGGTTTTTCGGTAGCCGTCACCCGGTCGCCATGGCAGGCACGCGGGTGCTACAAAAGCAAATTCTGGGATGGCCCGGTCAAGCCAGGCTTTGTCTTGCGCGGTGCTACCGGCGGCGGCGCAGGCGCGGGTTGGGCTGCAACTCGTCGATCATCAACAGGAAATCGTCTACCCTGATCAGCCGTTCGAACTGGAACCCGGCGCGATTCTCCTTCGTCCAGATCAGATAGGCTTCGATCCGGCCGATGACCGGGAAGCTCACGATCACGCGGTCGCCACGCGCACCATCGCTGGCATTGTCGATCATGAAGCCGGTGGCGGACACATTGCTGATATGGAACGGCACATCGCCGCGACTGAAATAGTCCGCGATCACATCGTAATCGACCGGATGACGGATCGCCGCCCGCTGGTCAGGTACACTCAGATGCGATGCCACTTGCGTATTCCTCTCACGGCTCCGACGGAGACTTCCAAGGCCCCGACTTATGCTGCCCAAAGGCTGATTTTGGGTTAAACCCCCTTGTCCTAATTCGGGACAAAAGGATGATTTCCGAGAGACTTACGCGGGTTCTAGCGGAGAATGACCGCGTGTTTCTTGCGCCCGAGCGAAAGACGCCGCTGTTCGCCCGGCGCCACGCTCAGCACCGTGGCGGGGTCGCTCAACACCTCGTCGTCGAGCCGCACCGCGCCCTCCGCGATCTTGCGCTTGGCTTCCTTGTTCGAGCCGGTGAAGCCCAGCGCGGTCAGCGCTGCGGGCAGGCCCATTCCATCGCCCACCGAAAGCGTGGGCAGGTCGCCGCCCGCACCCCCGGCGAAGGTTTCGCGCGCAGTCGCCTCGGCCGTCGCTGCCGCCTCATCGCCGCGCACCAGCGCGGTCACCGCGTTTGCCAGCGCGACCTTGGCATCGTTTATCTCCGACCCTTCGAGACGTTCGAGCCGCTCGATTTCGTCCAGCGGAATATCGGTGAACAGACGCAGGAATCGGCCCACGTCGCGGTCGTCGGTATTGCGCCAGAATTGCCAGAAATCGTAGGCGGGCAGCATGTCCTCGTTGAGCCAGACCGCGCCGCTCGCGGTCTTGCCCATCTTCTTGCCGTCGGCGGTTGTCAGCAGCGGGGTGGTGAAGCCAAACAGTTCGCCCCCGCCGGTACGCCGGGTCAGCTCGATCCCGTTGACGATATTGCCCCACTGATCGCTGCCGCCCATCTGCAGACGGCAACCATACCGCTCCGCCAGCTCGCGGAAATCGTAGGCCTGCAGGATCATGTAGTTGAATTCGAGGAAGGTCAGCGGCTGCTCGCGGTCGAGCCGGCTCTTCACCGATTCGAAGGTCAGCATCCGGTTGATGGTGAAGTGCGGGCCGACTTCGCGCAGCAGGTCGAGATAGCCGAGGCCGCTCAGCCATTCGTCGTTGTTGACCATCACCGCATCGGTCGGCCCCCCTTCTTCTCCCTCGGGCGCGAAGGTCAGGATGCGTTCGAAGACCTTGCGGATGCTCGCAATATTGGTCGCGATCACTTCGTCGGTCATCAGCTGGCGGCTCTCGTCGCGGCCGGAGGGGTCGCCGATCTTGCCGGTTCCGCCACCCATCACGACGATCGGCTTGTGCCCGGTCTGCTGCAACCGGCGCAGCAGCATGATCTGGACCAGCGATCCGACATGCAGGCTGGACGCGGTCGGATCGAAACCGACATATCCCGGGACAATCTGCTGCGAAGCCAGCAAATCAAGTCTTTCCGCATCGGTGATTTGATGCGTATAGTGCCGCTGGTCGAGCACGTTCAGAAGTTCGGATCGATAGGTGGGCACTGGTTCCTCCGGGGGGAATGACCGGGCCCGCTAGCATGGGGGGTCGAAAATGCAAACGTACAGGTTGAAGCCACATCCAACCACGCCGCCGCTCGACGTGAGCGGAATTTCGGTCACCATGATGCGCCTGATGGGGGGCGAGCTGCTGCTGCGCTATCGCATCAACCAGGCGGCCAAGGTGGTGGTGCCGCGCGGCTTCGCGCGTCGTAGCGAGGAAGATCTGTGGCGGCGGACCTGCCTCGAATTCTTCGTCTACGACCAGAACGGGCGCTATCGCGAATTCAACTTCGCGCCTGCGGGCGACTGGGCCGCATTCAAATTCGCATCCTACCGCAAGCGCGTCGGCGATTATGTGCCCGAGGTGCCGCCGCAGATCGATTTCCAGCGTGGCCCTCAGGTCATCACGGTTACCGTGCGGCTGCCCGCACGCGTGCTGGACGGGGTCAGCTCGGCTTCGCTATGCGCGGTGATCGAGGAAGAAGGCGGGCACCATTCGCTATGGTCGATGGCCCACCGCCGGGACGAGCCCGACTTCCATGATCCGATGAGCTTTGCCATCCGTTTCGGCAGCAGCGCACCGGCCAAACCCAAAGAGGCACTTCAGCACGCATGAAATTCGGGATCGACCGGCTTCTGTCAGAGCCGGATTTGCGCAAACCACTCGAAGGCAAGCGGGTCGCGCTTGTTGCCCACCCGGCATCGGTCACGAGGGATCTGGAGCACAGTCTCGACGCGCTGGTCGCGGCCGGGGTGAACGTGTCGTCCGCGTTCGGCCCGCAGCACGGGCTGAAGGGCGACAAACAGGACAATATGGTGGAGACGGCGGACGAGACCGATACCACCTACGGCATCCCCGTGTTCAGCCTCTATGGCGAGGTGCGTCGCCCCACCGGGCAGATGATGTCGAGCGCGGATGTGTTCGTGTTCGACCTGCAAGACCTGGGCTGCCGCATCTACACCTTCGTCACCACGCTGCTCTACCTGCTGGAAGAGGCGGCGAAGCATAACAAGAGCGTGTGGGTGCTCGATCGCCCCAATCCCGCCGGTCGCCCGGTGGAAGGCACGATGCTGATGCCGGGGCAGGAAAGCTTCGTCGGGGCAGGCCCGATGCCGATGCGCCACGGCCTGACCATGGGCGAGATGGGCCACTGGTTCATCCAGCATTTCGGGCTCGACGTCGATTACCGGGTGATCGAGATGGAAGGGTGGGAGCCCGATGGCCCCGGCCATGGCTGGCCCGAGAGCCGGGTATGGATCAATCCTTCGCCCAATGCGGCCAACGTCAACATGGCGCGCGCCTATGCGGGCACGGTGATGATCGAGGGTGCCACGCTAAGCGAGGGGCGCGGCACCACCCGCCCGCTCGAAGTGCTGTTCGGCGCGCCCGATATCGACGCCAACGCCATCCACGCCGAGATGCGCAGGATCGCACCAAGTTGGCTGAAAGGCTGCGCACTTCGCGAATGCTGGTTCGAACCGACCTTCCACAAACACGCGGGCCAGTTGTGCAACGGCCTGATGATCCACGCCGAGGGCCCGTTCTACGACCACCGGAATTTCCGCCCGTGGCGGTTGCAGGCGCTCGCCTTCAAGGCGATCCGCGTGCTCTACCCAGATTACCGGATCTGGCGCGATTTCCCCTACGAGTACGAGCTGGACCGGCTGGCGATCGACGTGATCAACGGTGGACCGGCCCTGCGCGAGTGGGTCGACGATCCCGCAGCCTCTCCGGTCGACCTGGACCGGATGGCAGCGAACGACGAAACCGAATGGCGCGACCAGATCGAACGGGTCACACTTTACCGATGAGCAGCACTCCCAACCCGCAACCCGCCATGTCTAAGGACGAGGCAAAGCGCCGGCTGATCGCCGATGGCAGCGATGTCGACGCGATGATCGCGATGGCCGATCACCACCTCATCGCTGGCGACAACCGCGCAGCATCGGGCTATTACAATGTCGGCCTGCAGCATCTCCACCGGCTCGGTCGGGCCGGTGAGCCGATCGCAGGCCACGTCGGCGAGATGATGGGCTGGCTCGACCAGCAATTCGCGGATCATCTGGAGCAGGGCCTCGCGGCGAAGGGATTTCCGCGCAAGGACTGGCACCCGCGCTTTGCCAGCTCGATCGCGATCATGCAGGGCAAGGCAAGCCGTGCTCCGGTTCCGGTCCGCTATCCGCAAAATCCGCAGACCTTCTTTTACGACGGCCTGCCGCTGGTCCATTTTGCCGACCGCGAAGATTTCGCCTGGGCCGAAGCGGTCGAGGCGCAGACCGACGCGATCCGCAAGGAAGCAGAGGCCCTGCTGGGCGCGACCGGCGGCTTCGATACCTATGTGAAGAAGATCCACGACCGCCCGCAGGGCGATGTTCACGGCATGCTCGAAAACCGGGACTGGACCAGTTTCGAGCTGACCGAGAAGGGCGTGTTCGTCGATGAACGCACCGCCCTGTGCCCGGTCACGACCGCAACGCTGAACGAACACGCGCCGTTGTGCCGGATCGTTTCGCGCGCGCCGACACCGATGTTCTCGCTGCTGGCGGCGGGCAAGCGTATCCCGCCCCACCACGGCATGATCAACACCCGCTTCATCTGCCATCTGCCACTGATCGTGCCGGGCGAGGGTGCTCTGCGGGTCGGTCCGCTTCAAAAAAGCTGGGAAATCGGCAAGCTGATGATGTTCGACGATAGTGTCGAGCATGAAGCGTGGAACAACGCCGCGAAGGATCGGCTGGTGCTGATCTTCGATGTCTGGCGGCCGGAGCTGCAAGAGGTGGAACGCCAGCAGATCCAGGCGCTTTTCGCGACCGTCGATGCCTACTGATCGGGCGCGCTGAAGCCCCCGATCAGAACGCGCCCGCGATCCACGCCACCGCCAGCGCACCGGGGATGAACACCGCCTGCGCCAGCACGGTACCCGCAAGCCTGCTAAAGCTGATCCACACGATCGTGCGGCGAAACTCCGGCTCGCTGGTCTTCCCGTCGACCACATCGTCGGTCATCACCGAAATCTGCGGGTCGATCAGCGCGAACAGCAGGATCGTCGCGACCCCGTTGATGACGGCGGAGAGCTGCGAGGCGGTGACCCGGAATTCGGGATTGAGATAGCCGGCGTAGATCGACGCGAGCACGCCCACCACCAGCAGCGCCTGCGCCAGCGCATTGGCGACCAGCACGAACCAGCTGACCCCGCGTGGCTTGCCCAACCCGGTGAAGGTCCCACGCGCGGGCGCGGCGATCGATTCGCGGATGACCCTGAGGCCGATGGGGGAGGCGGTGCGCAGCAGCATGCGGCCCATCGAGCGGTGATGCTGGAAATGCCCGATCGCGACCGCGAACAAACGCTGCGCGGTGGGCACCAGCACGATCCCGATCAGCACCGCGACGCTGGCCGAGATCAGCACCATCCGAAAATCCGCGACCAGCGCCTCACCCCCGCCGAATTGAAGGCGGTTCTCCACCCGCTTCGCAAGGAACGGACCTAGGAAGCCGTTGGCGGTGCGCGAGACCAGCACCAGCACGTTGAACAGCGCGAAGCTCATCGCGATGCGCCGCGTGCGCACGCCTGCAATGCGTGCGGCGTAGGCCAGCGTGCCGATCAGGTGGATGACGAAGGTCAGCAGGCAGATGACCAGCAGTTGGGCGTCCATTGCGCGCTGCCTTAGGCGCGTGTCGGCTGCGCCGCTATCGGTTTTGCATCGGGGCCCGCCGATTTGTCGGGACGCCGAACCGGCTGCACCAGCGCGACCAGCACGAAGCTGATCAGCATCAGCAGGAACCAGCTACCCAGCTTTTCCGGCCCGACCGGCTGCCAACCCGCCTCCTGCCCGGGATAATTCCACGCATTGGCGAAGGTCGCGATGTTCTCCGCCAGCCAGATGAACAGCGCGACGAGGAATTGGCCGATCAGCAGCGGCATCCAGCGGTGCGCGCGGAAATTGCGGAAATAAATGCGCGTGCGCCAGAAGATCAGCGCGGTCGCCGCGAACAGCAGCCAGCGCAGGTCGATCCAGAAATGGTGGAGGAAGAAGTTGGCGTAGATCGCGCCCGCCAGCAGCCATGTGGTCCAGCGTGGCGGATAATGCGTGTAGCGGAAGTCGAAGATCCGCCAAACACGCGCGATGTAGCTGCCAACGCTCGCATACATGAAGCCCGAGAACAGCGGCACGCCCGCGATCCTGAGCAGCGCTTCTTCCGGATAGACCCACGATCCCGCATAGGTCTTGAACACCTCCATCGCGGTGCCGACGATATGGAAGATCAGGATGACCTTCGCCTCGTCCCAGGTCTCCAGCCGGAAGGCGAGCATGCCGATCTGGATGCCCAGCGCAGCCAGCGTCAGGAAGTCATAGCGGGCGAGGGAGGCATCATCCGGATAGAACAGATGCGTCGCCAGCAGCAGTGCTAGCAGCAACCCGCCGAACAGGCAGGCCCACCCCTGCTTGAAGCCGAACAGCAGGAATTCGTACAGCCACAGCCGCCAGCCTTCGCCGGGATCGAAGGCTTCGAGCCGTGCGCGGATTTGCTGGAAGCGGCTCGCACCGGTCGCATCAGCCACCTATCAGCACCGGCGTCATCAGCGCGATATACCCGACGAAGGCAAGCAGGATGGCGGGCACCAGCAATCGATGCACGATCGGCCTATCGACCCAGCCCAGCAGCGCAAAGGCGATCAGGAACAGCGCGTGGAAGCCCAGGTCGATCGGGGGGAGGATGGTCCCGTCGACGATCAGCGCACGCAGCGGACTGGAGACGACGTAGGCGACTGCCAGCCCATAGATCGCGCGCTTCTCCCGATAATAGTGGTCGCGCAGGTCGATCGACTCTGCGGCCTCGCTGCGCGGGAAAGTGACCGCCGCGATCATGTAGATGATCGTCGCCTGCAGCAGGATCATCCCGAAGGCGAAGAAATTCCAGTCGTTACGCCCGGCAAGGCCGAAGCTCTCCCACCAGTTCTGCGCGACGATCAGCAGCACGATCACCGACCACACCAGCACCGGACCATACAGCCGCGTCTTGCTGCGGGTCAGGATCAGATCGCGATAGCCCAGCAAGACCTGCTGGATCGCCAGGCCAAGGATGATCGAGGTGAGAACGGCTAGGTAGAGAAATGCCTCGCTCGCCTCCACCATCGCCTCACGCCCCGTGCTTGCGGCTCAGTTCGCGCATGGCGTCGTCCAGACCGTCCAGCGTGAGCGGATACATGCGATCATTGACCAGCTTCTTCATCATGCTGGTCGACTGCGAATAGCTCCACTGCCGCTCGGGGATCGGGTTGAGCCACACGGTCGCCGGATAGGTGTTGGTCATCCGCTGCATCCAGGTGGCGCCGGCCTCCTCGTTCATATGCTCGACCGATCCGCCGGGATGCGAAATCTCGTAGGGGCTCATCGCGGCATCGCCGACGAACACGATCTTGTAGTCGTGGCCGAACTTGTGGAGGATGTCCCAGGTCTTGGTCCGCTCCTGCCAGCGGCGCTTGTTATCCTTCCACACGCCTTCGTAGAGGCAGTTGTGGAAGTAGAAGAATTCGAGGTTCTTGAACTCGGATGTGGCCGCGCTGAACAGTTCCTCGGTCACCTTGATGAACGGGTCCATCGATCCGCCGACATCGAGGAACAGCAGCAGCTTCACCGCATTGCGCCGCTCGGGGCGCATGTGGATGTCGAGCCAGCCCTGCTTGGCGGTCCCGCGGATCGTCTGGTCTATATCCAGCTCGTCCGCCGCGCCCTCGCGCGCGAAACGGCGCAGCCGCCTGAGCGCCATCTTGATGTTGCGGGTGCCCAGTTCCTTGGTGTTGTCGAGGTTCTTGAACTCGCGCTTTTCCCACACCTTCACCGCGCGCTTGTTCTTGCTCTCGCCGCCGATGCGCACCCCTTCGGGGTGATAGCCGGAATGGCCGAAGGGCGAGGTGCCGCCCGTGCCGATCCACTTGTTGCCGCCCTCGTGCCGCTCCTTCTGCTCTTCCAGACGCTTCTTGAGCGTGTCCATGAGCTCGTCCCACGAACCCATCTTCTCGATCTCGGCCATTTCCTCTTCGGTGAGGAATTTCTCGGCCACGGCCTTCAGCCAGTCTTCGGGAATCTCGACGGGGTTCTGGCCATAGTCGGACATGATCCCCTTGAAGACCTTGGCGAAGACCTGGTCGAACCGGTCGAGCAGCCCTTCGTCCTTCACGAAGGTGGCGCGCGCGAGGTAGTAGAACGCCTCGGGCGTCTGCTCGATCACATCGCGGTCCAGCGCCTCCAGCAGCGTGAGGTGCTCCTTCAGGCTGGCCGAAATACCTGCCGCGCGCAGCTCGTCGACGAAATTCAAAAACACTGGCAACCGCTCCTTCAGCAGCCGGCATGCGTAGGATGATGGAGGGAATGGGGCAACAGTCCGCCGCCCAATCGCGCTGGACTGTGCAAAATCGCATTGAACCGAATCGCCCACCACCCCATCAATGAAAATATGGTTAAAGCAGGCTTTACCATAATCAGCGTGGCGACCGCGTTATGTGCGGCGCTGCTGCTCGTCACGTCTGCAGGGCGGGTGCTGGAGATTCAGACTTCGGCCAATGCTGCGGAGAATATCGAGTACGTCTCCAACCCCGTGGTCCAGAAGGTGCCGCCCCGGCCGCCGAAGCCGGTGCCCGCGGCGACCGCGACAAAGGTGGACGGCGCGACGCTGCCGCCGGCGGTGAACGCGGTGCTCAAGTCGGGGGTGCTGATCGTCATCAGCAAGCCATCGCAGACGATGTACGTGTTCAAGGACGGTGCGCTGTGGAACAGCTCGCCCGTCTCGACCGGCAAGGCGGGCCACACCACGCCATCGGGCATGTTCCCGATCCTGCAGAAGCGGACCTTCCACCGCTCCAACATCTATTCCAACGCCCCGATGCCGCACATGCAGCGGCTGACCTGGGGCGGGATTGCGATCCACGCGGGCAAGCTGCCCGGCTATCCCGCATCGCACGGCTGCATCCGCCTGCCGACGGATTTCGCGCGCGCGCTGTTCAAGCTGACCCGGCCGGAAACCACCACCGTGGTCGTGACCGACCAGCGCGTCGGCTCGGACGATACGGCAAGGCTAGTCGCGCTCAACATGCCGAACCCGCTGCCGGGCGAGCGCGGGCATCTGGTGCAGCGGCCCGAACCACCGCTCAAGGACATGACGCCGCTGCAGGAAAGCCAGCCCCGGCTGGCGACAACGGAACCGACCCGGCCCGAACCGACCCGGCCCGAGCGTCCGCGCCCTGAGTTGGCCGAGGCGACACGCCCGGCTCCGCAGCCGGTCGACCTGCTCGATCAGGCCCGCCCGCGCGCGCGCGGACAGACGATCCAGCTCGCCGCCAAGAGCAGCCCGCGCGAAGCGGAAGCCTACTGGTCGCGCATCAGCGCGCGCTATCCGGAACTCGGCGATTACGAGAAGGCGATCATCCCCGCCGTGGTCGACCGGCGACAATATTACCGGCTCCGGGTTACGGGGCCTGACGCCTATGCAGCATGCAGCTCGCTCAAACGCTCGGGCACGGACTGCTTCGCGGTACAATAGTACCCGGAGAAGACTTCCAAACCGGGCTGCGCGGAAGCCCCCGCGAACTGGTCGGGGACTTCCGAGAAAACAACTTGCCGCTCAGCTTTGCCGACGGCTCATGAAAGCGAGACGTTCGAACAGCATCACGTCCTGTTCGTTCTTGAGCAGCGCGCCGTGCAGCGGGGGGATCGCCTTGTTGGGGTTGGCGTCCTGCAGCACCTCGACCGGCATATCCTCGTTCAGCAGCAGCTTGAGCCAGTCGAGCAGTTCGCTGGTGCTGGGCTTCTTCTTGAGGCCGGGCACGTCGCGGATGTCGTAGAAGATCTCCATCGCCTTGGTGACGAGGTTCTTCTGGATGCCGGGGAAGTGGACCTCGATGATCTCGCGCATCGTCTCGCGGTCGGGGAAGGCGATGTAGTGGAAGAAACAGCGGCGCAGGAACGCGTCGGGCAGTTCTTTCTCGTTGTTCGAGGTGATGACCACGATCGGGCGTTCTTTCGCCTCGATCCGCTGCTGCGTTTCGTAAACGTCGAAGCTCATCCGGTCGAGCTCCTGCAACAGGTCGTTGGGAAACTCGATGTCGGCCTTGTCGATCTCGTCGATCAGCAGCACGGGCAGCTCGGGCGCCTCGAACGCCTCCCACAGCTTGCCCTTCTTGATGTAGTTGGAAATGTCGTGGACGCGTTCATCGCCCAGCTGGCCGTCGCGCAGGCGGGCGACCGCGTCGTATTCATACAGGCCCTGATGCGCCTTGGTGGTCGATTTCACGTTCCATTCGATCAGCGGCGCGTCGACCGCCTTGGCGATCTCGTGCGCGAGCACGGTCTTGCCGGTGCCCGGCTCTCCCTTGACCAGCAGCGGGCGGCGCAGCGTCACCGCCGCGTTGACCGCCACCTTCAGATCGTCGGTCGCAATATAGTCTTTCGTGCCTTCGAAGCGTTCCATCTACCGAGCCCTATCAAGTCCTGTTTCGCGGGCTTGCTAGGGGCCTGCGCGGCGCGCCGCAAGGGTCCGCGCCTATTCCTTCAGCGTGAGGATGCGCTTGGCGATCATCAGCAGCGCGGTGGTATCGACCTCGCTCGCCGGGTCCATCTGGCTGATCGCGAGCATGTGCCAGCGCCCGTCGGGGTCGCGCAGCAACCACGAGAGGTTGCGCACCCCGGCCTCGGACCCGCCCTTGTAGCCGACATAGCTCCAGCTCTCGCGCTCCGCCTCGCTCAGCGCGGTGTTGACGCTCATGATCCGGCGCGCGGTATCGTCGGGCAGGTCGGCGAGCAGGCGCATCAGGACCCGCTCGTCGCGCATGCTGGCGAACCATTCGATATCCTCGATCAGTACCGGCGTGCCGGAGGTGAACACCTTCATCATCCGCTTGCGCGTCAGTTCATCGCGGTCGAGCGTTTCGAGCATCGCGCGCCGCTCCACCTCATCTGCCGCCGCATAGGCCTCGCCGATATCGCCCGCCTTGATCGAGAACATCTCGCGCGTGGTGAGGAAGGGCAGCGTCTTGCCGCCGCCCGCATGGCCGCTGGCGCGCATCTCAGCCTCTACCGCATCGCGCCCGACCGCGCGCATCACCAGATCGGTGGCGGTGTTGTCGCTGATGGAGATCATCAGGATCGCCGCGGTCTGGAGCGTGACCGGTGTGTCATCGGGCCAGGTCTGCATGATGCCGCTGGGAAAGCTCTTGGCGTCGAGGGGCACGACATCGTCCCACGCAAGCCGACCCTCGCTCACCGCGCGCGACAGCGCGGCGAGGACATAGAGCTTGAACGCAGAGCCCAGCGCGAACGGCTTTTCTGGGTCGCCGTAGCTATAGACGGGTTCTCCATCGAGCGGGCCGAACCACGCGGCCTTGCTGCCCGACAGCGCTTGGATATCGGCAGAAATCTTGTCCGGCCCGTCGTCGATCTGCTGGAAATCGCGCAGCAGCAGCGTCTCCACCCGGAACGGTGCCTGCGCCTCCAGCACCATCGGCCCGCTCGCCACCGCCTTTTCGAAACGCAAGGTGATGGTTGCGCCATTGGCATTGGCAGGCTCGACCGATTCAACCCCGATTGCGGCGCCGAACTGCGAGGTCATCTGCTGGCTGATCTGCGCGAACTGCTCGGGCGAGACTTGCGCGAGGAATGCCGGGGCGAACACCTCGCCCACCGGTTTGTCGCCATTGATGACCGCGATCACGTCATTCGCGCGCGCTTCGAGGCGGGCTTGCAGCGTGGCCTCCTCGCTCGCCTCGGTGCCGACTTCGGTCTGGACTTGCGCGAGGGCAGGGCTGGCGGTCGCGGCGACGCTCGCAACGGCAAGCGCCGTACCGATCATCATTGCGCGAAGTGTCTGGATTTGCATGCTGGTTCTCCCCTTGCGGTTGCCTAACGATTTGCGCGACCCAATTTGCGCGACCAGGCGAAACGGCTACACGCCATCGCTCAGATTTCTCAGGATTCCCGATATGCCAACCGAACAGATCACCATCGCGACGACGCGCGGCTACGAACTGGCAGGGGCGCTCGAAATGCCGACCGGGCTGGTGCGGGGGGCGGCGGTGTTCGCGCATTGCTTTACCTGCACGAAGCAGAGCAAGGCGGCGGTCGAGGTGACGCGCGCGCTCGCCCGGCAGGGGATCGCGACGCTGCGGTTCGACTTTACCGGGCTGGGCGGCAGCGGCGGCGATTTCGGCCGCGCCGGGTTTGCCAGCGATATCGAGGATCTGGTCGCCTCGGCCAACCACTTGTGTACCCGGTTCGGCGGGCCGATTCTGCTGATCGGACACAGCCTCGGCGGGGCGGCGGTGCTCGCCGCCGCGGACATGATCGGGCACGACCGGATCGCTGGCGTAGCGACGATCGGCGCGCCGTCCGATGTTCCGCACGTGCTCGGCAATATCAACGGCGATCTCGCCGCGATCGAGCGTGACGGGCAGGGCGAGGTGACCATCGGCGGACGTGCGTTCAATCTCAGCCGCGAATTCCTCGACAAGACCCGCGCGATCGATCTGTCCGAAGTGGTCGGCCGCCTGCGACTGCCGATCCTGATCGCCCATTCGCCGACCGACCAGATCGTGGGGATAGAGAACGCCTCTGCGCTGTACGAGGCCGCGCGTCACCCGAAGAGCTTCATCAGCCTTGGCGAGGCGGATCACCTGCTGACCAAGGCGGAAGACGCGCATTTCATCGCCGATATCATCGCCGCGTGGGGTGCACGCTACCTGCCGATGACAGAGGACTGGCCGCACCCGGAAACAGGCGTTGTCGTGTGCACCGGTCACGGCAAGTTCGGCACCGAGGTGCACACGCCCTCGCACCGCTTCGTCGCCGACGAGCCGCGCAGCTATGGCGGCGACGATACCGGGCCCACGCCCTACGACCTGCTGCTCGCCGCGCTGGGCACCTGCACCGCGATGACGATGAAGATGTACGCGGATCGCAAGGGCCTGCCGTTCGAAGGCGCGCGGGTGGCGGTGACGCACGAGCGTGACCACGGGCGCGACTGCGACCACTGCGAGGAAGACAACGCGAAGGTCCAGGCGCTCCACCGCGAGATCACGCTGCTGGGCGACGATCTGACCGCGGAGCAGCGCGACAGGCTGATCGAGATCGCGGACAAGTGCCCGGTCCACCGCACGCTCGAAGGCAGCCTGCACATCCATACCGCGCGCGGCGAGGAGGCCTGAGGATAGGACTGGGTGGCTGGTCACGCCGCCTCCAGCTCCTCGGCCTGCCGCTGCAGCGCCTTCGCGGCACGCAGGTTGAGCCAGATGACGAAACCGAAGAAGGCGAGGGTCGCGCCCAGCGGCATGCCGATATTGGCGAGGATTTCCGACCACGGCTGCACCCCGACCGCCTTTGCCGCAACCGTACCGTATACGCCGAGGACGCCCGGCAGCAGCGGGCCGATATACCACAGCGGCACGGTGCGCAGCGCGTCGGCCTGACGGCGACATTGCCCGATCAGATGGCTGCGGCAGTCCTCTTCCGGACGGCGGCGTTGCGACGATGCGCGCCGGTACTGGTTCCACAGCACGCACAGCGTACCGATAAGCATCAGCCCGATCGCACCCGCCATCAGCATTTCGCCGAGCATGGCGAACATCACCAGCGCAGGCCCTTCGAGGCACAGCAGGAGCGCGCCGGCGGCGTATTCGATGAAATTGCGGCGGCGGATGCGCCGCTCGAAAGCGGTGCTGCGCGTGGCGAGGGTCGCCGTGTCGGCAAAGCCTCCAGCAGCGGCGTCCGCCTGCCAGATCTGCTTGAGATCATCGGTCATGGTCGATCTCCGGAAGTTCGAATTGCGCGGCGAGTTTCTCCCTCAACCGCGAGAGGCGGGTGGCGACCGCGCCGCTGGACAGGCCCGTAACCTCCGCGATCTCTGCCCCCGAATGGCCTTCGAGCCACAGCAGGATAACCTGCGCGTCGAGCAGGGGGAGGGTGCGGATGATGGCGTGGAGGCGCTGGAGCGCATGGGTCTCGGCCCGCGCAGCCTCGCCTTCTCCGGTGGCGATCAGGCTGTCGAGTTCATCGATATCGACGGTGGCAGGCTTGCGCGCATCGCGCCCGACATGGTCAGCCGCGACATTATGCGCGACGCGGAAAACCCAGGTCTTGAGCGCGCAATTGCCATCGAAGCGTTCGAAGCTGCGCCACAGTTCGAGGTGGATATCCTGCTCCAGATCGCGCGCCTTGTCCGCATCGCGCTCCATCGCCCGTGCAAGCCGCGCGATGGCCGGCGCGAACTGCTCGCCCGCCTGGTGGTAAAGTGTGGCCTGTTGCCCGGTCATGCCCCTTTAGTCGCCGAGCGGGGAGATTTCTTACAGGGCCTCGCCAAATAAACTTCCAGCCATCGTCGAACTCCTGTCAGCCATTGTCATTTGAAAGGAGGGCCGAACCCCTGGATGCTCCGCTGACAACAACCGGAAAGAAATCAGCCATGCGCATTATCTCCTTTGCTCTGATCGCCGCCAGCCTGGTCGGCACCGCCAACGCACAATCCGACCTGGGACAGGTGGATATGCCCTGGGACAGCATGTCTCCGGCGGTGCGGCAGAAGGCTTACGAGAGGGTCATCAAATGTGCCGGTATCGCCAAGGGGGATGAAACCCTGTCCGATAGCGCGGCGGAGAAGGCGCAGTACAAGCAGGATATGACCGATCTCATGGTCTATGCCCGCGAAGTTTCGGGCAAGGAATTCGCCGCGATGGTTCCCGATCTGGCGGCGCAGGCCAAAGCCTATTTCGCCGTTCTGGAAACCGGCGGCACTGCCAAGGGCATCGCTTTCAAGGGCGATTGCAAGATGGTGCTGGCGGCCGCCCGCGAATAGCAGTCGCTGCGTGGCTTCCGGCAGTGCTACGGCCCTGCCGGGAGTGGCTGCGGGCAGCGCTCACGCATCGATCAGCTCGCGATCCAGATCGCCCGCCTTGTTCTGAATGAACTGGAAGCGGTGCTCCGGATTGCGGCCCATCAGCTGGCCGACCAGTTCCTTCACCGCCGCGCGGTCTTCGAACTCGGGCGGCAGGGTGATGCGGAGCAGGCTGCGGCTGTCGGGGTGCATGGTGGTTTCGCGCAATTGCGCGGGGTTCATTTCGCCCAGACCCTTGAAACGGCTGATTTCGATCTTCTTGCCCTTGAAGACGGTCTCTTCCAGCTCGCGCCGGTGCTCTTCGTCACGCGCGTAATGGCTCTCCTTGCCCGCAGTCAGGCGGTAGAGCGGCGGCTGGGCGAGGAAGAGGTGCCCCTTTCGCACCAGGTCGGGCATTTCCTGGAAGAAGAACGTCATCAGCAAAGTCGCGATATGCGCGCCGTCGACGTCGGCATCGGTCATGATGACCACGCGGTCGTAGCGCAGCTGATCGGCGTCGCAGTCCTTGCGCACCCCGCAGCCGAGCGCGAGGATCAGGTCCGCGATTTCGCTGTTGGCGCGGATCTTGTCCGCGCTGGCGCTGGCGACGTTGAGGATCTTGCCCCGGATCGGCAGGATCGCCTGTGTCTTGCGGTCGCGCGCCTGCTTGGCGCTGCCCCCGGCGCTGTCCCCTTCGACGATGAACAGCTCGGTTTCCTTGTCGCCTTCGCCCGAACAATCGGTCAGCTTGCCGGGCAGGCGCAGCTTCTTGGCGTTGGTCGCGGTCTTGCGCTTGACCTCACGCTCCGCCCGGCGGCGCAGACGCTCGTCCATCCGCTCCATCACCTCGCCCAGCAGCGCCTTTCCGCGCTCCATATTATCGGCGAGGAAGTGGTCGAAATGGTCGCGCACCGCGTTCTCGACCAGCTTGGTCGCCTCGGGGCTGGTCAGCCGGTCCTTGGTCTGGCTCTGGAACTGCGGATCGCGCACGAAGACGCTCAGCAGCACCTCGGCGCCGGACATCACGTCGTCGGCGGAAATGTCCTTGGCCTTTTTCTGGCCGACCAGTTCACCGAACGCGCGCAGGCCCTTGGTCAGCGCATTGCGCAGCCCCTGTTCGTGCGTCCCGCCATCGGGGGTGGGCACCGTATTGCAGTACCAGCTGGTCGCGGCGTCGGAGAACAGCGGCCAGGCGATCGCCCATTCGACCCGCCCGTTGGAGACGCCGTCGATGGTCGGGAAATCCTGGCTGCCGGCGAAGGGCTGCGCGGTCACGCATTCGCGCCCGGCGACGCGCTGCGTCAGGTGATCGGCAAGCCCGCCGGGGAACTTGAAGGTCTCTTCCTCGGGCACATCCTCGCTGACGAGGCTGGGGGCGCATTTCCAGCGGATCTCGACCCCGGCGAAGAGGTAGGCCTTGGAGCGAGCGAGCTTGAACAGCCGCTTGGCGCTGAACTGGCGGGTGCCGAAGATTTCGGGATCGGGCGTGAAGCTGACCGTGGTGCCACGCCGGTTGGGCGCCGCGCCGACCGTCTCGATCGGGCCCAGCGTCTGCCCCTTGGAGAATTCCTGCGCATAGAGCGTCTTGTCGCGCGCGACCTCGACCCGCGTATGTTCGGACAGCGCGTTAACCACGCTGACCCCGACGCCGTGCAGGCCGCCCGAGGTGGCGTAGGCCTTGCCCGAGAATTTGCCGCCCGAGTGGAGGGTGGAAAGGATCACCTCCAGCGTGGATTTGCCGGGGAACTTGGGATGCTCGTCGATCGGCATGCCACGCCCGTTATCGGCGATAGTCAGCCGGTTGCCTTCCTCCAGCTTGACCTCGATCCGGGTCGCGTGGCCCGCAACCGCCTCGTCCATCGAGTTGTCGAGCACTTCGGCGGCGAGGTGGTGCAGCGCGCGGTCGTCCGTCCCGCCGATATACATGCCGGGGCGACGGCGCACGGGCTCCAGCCCTTCGAGCACCTCGATCGAGGATGAGTCGTAATCGCCGCTGGAGGTCGGCGTACCTTCGAACAGATCATCGGACATAGTCGTGAATGTGCGCCCCCCACCCGACTATAACAAGCCGGGAGGGGCGCGATGTCCGCAATTTCCGCGTGCTAGAAGCTCTCGGGCGCGGGGGAGACCACCACGACCTGCCCGTCACGCACCTCGCGCACTTCGAGCGCGCGCTGGGCGGTGCCGTCCGCGCTGAAGCGGAACGCGCCGTCGAGGCCGAGGAAGCCGCCCGCATCGGTCAGCTGACCTGTGGGGAAGGGGCGACCAGGCTGCCAGCCATTGCCCGCGACCCGCAGCGCCAGCAGCACGCTGTCGTAGCCAAGCGTCGCGATCCGGTAGGGGGAATCGCCGAAGCGGCTGCGATAGCTTTCCGAAAAGCGGCGATAGCGCGCATCGGACAGGGCGGCGAACAGCGCACCCTGCATCACGCCTGCGGCGGGAATGGCGCTCTCGCCGCTCCACAATTCGGTCCCGAGCAGGCGCGGGCCCGCGCCGGTCTCATCGCGCAGCTCGGCCGCAGCGATGATCGCGAGCCGCGGGCTATCGGCGATCATCACCGTGTCGAACCCGCCGCGTGCGCGCAGCCGGCGGGCCGCGCTCGCCGCAGAGCCGTCGTTGCGCGAATAGCGCTCGGTCGCGACCAGGTTGCCACCGACGCCGCGCAGCGCTTCGAGCAGGGCAAGCTCGGCCTGGCGGCCATACTCGCCCTCGGGCACCAGCGCGCCATAAGTGCGCGCGCCCTGGCCCTGCGCGAAGCGGACCGTGCGCGCGACCGATTGTGAAGGCGCAAGACCCATCAGGTAAACATCGGGAGAAGCCACGCTGACATCGTTGGAGAACGCGATCAGCGGAATGTTGCGCGGGCGAGCCTCGGCCAGCACGTCGGCGACATTGCTGCCCAGCAGCGGGCCCAGGATCAGCTGGTTGCCGTCCGCCACCGCGCGGCGCGCGGCCTCACCGGCATTCTCTGACGTATCATAGGTGGTGATCCGCAGGCTGTCCGCATTGGTGTCGAGCAGGGCCATCGTGGTCGCATTGGCGATCGACTGGCCGACGCGCCCGTTGTCTCCGCTGGTCGGCACCAGCAGCGCGACCCGGTGGCGTGCGCTATCGACCGGGTCCTGCGGCAGCGGGGTGGGGCGATCACGCTCGATCGGGGGCGGGGTTCGCCTGTCGTCGGTCGTGCCCTGCTGGCCGGTCGGCTGCGAAGGCGGCGGCGGGGAATAGGGCGGATCGACCTGCGGGATAATCTGGCACCCGGCCAGCAGCAGGCCCATGCCGAGCGCGAGGATCAGGCGGCGACAGTGGATCAAGCCGATCTTGGTGGAGCCCATCATGCTTGCGAATATCCCCTGCGTTGGTCCATGGCTGGATTCGTGAACGATACCAGCGACGCCCATCCGAACGCCGCGCTTGCGCCGGGCCTGTATATCGTCGCGACCCCGATTGGCAATCTGAGCGACATAACCTTGCGGGCAGTCGACGTGCTTTCGCGGTGCGACGGTGTCGCGTGCGAGGATACGCGCGTCACGGGCAAGCTGATGAAGCACCTCGGCCTGTCCAAACCGCTGTGGCGATACAATGATCACGCCGAAGAGCGGGACCGGACGCGCCTGATCGAGAGCATGCAGACCCGCGCGGTCGCGCTGGTCAGCGATGCGGGCACGCCGCTGATCTCCGACCCCGGCTACCGTCTGGTCAACGCCGCGCGCGAGGCGGGGGTGGATATCCAGACCATCCCCGGCCCCTGCGCCGCGATCGCCGCGATCACGCTGGCAGGTCTGCCCAGCGACCGCTTCCTGTTCGCAGGCTTTCTGCCGGTGAAGGACAAGGCGCGCGGAGATATGCTCGCCGAACTTGGCGGGATCGACGCGACGCTGCTGTTCTACGAAAGCGCCGGTCGGCTGACGAAATCGCTCGCCGCGATCGACACCGCGCTGCCGGGCCGCAGGGTCGGCGTGGCGCGCGAGCTGACCAAGCTGCACGAGGAATGCCGGGTGGATACTCCGGCAGCGCTGATCGCGCATTACGAAGCCAAGCCGCCCAAGGGCGAGATCGTGCTGCTGGTCGAGCCGCCGCATGAAACCGAGGCGAGCGCGGAGGATGTCGATGCGTTGCTGCGCGAGGCTCTGAAGACCGAGAAGGCTTCGCAAGCCGCTGCCAAGGTCGCCAAGGCGACCGGCGCGGACCGCAAGGCGCTCTATGCCCGGGCGATGGAACTGCGCGGATGACCCTGAAGCGCGAACGCGCCGAAAAGGCCGGTCGCGGCGGAGAGGAAGAGGCTGCGCGCTGGCTCGAAAGCGAAGGGTGGGAGATTGTTGCCCGCCGCCGCAAGACGAAGCTGGGCGAGATAGACCTGATCGCGCGGCGCGAAAACCTGATCGCCTTCGTCGAGGTCAAATGGCGGCGCAGCGTGCCCGATCTCGACCTTGCGATCGACGAGCGGCGGCTTGCACGGGTCGCGGCGGCGGCGGGCGCTGTCGCGCATGAATATGCCACGCAAGGCGAGGATATTCGGATCGACGTGATCCTGCTTGCACCCGGCGCTCAGCCTCGCCACATCGCCAACGCCTGGATGCCGTAGTCTCACTTGTTCCATCGCTCCTGCGAAGGCGGGAGCTTGGCCAACCGGATCGGCTCGACGAGCGGCTGAACTTAGCTGGACCCCTGCCTTCGCAGGGGTGACGAAGGAATGGATATGACCCTACGCACCGCCTTCCAGATGGACCCGATCGAAAGCGTGAAGATCGCGGGCGATTCCAGCTTCGCGCTGATGCTTTCGGCGCAGGAGCGCGGGCACACGCTATGGCATTACGATGTGCAGAGCCTCGCGTGGGAAAGCGACGGCAGCCTTGCAGGCAAGATCACCGCTCATGCCCGCCCGGTGAAAGTCCGCCGCAAGGAAGGCGATCATTTCGAATGGCTGGGCGAACGCCGCAAGATCGACCTGGCGAAGGACATCGACGTCATCTGGCTGCGACAGGATCCGCCGTTCGACCTCGGCTATATCACCGCCGCCTTCCTGCTCGACCGGCTCAAGGGAACCACGCTGGTGGTCAACGATCCGCGCGAGGTGGTGAATGCGCCAGAGAAGATGTTCGTGCTCGATTACGCGCGCTTCATGCCGCCCACGCTGATCGCGCGCAGGCTCGCCGATATTCAGGCCTTCCAGAAGAAGCACGGCGCGGTGGTGGTCAAGCCGCTGCATGGCAATGGCGGCAAGGCGATCTTCAAGATCGACGAGAGCGGCACCAACCTTTCGGCGCTGTCCGAGGTGTTCGACAAGCAATGGCCCGAGGCGCACATGGTGCAGGCCTTCCTCCCCACGGTGAGCGAGGGCGACAAGCGGATCGTGCTGGTCGATGGCGAGGTTGCGGGCGCGATCAACCGCAAGCCCGGAAAGGGCGAGTTCCGCAGCAATCTGGCGCAGGGTGGCTCTGCCGAAGCCGCGCAATTGACGTCGCGCGAGGAGGAAATCTGCGCCGCGATGGGCCCGGAGCTGAAACGGCGCGGGCTGGTGTTCGTCGGGATCGACGTGATCGGCGGCGAGTGGCTGACCGAGATCAACGTGACATCGCCCACCGGGATCGTCGCGATCGACCGCTTCAACGGTACCGACACTGCGGGCGCGCTGTGGGACGCGACCGAGCGGCGGCACACGGCGATGTAGCGACCAAACTCCCCTCCCCATGGGGAGGGGCTGGGGGTGGGGGTTCTGCCCCATCGACCGCGGTGCACCCGCACCCAGCCTCCCCCTCAAGAGGAGGAGAACTAGTTCAGTTCATACGCCACCGTCGTCACCACGCGGACCTTCTGGAACGGTGTGTTGGCACCGCTCGAGTCGCAATATTCGCAGTCGACCCCGTCGCGTGCGCTGATCGAGAAATAGCCCTGGCTGGCGGTCTTGATCCTGCCCACCGACGCGCCGCTGTCATTGGCGAATTGCTGCGCGCTTTCGCGGGCGCTGCGATTGGCCTCGGCGATCATGTCGGGCTTCAGCTCGTTCAGCCCGGTGAAGGTGTAGTTGACCGAACCGCCACCCATCTCGACCCCCGCACGCAGCAGGTCGGCCTGCTTCGCATAGGCCGAGCGCGCCTTCATGACGTCATTCGTACGCAGCTGGATCGAGCGTGACACCGTGAGGTTTTCGGGCAGCGGGTTGCCGTAGGCATCGCGAGGCTGCTCGCGCACCAGCGAGATGTCGCTATCGGTGAAGTCGGACGGCTTGAAGCCCGCGTCGTTGAAGAACTTGCGCACCGATTGCGCCTGCCGGTCGACCGATCCCTGCACGCTCGCCAAATCGGGGCCATTATCGGAAAAGCTCACGGTCCAGGTGGCGATATCCGCCGTAACATCGCGCTCGGACACGCCCTTGACGGTCACTTCGCGGTCGGCTTCCTTCGCACGGCGCAGCCCGTCACCGAGCAGGAAACCGCTGCCCATCAGCCCGACCATGACGATCGCGACCGAACCCAACACCACGAAACGATTGTCTTCGATAAACCCGGCCATCCCTCATT
Source organism: uncultured Erythrobacteraceae bacterium (assembly GCA_963972905.1). Lineage (GTDB taxonomy): Bacteria > Pseudomonadota > Alphaproteobacteria > Sphingomonadales > Sphingomonadaceae > Alteriqipengyuania. The sequence goes on from CAXAXQ010000006.1 coordinate 76,224, forward strand.
CTCCTCGACAGGTTCGCAGCGGCGGAGCCCCGATTGGCTGGACCGTCCTGCGATGAACCGTGCTGCTCTATCGATGAATTGAGATGAACCGACGATGAAACGTGTCTAATCATCGACGAACCGTTTGAGCGTACTGGAGAAAAATCCCTCGCCCTGGCCCGTAACTTTCCGTCGTCCCGTGCATTGGTGCCCCATGGACGAGATCATAGTCTCCATCGTCGAGCGGCTCGGCTATTTCGGCATCGCCGTTCTCATGGCCCTCGAGAACATCTTCCCGCCGCTCCCGTCGGAAGCGATCATGGGGGCGGGTGCGCTCGCGATCGAGAATGGCAGCATGAGCTTCTGGCCGCTGCTCATCTTCGCGACCATCGGCACTGTTGCCGGCAATTACGGGTGGTTCTGGTTCGGCGACCGGGTCGGTTACGAAAAGCTGGGCCCGTTTATCGAGCGCTGGGGCCGGTGGCTCACGCTGGAATGGGAAGACGTCGAGCGCACCTCGCGCTTCTTCAAACAGCGCGGTGAGTGGGCCGTGTTCTTCCTGCGGTTCTTCCCGGTTATGCGCACGATGATCTCGCTTCCAGCCGGGCTGGCGCACATGAAGCTCTGGAAATTCCTGGTCTTCACCACGGCGGGCGCGGCGATCTGGAATGCGATCCTGATCTACGGCACGCGCTGGCTGGTCGGCACCTTTACCCAGATTCAGGATCTGGTCGGGTGGATCGTGATCGGCTCGCTGCTGCTCGCGGCCGCTGCTTATGGCTGGCGGCTCTATACCTGGAAGCCGCGCGCCGAGCGCTAGCCGCGCCTCTTACGCCTCACTTCTCTCTGGGATGCGCGTTGCGATAGGTTTCGAGCAGGCTCGCCGAGTCCACCTCGGTATAGATCTGCGTCGAGCCCAGGCTCGCGTGGCCGAGCAATTCCTGCAGACTCCTGAGGTCCGCGCCCGCGCCCAGCAGATGCGTGGCGAAGGAATGGCGGAGCGCGTGCGGCGTAGCATTGGCGGGCAGGCCTATTTCGGTGCGCACCTGCGCCATCGCCTTCTGCACAAGGCCGGGGGAGAGCGGGCCGCCGCGCTGCCCCCGGAACAACGGCTTTTCGGGCGCAAGATCATGCGGGCACGCGGCGACATAGTCGGCGATTGCATCACGGATGGCAGGCAGGATCGGCACCACCCGGGTCTTGCCGCCCTTGCCGATAACGCGAATCGTTTCGCCGATTTGCGCATGTTCGCCGGTCAGCGACAGCGCCTCGCCGAGCCGCATTCCCGCACCGTAGAGCAGCAGCAGCACCGCCCGATCGCGCAGGCCGGTCCACTCCTCGCGCCGCTCCTCGCCGATCCTCTCGGCGAGATGGACCGCTTCGTCGGGTGTCACCGGGCGGGGCAGGGTGCGCTTGATCCGGGGGCCTCGGAGACGCGGGGCCTGAGCATCCGCCATACCCGCCTCGGCGCGCGCGAAGGCGAGGAAGGCGCGCAGCGCGGACAGCTCGCGCGCGGCGGAGCGGTTGGACAGGCCATCGGCACGGCGGCGGGCGAGCTGCGCGCGCAGGGCAGGGGCCTCCAACTGCGCGACCGCCTGCCAGTCCTTCGTGCCGGTCTCCTCCACCAGCCGCTCGGCAGCGCGCACGTATGCGCGAACAGTGTGGGGCGACAGGCGGCGCTCGGTCGCAAGATGGCTCTCCCAGCGGGCGAGCAGACCGCTCATGCGGCGACGAGGTGCGCGGGAACAAGCTCAGCCAGCAGCGCGTCGAGCAGCGGCATGCCTTGCGGGGTGATCGTCAGCCGGTCGCCCTCGCGCTCGACGAAGCCGAGATCGGCGTAGAACGCAGCTCCTCCGGCATCGACCAGCGCATCCGCCGTCGTGCCGAACCGCGCGGCGAGCGCTGCCAGATCGAGCCCCTCGGCCAGCCGCAGCCCCATCAGCAGCGCTTCGCTCAACTGCTCCTCGCGCGCCAGCGCACGCTCTTCGGTCATGCCGTGCCCGTTTTCCGCAACGCGGCGCAGAAAGGCTTCGGGTTTCTTGTGCCGGATCGTCGCCATCCCTTCGCGTCGTCCATGCGCGCCGGGCCCGATCCCGACATAATCGCGATAGCGCCAATAGGTCAGGTTGTGGTGGCTCTGCGCACCGGCGCGCGCGTGGTTGCTGATCTCGTAAGCGGGGAGGCCCGCCGCGCGCGTCTGCTCCTGCGTCTGGACGAACAGATCGGCCGCCTCGTCCGGGTCCATCGGGGTCAATCGTCCGCGCGCGACAGCTCCGGCGAAGCCCGTGCCCGGCTCGATGGTCAGCTGGTAGAGCGACAGGTGCTCGGTCTCGAAGGCGAGCGCGCGTGCCAACTCTGCCTCCCATGCTTCGGGAGTTTGTCCGGGGCGCGCGTAGATCAGGTCGAAGGTGACCCGCCCGAACAGCTCCTGCGCGCTCGTCACCGCCGCCATCGCCTCGGCCGCGCTGTGCTCGCGCCCGAGGAACGCGAGTGCCTCGTCATGCAGCGATTGCACGCCCAGCGACACGCGGTTGACCCCGGCGGCGCGGAAATCGGCGAACTTGGCCGCTTCGTAGGAGGTGGGATTGGCTTCGAGCGTGACTTCGGCATCGGGAGCAAGGCCCCACAGGCGTGACGCCTCGTCGATCAGAGCGCCCGCCAGCGCGGGCGGCATCAGCGAAGGCGTGCCTCCGCCGAAGAAGATCGAGCCGACGCGCTTGCCCGCCGTCAGCGCATGCTCGTGGCGCGTGTCCGCCAGCAGGGCAGCCTGCCACGCCTCGGCATCCACATTATCGCGAACATGGCTGTTGAAGTCGCAATAGGGGCACTTCTTCAGGCAGAAGGGCCAGTGGATATAGAGCGCAAGATCGTCTGCAGCGGGCATGGAGCGAATCTAGGAGGCGCTGACCACGATGGCCAGCGAGTTAGCCGAACTGCTCGGCCACCAGCTTGGCGAAGGCATCGGCGCGGTGGCTGATTTTGTGCTTTTCGGCAGGCTCGATCTCGGCAAAGGTCTGGTCGCGGCCCCCAGTGTTTTGAGCGGGCACGAACACCGGATCGTAGCCGAAGCCAAGCTGCCCACGCGGCGGCCATGTCAGCGATCCCGGCGCGATGCCTTCGTACACCACGTACTCGGCCCCTGAGTCATGGGTAGCCGGCCACGCCAGCGCCAGCGTGCAGTGGAATGCCGCGCTGCGATCCACATCCGCGCCCTGCCGTGCGAGCAGGCCTTCGACCTTGCCCATCGCCATGTACCAGTCGCGGCCCGGATCGCCTTCGAACCATTGCCGTTCGGCCCAGTCGGCGGTGTAGACTCCCGGGCGGCCATCGAGCGCCGCGACCGACAACCCGCTGTCGTCGGCCAGCGACACGATGCCCGAACTCTCCGCCGCAGCGCGCGCCTTGATGAGCGCGTTCTCGACGAAGGTGGTGCCCGTTTCCTCGGGCTCGGGCAGGCCGAGCGCACCGGCGGAGATGCACTCGACCCCATAAGGTGCGAGCAGCGCCGAAATCTCTTTCAGCTTGCCCGCATTATGCGTCGCGATGACGAGCTTGCCCGAACCGATACGCCTAGTCATTGTGGGCGATCATTTCACCGCCGCGTCCTGTGCCTTGAAGATCTCGCCGCAGCCCATCTGGGCGAGGCGCAGGAGGCGTAGCAGCGCTTCTTCGTCATAGGCCGCGCCTTCGGCGGTGGCCTGCACTTCGGCGATCTTGCCGCCTTCGATCAGGACGAAGTTGGCGTCTGCATCGGCATTGCTGTCTTCGTCGTAATCGAGATCGAGCACCGGCGTGCCCTTGAACACGCCGCAAGAGACCGCGGCGATCTTGCCGGTGATCGGATCTTCGACGATCGCGCCCGACTTCTTCAGTCCGTCGAGCGCAAGACGCAGTGCAACCCATGCGCCCGAAATCGCCGCAGTGCGCGTGCCGCCATCCGCCTGGATGACATCGCAATCGAGCGTGATCTGCCGTTCGCCGAGCTTCTTCATGTCGACGACCGCGCGCAGGGAGCGCCCGATCAGCCGCTGGATTTCCTGCGTCCGGCCCGACTGCTTGCCGCGTGCCGCCTCGCGGCTGCCGCGGGTGTGCGTGGCGCGCGGGAGCATCGAATATTCGCCGGTGACCCAGCCCGCGCCCTTGCCGCGCATCCACGGCGGAACGGAATTCTCGACGCTCGCGGTGCACAGCACGCGGGTATCGCCGAAGCTGATGAGGCAGCTACCCTCGGCGTGCTTGGTGTAGCCGGTTTCGATGGAAATGGCGCGCATTTGGTCGGGCGCACGGCCTGAAGGTCGCATGGGGGAAATCCTCTGGTCTGTATGGTCGCGAGCGCCCTAGCGCCCTATTCATCGGGTGGCCAGTGGACATGCTGCATCACCAACGCCCCCTTCACGAACGGCTCTGTCACGAAAGGCATTCCTGATGATCCGCACTTTATCGATTTGCGCGCTGCCCCTCGCCATCGCAGGCTGCATCACGCCTGCACAGGGGCCCGGCGACACAGCGTCGGTCGAGAAGATCGACTACAGCGTGACCCCGTGCTTCGGCTTCTGCCCTTCCTTCACGCTCTCCGTGGCGCAGGATGGCGCCGGGACTTATCACGGCGAGCGTTTCGTGCAGAAAAAGGGTGCCGCCTCGTTCACCGCAAGCCGGGAGGAGGTCGAGACCTTCGCGCGGCGGCTCGCCCCTTTCCGACCCGAAACTTCGGTCAAGTACGGGTACGAGAATTGCGACGGGCCAGTCGCGACCGATTCGCCTTCCGTAAAAATCACCTGGTACGAACCGGGGAAACAGCCGGTCACGCTCGACTGGTACATGGGCTGCCGCCAGCCCGGCCTCACCGAGAACCGCGACGCGCTCTACCAGGCCTGGCAGGAACTGCCCGTGGACGACCTTGTCGGCACCGCCGAGAACCGGCAGGTTTACGACCAGCACAGATGAGCTGCGCGTAACGCTGGACCACAGAGCATGACCACCCCGCCGCTGACCGAACTGACCACCCGCACACGCGATATTTTTCGCGTGGTGGTGGAACAGTATCTGGCGACGGGGCAGCCGGTGGGCTCGAAGACATTGGCAGAGGGCGGGGCGGTCGACCTCTCGCCCGCATCGATCCGCTCGGTGCTGGCGGATCTCGAAAAGCTCGGCCTGCTGGCCGCGCCGCATGTCTCCGCCGGGCGCAAGCCGACCGACAGCGGGCTGCGCCTGTTCGTCGACGGGATGATGCAGATCACCCAGCCGAACGAGGAAGAGCGCCGCGCGATCGAGGCGAAGCTGGGCGATCCCGGCCCGCTCGAGGCGCGGCTGGAGGCGGCCAGCGCCATGCTGTCCGACCTCTCGGGCGCGGCCGGCATGGTGTTCGTTCCGACGGCAGAGCGGCGGCTGGCGCAGATGAGTTTCGTGCCGCTCGACACGGCCCGCGCGCTCGCGGTGCTGGTCGATGCGAACGGGCAGATCGAGAACCGGCTGATCGAGCTCGACGGGGTCGACAGCGCCACGCTCGACAGCGCATCCAACTATCTGTCCGCCCGGCTCGCTAACCGCAGCCTTGGCGAAGCGCTCAAGGCCATCGAAGAAGAAATCGCGGGCGGGCGCAGCGCATTGGACGAAGCGAGCAGCAATCTGGTGCGGCGCGGCATCGCGATGTGGAGCGAGGCACCCGATCGAAACCCGGTGCTGATCGTGCGCGGGCAGGCCAAGCTGCTTGACGACGAGGCAGTCGGCGATGTCGAACGGGTGCGCCAATTGCTCGATGAACTGGAAAACAAGCAGGCGGTGGCCGAGGTGCTGGAGCGCGCGCGCACGGCGCAGGCCACGCGGATCTACATAGGCAGCGAAAATCGTCTCTTCGCGCTCAGTGGTTCCTCTGTTATCGCCTCTCCCTTCCGCGACCGCGAGGGGAACATCGTGGGGGTGCTGGGGGTTATCGGCCCAACGCGCTTGAACTACGCGCGCATCGTTCCCATGGTGGATTTCACCGCACAATCACTGGGCCGATTGACCGGCTAGCAGGGCAGTATCCACGTAAAGATTATGCAAGACGAAAAAGAACCGAAGGACGAGCCTGTCCGCGAAGAAGCCAAGCTCGACGAAGAAGCCGAACGAGAACTTGCGGGTGTTCCCGAACACCTGCGCGATCAGGACGATGATGACGAAGATGAGCAGGGCGGCGAGCAGGGCGTAGCCAAGCTTGCCGAAACGGTCGCCAAGCTCAATGATGAGCTGGCAACCGCACGGCAGGAAGTGCTCTACGCGCGCGCCGAGACGCAGAACGTGCGCCGCCGGATGGAAAAGGACATTGCCGACACGCGCGCCTATTCGGCGACCGGCTTTGCCCGCGACATCCTGTCCGTATCGGACAATCTGGCACGGGCGGTCGATTCCATTCCCGAAGAGCTGCGCGAAGACGGCAAGTTCAAGGGGCTGGTCGCGGGGATCGAGGCGACCCAGCGCGAGCTCGACCGCGTGTTCGGCCAGCATGGCGTGACGCGCGTGGCCGCGATGGGCCTGCCGCTGGATCCCAACGTGCATCAGGCGATGATGGAAATTCCCAGCGACGAAGCCGAGCCCGGCACCGTCATTCAGGAGATGCAGGCGGGCTACCTGATCCGCGACCGTCTGCTGCGTCCTGCGCTGGTCGGTGTCGCCAAGAAGCCGGACTGAGCTTTTCGCTACGGAACCAAGGGGTTCCCTCGGGACTTTGGTAAACATCGAGGTCCAGAGGAGAACCCCCCATGAAAAGCCGTTTCGCTCTCATTCCCGTCGCCCTGATTTCCGCCATGTCGCTCAGTGCCTGCGCTGAGAACTATTCCGCCGAAGGCGGTCTTGGCGGCGCAGCTTTGGGTGCGGGCGTTGCCGCAGTAACCGGCGGAGACATCGCCCGTTACGCGCTGGCAGGCGCAGCTGCAGGCGCGCTCGCGGGCTATTTCGTCGACAAGAACGATGGCTGCGACGGCTACGACCGCGACGGCTATCTGGACGAGGATTGCTTCGGCACGCGGGGCTACCCGGCCGATCCGCGTCGCTAAGTGCGTCGCTGATCGCGTGATACACTGACTGAAGGGCCGCCCTGCGAGGGGCGGCCCTTTTCGTATGGGGCGGGTATCAGTCGACCACCTGCGCGCGGTTTTCGTCGCGGTGCTTCTTGAGATACTTCATGAACGGCGTGCCGCCGGTGCCGACATCGGGATCATTGCCCGCGATGCTGCCCGCCTGCTTGTTGATGTAGCTGGCAGCGTATTCGAGGTGCCGCGTGCGGAACCGCGCCGCCTGTTCGAGGCAGGCGTTGAACGCCTCCTTCAAGGCCGCATTGCCGCTGTCGGCGACGAAGGTGCGCAAGCTCGATTGCGCCGCGAGATCCTCGATAAATCGCCGATGCTCGACCGGGCGATAGGCGTGCAGTTCGTCGAGGAAGCTCTTGAGCGGGTCGTCGCTGTGGCCGACCTGGAACAGCGCATCCATCGCCGGAACGATCGAGGATTGCGATCCGGTCTGCCCGCGCAACGCCTGCGGCTTGCCGCCGAACCTCTCTACCCCTTGGTAGATCAGTCCGCCGTCCAGCGCGGGGTTGTTCGCCCAGCCGTGGATGTAGGGGCGCACGCGGTGGAAATAGATATAGGGATCGCACCGCTCGGGCATCCGCGCGAAGTGGGCGTAGATCCGCTCCCACGCTTGATCCATCTCGGTCAGCAGGGTGAGCGCGGTATCCTCGTCGCCATCGCGGCACACGGATACCAGCTTCGCCGCATTGTCGAGCAGCACTCCGGCCTCGGCTTCGATCGCGACGTGGACCAGCACGAACCAGTTCTCATCCGCGCCGCCGTAGAAGTTCTGGTGCATCGCGATGTTGTCGAGCGTGATCGGGCCCGACTTGTCGATCCGATACCAGTTGTCGAGCACGTAGCCCGAATAGGGCAGCAGCGGCGCCTGGCCCAGCCGGTCGGCCAGCGCGACCATCGGGCGCGAAAGATTGGCGGGCAGGTGCGCGGGCGGATCATCCTCACCCCAGACATAGGCCTGCACGAGGAAGGAAAAATGCACCATCGCGGTGCGGACCTCTTCCTCGGGCGCGTCCTTGGCCCATTCGCCGATCTGCGGATCGGGCAGTGCGTCCAGCCAGTGGCGCGCCCGGCCGGTGGTCAGCAGGGCGGAAAGTTCGCCCGCTGCCTGCACGATCGGATCGAACCGGGAGGGCAGGGTGATCGAGTCGATTTCGTAATGCGAAAGGTAGCCGCGTTCCCGCGACATGCCGTAATTGCTCAGCTCCATTGTTGGGACCATTCGCCGGGCGCGGGTTGGGCCGCCCGGACGGCGCATTGACTAACAATCGGTGCCGGGGCGCTCAAGCAGTGACGCTACGTCACCGCAGATAGATCACCAGATAGCGGATGATCAGCGCGACCAGCAGCACCGCGTGAACCCTACGGTTTCGAACGAACAGGAGGACGCCCATCATCCCCACGAACAAAGCTGTCATCCAGATGACCGCCGGGCTGAGCAACTGCTCGCGCAGCTGTGGCAGGCTGAGCAGAAAGGCCCACTGAACGACGACCAGCGCAATCAGCATCGCCATCACCGTGCGGCAGACGCGGAAATAATGCGTGTCGAGATCGCGGAAACGCTCTGGGTCGCCGGGGAAGACGAGCCTTGCTGCGAGGTAATAGGCGCTCGCGAAGCCGACCACAGCCAGCAGCGTCGCCGGGTTCACCGCCATCGCATCGCGCACCGTCCACGAGAACATCCAGAACGACAGCAGGTCGAGGATGACGAATATTGCGAACAGCGGCGTCAGCCAGCCGATCGAGAAACGCTCGCCACTGGCATCGCTGGCAAAGCGCAGTTCCAGCGTGCGCCCGAGACCGGAGAGGATCTCGACCAGCGAGAGGCCGAGAAGGAGCGTGTAGAGCGCAAAGATAAATTCGAACTGGGTCACTGCGCGGCCCCGGGAAAGCGCACCAGCAGATCATAGGCCTCGCGATGGGCGATACCGGCCACGCGCACACCGTTGCGCAGCCAGAAGGCGTGCTTCACGATTTCCGCCTGCTGCTCGATCCCGTATTTTTCGAGGCTCCAGCCCGGTTTGATGCTGTAGTCGTAACGGCACCATGGATGGCGGTGGAGCGGCAGGTACCATTCGCCTTTGGTCTGGGTCTGCCACACATGCGTCATCTCGTGGATGAAGTGGCCCTGCGAATGGTGATTTCCGGCGGAAAAATCGTCGCAATAGCCTGCCGCATCGGGGTGAAAATGCAGATGACCGCGCGGGGCCATGGTGGTGTTCTTCGGCTGGAAGAACGCCCATTTGCGTCGCCGGATGGTGACTTTGCGATAATCGATCGCGGTGCCGAACACCGATTGCGCCAGCGCGACCTCGCCCGGCGTCAGCCGCCGCTCCCCACCCGCAGGGCAGGGAGCGACGCGATTGTCGTGCGTCTCGGCATCTATCGGGTGATCCATGACGCTCGTCGATTGCCCGCGCTCAGCGCTCAGCGCCCAGTGCTCAGCGTTCCGCGTCGGCGGGCAGAACGTCCACGTCGAACGCCATCGTCTTGCCTCCGGCCATCGTCAGCGTGACCGAGGTGACGCTTTCGGGCTCGAGATCGGGCGAGAGGTCGAACGCCATCACATGCTTGCTGCCCGGTTCGAAGGAGACGGTTTCGCCCGGCTGTATGGTGACCACGCCGATCGATCCCATCTCGGTATCGTCGTACTCCATATAGTCGTGCAATTCCGCGCTTCCCGCGCCTTCCACGTCGGCCCGGCGGACCGAAATAGCCTTGTCGCCCGGGTTCTCCAGCTTGAAATAGACCGCACCCGGACTGCCTTCGACCGCCGGCAGGAACAGCTTGCCCTCGCTTGCGGTCAACGGCGCGGCTGCGACCTCTTCCTCGGCCGGTGTCTGATCGCATCCGGCCAGAGCCACGGCACCAAGGCCAAGTGCGCAGGCGAGGTAAATCGATTTCATGTCAGGCTCCTCCCAAGGTTGTGTCCCGCCTCACGACTAGGCGCTGGCATCTCTTGTGCCAAGAACAAGCGCACCTATATCCGCGGCTCAACCAGAGCTGCCGAGCGGCATCGCCCATAGACGGGGGTGTCGCGAAGGGCAGTGTCCAACATAGCCAAACGGATGCGGGGTATCATGGCAAAAGTAATTGGTATCGACCTCGGTACGACGAACTCGTGTATTGCGGTCATGGATGGGGGCAAACCCAAGGTCATCGAGAATGCGGAAGGTGCACGCACCACGCCGTCGATCGTGGCTTTCACCAAGGATAGCGAGCGTCTCATCGGCCAGCCGGCCAAGCGCCAGGCAGTCACCAACCCGGATAACACCGTGTTCGCGGTGAAGCGCCTGATCGGTCGCCGGTTCGAAGACCCCATGACCAAGAAGGACATGGAGCTGGTCCCCTACGACATCGTCAAGGGCAACAACGGCGATGCCTGGGTCGAAGCCGGTGGCGACAAGTATTCGCCCAGCCAGATTTCCGCCTTCATCCTGCAGAAGATGAAGGAAACCGCCGAGAGCTATCTCGGCGAGAACGTCACCCAGGCGGTCATCACCGTGCCTGCCTACTTCAACGACGCGCAGCGCCAGGCGACCAAGGACGCAGGCCAGATCGCAGGGCTCGAAGTCCTGCGCATCATCAACGAGCCGACTGCGGCCGCGCTCGCCTATGGCCTCGACAAGGACGAGAACAAGACCATCGCGGTCTACGACCTTGGCGGCGGTACGTTCGACATCTCGATCCTCGAAGTCGGCGACGGCGTGTTCGAAGTGAAGTCGACCAATGGCGACACCTTCCTGGGTGGTGAAGACTTCGACAGCGCGATCGTCGAATATCTGGCCGAGCAGTTCAAATCCAAGGAAAACATGGATTTGAAGACCGACAAGCTGGCCCTGCAGCGCCTCAAGGAAGCCGCCGAAAAGGCGAAGATCGAGCTTTCCAGCGCGCAGCAGACCGAAGTGAACCTGCCCTTCATCACCGCCCGCATGGAAGGCGGCAGCTCCACGCCGCTGCACCTCGTCGAGACGCTGACCCGCTCCAAGCTGGAACAGCTGGTCGGCGATCTGGTCAAGCGCACGCTCGACCCGTGCAAGAAGGCGCTGGAAGACGCTGGCCTGAAAACCGGCGAAATCGACGAAGTGATCCTGGTCGGCGGGATGACCCGCATGCCCAAGGTGCGCGAAGTGGTCGAAGGTTTCTTCGGAAAGAAGCCGCACACCGGCGTGAACCCGGACGAAGTCGTCGCCATGGGCGCGGCGATCCAGGCGGGCGTCCTTCAGGGCGACGTCAAGGATGTGCTGCTTCTCGACGTGACGCCGCTGTCGCTCGGGATCGAGACGCTGGGCGGCATCATGACCAAGATGATCGACCGCAACACGACCATCCCGACCAAGAAGACGCAGGTCTACTCGACCGCCGAGGATAATCAGCAGGCGGTTACGATCCGCGTGTTCCAGGGCGAGCGGGAGATGGCGTCGGACAACAAGATGCTCGGCCAGTTCGACCTTGTCGGCATCCCGCCGGCTCCGCGCGGCGTGCCGCAGGTGGAAGTGACCTTCGACATCGACGCCAACGGCATCGTGAACGTCTCCGCCAAGGACAAGGGCACGGGCAAGGAACAGCAGATTCGCATCCAGGCCTCGGGCGGCTTGTCGGATAATGACATCGAATCGATGGTCAAGGATGCCGAGAAGTTCGCCGAAGAGGACAAGAAGCGCCGCGAAGCTGCCGAGGCGCGCAACCAGGCCGATAACCTGGTTCACGCGACCGAGAAGCAGGTTCAGGAGAACGGCGACAAGATCGACGCTTCGCTCAAGTCCGATGTCGAAGCCGCGATCGCGGAGACCAAGACCGCGCTCGAAGGCGACGATGTCGACGCGATCAATGCCAAGGCTCAGGCGCTCACCGAAGTGGCCATGAAGATGGGCCAGCAGATCTACGAGAAGGAACAGACCAGCGGCGGCGCCGATGCCGCCGAGGGTGCCGATGGCGGCGCGTCGTCCTCGCAGGACGAAGACGTGGTCGACGCCGAGTTCTCCGAAGTCGACGACAGCGCTGGCGACAGCGACAACGCCGACCGGTCCTGAGCCGGACGGTCATGAAAAACGGGCTCCGCGCAGACCACCCGGTTTGCGCGGGCCCGCCTACGCTTGTTGTACCGGTGCTCTGAATAATGGCTTCCGAACCCGATCTTTACGAATTGCTTGGCGTCTCGCGCGATGCGGATGCGGCTGCGATCAAGGCTGCCTATCGCAAGATGGCGATGCAGTATCACCCCGATCGCAACCCCGGCGATGCCGAGGCTGAGGCGCGCTTCAAGGCGATCGGCGCTGCTTACGAGGTCCTCAAAGACCCGCAGAAGCGCGCCGCCTACGACCAGTATGGCCACGCCGCCTTCCAGCAGGGCGGGGGTGGCGGCCGCAGCGGCCATCAGGCCGACTTCGGCGATATCGGCGATATTTTCGAAACCATCTTCGGCAGCGCCTTTGGCGGGATGCGCCAGGGTGCGCGGCGCGGGGCGGACCTGCGCTACGACCTCGAAATCACGCTGGAAGAAGCCTTCCGCGGCAAATCCACCACCATCGAAATCGAAGTCTCGCAGCAATGCGAGGTGTGCACCGGCACGGGCGCGGAGCCTGGCACCGGCGCGCGGACGTGCAACATATGCGCAGGCTACGGCAAGGTGCGCGCGCAGCAGGGCCTGTTCGTGGTCGAGCGGCCATGCCCCAATTGCCATGGACGCGGCGAAGTGATCGAGCAGCCATGCCGCAATTGTCGCGGGGACGGGCGGGTCGATGCACCGCAATCGCTCTCGGTCGATATTCCGCCGGGGGTCGATACCGGCACCCGCATCCGCCTGTCGGGCAAGGGAGAGGCCGGCCCGCGCGGCGCACCTCCGGGTGATCTCTACATTTTCATCCATGTTCGCGCGCACGGTGTGTTCGCACGCGACGGATCGAACCTGATCGCGCGCGTGCCGATCAGCTTCACCACCGCCGCGCTGGGCGGCAAAGTCGAGATTCCCGACCTCGACGGGTCGAGCAACACGATCGAGATCCCCGCCGGCATCCAGTCGGGCAAGCAGCTGCGCCGTCGCGGTGCGGGCATGCCCGTGCTGCAAGGGCGCGGACGGGGCGATCTGGTCGCCGAAATCACCGTCGAGACACCGACCAAGCTGACCAAGCGCCAGCGCGAAATCCTCGAAGAATTCAGCGAGACCGAGACGGGCGAGGAATGCCCCGAAAGCCGCGGCTTCTTCGACCGGATCAAGGATGCGTTTGGCGCTTAGCGCCGGGGCGCTAACCCAACCGCGCCTCGATCTCGTCGCGCAATTCCCTGAGCACGCCGTCCGCGCAGCGCTTTGACTCACGCTCTTCCTCGATTATCGCGAGGAAGGCGCTGCGCAGGATCGAACGGCGTTCCTCGAACGGGATCGCCTCGTCGCTGGTCGACAGGACGATGTCGATCATCCGTTCGCAGCCGTGCAGGCGGCCCCATAGGTAATCATTCTCGCGATAGGCGCGGCTGAAGAAGGCGCCGAAATCGTAGAATTCGATGCCTCGCAGCGTCTCCGGCGCACCACCTTCGCGGATCGCCTGCGCATCCTCGGGACTGATCCGGTCGACCTTGACCGGCTCGAACTCGTTCATCCCCTGCGTGCCGAGGATCGGCAGCGTCGCGACATCGTAGAACGGGAAGCCGAGATAGGCGTACATCATCCGCCGTCGCAGGCTGCGCGGCATATCGCTCAGCGCCAGCGACAGCGCCTCTTCTGCCTGCGTATCCAGATCCTTTAGCCCGCGCCGCTGGGCAATATGATCGAGCAGCGCGCCCGGGTCCGAAACCGCGTTGCGCGCCAAATCGCGGAACTCGGGGCCCATCGGGTTTAGCCCATCCCGCTCGAAATAGGCGGACAGGATCATGTAGATCGCCTCGCGCGCGCTATCGAGCGCCTCGTTGGGGATATCCGGGTCCGCCTCCCAGTCGCGCGCGGTGCGGCGGGCGAGCAGGCGGAGGCGGCGGATGCGGAACGCCAGATCGTATGTCCGGAAGAAGTCGATCGCGCCCGGGCTTGCCCCGCCGGTCGCCCCGCCGAGCGTTTCCAGTCCCCGCTCGCGCAGGCAGGCGCGCAGCACCACGGCCAGCACCTGCGGATCGGGTTCGGCGTCCCTGGGTGCAGCCTTGCGCGCCAGTTCGGCAATCCGCTCGACAATCCCGACATATTTCAGTTCGGCATAGCCCGCGAAGGTATAGCCCGCCTGCTCGGCCGCCGCCTGCTGCGCTTTCCGGCGCCAGTTGGACAGCCGCTTGGGCGTGGGCCGGTCGAAGAACACCGTGCGGTCGAACAGCTTCTCGACCGCGCCCTCCACCTGCGGGCGCAGTTCGGTGATCATCGCCTGCAGCCGCGCGGCATGGCGCGATTGCTCGCCGATCAGTTCAAGGTTGTCGCGGATCGGCTGTTCGCGAGGGAGGGTGGATAGCGAGCCGAAAATATTCTCGAAGAAGCCAACCGGCGCGCGCATCTTCTCCTTGTCGCGCATGTAGCGGTCGGGCCGCGGATCGACATAGGCGAAGCGCCGCTCCACCTCGCGTACCGCAGGACGCCCGCGCAGCGCGTCGATCGCGCCTTCGAAAGGGCGATTGACCAGGACGGATCCGTCTATCAGCGACACCCCTTCCGCCGACCCGTCGTCGCAATGCACCGGCATCACCTGTCGCAGGAACCGGTCACGCGTGTGCCACGAGAGGTTCTTTTCCGCCGCGATCGTATCGATCTCGCCCACCTGAAGCGGCGGAAACGCACCCGGGAAGCTGGCAGTCGCGCGCGCGGCGAAAGTGAGTTCGAGTGGGTCGGCAAGCCAGCCCCCGGCAAGCTCGGGCGTGCGCCCGGTGAAGGAGATCGGCATGCGATGCTCGCTCTCCAGCACCACCGGCGGGCTGTTGAGGCGCAGCCGGGCGAGATAGCCGTGGAAATCCGTGGTCGGCACGTAGAGGTCGACCGGGTGGCCGGGTGGCAGCAGCGGCCCGTCGGCGGGCGAGCAGTCCATTGCCTCCAGCGCTTCGAGCAGCATGCGCGACATCGTCTCGCCCGAGAACGGCGGCTGGAACCAGCGCCCGCGCACCAGCTTGGACACCTTCTCGCGCACTTCGGACCGAGTCTCTGGCGCAACGCTTTCCGACACCAGATTGCCGGGCCGCCTGAGCACGAAGGTGGCGAGCGGCTGCGCCCACACCTTGGCGAAACGCCAGCCCGGCCGCGCGTCCTCGGCGGTCAGCCGGTCGATATCGGCATTGTCGAGCCACAGGTTGGTCAGCGGCTCCAGCGATCGGCCCGAAAAGATCGCCTGCGCCAGAAACACCGCGTTGATCCCGCCCGCGCTCGCCCCGCTGAGGATGTCGGGCAGCACGCGCAGGCGCAGATCGTGGCGTTCGGCCAGCAGGTCGAGCAGGCGGCGATACTCGCCTGCGACGCCATCGTTCGAATGGCCGGGGCTGTGGAAACCGCGGCTGGCGCGCGCCAGGTTCCACACCTCCTTGGTCACGCCATGCATGTACACGGCAAGGCTGACCCCGCCGTAGCAGACAAGACCGATCCTCAATTCCTTTTGCCGCATGGTCATATTCTAGAGGGGGAGAGGTGTGAATGGCAACTTGCGTTCCGCTAATGTTCCACCTAACTCCCCGCCTTAAGGAGGTGGCATGGCCAAGCCGAAGAAACGCTATGTCTGTCAGGCCTGCGGCGGTGTCTCGCCGCGCTGGCAGGGACAATGCCCGGACTGCGCGGAATGGAATACGCTGGTGGAGGATGCTCCCGCGACCGTATTTTCCGCCAAGCACGATCTTTCCGGCGGCGGGCGGCGCCTCCAATTCGTCTCGCTGAGCGACGCGGTGAAACCGCCCGAGCGGGCGACCACCGGGCTCAAGGAATTCGACCGCGCGCTGGGCGGCGGGCTGGTGCCCGGGGCCGCGATCCTGATCGGCGGCGATCCGGGGATCGGCAAGTCGACCCTGCTGCTGCAAACCGCAGGCGCGATCGCGCGGCGCGGGGGTGATGTGGTCTATGTCAGCGGGGAGGAAGCCTCGGCCCAGGTTCGCCTTCGGGCAGAGCGGCTGGGGCTGGCCGACGCGCCGGTACGGCTCGCCTCCAGCACAAATGTGCGCGATATCCTGACCACGCTGGGTTCGCAGGAGGAAGCGCCCGACCTGCTGGTCGTCGATTCGATCCAGACGATGTATTCGGACACGATCGAGGGTGCGCCGGGAACGGTCAGCCAGGTGCGGGGCTGCGCGTTCGAGCTGATCCGCTACGCCAAGGAATGCGGCACCGCGCTGGTGCTGGTGGGCCACGTGACCAAGGACGGCACTATCGCCGGCCCGCGCGTGCTGGAGCATATGGTCGATGTGGTCATGAGCTTCGAAGGAGAGCGCAGCCACCAGTACCGCATATTGCGCGCGCTCAAGAACCGCTTCGGTGCGGTCGACGAGATCGGCGTGTTCGCGATGGCGACCGAGGGGCTGGAGCAGGTTGAGAACCCGTCCATGCTGTTCCTCTCCGGTCGCGATGCGCCGCTGGCAGGCAGTGCGGTGTTCCCCGCGATGGAGGGCACGCGGCCCGTGCTGGTCGAAATCCAGGCGCTGATCGTGCGGCTGCAATCGGGTGCAACCCCCCGCCGCGCGGTGGTGGGGTGGGATAATGGCCGCCTCGCGATGCTGCTGGCGGTGCTCGAATCGCGCTGCGGGCTTAATTTCAGCGCGGCGGAAGTCTATCTCAACGTCGCGGGCGGATACCGGCTGGCCGACCCTGCGGCAGACCTTGCGGTGGCGGCTGCGCTGGTCTCCGCTCTGGCCGACCGGCCCTTGCCCGATCGCTCGGTATGGTTCGGCGAAGTCTCGCTCGCAGGCGAAATCCGCCCGGTCGCCCACGGCGGCCTGCGGCTGCGCGAATCGGCCAAGCTCGGCTTTTCGAGCGCGCAGGGCCCTTTCATGGAAGAAAAGGCTTCACGCGGCATTCAATTCGACGGAATAAGGCAGCTATCGCAACTGGTGGATCGTGTGATGCGATAGCAATGGCGTGCTAGGCTGAAATTCTATGACCGGGTTCGATATCATCGTGCTGCTGATCGTCGCGATTGCCGCCGCAGGCGGCTTCATGCGCGGCTTCGTGCAGGAAATGCTCTCGCTCGCCGCGTGGATACTCGCGCTGCTTGCGATCCAGCAGTTTCACACGCCGGTTCAGGCGCTTGTCGAACCGCAGGTCGGCTCGGCGACCACCGCCGCGATTGTGGCCTTCGCCCTGTTGCTGCTGATCCCCTTCGGCGCGGTCAAGCTGATCGCATCGCTGGTCGGAACCCGCGCGCGCGATTCGCTGCTCGGTCCGCTCGACCGGGTGCTCGGATTCGGCTTCGGCGCGGTGAAGGGCGCGATCATCGTGGTGATCGGCTTTGCGCTGCTGGTGCTCGGCTACGACACGATATGGGGCGAAGAGGGCCGCCCGAACTGGATCGTCACCGCGCGGACCTACCCCTCCATCAACGCGGGCAGCGAAGCGCTGGTCGGCTATATCCACGATCGCCGCGCGGAAGTGCGCCGGGCGCGGTCGGAGGATAGCGGCCCCGTGACCGGCGACACCGCCAGCCAGTGACCAAGCTCTACACGCCCGAAATCCTCTCGCTGGCGGTCTCGCTGGCCGACTATCCGCGCCTCAACGCGCCCGATGCCAGCGCAGAGGCACGCTCGCGCACCTGCGGCGGCACACTGACGCTCGACCTGATGCTCGATCCGGAAGCGCGGGTGGAGGCGCTGGGCCTTGCCGTATCGGCCTGCGCGATCGGTCAGGCGGCGGCCGCTGTGTTCGCGAGAGCGGCGCAGGGCCGCACGGCGCAAGACATGCGCGCCAGCCTCAAGAGGATCGAGGCATGGCTGGGCGATGAGGGCGAGGAACTGCCCGACTGGCCGGGCTTTGCCGTGCTGGAACCCGCGCGCGCCTTCCCCGGACGGCACGGCGCTATCCTGCTCCCCTGGAGAGCCGCCGCAGACGCGCTTTGCAAGGCCGGGCAGCCGCGTTAGACAAACTCCATAAACGGAGGGGAAAATCAGATCATGGGCGCGTCCGTCGCAGCATCGGCCAGCCGTGAGCCGACCGACAAGGAAATCCGGCTCGTCATCGCCGCCAGTTCGGCGGGGACGATCTTCGAATGGTACGATTTCTTCATCTACGGCACGCTCGCCGGGCTGATCGGCGCGGCGTTCTTCCCCAGCGGCAACGAGACATTGCAGATCCTGCTGGTATGGGCCGGCTTCGCGGTCGGCTTCGGCTTCCGCCCGCTGGGCGCGATCCTGTTCGGCTTTCTGGGCGACAAGCTGGGGCGCAAATACACCTTCCTCGTCACCGTCACGCTGATGGGCGTGGCGACCGCGGGGGTCGGCCTGATCCCCGACGCGGCAACCATCGGCATCGCCGCACCGATCATCGTGATCGGCTTCCGCATCCTGCAGGGTCTTGCGCTGGGCGGTGAATATGGCGGCGCGGCGATCTATGTCGCGGAACATGCCCCGCCGGAAAAGCGCGGGTTCTACACCAGCTTCATTCAGGCGAGCGTGGTCGGCGGCTTCGTGCTGTCGATCATTGTGGTCCTGACCTGCCGCTGGCTGATCCCGGCAGAGGAATTCGCCGCCTGGGGCTGGCGGTTGCCCTTCCTGCTGTCGATCATCCTGCTTGGCATTTCGCTATGGATGCGCCTCAAACTATCGGAAAGCCCGGTGTTCAAGGCAATGAAGGAAGCGGGCGAGACCAGCGGCAATCCCTTCATCGAAAGCTTTACCTTTCCCGGCAACAAGACGCGTATCTTCGTCGCGCTGTTCGGCATCACCGGGGTGCTGACGACGATCTGGTACACCGCCTTCTTCAGCAGCCTGTCGTTCCTGCGCGGGCCGATGCGGGTGGACGAGAGCGTGGTCGAATGGATGCTGCTGGCAGGCGGGCTGATTTCGATGAGCTTCTACCTCTTCATCGGCCGCTGGTCGGACAAAATCGGGCGCAAGCTACCGATCATTCTGGGGGCAGGGCTCTCGCTCGTACTGCTGTTCCCGGTCTTCTGGGGGATGGGCCATCTTGCTAATCCGGGGCTTTCCGCAGCCGCCGAACGCACGCCGGTGGTGGTGACCGGGCAGAACTGCACGCCCGATCCCTTCGCCGAACTGTTCGGCCGCGAACAGACCGATTGCGGCAAGCTGCTCGACGCGCTGACCTCCAGCGGGGTGCGCTACGAACTGCGCGAGGGCGGGGCGCTGGGGCTGACCGTGGGCGGAGAGGCGCAGCCGCTCGACCCGGCGCTGTTCGCCGAGGGCGGGCAGCTGCGCGATGATGTGCGTCAGGCTTTGACCGCCAGGGGATTCGATTTCAGCACGCAGGTGCCGCCGGTTGCGAACATCCTGGGCATCGTCGGTCTGCTGCTGGTGATGGGGATGCTCTCCGCGCTGACCTACGGCTCGGTCGCGGCGCTGCTGACCGAGATGTTCCCGCCGCAGATCCGCTATTCCTCGATGTCGATCCCCTATCATATCGGTGCGGGCTATCTCGGCGGGTTCCTGCCGCTGATCGCCGGAATCATCGTCGCGCGCAGCGGGGATATCTACGCAGGGCTTTGGTATACGTGGATCGTCGTCGCTTTCGGCCTGCTTGTCGCATGGTGGGGCTTGCCGAGCGGGCCGCCACGTGATTTCGGGGACACGTGACCACGCACCCGCAAACACCGCCGCCCCCGACGCTCCGCCTCGCGATCGACACCGCCGCGCTGGCGCATAACTGGCGCGCGCTGGACAAGCTGTCCGGCGGCGCGCGGGCGGGCGCGGCGGTCAAGGCGGATTGCTACGGTCTGGGTACGCAGAATTGCGTACCTGCGCTGGTCGAAGCGGGAGCGCGCGACTTCTTCGTCGCGCACTGGAGCGAGGTCGCGCCCGTGCTGGCGCATGTCGCACCGCAGCAGATTGCCGTGCTGCACGGGGTGACCAATGGCGAGGAGGCGCGCTACGCCATCGCGACCGGCGTGCGCCCGGTGATCAATTCGCTCCGGCAGGCGAAGGTCTGGCTCGATGCCGGAGGAGCCACGTGCAACCTGATGGTCGATACCGGGATCAACCGGCTTGGCCTCGCGCCGACCGAGCTGAGCGACCCGCTGCTCGCACGGCTCGATGTGCAGGTGCTGATGTCGCACCTGTCCTCTGCCGAGGAAAATTCGGCGTCCAATGCCCACCAGCTGGCCGCGTTTCGCGCCGCACAGGCGATGTTACCGCACCGCGAGACGAGCCTTGCGAACAGCGCAGGCGTCGCGCTGGGCCGCGATTATGCGTGCGACCTCACCCGCCCGGGCCTCGCGCTGTATGGCGGAGTGCCGACGCCCGACCTGGCCGATCACATCCGCCAGGTCGCGTTTCCGCAGGCCGCGATCATCCATGTCCGCCGCCTGCAAGCGGGCGATGCGGTAGGCTACAACCGCGAATTCACCGCCAGCGGCCCGATGCGCGTCGCTACCGTCTCGCTCGGCTATGCGGACGGGTTCCTGCGCAGCTGGGGCGCGAGGGGCTTCCTGACGCATGAGGGCCGCACGCTGCCACTCCTGGGCAAGGTCTCGATGGACATGGTGGTGATCGACCTTGCCGATGCCCCGGATTTGGGCGTGGGCGAGTGGCTCGACGTGCCCTATCATCTGCCCGATGCTGCGCAGCATTCCGGCCTGTCGCAGTATGAATTGCTGACCGGCCTCGGCCACCGGTTCGCTCGCCACGCCAAGCCGCATTGCCCAAGCGATGCTGCAAATGCTAAGGCCTGATGCTGCGCAGCATTCAGTACTGGAGCCTGGCACTTTTCATGCCCAACAAGAAATACATCGAAGGCGATCCGATCGTCATCAAGAAATACGCCAACCGGCGCCTCTACAACACGCATTCCTCAAGCTACATCACGCTCGAAGACCTCGCGAAGATGACCCGCGAGGGGCTGGAATTCACGGTGGTCGACGCCAAGAGCGGGGATGACATCACCCATTCCATCCTCACCCAGATCATCGTCGAGGAAGAGGCCAATGGAGAGCACATCCTGCCGGTCAGCTTCCTGCGCGATCTGATCTCGATGTACGGCAATTCGATGCAGTCGATGATGCCCAGCTATCTCGAGGCGAGCATGGCCAATTTCCGCGCCAACCAGGCGAAGATCGCCGAGGCGTGGCAGAGCGGGATGACGGGCAACCCCTTCGCCAAGATGGCCGAGACCAACCTTGCGGTAATGCGCGCCGCGACCGACGCCTTCACCGGACAGGCGGGCGCGGCCAAGAACGCGACGCGCAGCGAAACCCCGTCAAACGATACCGCGCAGGAACTCGCCTCGATGCGCGACCAGATGGCGGCGATGCAGAAAAAGCTCGACGAGCTGGGCAAGTAGCGCGACACCTGCCCGCTCAGGACGGAAAGGGATCAGTATTGCGAGGAATATCGATGGCGATGGGCGCGCTGCTCATCGTGGCAATTCCTGCCGGCCAAGTCGGCGCGCAGAACGACAGACCGCTGATCCACAACTACCAGATGGAGGGCGATCTCGAGAGCCCGAACGATATCGGCTGCATCCCGATCGATCTGGCGAGAACCACCTATAATCCGGTCGATCTCTACCGCGGCGCGGCCGCCTGTATCGCGCGCGAGAAATGGGACGACGCGGCCGGTCTGTTTGCGCTGGGCGGGGTCTATGGCCGCTACGACATGCGCCGCGTGTCCGACCGGACTGCGCATCAGGCGGTGATGGTCGCGCAGATGAGCGCGTTCGGCGATCTCGAAGAGGCGCAGCAAGCGAAGCTGTCCGAAACGGTCCGGCGCATTGCCGACGATCCGGCGCAACTGGGCGCGCTGTGCAGCGCGATCGCGACGCTCGGCCCGCCGACCTACCGGCCGCGCTACATGTCGCGCCACGGGCTCGGCGCGTTCACGGGCAACGAGGGGAGCGAACCGGAGGGTTTCGACCCGCAGGCCACCTTCAAGGAAGTGATGACCGGCTTCCTCCACTGCCCAGCGGCGCAATAACGCCGGTCGAAGGCTTGGCGCGGGCCGATGCCTCGCCTATCGAGCCTGCCTTACCGATCACCCAGCCAACAGGACGCCCCACTGTGCCCGCAATCCGCCACGCCCTATCCGTCAAACGCGAAGACGATTTCGCCGCCTGGTATCAGGCCGCCATTGCCGAAGGGCAGATGGCCGAGGAATCGGGGGTGCGCGGATGCATGGTCATCAAGCCGTGGGGCTATGGCATCTGGGAGCGGATCCAGCGCCTGCTCGACGACCGGATCAAGGCGACCGGCCACGACAACGCCT
Source organism: uncultured Erythrobacteraceae bacterium (assembly GCA_963972905.1). Classification (GTDB taxonomy): domain Bacteria; phylum Pseudomonadota; class Alphaproteobacteria; order Sphingomonadales; family Sphingomonadaceae; genus Alteriqipengyuania. The sequence continues at coordinate 98,567 of CAXAXQ010000006.1, forward strand.
ATTTCCCGCTTTTCATCCCGCTTTCCAATTTCGAGCGGGAGGCCGACCATGTCGAAGGCTTCGCCAAGGAAATGGCGGTCGTCACCCATCACCGCCTGATTTCGGACGGGAAGGGCGGGCTGATCCCCGACCCCGAGGCCAAGCTGGAAGAGCCACTGGTGGTTCGGCCCACCAGTGAAACGATCATCGGCGATGCGATGGCGCGCTGGGTGCAAAGCTGGCGCGACCTGCCCTTGAAGCTGAACCAGTGGGCCAACGTGGTCCGCTGGGAAATGCGCACGCGGATGTTCCTGCGGACCAGCGAATTCCTCTGGCAGGAAGGGCACACCGCGCATGCCACCGCCGACGAGGCGAAGGACCACACGCTGACCATGCTCGAAGTCTATCGCGCGATGGCCGAGGAAGACCTCGCGCTGCCGGTGATCGCGGGCGAGAAGCCCGAGCATGAACGGTTTCCCGGCGCGGTCGAGACCTGGTCGATCGAGGCGATGATGCAGGATGGCAAGGCGCTGCAGGCGGGCACCAGCCACTACCTCGGCACCAATTTCGCGAAAGCTTCGGGCATCAAGTACCAGGCACAGGAAGGCGGCGAGCAGTTCGCGCACACCACCAGCTGGGGCGTCTCCACGCGGCTGATCGGCGGCATCATCATGACCCATGGCGACGATGATGGCTTACGCGTCCCGCCCCGCATCGCCCCGTGGCAGGTCGTGATCCTGCCGATGCTGCGCGGTAACGACGACGATGCTGTGCTGATCGACTATTGCGAGGGTCTGCGCGCCACGCTCACTGGCCAGCAAGCGCTGGGCGAACCCGTCCGCGTGCTGCTCGACACCAAGCCCGGCAAGCCTGCGCAGAAGCGGTGGGACTGGGTGCGCAAGGGTGCTCCGCTGATCGTCGAGGTCGGCGGGCGCGACATGGACAACGGCGTCGTCACGCTGATCCGCCGCGATCAGCTGTGGGACATGGAGACGGGCAAGCTGAACTCGCAGGCCCCGACGCGCGAGATTGCGGGGCAGACGATCCCCGGCCTACTTGGCGATATCCAGCAGGCGCTGTTTACCGAGGCCGCCGAGCGCCGCGATGCCAATATCGAAACCGGGATCGACAGCTGGGATGGCGTGGTCGAGTTCTTCGCCAGCAATGGGAAATATCCCGGCTGGGTCGAGGTACAGTGGGCCAAGCCGACCGGCGATGCGCTGGAGCAGGTGGTCGAAAAGCTGAAGGATCAGAAGTTGACCGTGCGCAATGTGCCGCGCGATGCGGCTCCTGCGGACGGCACCTGCATCTTCACCGGGGAACCTGCGGTCGAACGGGTCTACGTCGCGCGCGCATACTGACCAGCACGAAGGGGGATTTTTCATGGGCGAGGCAATCAGGCACGGGTTTGCGAACCTGACGAACTTTTCGGGCCGCGACAGCCGGTCGCTGTTCTGGTGGTGGGTGCTGCTGATCGTGGTGATCACCTTCGGCATCAGCTTCATCTCGGGCATCGTGTTCACCGCCGGGGCGATGGGCACCGCATTCCAGTCCGGTGCGGCAGGCGTGGATCAGGATCAGATCCAGGCGGAAATGATGCGCAACATGGCCGGCACCATCGGCACGCAGGCATGGATCGGGGTCGCGATCTCGATCATCGGGCTGGCCCTGCTGATCGCGTCTTTCGTGCGCCGCCTGCGCGATGCGCGCCTGCCGGTGGCGATCGCGATCATCCCCGTGCTGACGACGCTGTTCGCATCCTATGTCAGCGTGGCGGCGGTCGACACCATCCGCGCCGCGATGATGAGCGACAACCCGCAGACGATGAGCGATACTGCCGCTGCCAGCTCCGGCCTCGGGCTGGTCGCCTATATCGGCTATCTCGTGGTGATCGTGTGCGGCCTGATCCCGAGCCGGAAGGTCGACTGAAGCTGCATCGCGCAGACTATTGATCGGGGGGCAGGGGCGCATGCGGGATAGCACCGCCCCTCCCATGCGTTTACACGCCTGATATGGCAAAAAGCGCAAATAACCTCCCCAAAGGACTGCCCACCCAGAAGCAGGTCCTCGAATTCATTCAAGGCTCCGACACCACGGTCGGCAAGCGAGAGATCGCCAAGGCCTTCGGGCTGAAGGGGCAGGAGAAGATCGCGCTCAAGAAGCTGCTGAAGGACATGGCCGAGGAAGGCCTGATCGACGGCAGGAAGACCGCCTATCACCGGATGGGCGGCATCCCCAAGGTGACCGTGCTGCGCGTGGTAGAGATCGAGGATGGCGAGGCAATCGCCGTGCCCGAGAAGTGGGAGCCCGACGACGGGGCAAAGCCGCCGCGCCTGACGATCATCGAGAAATCGCCCCGTTCTAAAAGTGGGCCCCGCAGTTCCAAGGGAATGCCCGCGCTCAAGGTCGGCGACCGGGTGCTTGCGCGGACGGAAGAGACGTCGCGCGGTTGGCGCGCGCATCCGATGAAGAAGCTGGCTCAGCAGACCGAAGGGCTGATCGGCGTGGTCGAGAAGGACGGGCGCGGCAAGTTCTGGCTCGCGCCGGTGGACAAGAAGGTCCGCAACTCCTCGCCCATCTCCGATGTCGGCACGGCGGAGGAAGGCCAGCTGGTCTCCGCCGAGCCGGTCGGGCGCGGCACGCGTTCGGGCGTTCGCGTGACCGAGGTGCTGGGCGATCCGCTCGCCCCCAACAGCTTCTCCATGATCGCGATCGCCAAGCACGGCATCCCGCATGTCTTCCCCGAAGCCGTGCTGAACGAGGCGCAGCTGGCGGCCAAGCTGCCGGTGACCACGGACAAGCGCGAGGATCTGCGCGATGTGCCGATCGTCGCGATCGACCCCGCCGACGCGCGCGACCACGACGATGCGATCTGGGCCGAGCCCGACGATAGCGAGGACAATCAGGGCGGCTTCCGTGCGATCGTCGCGATTGCCGATGTCTCGCATTATGTCCGACCCGGCAGCGCGCTCGACCGCGAGGCAAGGAAGCGCGGCAACTCGGTCTATTTCCCCGACCGGGTGATCCCGATGCTACCCGAGATCCTCTCCGCCGATGTCTGCTCGCTCAAGTCGGGCGAGGATCGAGCGGCGATGGTGTGCCACCTGAAGATCTCGGCGGATGGTAAACTGCTGAAGTGGCGGTTCACCCGCGCGGTGGTGCGGATCGCCGAGGTCATGGCCTACGAAGAGGCCCAGCGGCGGATTGACGACAAGGCTGGGGACGAACGGCTGGACAACCTGTGGAAAGCCTGGGGAGCACTGTGGAAAGCCCGCGAGGCGCGCGACCCGCTCGACCTCGATCTGCCGGAGCGGCAGGTGGTCCTCGATGACGACGGCGGGATCGACGAAATCGTAGTGCGCGAACGGCTCGATGCGCACCGCGTGGTCGAGGAATTCATGATTTCGGCCAATGTCGCGGCGGCCAAGGCACTGGAAAGCAAGAACTCGCCCGTCGTCTATCGCGTGCACGAACAGCCGAGCCGCGAGAAGCTGCTCGCGCTGAAAGAGTATCTCTCCACGCAGGACAAGAAGCTGGCGCTGGGGCAGGTCATCACGCCGACGCTGTTCAACCGCTTCCTGAAGGATGTGAGCGACGAGCAGGAGAAGGCGCTGCTGATGCAGGCCGTGCTGCGCACGCAGACGCAGGCCTATTACGGGCCTGACAACCAGGGCCATTTCGGCCTCTCGCTCGGCAGCTACGCGCACTTCACCTCGCCGATCCGTCGCTATTCGGATTTGCTGGTGCACCGCGCGCTGGTCGATGGGTTCAAGCTGGAGCAACCCAAGCCTCAAGGAAACGATCTGCGCAAGCTGCCCGAGACCAGCGGGCTGAGCGATGTCGACCGCGACGATCTGGGCAAGATCAGCGAAGCGATCAGCCGGACCGAACGGCGTGCGATGGAGGCGGAGCGCGACACGATCGACCGCTATGTCGCCGCATGGCTCGCAGGCCGGGTGGGCGAGACGTTCGAGACGCGGATCACCGGGGTGCAGAACTTCGGCTTCTTCGCCACCATCGTGGGGCTGGGCGGCGACGGGCTGGTCCCGATCTCCACCATCGGTGACGAGTATTTCCATTACGACGAGGCGGCCAAGGCGCTGATCGGCGCGGATAGCGGCACACGCTACGAAACCGGGCAGCGGCTGAAGATGAAGCTGGTCGAGGCGAATGCGCTGACCGGCGCGCTGCGGTTCGAGGTGCCCGGCGGCGATGCCTCCAAGGCGCGCGAGGGGCGCCCGCTGCGCAGCGGGCCGAAGGGTCCGCGCAAGGATGGTCCGAAGAAAGGCGGCCCGCGCAAGGACACCGCCAGGAAGGATAAGGCGGGCAAGCATCAGGTCGGCAAGCGCGGCAGGCCGGGCAATATTCGCCACCAGGGCCGCGGCAAGAAGTAGCGACAGGCGGAACGCGCCACCGCTCGCGTCGTTCGCATGGGCAAAGGAGTACATTGCCCATGCTTACCCCCGGCCAGAGCGTGCCCGATCTAGACCTGGAACTCACCATCGACGCGCGCTTCCAGCTTTCCAAGCAAAGCCCCGAAAACTTCACCATGCTGGTGTTCTACCGCGGTAAGCACTGCCCGATCTGCAAGCGCTATCTGGAAGAGCTCGGCGGCAAGCTGGACAAGTTTACCGCCCTGGGCGTCACGCCCTTCGCAATCTCGATGGACAGCCGCGAACGCGCGATGGTCACGCACGAGGAATGGGACACCCACGACCTGCCACTCGCGCTAGGCCTGCCGGAAGACCAGGCACGCGAGTGGGGCCTGTTCATCTCCGAACAGCGGCCCGGCAGCGACGAGCCGGAGCGGTTTTCCGAACCGGGCCTTTTCCTGATCAAGCCAGACGGCACGCTCTATTTCGAAGAGGTGCAGAGCGCCCCCTTTACGCGCCCGCCGCTCGACGAACTGCTCAGCGCGATCGAATTCGTGCTGGAGAACGACTACCCGGTGCGCGGCGCGGCGGCCTAGGCAGCGATGGTGGTTACCGCACCCTCACGCACCCGCGATCCGCTCCACATCCTCCAACGGCATAGCGCCGGGCAAGATTACCAGCGGGCAGGGCAGTGCGCCCGAATGGGCGGAGAAGTGCGTCACCAGCGGCCCCGGCGCGCCGTCGCCGCCTGCGCCCAGCACCAGCGCGAGCACATCGGGATGCTCGGCCAGATAGTCGCGCACGATCCGGCTAGCCTCGCCCACTTTCACCGCGATCGCGGGCATCTTGCCGCTTTCGGAGAAGACATTGCCCGCCGCGCTGGTCGCGATCGCTTCGGCGCGGTCGCGCGCTTCCTCCTCGATGGTCGCCTGCACACCGCCGAAGGCGTTGAAGTTCTGTGGCTGGACGATCGCGAGGATCTGCACCGATCCGCCGCTCGACTGCGCCCAGTGCATCGCGAAACGCAGCGCTTTTCGCGCCTCTTCCGTTTCGTCGATAATGACCAGATATTTGCCCATTCGGATATCTCCCTGAGGCCAGCATTGGGCACAGATCATGTGCTAGGGCAAGGTGCTTGCCCCCGCCAATCAAATTGGCCAAAGCGGCGCAAGACGCACACCGTGCCGCTACGGCGGGGGCCGCTCTCCCGCACGACGCAAAGCTGACGCAACCGCAGGACACGCCATTTATGCCCACCCCGATCAAGATGCCCGCGCTTTCGCCGACCATGGAGGAGGGCACCCTCGCCAAGTGGCTGGTCAAGGTGGGTGACAGCGTGGCCGCAGGCGATCTGCTCGCCGAGATCGAGACCGACAAGGCGACGATGGAATTCGAAGCTGTGGACGAAGGTACCATCGCCTCGATCGAGATCGACGAAGGGACCGAAGGCGTAGCCGTCGGCACCGTGATCGCAATGCTCGCCGCCGAGGGCGAAAGCGTGGAAGACGCGGCGAAGGCTGTGCCCGACGACAAGCCCGAAACGAAGAAGGCCGAAGAAACCAAGACCGACTCCTCCGACAAAAAGAAGAGCGAAGCGCCCGCCGAACCGGCCAAGGCGCAGCCGCGCGAAAGCGCCGAGCCGCAGAAGGCCCCCTCCAAGGATCTGGCTGCCCCCGAAAAGGACGGCGAACGCGTCTTCGCATCGCCGCTCGCGCGCCGGATCGCGGACCAGAAGGGTCTCGACCTGACGCAGGTGAAGGGCAGCGGCCCGCACGGCCGGATCGTGAAGGCGGACGTCGAAGGTGCCGAGGGCGGTCGCCCGGCGAACGAAGCCAAGCCCGGCGCGGTCGCAGGCTCTGCCAATGCCTCGATGGATGGCGATGCCCCGTTCGAGGAGGAGAAGGTCTCCGGCGTGCGCAAGGTCGTCGCCAAACGGCTCACCGCCGCCAAGCAGGAGGTGCCGCACTACTACCTCAGCGTGGACATCAACCTCGACGCGCTGCTCGCCGCGCGCAAGGACCTGAACGCGATGCTGGAGGCCGAAGGCGTCAAGCTTTCGGTCAACGACTTGCTGATCAAGGCGCTGGCCAAGGCGCTGATGCGGACCCCGCAGGCGCATGTCAGCTTCCAGGGCGATGTGCTGCACCGCTACCAGCGCGCCGATATCAGCGTCGCGGTTGCCTCACCCAAGGGCCTCATCACGCCGATCATTCGCGGCGCGGACCGCAAGAGCCTGCCCGAGATCGCGACCGAGATGAAGGAACTCGCGGGCAAGGCGCGCGAAGGCAAGCTGCAACCGCACGAGTATCAGGGCGGCACCGCCAGCATCTCAAACCTCGGCATGTTCGGGATCAAGCAGTTCGACGCGGTCATCAACCCGCCGCAGGGCATGATCATGGCGGTCGGCGCGGGCGAACAGCGCCCGTGGGTGATCGACGGCCAGATCGCGCCCGCCACCATCATGACCGCCAGCGGCAGCTTCGATCACCGCGCGATCGACGGCGCGGAAGGCGCCCAGCTGATGGAAGCGTTCAAGCAGATGTGCGAACAACCGATGGGAATGATGCTGTGAGAATTGCACTCGCCACGATTGCCACCCTGGCTCTCTCGCTCGCCGCGTGCGAGCGGGCACCCGCCGACGGGACCGCGGAAGAGCCCGCGCCGCAAGTCACCACCAAGGCCCCGGCCGACATTGCGGTGCCTGCCAAGAACGAGCCTGCGCCCTATGACGGGCCGATCCCCATGCCGATCCGCGTGGGGCTGAACGGCCCGAACATGGATTCCTGCTCCAGCTATGGCGAGGTCTACGATCTGGAGACCGGCGGCGAGGCCTACCTCTCCGTCCGCGACGCACCCAGCACGCAGGTCAAGGAACGCGACCGGCTCGATCCCGGCCAGGGCGTGCACATCTGCTCGGAAGATGGCGACTGGTTCGGCGTGGTCTACGACAAGGGTGACGAGGGCAAGGATTGCCACGTCGACGAAACGCTCGACACCCCGCGCAACTACACCGGCCCCTGCGCGCAGGGGTGGGTCGAAGCGAAGTACGTGAACGTCACTGCGGGGTGATGATGGAATCGCCTAAACTCTCCTCTCCCCTCGCGGGAGAGGAAGGGGCCCGCGCGCACCAGCGCGTGGGAAGGAGAGGGGGTGCTAAGAACACGCTCTCTCACGCAAAGGAAATGCGGCACGCCCCCACCGATGCAGAACGCCAGCTCTGGAGCCGCCTTCGGGCCAAGCGACTGAACGGCTGGAAGTTCAGACGCCAACAGCCAATCGGTCCCTACATCGCCGATTTTGCGTGTCTCGAAGCGCGCGTGATCGTCGAGGTCGATGGTTCGCAACACGCAAACAGCGCATGCGACGTAGCCCGTGACGAGTGGCTCGATGCGCAGGGATTTCGTATCATGCGCTTTTGGAACAACGAGGTGTTGGAGAATGAGGACGGTGTTCTGGTAACGATACTTGCGGCGCTGGAACCCCCTCTCCCCAACCCCTCTCCCGCAAGGGGAGAGGGGCTATGACCGATCGCCAACCCCAGATCCGTGTCACCGCGATGCCGACCGACATGAACCCCTATGGGGGCGTGTTCGGCGGGTGGTTGATGAGCCAGATGGCGCTCGGCGCAGGCTCGCTCGCCAGCCGCGAGGGGCAGGGCAAGGCGGTGGTGGTCTCGGCCACCGATCTCGCCTTTCCCGGCGCGATGCAGCTGGGCGACGAGCTCAACATCTATTGCGAGATCATGCGCGAGGGAAATACCTCGATCACCATCGCCGCCGAGGGCATCGCCCGCGCGCGCCATGGCGAGGAAACCAAGCTCGTATGCAAGGGCACCTTCGTGTTCGTGCTGGCCGACGATGATGGCAATCCGCGCCCAGTGCGGATGAGCGGTGCTGCGGCGCAGCCTGCCGCGACCCATGCGTCGGACAATGACGGGTGAGGGCCTGTCCTACACCTGTGCAACTGGCCATGGTGGGAGCGTGACCGCCATGACCTTCTCCCTTAAGCGCCCGATCGTGGCCGCCCGTGCGGCCCCTGATTTATTGGTCCCTGGACTGTGTGTCAGGTGTCTCAGGGCAGTGAACTGAAAAGAGGATTCGATGGCTGAGAAATACGACCTTATCGTGCTGGGCAGCGGGCCGGGCGGCTATGTCGCGGCGATCCGGGGCGCGCAGCTGGGGCTGAAGGTCGCCATCGTGGAGCGTGAGCTGCTGGGTGGCATCTGCCTCAACTGGGGCTGCATCCCGACCAAGGCGCTACTGCGCTCGGCGGAAATTCTGCACTACGCGCAGCATGCCAAGGATTACGGGCTGAAGATCGCGGGAGAGATCGAGGCCGATCTGGACGCCGTGGTGAAGCGTTCGCGCGGTGTTGCCAAGCAGCTCAATCAGGGCGTCACCGGGCTGATGAAGAAGAACAAGATCACCGTGCATATGGGCGAGGGGAAGCTGACCGGCCCCACCAGCCTGACCGTGAAGGGCGACAAGGGCGAGGAGAAGCTCGAAGCTAGGCACGTCATCGTCGCCACCGGCGCTCGCGCGCGCGACTTGCCCTTCGCCAAGGCGGACGGCGAACGGATCTGGACCTATCGCCACGCGATGACGCCCAAGGAAATGCCGAAGAAACTGCTGGTCATCGGATCGGGCGCGATCGGGATCGAATTCGCCAGCTTCTACAACGACATGGGCGTCGATGTGACGGTGGTCGAAATGCTCGACCGGATTGTGCCGGTGGAAGACAAGGACGTCTCTGCCTTCCTCCACAAGAGCCTGACCAAGCAGGGCATCACGATTCTGACCGGCGCGGGTGTCGAAGACATCAAGGCGGACGGCAAGGGCGTGAAGGCCAAGATCAAGGACAAGGACGGCAAGGTGTCGGAGAGCGAATTCTCGCACTGCATCACCGCCATCGGGATCGTCCCCAATACCGAGAATATCGGACTCGAAGAGCTCGCCGAGATGGACAAGGGCTTCATCCAGATCGACCCCTACGGCCGCACCAAGAGCAAAGGCCTGTGGGCGATCGGCGACTGCACGCCGGGCCCGTGGCTGGCGCACAAGGCGAGCCATGAGGGCGTGACCGCGGCAGAGGCGATCGCGCAGGAGCTGGGCAACAAGGACGTCCATCCGCACCCGCTCGACCGCAACAACATCCCGGGCTGCACCTATTGCCACCCGCAGATCGCATCCGTCGGCCTGACCGAGGAAAAGGCGAGGGAAGCGGGCTACGAAGTGAAGGCGGGCACCTTCCCCTTCATCGGCAATGGCAAGGCGATCGCGCTGGGCGAGGCGGAAGGCTTCACCAAGACCGTGTTCGACGCGAATACTGGCGAATTGCTGGGCGCGCACATGGTCGGCGCGGAAGTGACCGAGATGATCCAGGGCTTCGTGGTCGGCAAGACGCTCGAGACCACTGAAGCCGAGCTGATGCAGACCGTCTTCCCGCACCCGACGATTTCGGAATCGATGCACGAGAGCGTGCTCGCCAGCTACGGGCGCGCACTGCATATCTGAAACCTGCGGCTCTCTCGCTCGTTGAAGGAGCATGAGTGAACAGGACAAGAGCAGCACGCCGCCCCGCGGTGACAAGCCCGATGGCAAGAACGATAGCGAAATCACGCGCGAACATCGCGCGCTGATGAACCAGAGTTCCGCCAAGCCGGAGGATTACCCGGAAAGCGAGCGCGATGCGCAATCGCTGATCCAGAAAGACAAGCGGCGCGATCAGCCTGACTGATCGCGCCGCCAGTTTTGCGTTAGAGCAGGCTCAGACGTTCCGGCGCAGGAACGCGATCACCGCCAGCACCAGGAATACGACGAACAGGATCCAGGCGATGTTGGACGATACGCCCGCGATTCCCCCGAAGCCGAGGACGGCGGCGACCAGTGCGATAATCAGGAAGATGATAGCCCAGCGAAGCATGTGGTTTCCCCTTGTAGAACCTTGCATTGAACCTAGCCCATATGCCGGACGGGCACGCGCGGTGCCGCTCTAAACATTTGTTATGCAACAAAAGGGCGGGGGGAGGTCGGCGCGGATTGCGCAGCGCCCGAGAAAAGGCGCGGAAAATGGCGGACAGGGTGGGATTCGAACCCACGGTGAGCGTAAACCCACGGCGGTTTTCAAGACCGCTGCCTTAAACCACTCGGCCACCTGTCCGCGCTGGGAAAGTCGGCTAACGCTTCATCGCGCGTTTGTCACTCTCCGGCACGCCCGGTAATTCCACCCAATCTAAGTCATTGGCGAGTCATGTGGGGTGTGACACAGATACCGGCATGAAATTGCGCCGCTCCCTTTTCCCCCTCGTCGCGTGCTTCGCCGCGTTTGCCGCAGCCCCTGCCGCCGCGCAGGACATGCCGTTCGATGCCTACATGCAGCTGGCCATCGCCAAGGCTCGCGCCCAGGGCGTGAGCGAAGACACGATCCGCCGGATGACCTGGGACCTCACGCCCAATCCGCGCGTGATCGAGCTCGACCAGTCGCAGCCCGGCTCGTCCTCATCGCCCGGCTATCCGCCGCTGCGGCCCTATCTGGACCGTCACGTCGACAGCGCGCGGATCAATGGCGGGCGCTCGGTCTATAACGAAACCACCTATCTGCACGATCGCATCCGCCAGCAATACGGCGTGCCGCCCGAGATCATCATCGCGATCTGGGGGCACGAGACCAATTACGGCGGTTATCGCGGCAATTTCGACCTTGCCCGCTCGCTCGCCACACTGGCGTGGGAAGGGCGGCGGCGCGAGCTGTTCGAGAGCGAATTCATCGCGCTTCTGAAGGTGGCGGACAAAGGCTATTCGCGCGACCGGCTGGTCGGCAGCTGGGCGGGCGCTTTCGGCAATCCGCAATTCCTGCCGAGCGTCTATCTGCGCCTCGCCACCGATGGCGATGGGGACGGGATGGCGAACATCTTCACCAACCAGGCCGATACGATGGCCTCGATCGCGCGCTATTTCCAGGATGCGGGCTGGCGGCCCGGAATTCCGTGGGGCGTGGGCGCAAGCGTACCTTCGGGCTTCAATGTGGATGCCTACCGCACCGAACTGGTCGCCCCGGTCTGCCCGCGCGTTCACGAGCGGCACAGCCAGTGGAAGACGGTGGAGGAATGGCGCGCGCTGGGCGTTGCGCCGCATCGCAGCCTGCCGCCCGGTACGCTGGCCAGTCTGTTCCAGCCCGACGGGCCGGGAACTCCTGCGTGGCTGTTAACCTCAAATTATCGCGTTATCCTCGAATATAACTGCTCCAATTACTACGCCATGAGTGTGGGGCTGCTAGCCGATGAGATTGCCCGGTAACGTCCGGATTTTGGGAATTGCGTTCGGTCTGATCGCGAGCCTTTCTGCCTGTTCGGGCGGGGGAGGGGGCCGCGATCTGGCGCCCAACGCGGATTACTACGCGGTCGATCGCGCCGCGCCGACGCCGATCGACGCGATTAACGGTCCGCAGGCGGATTACCCCCAGGTGCTGGGCGAGCCCTACGTGGTCGACGGCCAGACCTATACCCCGGCAGACGTGCTCAGCTACGATGCGGTCGGCTATGCCACGATCGATTCTGCCGCAGGGCCGGGCATCACCATTTCGCACAAGACCCTGCCGCTGCCGAGCTATGTCGAACTGACATCGCTCGACACCGGACGCACCATTCTTGCCCGCGCGGAGCGGCGCGGGCCGATGACATCGAACCGGATCCTCGGTCTGTCGCCCGGCGCTGCGCAGGAACTGGGGATGGGCGAGGGGGCCCCGGTACGGATACGTCGGGTCAATCCGCCCGAATACGAACGCGCCGCCCTGCGCGCTGCCCAGCCTGCCGGATCGCGGCTGGACACCCCCGACACGCTGCTGGCGGTGCTGCGCAAGCAATTGCCTGCTAGCGGCTCGGTCAGCCTCGCGCGAGGCGGCTCGCGCACCACCTCGGCCAGAGCGGGGGGCGGTGTTGCCACCGATTATAGCACCGTCGAGCGTGAGTTCGACACGACCTTCGCCGAAGTCGACCCGGGACCATCCAGCGCGGTCGCCGACGCTTTCGAGGAATATGAGACACCTCCGCCCGCTCCGGCAGCGCCGACCCGCTACGCGCTCGCACCGATCGGGGAAACGCCGACCGGGGCAGGGCGTCCCGCCCCGGTCGAGGTCGCGCGGATGGATACGCCGCGCCCGGCCCCCGTCCCGCGCGCCGCGCCGACACCCGCGCGAGTTGCGCCTCCCGCGCCCATCACACGGTCGGTACCTGCCCGAACCGCACAGTCGACCGCACGGCGTGGACGTTACGTCATCCAGATCGCGTCATTCTCCAGCAAGAACAATGCGATCGAAGCGGCCGACAAGCTCAGCGGATTCGTGGTCCAATCGGGCCGCTTCTACCGTGTTCGCACCGGGCCGTTCGCGACCCGTGGAGAAGCCGATGCCGCCCTCGCCAGCGCGCGTCGGGTAGGCTATAGGGACGCCTTTATAGACACGAGCGAATAGCGGCTGCGCCGATCCCCTGCCGGCGCAAACTCGCCGAAGCAGGAGCAACCGCATTGTCTGCATCTCTGGTGAACCGGGCCCGGGCGGTGGGTTTTCTCGCCGCCCTAACGCTCGCGTTGCCGACCGGGCTTAGCGCCGAGCCTTCACCCCCGACCCCCGAACAGGCGCCGATCGCCTACATGATCGACCTGTCGAGCGGACAGACGATTTATGCGCGCGATATCGACCGGCGCTTCGTCCCCGCTTCGATAACCAAGGTGATGACCACTCTGGTGGCGTTCGACATGCTCGCCGATGGCAAGCTGCGGCGCGACCAGCGGATGCCCTATCGCGACGCCAGCTTCGATGAGTGGCACCGCAAGGGATCGACCCTGTTCCTGCCGCGTCGCGCGCGCCCCTCGGTCAACGAGCTGCTGATCGGGATCACCACCGTCTCTGCCAACGATGCCTCGGTCGTGCTGGCGGAAGGTGCCTCCGGAAGCGTGGATAAATGGTCCGCGCGGATGAACGCGACCGCTCGTTCCATCGGCATGCACGACAGCTATTTCGGAACGCCCAATGGCTGGCCGGACGAAGGGCATACCTTCACCAGCGCGCGCGATCTGGGGCGGCTGGCGACGCGGATCATCCGCGGCCATCCAGACTTCTTCGACTATTACTACGGGCGCACGGGCCTCAAGGCGTACGGCATCGCGCAGGACAATCATGATCCGATCACGGGCCGGGTCGACGGCGCGGACGGGCTGAAGACCGGCTACACAGATCAGGCCGGCTACGGCTTTCTCGGCACTGCGGAGCGCGACGGGCGGCGGCTGGTGATGGTGGTTGCGGGTGCGGATCGCGGCCAGGTGCGCAACCGCGCCGCGCGCGACTTCATCGAATGGGGCTTCGAGGCGTTCGAAAGCACGCTGCTCGTGAAACGGGGCAAGCCTGCGGCGACCGCGCAGGTTCAGAACGGCGCGGTGGACCAGCTGCCGCTGGTTGCGGCGCAGGATATTCGCGTGGCGACCCCGCGCGGCGACGGTGCCCGACCCGAACTCACGGTCCGCTACGACGGCCCGCTGCGCGCACCGATCGCCAAGGGAGAAGCGGTCGCCACGCTGGAAATCGCGGTCCCGGGGATGGAGCCTTCCACCCTGCCGCTCTACGCTGCACGCGACGTGCCCGAGGCGGGCCTGTTCCAGCGGATCGGCAACGGGTTTGCCGGGCTGTTCCGGTGAACCGTCACGAGATCAAGGCGCGCTTCATCGCGTTCGAAGGCGGCGAAGGGGTCGGCAAGTCGACCCAGGCGAAACGGTTGGTGGAAGCGCTGGCCACTCGCGGGATCGACGCACTGCTGACCCGCGAGCCGGGCGGCACCACCGGGGCGGAGATGATCCGCAAGCTGCTGCTCGAACCGCCGGGCACCGGCTGGCGCGTGCAGGCCGAAGCGCTGCTGTTCGCCGCCGCGCGGTCCGATCATGTAGCTAAAGCGATCAAGCCCGCGCTGCTGGCAGGGCGCTGGGTGGTGTGCGACCGGTTCGTGCTGTCGAGTCGCGCCTATCAGGGGCTTGCCGGTGGCCTCGGCGATGAAGAGGTCCGCACGCTCCACCAGATCGGCAGTGGCGGCTTGCTTCCGTGCCGGACCTTCCTGCTCGAAGCGCCGGGCGACGATGTGGCGGAACGGCTGCGCAAGCGCGATGGGGACGAAGTGGACGCGATCGGCGGACGCGATGCGCGCTATCACGCGGATGTCGCGCGCGGGTTCGCAGGGCTGGCGCAGGATAACGACACCATCGTCCAGATCGACGCATCGGGCAGCGCGGATGCGGTCCACGAAGCGGTGATGAGGGAGCTTGCTCCGCTGCTCGTCGGCGAAGCGTGAACGAGCATCACGCACCCCAATGGCGCGAATGGCGCGCCGCGCTGGCCAGTCCGCGCATGCACCACGCGTGGATTCTCGCGGGCAAAAAGGGGTTGGGCAAGCATGACTTCGCCTTCGCCGCCGCGCGCGAACTGGTCGCGATCGGGCGCGATACGCCGGTGGCGGAGAAAGACCCCGATATCCAGTTGCTGACCCACCTGCCCAAGGACGACAAGGAAGCGAAGAAGGCCGAGAAGGGCGAGGCTTTCGAAACCAAGCGCAACATCTCGATCGACCAGATCCGGGCGATGCAGGCGCGGCTGACCACCCGGCCGACGCTGGGTGCCTATCGCGCGATTATCATCGAACCGGCGGACGATCTTGAGCGCAGCGCGGCCAATGCGCTGCTCAAGAGTCTGGAGGAACCGCCCGCGGGGACCTTCTTCCTGCTGGTGACACACCGCGCCGGCCTGCTGCTGCCGACCATCCGCTCACGCGCACGCATTTTGCGTTTCAATCCGCTCCCCAAGGGCGCGGTCGAGGATACTCTGCGCGCCGCAAACGATGGTATCGACCCGGCCGAGATCGCGCTGGCGGCGCGTGCCAGCGGTGGCGCACCGGGCGCAGCTCAGGCGTTCATTGCGCAGGAACTGGCCCCTGCCGAGGCGCTGATGCGACAAATCGCCAGCGAGGGCGACCCAGCCTTCGTACTACGCGGCAAGCTGGGCGAGGAAATCGGCGCACGGCCCGACCGGGCACGACTGTCCGCCACGCTGGACCTCGCGCGTACGGTTCTGGCGCAAAAGCTGGAATCGCTCGACAAGCACGACATCCCCGCTTTGGTCGACGCGCATGCCAAGCTGGTGACGATCTCGGGTCAGGCGCGAAGCTATAATTTCGACCCAGCTTTTCTCGCGATGGAAATCGGCACCTTGCTCGCTTCGGCTGCGCCGAATAGAGCCACCTCCGATGGCTGAACCCTACTACATTACCACCGCGATCCATTACCCCAACGGCAAGCCGCATATCGGCCACGCCTACGAGACGGTCGCTGCCGACGTAATCGCGCGATTCCAGCGCCTGAAGGGCCGCGACGTGCGGTTCCAGACGGGCACGGACGAGCATGGCCTGAAAATGGCCCGCAAGGCGGAGGAACAGGGCAAGACCCCGCGCGAACTCGCCGACGAGATGAGCGGCTATTTCCGCGACCTGTTCGACCGGCTGAACATTTCCTACGACCGCTTCATCCGCACCACCGAAGCCGGGCACCACGCCGCCAGCCAGGCGCTGTGGCGCAAGATGGAAGCCAACGGCGACCTCTATCTCGACCGCTACGAAGGCTGGTACTCGGTCCGCGACGAAGCCTTCTACGACGAGAAGGAGCTGGTCGAAGGCGAGGGCGGAGAAAAACTCTCGCCCCAAGGCACCCCGGTCGAATGGACCAAGGAGGAAAGCTGGTTCTTCCGCCTGTCCAAATACCAGGACAAGCTGCTCGACCTCTACGCCTCGCAGCCCGGCTTCATCCAGCCCGACAGCCGCCGCAACGAGGTGATGCGCTTCGTCGAAGGGGGCCTGCGCGATCTTTCCGTCAGCCGCACCAGCTTCGACTGGGGCGTGCAGGTGCCCGGCGCCGAAGACCACGTGATGTACGTGTGGGTCGACGCGTTGACCAATTACATCAGCGGTCTCGGCTACCCGGAAGAGGGCGCGGACTGGAAATACTGGCCCGCCGACCTGCACCTGATCGGCAAGGATATCGTCCGCTTCCACACGGTTTACTGGCCCGCCTTCCTGATGAGCGCCGGAGTCGAACTGCCGAAGCAGGTCTACGGCCACGGCTTCCTGCTCAACCGCGGGCAGAAGGAGAGCAAGTCGCTCGGCAATGTGACCGATCCCAACGTGCTGGCCGAGCAGTTCGGCGTGGATGCGGTGCGTTACTTCCTGATGCGCGAAATCGCCTTCGGGCAGGACGGCAGCTATTCGCCCGAAGCGATCGTCACCCGCGCCAATGCGGAACTGGCCAATAGTTTCGGCAACCTCGCGCAGCGCACGCTTTCGATGATCGCCAAGAACCTCGAAGGCGATCTCGGCGCATACTCGCCCGCAGGCGACGACAAGGCGCTGCTCACCACGGTCCAGGATGCCTGCCGCGAAGGCCTGCCGCAGCAGTTCGAGAAGCTGGCTTTCTCGACCGGGATCGAGGCATGGATGAAGGCGGTCTACGCCTGCAACCAGTATGTCGACGAGCAGGCTCCGTGGGCGCTCAAGAAAACCGACCCCGATCGGATGCGCACCGTGCTGCAGACGCTGTTCATCGCACTGCGAGACCTCGCTATCGCGATCCAGCCTGTCATTCCCGAAAAGGCGGGCCAATTGCTGACCATGCTGGGAATTGCCGAGGACGCACGCTCTTACGAGGATATGGCGGACGAGGGCTGGTACGGCGCGCTGATCAAGACGGGCTACCGCGTGCCCAAGCCCGATCCGCTGTTCCCGCGGCTCGAACTGCCCGAGGCTGAGGAGGCGAGCTGATGCTGGTCGATAGCCACTGCCATCTGGAATACGAAGGTCTGGTCGACGATCAGGATGCGGTGCTCAACCGTGCACGCGATGCAGGGGTGCAGGGCTTCCTCAACATCTCGACCAAGCAGGCCGAGTGGGACCAGGTCGTCGCCACCGCCGCGCGAGAGCCGGATGTGTGGGCCAGCGTCGGCATCCATCCGCATAATGCCGACGGCCATGCCGATCTCGCGCGCGAGACTTTGTTCGAAGCGACGCAGCACCCGAAAGTGGTCGGGATCGGCGAAACGGGCCTCGATTATTACTACGATAAGTCCGACCGCGGTGTGCAGCAGGCGCTGTTCCGGATGCATATCGACGTTGCGCGCGAGACCGGGCTGCCACTGATCATCCACACCCGCGATGCCGAGGATGACACCGCCGCGATTCTCCAGGAAGAGATGGGGAAGGGGGCCTACCCCGCGCTGATCCACTGCTTCACCGCCTCGGAAAGCTTCGGGCGTAAGGTGCTCGACCTCGGCCTGTCGATCTCGCTTTCCGGCATCGTCACCTTCAAGAACGCGCAGGATCTGCAGGAGATCGCCAAGATCATCCCGGCGGACCGGCTGCTGGTGGAAACCGACAGCCCGTTCCTCGCGCCCGTCCCGCATCGCGGGAAAACGTGCGAGCCGGCCTTCGTCGCCAATACCGCGCAGTTCGTGGCAGATTTGCGCGAGACCAGCGTAGAGGCCTTGGCCGAGCAGACCACGCGCAACTTCCACGCGCTGTTCGCGAAGACGCGCCAGCAAGACAAGGCGACGGCGTGAAGGTCACGCTGCTCGGCTCGGGTACGTCGACCGGCGTTCCGCGCATCAATGGCGACTGGGGTGCGTGCGACCCGTCCGAACCGCGCAACCGGCGCACTCGGGTGGCAATTGTGGTGGAGAACGACGCGGGTGCGCGCCTCCTCGTCGATACCCCGCCGGATCTGCGCGACCAGTTCCTGCGCAACAAGATCACCAGCGTGGATGGCGTCTTCTGGACCCACGACCATGCCGACCATTGCCATGGAATCGATGATCTGCGCGCGCTGCGATACGGTCGCAGCGGCCCCATCCCCGGCTATGGGGTCGAAGAGACCGTGCGCCGGCTTAAGGCGCGCTTTTCATACGTTTTTGCAGGCGAGCATGGCTATCCCACGATCGTCAAGCTGGACGTTCTCGACCGGCTGCGGCTGTTTGCGGGCTTCACCGTCAACTGGTGCGTGATGCCGCATGGCCCGGCTAAGAGCACCGGCTATCGCTTCGGATGCGATAACAAGTCCATCGGCTATGCCACTGATTTCAGTGAGATAACTAGCGAGATGGTCACGCTGTTCAAAGGCGTGGACCTGCTGGTGTGCGATTGCCTCCGCCGGGAAGAGCACCCGACCCATGCGAACCTCGCGATGGCGCTAGAGCTTGGCAAGCGCTGCAAGGTCGGCAAAATCGTGCTGACCCACCTCGACAAAAGCATGGATTACAATACTTTATCGGGCGAAGTTCCAGCGGGCGTCCAGGTCGGTTACGACGGAATGGTGGTCGCCGCGTGAACCAGTTCGAAGTCGTCCAGATCATCGCGCTGGTCGGCTGGCTGATCCTGGCGGTCAGCGCATTCGCGGCGCGCGGGCTTAACTGGAAGACGTCGCTGCGCCAGGCGCTGATGTGGGCCGTGATCATCTGCGGGTTGATGCTGCTGATAACGATGGTCCGCTGAGGCGCGCGTGCCGGGATAAGAACCCGGCAGGGCGGCACGATGGGTCGATCCTGCCACCCTCAGTCCATCTATTATTTTACATAATATATATTATCCATCTAATGTGCTCAGCAATCCGCTGCTGACGCAGCGCGCTCTTGGCCCTATTCGTGCGTCATGACGCACAAACCGACCAACCAGATCGATCGCCTGCTCGCCATCATGGCGCGGCTGCGCGATCCCGAACATGGCTGCGAATGGGATCTAGCGCAGGATTTCGCCAGCATCGCGCCCTATACGATCGAGGAAGCCTACGAGGTCGCCGACGCGATCGAGCGTGACGCCATGGCGGAGCTGCGCGAGGAACTGGGCGACCTGTTGCTGCAGGTCGTGTTCCATGCGCGCATGGCTGAGGAGCGCGGACTGTTCGCGTTCGACGACGTCGCGCAAGCAATCTCCGACAAGATGGAAGCGCGCCATCCGCATATCTTCGGCGGCAGCGATGGCACGATGGACGAGATCCGCTGGGAAGCGCTGAAGGCGCAGGAGCGCGAGGCGAAGGGCCAGCAAAGCGCGATGGACGGTGTTGCACGTGCCCTCCCCGCACTGATCCGGGCGGAGAAATTGCAAAAGCGCGCGGCACGCGACGGCTTCGACTGGCCCGATCCCTGCGGCGCGGCGGCAAAGGTTGCGGAGGAAACGCAAGAACTGGCCGAAGCCGACGATACGACGCGCGAGGAAGAAGCGGGCGACCTGCTGTTCGCCGCGGTCAACCTGGTCCGAGCATACGGAATCCAGCCCGAGGCCGCACTGCGCGCCGCGAACGACAAGTTCGAACGGCGCTATCGCGGGATGGAAACGCTTGCTCAAGGTGCGTTCGCGTCTCTCGACCTCGATGCGCAGGAGGCACTTTGGCAGGCGGTCAAACGGGCGGAGAAGGGTTGAGCGCCACAAATAAGCCGTCACCCTGAACCTGTTTCAGCGTCCACTCTTCCACCGACCCGATTTATTCGTTTTGAGACCTGGATGCTGCAATGCGTTCAGCATGATGCGCCTTTCAGCCGCGCCCTAAATCCACCCCGAAACTCTCGAATTGACCGCGTTCCTTGGGTCCGAGGCGTACCAGCAACCGGTGGCGGGGCGCACCGCCCTCCCCGGCAGGAAGCTCCTCTTCCTCCAGCACATCGCCATGCGCGTGCAGCCACGCGATCTCGCGCCCGGCCGATGTGGGCAGCACGAATTCGCAAACGCTCGCCTCGCGGGTCAGCGCATCGCCGATCCGCGTCTCCAGCGCGTCGAGGTTGAACCCGGTTTCGGCCGACAGCGGCACCACGGTCTCGTCCTCTGTGGCCCGCGCGGCCAGATCGTCACGGGCATCGTCGGTCAGCAGATCCCACTTGTTCCACACTTCGAGCATGGGGATCGAACTGACCGGTTCCTCCCCCTCTTCGCCCCCCGACACTACGCCGAGGCCGCGCAGCACTTCGAGCACCTGCGTCTTCTGCGCCGCGCTCGCCGGGTTGGCGATGTCGCGCACGTGCAGAATCAGGTCGGCATTGGTGACCTCTTCCAGCGTTGCGCGGAATGCGGCGACCAGCTGCGTCGGGAGGTCGGAGATGAACCCCACCGTGTCGGACAAAATCGCTTTCTCGACCGCCGGAAGGCTGATCGCCCGCATCGTGGGGTCGAGCGTCGCGAACAGCAGGTCTTCGGCCATCACATCGGATCCGGTGAGGCGATTGAAAATCGTCGACTTGCCCGCGTTGGTATAGCCGACCAGCGCGATCACCGGCCACGGCGCACGGGTGCGCCGCTCGCGGTGCAGCGCGCGGGTCTTCTTGACCTGTTCGAGATCGCGCCGCAGCCGCGCCATGCGCGTGCGGATCATCCGCCGGTCGGCCTCGATCTGGGTTTCGCCAGGCCCGCCGAGAAAGCCGTAGCCGCCGCGCTGGCGTTCAAGGTGGGTCCAGCTGCGCACCAGACGGCTGGCCTGATAGTCGAGATGGGCGAGTTCGACCTGAAGGCGCCCTTCCGCTGTGGCCGCGCGCTCGCCGAAAATTTCGAGGATCAGCCCGGTTCGGTCGATCACCTTGCGGGCCAGCTTCTCCTCCAGAGTGCGCTGCTGGATCGCGGTCAGCGCGCCGTCGACGATGATCAGCTCCGCCTCGGCCAGTTCGGCTTGGGTGCCGATCTGCTCGACCTGCCCAGCGCCAAACAGCGTCGCGGGCCGCACGTCTCGGATCGGCTGGATGTAGCTTTCGGCCACAGCGATGCCGATCGCGTGCGCCAGACCGATCGCCTCGGCGAGGCGCTCCTCGGCCGGCAGGTCGTGGATCTGGCCGCGAATGTCGGGGCAGATGACGAGGGCGCGCGCACCGCGCGTCACCTCGCCTTGCAGGTCATCTTCGAAAATCTAGGTCGTTCCTGTCAATCGTCGTCGTCGTCGTGATCCGGCTCGTCCTCTTCCCACTCGCTCAAGTCGACGGGTTCGGCGGGCTGGATGGTCGATACCGCGTGCTTATAGGCCAGCTGGACGTAGCCATCGCGCTCCAGCAGCGTGCAGAACAGGTCATAGGCGGCGATCCGGCCCTGGAGCATGACCCCGTTGACGAGGAACATGGTCACCTGAACCTCTACCTCGCTCACCCGGCTCAGGAACACGTCCTGAAGCTGGCGCTGTTTGCGGCTGCCGTCCTGGTTGGAGAACTGCTCCGCATCCATTGCGGAGGCCGGCATGATCGTGCTGATCGCATGCTTGTAGACCAGCTGGGACTGGCCATCCCGGCGCAGCAGCAGGCTGAAATTGTCGAACCAGGTGATGATGCCCTGCAGCTTCACGCCTTTGACAAGAAACACCGTGACCGGCGCTTTTTCGCGCCGCAGCATGTTCAGGAAGGAATCCTGCAGGCCCGGCTGCTTGTCATCCGCCGGACGTCCGCCGCGCGCGCGCGCTGGTGCCGAACGCGGAGCGCGCTTCGCTGGTGCGGATGCGGGTGCTTCGGCCTCGCCCCCGATATCGGCCTGGGCCTCGTCCGGGGCCTTCGCCTTGGTCCGGATGGAGAGCGTTTTTCCTTCGGGCATGCCCTGTTCCTATTATTCTTGGCCAAGCGCGCGGTTCGGGCGCGGCTGGCGATCGCTCACTTGCCTCGGCTGCCGCGAAAGCTGACGCAACCGGTACTTACTCGAAAAATGCGCGCGGGAGCCTTGCGTTCCGGTAAGCGGGGTTCGTTATCTCCTGCAAGGCCGGAAAGATGCGCGGTCAGCCATCGTCCTTGCGATCGGTCATGCCGAGAATCTTCAGCTTTCGGTGCAGGGCCGAGCGTTCCATCCCGATAAAACTCGCCGTCTTGGAAATATTGCCCGAAAAGCGCCGAATCTGCACGGTGAGGTATTCACGTTCGAACTCCTCGCGCGCTTCGCGCAGCGGCACGCCCATCAGGCTGGACAGGCCGATACCGCCCTTCACCCCGCCTTCGGTAATTTCGCCCGGCAGCATGTCGGGTTCGATCACGTTCATCTGGTCGCGCGGAGAGAGGATCACGGTGCGTTCAACCACATTGCGCAGTTCGCGCACATTGCCAGGCCAGTCGTAGGCCTGAAGCGTCGCCAGCGCCTCCTCGCTCACCTTGGGGGGCGGAAGGCCCTGCTCCGCTGCGTAGCGGGCGAAGAAATGGGTCGCGAGCGCAGGAACATCGTCGCGCCGGTCCGCCAGCGAGGGGATTTCGACCGGGACCACGTTGAGCCGGTAAAAGAGGTCTTCCCGAAAGCGCTGCTCCTCGATTTCCTTCTGCAGATCGCGCGAGGTGGAAGAGACCACCCGCATATCGACCCCGATCTGGCGATTGCCGCCCACCCGGACGAAGCTCTGCTCGGTCAGCACGCGCAAGATGCGCGCCTGGGTGGACAGCGGCATGTCCGCCACCTCGTCCAGATAGAGTGTGCCGCCATCGGCCATTTCCAGCAGGCCGGGCCGGACCAGCTTGCCCTCGGCCTCCTCGCCGAACAGCTCCTGTTCGAACCGCTCGGGCGTGATCCGCGCGGAGTTGACGATCACGAAGCCGCCTTCATTGCGCCCGCTCCAACTGTGCAGCAACCGCGCGGCGACTTCCTTACCCGATCCCGCCGGGCCACTGATGAGGACGCGGCTGCCCGTGCTGGCGACCCGCTTCAGCGTCGCGCGGACCTGGTTTACGGCGGCGGAATTGCCGGTGAATTCCTCCCCCGCACCGCCATTATCCTGCCGCAGCCGGGTGTTCTCGCGCCGCAGCCGCTCGGTCTCGGTAGCCCGTTCGACCAGCAGCAGCAGCCGCTCTGTCTCGAACGGCTTCTCGATGAAATCCATCGCCCCGCGGCTGACCGCCGAAACGGCCGTGTCGATATTGCCGTGGCCGGAGAAGATGATCACCGGCAGCTCCGGCTCGCGTGCTTTGATCGCGTCGAGCACTTCGAGCCCGTCCATCGGGCTGCCATGGAGCCAGACGTCGAGCAGCACGAGGCTGGGTCGCCGTTCATCGACCAGCCGCAGCGCCGTGCCGCTGTCGCCCGCGACGCGGCATTCGTAGCCTTCGTCGCTGAGTACGCCGGAGACCAGATCGCGAATATCGCGTTCGTCGTCGACGACCAGAATATCGAGCGCCATCAGCGCCTCCTTCCAAGGGTGTTCGGCATCATGCCGGCGTCTCTTCCGACGCAGGTTCTTCGGGGGTGCGGGCGAAGCGCAAGATCACCTGCGTGCCGCCATCGGGAGCCGGTGCGAAACTCATTTCACCCCCGTGCTCCTCCACAATTTTGGTGACGATCGCGAGGCCAAGGCCCGTGCCCTTCTCGCGCGTGGTCACATAAGGTTCGGCGATCCGGTCGCGATCGGCGGGCAGTCCTACCCCATTATCGGTCACGCAGATATCGACGATGTTCTCGCTTGGCTCGATCGCCACCGCGATCTTCCCGGCAAATTCCTCGCCCTGTTCGGCGGCGCGCGCCTCGACCGCCTCGACCGCGTTCTTGAGCACGTTGGTCATCGCCTGGCCGAACTGGTGGCGATCGCAGCTTAGCGGCACTTCGTGCTCCGGCGTGTCGAAGGTGAACACGATGTCCTGATGCGCAACCTCCTGCAGGAAGACCGCCTGACGCACCAGATCGAGCGCGTTTTCATCGCGGAACACGGGCTTGGGCAGCCGCGCGAAGGAGGAGAACTCGTCGACCATTTTGCGCAGGGTACCCACCTGCCGCACGATCGTGCTGGTCAGCTCGTCGAACAGCGCGGCATCATCGCCCACCTTGTTGCGATAGCGACGCTTCAGCCGCTCGGTCGCGAGCTGGATCGGGGTCAGCGGGTTCTTGATCTCGTGCGCGATCCGCCGCGCCACGTCGGACCATGCGGCACGCCGCTGGTCGAGCAGCTGGCGGGTAATATCCTCGAAAGTGATCACCTTGCCGCCGGTTGCGGGCGCGATCCGCACCGCCAGCGTCAGCAGGTCCGCGCCCCTGTTCAGGGTGACGATCCCGCGATCCGCACTCTGCTCCATTACCCCGGCAATCTGCGGAGATATCTCGGGGAAGGCCCTCCCCCGCCCATCCTGCGACGGATCGTCGAACAGCAGCGCGCGGGCAGATGTGTTCATCAGCTGGATCGTCCCTTCCTCGTCGATCGAGACGATCCCGGCGGTCATCGATTCCAGCACCGCCTCGATGAAGGCGCGCCGTTCGTCCAGCTCGCGATTGGCGCGCATCAGATCGTCGGTCTGCGCCTCCAGCTGGGCGGTCATCCGGTTGAACGCGCGGTTGAGCAGGCCGATCTCGTCCGCCCCGGTACGCCCTTCGATCCGCAGCGCGAAATTGCCGGCCCCCACCTTGCCTGCGGCGAGCACCAGATTGGTCAGCGGCTCGACCTGCCGGTCCGCAAAGCGCAGCGCAAACCACACCGCGAAGCCGACCAGCGCCAGCGAGACGAAAAACAGCGCCAGATTGAAGCGCAGCTGCAAGGCGCGCGCGCGCGTGGTCAGCGTAGAATATTTCTCGATAATCTCGGTCGCGAGCTGGTAGTTGGTGAAAGACAGGGCTTCGATGTTGCGGGCATTATAAAGGTATATCCCCGCATTCCGGTCGATCGCCGTGACCGCCTCGATCCGATCGTTGTTGGCGAACACCACTTCGGGCTTGCCCTGCTTGAGTTGCGGTAGCGCGGCGGCACCAGTCCTCGCCGGCTCGTTGCCTTCGACCAGGCCGATCGCGACCGCTGTGGTCATCTTGCCGTCGGGGAATGCCTGCAGGATCGCACTTTCGGTAATCTCGCGGCCTTGCATCTGGTAGGTGTAATCTTCGAGGAAGGCGCGGTCTGCCAGATCGGAGCCAGAGCGGCTCTGCAGCAGAACCAGCATATCGCCCGCCATCGCGCGTGTTTCCTGCGCAACCTCGTATTGATTCTGTTCGAAGAAGCCCTCGGCAAGATCGCCGGTGCTCTCGAACAATCCGCGCGAGGGCCCGGAAAACCAGAAATCGACCCCTGACTGGAAAAGAACAGCTGCGAACACCGCAACCAGCAGGGTGGGCACTGCCGCAATGATTGAAAACACGAACACGAGCCGCACGTGCAGCCGCGCGGTGCTTCCCGCAGCCCGGCGCAGTGCCAGCCTACGGCCCAGCAGCACGAGCAGCGCCATCGCGGGTACCAGCGCGCCGATCAGCAGGAAGGAAATCTGCCGGGCGGGCAACAGTTCGGTTTCGTCCGGGGTGCTTGTAAACGCGGTCCAGGTCGCGACGATCATAATCGCCAGCGCGACCCCAGCGCCGATCTCCAGCCAGCCGAACAGGTTCGCGCGGCGCGATGCCACGACCATGCGCCGTGCGAGGCGCGATCCGCGTGGGGTGGTGCCGTCCGAAGCGCTCATCGTTGCCAGTTTACAACATCGCTGTTGCCGGAATACAAGTTACAAAGGCCAATACGTGCCACTTTGCGTCGCATTTTGGCAACGGTTCGTGGTCGGGGTACACGCCGGACGGTGCGCTCAGGCAGCGTCGCGGACCAGGAAGGGCTCGTAGAAGCGCTCGATCTCGCCCAGCACCTGCGCCGGATCATCGATGAAGTTGACCGCCTTGCGGAACTCGGACGAGCCGTAGAGACCCTTCACATACCAACCCAGATGCTTGCGGGCGATCTTCACGCCGACTTCGGGCGTGTAGTGATCGAGCATGCGGCGGAAATGCTCGACGACCACAGCGTATTGCTCGTTCAGCGGCGGGTCTGCCAGCTTCTCGCCGGTCTGCCACCAGTGCATCACCTGGCCGAGCAG
Source organism: uncultured Erythrobacteraceae bacterium (assembly GCA_963972905.1). Taxonomy (GTDB): domain Bacteria; phylum Pseudomonadota; class Alphaproteobacteria; order Sphingomonadales; family Sphingomonadaceae; genus Alteriqipengyuania. Next base: position 124,750 of record CAXAXQ010000006.1, read on the forward strand.
CCACGGGCGGCCATAGGCCCCGCGCCCGATCATCAGCCCGTCCGCGCCCGATTGCTCCAGCGCCTTGGCTGCATCGTCGATAGAGCAGATGTCGCCATTGACGATGACGGGGATGTTCACCGCGTCCTTCACCTTGGCGATGAAAGACCAGTCGGCGCTACCCTTGTACATCTGGTTGCGGGTACGGCCGTGGACCGTGATCATCTTCACGCCCAGATCCTCCGCGATCCGCGCCAGTTCGGGCGCGTTGAGGCTGTCGTGATCCCAGCCCATCCGCATCTTGACCGTCACCGGCACGTCGACCGCCTTGACCGTCGCTTCCATCAGCTTCGTCGCCAGCGGCACCTCGCGCATCAGCGCGCTGCCCGCCAGCTGGCCGACGACCTTGCGGACCGGACAGCCGAAATTGATGTCGATGATCGCTGCGCCGTTGCCTTCCTGAAGCTTGGCAGCCTCGGCCATGCTCGCCGGATCGCAGCCGACCAGCTGCATGCTGACCGGCTCCTCGATCCGGTCCCACGCGGCCTTCTGCACGCTCTGGCGGGTTTCACGGATCGCGGCTTCGCTGGCGATCATTTCGGTTACATTGAGGCCGGAGCCATAGCGGCGCACCAGCGTGCGGAAGGGCATGTCCGTCACGCCGGTCATCGGAGCGAGGACTACCGGCGTTGCGACGCGCACGTCGCCGATGGCGATCGGCTTCGGGGCCGAAGGAGGGGTTGGCACTTGCATCATGGGGAGACGCGCCAAATAGTGGATTGCCGCGCTTCCCGCAAGCGCGTAGCCCTCTTGGCCCGATGCCATCCCCCGCACCAGCCCCCCGCTTTGCCGCGATTATCGTAGCCGCAGGCTCCGGCACACGTTCCGGCCAGGCAATCCCGAAGCAATATGTGCGCTGGCGCGGCAAGCCTGTGCTGCGCCATTCGGTGCAGCATCTGCTGAAGGCAGGCGCAGACCGCATTGTGATCGCAATCGCCCCCGACGCGAAAGACCTCGCTCGCGAGGCGACCGCCGGGTTGGAGAACATCCTGTTCGTCCAGGGCGGCGCGACCCGTCGGGCGTCGGTAGCCGCCGGGCTGGAGGCGCTCGCACTCGATCCGCCCGAAGCCGTGCTGATTCACGACGCCGCTCGACCGTCAGTCCCGTCAGCTGTCGTTGATCGCGTGTTGAGTGCACTTGTGGACCATGCTGGCGCGATCCCCGCCCTGCCCCTGGTCGACACCATCGCGCGCACCCGAAACGGCGTGATGACAGGTCAGGAAGACCGCTCCACCCTCGCCCGCGTGCAGACCCCGCAAGGTTTCCGCTTCGCCGAGATTCTCGCAGCGCACCGCGCATGGGACGCCGACACGGAGCCGACCGACGACGCTCAGGTGCTACGCAGCTCGGGCGGCGAGGTCGCCACCGTCGAGGGCTCGGAGCGCCTTGCCAAACTCACCTTCGCAGAGGATTTCGCAATGCAGGCACCTCCCGTACGGACCGGCACCGGGTTCGACGTCCACCGCCTTGCCGATGGCGAGGAGCTTTGGCTCGGCGGGCTGAAGATCGAACATGATCAGGGCCTTGCAGGCCATAGCGATGCCGACGTCGCACTCCACGCCCTGGTCGACGCGGTGCTCGGGGCAATCGGCAATGGTGATATCGGCACCCACTTCCCGCCGAGCGACGAACGCTGGAAAGGCGCGCGATCCAGCCAGTTCCTGGCCCACGCCGTCGGCTTGGCGAGCGAAGCCGGCTACCGGATCGGCAATCTCGACCTGACGATTATCTGCGAAGCGCCCAAGATCGGCCCGCACAAGGATGCGATGCGTGAAAGGATCGCGGACATCGCCGGTGTTCAGGCCGATGCGATCAGTGTAAAAGCGACCACCACCGAAAAGCTTGGCTTTACCGGCCGCGGCGAAGGCGTCTCCGCACAGGCAATCGCCACGCTGATCAGGGAGGACTTCTAGATCATGACCGACACCCTGCTCCCCACGAATGTCGTCGAAATGGCCGTCAGGGTTGTCGAGGCGAACCGCGCGGCGAACCGCACGGTGGTGCTCGCGGAAAGCTGCACCGGCGGGCTGGTGAGCGCAGCGATCACGGAAATCCCCGGTTCCTCCGACATGCTCGATCGCGGCTTCGTGACCTACTCCAACGAATCGAAAATGGAGATGCTGGGGGTTCCGCAGGACATCATCGAAACCTTCGGCGCGGTCTCCATCGCATGCGTGTGGGCGATGGCGCGGGGCGCGCTTGAGAACAGTAATGCGGATGTCGCTGTGGCGATCAGCGGAGTCGCGGGCCCCGGCGGCGGAAGCGCGACCAAACCGGTCGGCACGGTCGTGTTCGCGCGCGCGGTTCGCGGGCAGGATGGCGAGCCGGAGGGCGAGCTGAAATCCTTCGGCGACCTCGGTCGCGGGGAAATCCGCCGTCAGGCGACGCTGTGCGCGCTGGAGCTGCTGCTGCCGTAAAGTTCGTGCGCGCGTTCCTCGAACGCGGTCATCATCCGGCGGAAAGCACGGTCGAAATAGGCTCCGGCGAGACGTTCGAAGATCTTGTTCTTGAACGTGAAATCCACGCAGAAATCGATCTCGCAGCCGCCTTCGACCGCAGTGAAACGCCAGTCGTTGTCGAGATCGCTCAACGGCCCATCGATATAATGGACATTGATGCTTTCGGGCCGATGCTTCTCGACCCGTGATGTGAACTTCTCGCGGATCGCCTTGAAGCCAACGACCATGTCCGCAACCATCTCCGTCTCGCTGTCGGACTGGATCCGGGTCGCGATCACCCATGGCAGGAACTCGGGGTAGCGCTTCACGTCGGCGACCAGATCGAACATCTGTTCGGGCGTGAACGGCAGTACGCGCTGCTGGTGGATGCCAGGCATTACGCGTTCTTTGCGCGGGCTGCCTGACGCGCCAGCCGCTCTTCGCGCGCGGCCTTCATCTGCGCGAAGTCGTCGCCCGCGTGATAGCTGGAGCGGGTCAGCGGGCTCGCCGCGACCTGCAGGAAGCCCTTGGCGCGGGCGATCGAGCCGAACGCATCGAAAGCTTTGGGGGTGACGAAATCCTCCACCTTCGCATGCTTGGGGGTCGGTTGGAGGTACTGCCCCATGGTGATGAAATCGACATCCGCACTGCGCATGTCGTCCATTACCTGGTGCACTTCGAGGCGCTGCTCGCCCAGGCCCAGCATTATGCCCGACTTGGTGAAGATGAGCGGATCGTGCGACTTCACCTCTTCCAGCAGGCGAAGCGAGGCGTAGTAGCGCGCGCCGGGGCGGATGGTCGGGTAAAGCCGCGGGACCGTTTCGAGATTGTGGTTGAACACGTCCGGTCCGGCCTCGCAGATTGCCTCGATCGCAGGGCGCATCTTGCCGCGAAAGTCGGGCGTAAGAATCTCGATCGTGGTGTCCGGCGTTTCGCGCCGGAGCGCCTGGATCACCTTCACGAACTGCCCCGCCCCGCCATCGGGCAGGTCGTCGCGATCGACACTGGTGATGACGATGTGTTCCAGACCCATCTTGCCCGCCGCAACCGCCACATTCTCAGGCTCCATCGGGTCGACCAGCCGCGGCATCCCCGTCTTCACGTTGCAGAACGCGCAGGCGCGCGTGCACACATCGCCGAGGATCATGACGGTGGCGTGCTTCTTCTCCCAGCACTCGCCGATATTCGGACACGCGGCTTCCTCGCACACCGTGTTCAGGCCGAGATCGCGCATCAGGCGACGCGTTTCGTGATAGCCCTTGCTGACCGGGGCCTTGACCCTGATCCAGTCGGGCTTGCGCTGACGGGGTTCTTGCGGCTCGGGGGCGGAGGATAGGTCGTTCATGCCCGCCATCTAGGAGCCTCGCCCGGCAGAGGCAATGCCGCGCCTTGTCAGTTGCGCTCCGCTCGCCCATGTGGCGGGCATGTCAGAGACAACACTCAAAAATATCGCCCTGCTGATCGATGCGGACAACACCACGCCCAAGGGCATCGACCCGGTGCTGACTGTCATGGCCGAACTCGGCCAGGTGAACATCAAGCGGGCCTACGGCAATTTCGCGAAGAACAATCTCGCCAACTGGGACAAGATTACCCACAAATACGGCATCCGCCCGCAGCAGCAATTCGATCTGACAGCGGGCAAGAACGCGACCGACATGGCGATGACCATCGACGCGATCGACCTGCTTTATCAAGGCAAGGTCGATGGCTTCGGGATCATGAGCTCGGACAGCGACTTTACCCCGCTGGTCACGCGCCTGCGCCAGGATGGGCTGGTCGTCTACGGCTTCGGCAGCACGAACAAGACGCCCGCCGCGTTCAAGAGCGCGTGTACCCGCTTCATCGACATCGACGCGCTGATCAAGGGTGCCTCCGACGAGCCCGATACGCCCAAGGCGCGCGCCGCGAAGGGCAAGGGGCAGATCGACGAGGAACTGGTCGAACTGCTCGGCACCGCGTTGAAGGCGGCAAAGCGCGACGAAAAAGGTTTTGCGCCGATGGGCGAGGTCGGCAAGATCGCCGGAAACCGGTCCAGCTTCGACGTGCGCAATTACGGCTACAAGCGGCTGTCCGACCTGTTCGAAGCGATAGACGAGTTCAAAGTGGAACGCCGCGACAATACCGGAATGTATGTAAAACGGCTTCGCTGACCGGGACAACCCCATCAGAAAACGAAAACGGCGCGGAAGATCTCCCTCCCGCGCCGTTCTCAAATCAGTTTAGAATGCTCTGCAATCAGCCGGCCTGCTGCTTGGCATAGGCTGCCCACAGCTTGGCGATCGAGCCCCGCTGACCCTGAACCGTGTCCAGGGTCTCCTGTGCGGCGGCATAATTGCCTGCCTTGACTTGCGCGATGCCCAGACGGGTCAGCGCGAGGCCGCGATCGACATCGGGCCGGGTCAGCGCGAGCTCATAAAGCTCGGCAGCCTTCGCGCCGTTGTCGAAATTGAGGTAAGCATCCCCCGCCGCAACCGCGAGGCTGGCGGAAGCGCCGGAAGCCGTCGCATCGCTTTCCAGCGCCCCGAGATCGGCCTTGAGACCTGCTGTACGTGCCTTCGCTTCGCGCCGTGCCTCGGCAACGAAGGTGTCGTCCGGCTTGAGATTGCCGGACGAGATACCCTCCTCGGTCACCGCTGCGACCTCAGCCGGAAGACGACGGAAGTTCGCAGCATCGATATAGTCCGTGTAATCGCGCTGCTCACGCATGGCATTCGCGGCGCGGGCAAGGCGCAACAGATCGAGCATTTCGGCATCAGACCACTGGCCGAAATTGCGCTGGATCGCGACCGCATCGCCCCACGTTGTAGGGGTCGGGTAGTACTTCACCAGCATCAGGCTGTAATTGGTCGCGTCATCGAACAGGTCGTTGTTGTAGGCCGTGGTCAGCCCGCGCTTGAGCAGGGTTTCATCCGGTGCACCGCCGGCAGCGATCTGTTCGTTGATCTGATCGTTCACAGTCTGCAGCGCGGCGGTGTAGTCGCCCTCCTCGCTGTAGGTACGCGCGATCAGCGCGCGCGCCTGCTCGACCTCGTAGCCGAGCGCGATCGCCTGCTCGAACCGGGCGCGAGCGGCTGCCCAGTCCTGCGTATTGAAGGCGAGCTGGCCCGCAACGTAAGTGTATTGGGGCACGTTGGCCTCGGGCACCTTGCCGCTGTCGAGCATCATGTTCATGCCTTCGACCTGCAGCGCGATATCGTCGAGCTTGCCCCCGAGAGTGTACATCGTGCTGCCGTAAAAGAACCGCTCGTCGTCGCTCTGGACCTTGTCTTTCGCAGCCTCGGCCTGCGCACGCAGTGCCGCGTAATCAGGGTTTTCACTCTTGATCGCTTCATCGATCGGCTGGAACGCGGCAAGGAATTCCTTGGAAAACTTCGCCTGTTTCTGGGCGTAGGCGGGCGTCGCGATCGCAGTCGCGCCGAGCGTGCCCATCGCCATCATCGCCGCAGCGATCGCGAAGCTGGAACTCTTGGCGGGGAAAAAGGCAAACCTGGCCATCTGTATCTTCTCTCCTGTTGCGCGGCGCTGTCTCGCGCAGCGTTTCTCATGTGCTTATCGGGATAACGCGCGGCCTATGCGATAGTGCCACGCCAACGTCCAGAGAGTGGCTGAAACCGGTTGAATGGTGGTTGAATGGGTGCTTCAGGCAAATCGATGCCCAACTCCGCAGAAAATGTGGAAAAACCGCCCCCCATCCCCCATGTCTGGCTACGATTGCTGGCACCGCCGGGCGCTTTCGCCTAGCCTCGGCCGACTACGCGCTAGACGCATCCGAATAACAGACGGACCGGACATTCCTTGAGCGACGAAACCGATACCCTCACCCCGCCCAGTCCCATGGGCGAATATGACCGCATCGACATCGTCGATGAGATGAAGACCAGCTATCTCGATTACGCGATGAGCGTGATCGTCAGCCGCGCGCTGCCTGATGTGCGCGACGGCCTGAAGCCGGTCCACCGCCGCATTCTGTTCGCCAGCCAGGAGGGCGGCTTCGTCGCGGGGCGGCCCTATCGCAAGAGCGCCAAGATCGTCGGCGACGTGATGGGTAACTATCACCCGCACGGCGACAGCGCGATCTACGATGCCCTCGCGCGCATGACGCAGAGCTGGTCGATGCGGGTCCCGCTGATCGACGGCCAGGGCAACTTCGGCAGCATGGACCCCGATCCGCCCGCTTCGATGCGGTATACCGAGGCGCGGCTGGAAAAGGTCGCCAACTCGCTGCTCGACGATCTCGACAAGGATACCGTCGACTTTGCGGAAAACTACGACGGTTCGCGCGAGGAACCGACGGTTCTGCCGGCGGGCTTCCCCAACCTGCTGGTCAACGGCGCGGGCGGCATCGCGGTCGGTATGGCGACCAATATTCCGCCGCACAATCTGGGTGAAGTGATCGACGGCTGCCTTGCCTTCATCGCCAATCCAGCGATCACCACCGAAGAGCTGATCGAGTACATTCCCGGCCCCGACTTCCCCACCGCACCGCTGATTCTCGGCCAGTCGGGCGCGCGGTCTGCTTACATGACCGGTCGCGGGTCGATCATGATGCGTGCGCGGCACGAGATCGAGACGGGGCGCAATGATCGCCAGTCGATCGTGCTCACCTCGATTCCGTATCAGGTCGGCAAGAACATGCTGGTCGAACGGATCGCCGATGCCGCGAAGGAAAAGCGGATCGAGGGCATTTCGGACATCCGCGACGAATCCAGCCGCGAAGGCGTGCGTGTGGTCGTCGATCTGAAACGCGATGCCTCGCCCGAGGTGGTGCTCAACCAGCTGTGGCGCTATTCGCCTGCCCAGTCGAGCTTCCCCGCGAACATGCTCGCGATCCGTGGCGGACGGCCCGAGGTGCTCGCGCTGCGCGACATCATTCAGGCCTTCATCAGCTTCCGCGAACAGGTCATCACCCGCCGCACCAAGTTCGAGCTGAACAAGGCGCGCGACCGGGCGCACATCTTGCTCGGCCTGGTGGTCGCAGTTTCCAACATGGATGAGGTTGTCGCGATCATCCGTGGCGCCGCAAACCCCGCCGAAGCGCGCGGCAAGCTGCTGCGCAAGGAATGGCCGATCGGCGACATTGCGCAGTATATTGCGCTGGTCGAAGCGATCGAGCCCAGCTCCGACGAACACGGCGGGACCTACCGCCTGTCCGAACGGCAGGTGAAGGCGATCCTCGAACTGCGGCTCCATCGCCTCACCGCGCTCGGCCGGGACGAGATCGGCGACGAGCTCAAAGAGCTGGCGACCAAGATCGAATACTACCTCTCGATCCTCGGCGATCGGCGTAAGCTGTACCAGGTCATGCGCGAGGAATTGCAGGCGATCCGCGACCAGTACGCGACGCCGCGCATGTCCGAGATCGCGCCCGCGTGGGACGGCGTCGACGATGAAGACCTGATCGAGCAGGAAGACATGGTCGTCACCGTCACCCACGGCGGGTACATCAAGCGTACCCCGCTCCATGCCTTCCGCGCACAGGCGCGCGGCGGCAAGGGCCGCAGCTCGATGGCCACCAAGGACGAGGATGCGGTGGTCGAGATGTTCGTCACCAGCACCCACAATCCCGTGCTGTTCTTCACCAATACGGGCCGCGTCTACCGCCTGAAGGTGTGGAAGCTGCCGGAAGGCAGCCCGACCACCAAGGGCCGCCCGATGGTCAACCTGCTGCCGCTGGGCGAAGACGAGCGCGTGACCAACGTGCTGCCCCTGCCGCAGGACGAGGCAGAGTGGAGCAAGCTCAACATCGTCTTCGCGACCGAACAGGGCATGGTCCGCCGCAATTCGATGGATTCCTTCACCAGCATCCCGTCCAACGGGAAGTACGCCATGGGCTTCGTCGAAGACAGCGGAGACCGGCTGATCGGTGTTCGGCTGCTGAACGAGGATCAGGAGATCTTCCTCGCGTCCGACGCGGGCAAGGCGATCCGCTTCGCCGCCACCGATGCGCGCGAAACCAAGAGCCGTACCGGCATCGGCGTGCGCGGGATGAAGCTGAAGGAAGGCGACAAGGTCGTCAGCCTCGCCGTGCTCCACCCGCTCAGCCACGACATGGAAACGCGCGAGGCATACCTGCGCGGCGCGGTGTGGAAAAACAACGACACCGCCCACACGCTCGATCCGGATATTGCGGCGGCGATGGAGGAGAACGAGGAGTTCATCCTTACCCTCACCGCGAATGGCTACGGCAAGATTTCCTCGGCCTACGAATATCGCACAATCGGGCGCGGCGGCCAGGGCATCACCAATATCGGCGAGCCGAGCGATACAAAGCGTAACGGCCCGGTGGTCGCGAGCTTCCCGGTTCGCCACGGCATGCAACTGATGCTGGTGACCGATCAGGCCAAGCTGATCCGCCTGCCGATCGATTTCCGCCATCTCATCCCCGACGGGTTCGAGAATCACAAGGGCTGGTCGATCTACGGGCGCAGCTCTTCGGGCGTGAAGGTGTTCGATGTCGCCAAGGGCGAGCAGATCGTCGGCGCTGCACGGATCGACGAGGATGCCGATCCCGAAAACCCCGCCGAAGAAGCGATCATGGACGAACGTATGGCCCGCGAGGACCACACCACCTCGCCGCACACGACGCTGGACCGGGACGATCCGCCGCCGACGGATGTGTAGGCCTTAGCCTGTGCTCACAAAGAAAGCCCGTTCGCCCATAGCATGTCGAAGGGCGAGCGGGTTTTTAGCGTCGCGTTCGGGTACCTACCATCTAAACCGCCGCAGGGTCTGCACGACGCCGGTCGCGATCAGGAACTGGCCGACGTAATATGTCGGCCAGATCAGCAGGTCGGGCAAAGGCGCAAGATCGTAGGGGCCGAGCCGGCTGAAGATCAGCCAGTCGGACAGGACGAACAGCAGCGCCCCCAGCCCCACCCGCGACTGCGGGAACAGGCTGAGCCACGCAGCCATCGCCATCCCGCCCAGTCCCACGCTATACAGCGCGATCAGCACATCTCCCGAAAGAAGCCAGGACATAATCGGCACCGCAATGAGCAGAGCAAGCGCGACCCATTTGCGCGCGACGCTCGGCTCGGGCCTCAGGTATCGGCGATAAAACAGGATCGCCACGATATGGCTGGCAAGGAAAGCCACGCCACCGGCGGTAAAGGAAAGCTCGATCGCGAAATCGCCCAGCGCGCTCAAAGCCAGCGCGAGCACGAACAGACCGGCCCGCAATCCCTTGGTGCGCTGCGCCGCGTAGAGCGCGAGGAAACCAACCGCCGAGGTCTTGATCGCCATCAGCCAGACCCCGCCCAGCGCCGTCTGTTCGAGCAGTGGCAAAGCAATCGCCGCGATCAGGCTGAGGACGAGCCAGGGGCGATACTGGACAAGGGCGCGGCGCGGCATGGCCCGTCTCTAACGCGGGTACGGCGCCCCCGCCACATGCTTTGAACTTTTGCCGCACTGCGCCTAGGTGCGCTGGCAATGACACATGACGTACACATTATCGGTGGCGGTCTCGCGGGCAGCGAGGCGGCTTGGCAACTGGCACAGGCAGGGCTGAAGGTCCGCCTGTCGGAAATGCGCGGCAGCGGAGAGATGACCCCTGCGCACCAGACCGATGGTCTGGCGGAACTCGTCTGCTCCAACTCGTTCCGCTCCGACGACAGCGACAAGAACGCAGTCGGCCTCCTGCACGACGAGATGCGGCGGCTCGACAGCATCGTGATGGCGGCGGGCGAGAAGGCGCGCGTGCCGGCAGGTTCGGCCATGGCGGTCGATCGCGACGTGTTCTCGGCAGAGGTAGAGCGCACACTGGCCGAGCATCCCAATGTCACCGTGGTGCGCGAGCGGGTCGATATGCTGCCCGACGTCGGCCTCACCATCGTCGCCACCGGACCGCTGACCGCGCAGAATCTAGCTCAGAGCATCGTGCAGGCGACCGGAGAGGACCGGCTGGCCTTCTTCGATGCGATCGCACCGATCGTCCACCACGACTCGATCGACATGAGTAAGTGCTGGATCCAGAGCCGCTGGAACAAGCGGACCGAGGCCAGCAACGAGGATGGCGATTACATCAACTGCCCGATGACCAAGGAGCAGTATCTCGCCTTCCACCAGGGCCTGATCGACGGCGAC
>CAXAXQ010000007.1:0-109201 GCA_963972905.1 uncultured Erythrobacteraceae bacterium
ACGGGGTTACCGTATACACACTTTCCAGGCGTGCGCCTTCGACCACTCGGCCACCGCTCCGCATCGCCCATTGGGGAAGGCTGGCCACCTAGCTTCGTTCCTCGCGCTTCGCAAGGCGTCGCTGCTCGGTTAGGGGTTGCCTATGCGAGAATTCGGCACGCCTGTTACCCTTGACGAGATGGAGGCGCTGGGCCGCGCGGCCATATCCGCGCTGCCGCAGGCGTTCCGCGAACAGCTGGGCAACGTGGTCTTCGCGGTGGAAGATTTCGCCGACGAGGAAACCTTGCGCGAACTCGGCATGGAGAATCCCTTCGAGCTGACCGGCGTTTATGAGGGCCACGCGCTGACCGAACGCAGCATCGAGATGTCGGGCACGCTCCCCACCCGCATCCGGCTGTTTCGTCGCCCGATCCTCGATGAATGGGCCGAGCGCGGGGATGAGACGCTGGAGCATCTGGTGCGGCATGTCGTGATCCATGAGATCGGCCATCACTTCGGCTTGTCGGACGACGACATGCATGCGCTCGAGGATTTGGCGGGCTAGCCTCTCCCGCGCCCGCCCCTGAACCCTCCCGCAGGCGGGAGGGGGATTATCGCACCAGGGCCTCTCCCCTCCCGCTTGCGGGAGGGGCCGGGGGTGGGCAAGAAGGCGGACATGATAAAGTCCCCGCTCGCCGCCGCCGCGATCCTCGTCGCCACCGCATCCTTTGCGCAGGAGGCCGAGGCACCTGCGCCTTCCCCGGGCGAGATCGTCGACGCCGCGCCGTCCGACGAGTGGGTCGCTATCGATCCCGAAGACCTGGTGGTGATGACGTTGCCCCCACTTGCCGACGGCACCGAGCGCAAGGTGGTGATGCAGCTGATCGGCGACCCTTTCAGCCAGGGCTGGGTCGAGAATATCCGAACGCTCGCGCGCACGGGCTACTGGGACGGCAGCCAAGTCCTGCGGGTGCAGGACAATTACGTCGTCCAGTGGGGCCAGCCCGATCCTGAAATGGGCGTCGAGCCGAAGCCGGTGCCCGAGGGGCTGAACGTGATGGATCAGGGCGCCTATACAACAACTCCGCCAGCATCCATCGCCACCACTCTCGACGAGTTGGATCGGCTGGATTGGGTAAGCCGGACCTTCGGCCAACCAGGCGACCAGGACCTAGTGCCTAGTTTGTACAATCCTTGGGATGCCGATGAATATGCGGCCCACAACGGATTTTGGTCAGGATGGCCTTACGCGAGCGATAGGGAGACGGCATGGCCCGTCCACTGCTACGGCATGGTAGGCGTCGGTCGCAATTACTCGCCCGATACCGGCGACGGATCGCAGCTCTACACCGTGATCGGTCAGGCGCCCCGCCATCTGGACCGCAATATCGCAGTCGTCGGCCGGATCATCGAAGGCATTGAGCACCTCTCCAGCCTGCCGCGCGGCAAGGGCCCGCTCGGCTTCTATGAGGACGAGGCGAAGCGCGTGCCGATCGTCTCGGTCCGCATGGCAGAGGACCTGCCCCAAGGCGAGCGCCCGCGGTTTGAATACCTCCGAACCGAAAGTGAGAGCTTCGCCCAATATGCCGACGCGCGCGCCAACCGCCGCGATCCATTCTTCATCGTGCCGGCGGGCGGCGCGGATATCTGCAATATCCCGGTGCCGGTGCGCCGCGTGAGCGAGTGACGGAGCGCATCGAACTAACGGCTCCGCTGAGCCGCTGGCAAGGGGAGCGGGGAACCTACCACCTCGTCACGATTACCGGCGAGGAGGCGGAGGCGCTTCAGGTGCACGAGGCCATTCACCGGCTCGAGTTCGGGGCGCGGCGTGGGTTTGGTTCGGTCAAGGTGACGGCCCGGATCGGCGACACCGAGTGGACAACATCGGTCTTCCCGCAGAACAAGCGCAGCGAATGGGTGTTGCTGGTCAGCAAGAAGGTCATGCGGCTCGAAGACCTGGCCGAAGGCGACCCGGTCGAGCTGACGCTCAAGCCGCTCTAGCTGTCCATCCTGACGCGCTGCATGAATTCGAGCCGGTTGCCGAAGGGATCTGCCGTGAAGAAGCGGCGGTAACCCGTCATTGGCTTGTCTTCGCGGCAAGCCACCTCGGCAGCCTCCAGCCGGGCGCGCAATCCGTCGAGGTCGTCGGTGAGGAACGCGGGGTGCGCCTTGTTCGCGGGGCGGAAGTCGGGATCGACACCGAGGTGCAGCGAAACCGCTCCGGCCTCGAACCAGCACCCCTGCGGCGAAAGCGTGTCCGGCTTGGCCACTTCGCGCATGCCGATCAGATCGACGAAGAAGGCGCGCGCCCGATCCTCGCCGCCTTCGGGAATGGCCACCTGCACGTGATCATAGGCCAGCAGCCCCGTCATATCCGGTCGGCCTGGGCCACCGCATCGCTCGCCCGCAGCGCGCTGAGGATGCGGGTGAGATGGGCGAGATCCTGCACTTCGATGTCGATCTCGTAGGTCGCGAAGGGGTCTTCGATCCGCACCTTGTCGAGGCTGCGCACGTCGGCATTGTTGCGGGCGACGATATTGGCCATCTCGGCGATCGTCCCGCGCCGGTCGTATAGCGTGACCGACAGCCGCCCGGTCGCAAGGCCCGAGCGATTGCCCCAGTCCAGATCGAGCCAGTCGTTATCGATCCCGCTGGCGAGGCTGAGACACTGGATATTGTGCACCTCCACGCTTTCCCCCTTGCGCCGCAGCCCGACGATCCGGTCGCCGGGGACCGGGTGGCAACACTGGGCGAGCGTGTAGGCATTGCCGGGTTTGAGCCCACGGATGGAAAGCGCCTGCTTCTTGTGGCGCCCCCAGTCGGGGTCATCCTCGAAATCGGCGGTACTGCCGGGCACCAGCGCTTCCATCACCTCATGATCGGTGATCTGCGCCGCCCCGATGGCGTACATCAGGTCTTCCTCGTCATCCATCCCGAGGCGTTTCAGCGCCTCGCGCAGCGCCTTCTTGCCGACCTTGGCGGGGGTGCGCGCGGCGATCTGGTCGTAGAGTTTGGAGCCCAGTTCGGCGACGTCTTCACGTTCCTTGTTGCGCACCGCCCGGCGAATCGCGGCGCGCGCCTTGCCCGTCACCACGAAGCCCAGCCAGGATAGCTGGGGCTCCGCCTCGCTCCCCTTGATGATCTCCACCACATCACCGTTCGCCAGCGGGGTGCGCAGCGGCATGTGCCGCCCGTTGATTTTCGCGCCCACCGTCTGCGCGCCCAGATCGGTGTGCACGGCGAACGCGAAATCGACCGGGGTAGCGCCCTTGGGCAGCTGGAACAGCGCCCCCTTCGGGGTAAAGGCGAAGATCCGATCCTGATAGATCGCGAGCCGCGTATGTTCGAGCAGCTCGTCGGGATCGTGGCTGGCATCGACGATCTCGATCAGATCGCGCAGCCAGCCGACCTGCCCGTCGGGGCGGTCGTGCTGCTTGTAGGCCCAGTGCGCGGCGAGCCCGAATTCGTTGGTCCGGTGCATTTCCTGGGTGCGGATCTGCACCTCCACCCGCATCGAGTTCTCGTAGATCAGCGAGGTGTGCAGGCTGTGGTAGCCGTTGCTTTTCGGGGTGGAGATGTAATCCTTGAACTTGCCGGGAATGAACTGCCACACCGTGTGCAGCACCCCCATCGCGCGGTAACAGTCCTCGACGCTTTCGGTGATCACGCGGAAGGCAAAAATGTCGGTCACCTGATCGAACGGAAGGTGCCGCTCGGCCATCTTCTTCCAGATCGAATAGGGGTGCTTTTCGCGTCCCGACACCTCGACGCTCAGCCCCGCCTCGGCCAGCGCCTGTTTGATCGCGAGCGCGACCGCATCGACCTGCCCGCTGTCCTGGCTGCGGATTTCCGCAAGCCGGCCGGTGATCGTGGCGAAGGCTTCGGGCTCCAGCTGCTCGAACGCGAGCGCCTGCATCTCGCGCATGTATTCGTACATGCCGACCCGCTCTGCGAGCGGAGCGTAGATATCCATCGTTTCGCGGGCGATCCGGCGGCGCTTATCCTCCTTCTTGATGAAGTGGAGCGTGCGCATGTTGTGCAGCCGGTCGCCCAGCTTGACCAGCAGCACGCGGATATCCTCGCTCATCGCGAGCAGGAACTTGCGCAGGTTTTCCGCCGCCCGCTCGTTCTCGGGCAGCTGCTCGATCTTGGAAAGCTTGGTCACTCCGTCGACCAGCCGCGCGATTTCCGGCCCGAAATTGGCCTCGATATCCTCGATCGTCGCCAGCGTATCCTCGACCGTGTCGTGCAGCAGCGCGGTGGCGATGGTCTGCTGATCGAGGCGCAGGTCGGTCATCAGCCCGGCGACCTCTACCGGGTGACTGAAATAGGGGTCCCCGCTCGCGCGCTTCTGCGTCCCGTGCTTCTGCACGGTGTACACATAGGCGCGGTTGAGCATCGCCTCGTCGGCGTCCGGGTCGTAGGCTTTGACCCGCTCAACCAGTTCGTATTGCCGCAACATGCCCGAGATGTGCGGTGCAGCATCCCCTAGGGCAAGAGGAAATACGGAAAACCCGGACCGAATGGACTTGCTCCCCTGTAACCTTTCGGTTACATGTAACTCGTAGGTTACAATGGGAACTCGGGCAATGCAACTGAACAGCAACTTCTCTACCGCTGAGGAAGCGGTCGAACACCTCACCCGTCGCCGGGCGCGCATCGTTCCATTTATCGTCGCGATGTACCTTGCCCTGCAGTTCGAACTGGGCAGCAAAATAGCGCAGACCGGGACATTGGACCTTGAGCGGGGTATCGCGTGGCTGCTGCTGAGCGCAGTCTTGCTCTCGGCCGTCTCGGGCAGCGGGCTGGAAGGCCTGATGAACCCGGCCTGGCGCCCCTTCCTGAACGACGAACTGACTGCGAGTCACCGGCTCAATGCGCGGGCGTTCGGGTTCCTGGGCTGCATGTTCGCCGCTCTCGTCCTGCTGATCGGGATGATCTGGACGACGTTATCCGGCCTTCAGGTCGTCCACATGGTCGTGACGTTCGGGATTGCATTGGCGATATTGCGGTTCGTCCAACTCGAACGACGCGCCTTCGCGTGAGCAGCGGTCTCACCAACAGCCTTCACGCAGAGCGAGAGAGGCACGGCTGGACCCAGGCGCAGCTGGCGGAGCGCGTGGGCGTGAGTCGCAAGACGATCAACACGGTCGAGAACGGCGTATTCGTGCCCTCGACCGTGATCGCTCTGAAGATCGCGCGCGCTTGCGAGACCAGCGTCGAGAGTCTGTTCAGGCTGGAGGACTAGTTCTCTATCAGCCGGTCGACGCCCGCACGCGTGACCGCGTGATAGCCGTCGCGCGTCTTGGCGTAGATGCGTTTGGCGATCGGCTGGCCCCAGTCGCCCTGCTCCATCAACACCGCGAACAGCGGGCGGACGAACTTGGCCCGGCCGATTTCGGACAGGAATTTCTCCGCCTGCGGCACCGCCGGATCGTACCGGTTGGACAGCGCCAGCTCGAGCCACAGAAACAGGACTTCATTGTTGCCGGTGCTGGACAGGCCGAGCGCGTCGTCGAGCGCGGCAAGCTGCGCAGCGGTTTCTTCCTTCGGGATATTGTCGAGGAAGCGCATTTGCTCGGCGGCGGTCCAGCCGTTCCAGCCGCTCGGGATCGTCCCGTTATCCGCATAGGCGGTGACGGCCGCGTCGACCGAGGCAAAGGCCTGCGGATCGGGCTTGGCGACATTGCTCGGCAGACCGGGGGCGAAAATCCACTCGCGCAGCTTAAGCTGCTCGGCCTCGGCGGGTGAGCGCGCGAGATTGGTGCGCATATCGTCGTAGATCATCTGGCTGGTCGCGGGCTCGAAGGCATGGTTGTCGAACCACTGGCGCAGCCATGCGTCGAACCGCTCGCGGCCCACCGCTCGCTCGATCGTGCGCAGGAAAAAGTGGCCCTTGTCGTACGCGATCGCACTTCCGATCAGCTCTCCGTCGCCATCGTTATGGAGCGCGGTGCCCGACGCATCCGCGCCGACCTCAGCCAGCGTTTCCTCGATATTGGCGAAGGAAAGCGCGGCCTCCTGCTCGGCGCGCTGCTTGCCGTAGACCTTTTCGACAATGCGGTTCTCGAAATAGGAGGTGACGCCTTCGTTGAGCCAGCCGTCGCCCCACACCGCGTTGGTAACGAGATTGCCCGACCAGCTATGCGCCAGCTCGTGCGCGACCAGCCCGTTGTTCGACTTGTCGCCCGCGATGAAGGTGGGCGTCAGGAAGGTCATCACCGGGTTTTCCATGCCCCCGTAGGGGAACGAGGGCGGCAGCACGATCATGTCGTACCGGCCCCAGCGATAGTCGCCGTAAAGCTCCTCGGCGGCTTCCACGAGCTGTTCGGTATCTGCCACCTCGTTATACGCCCGGTCGAGCGTCGACGGTTCGGCCCACACACCGGTGCGCGGGCCGGTCGGGCGGAAATCGATGTCGCCCGCAGCGATCGCGATCAGGTAGGGCGGCACCGGCTTGTCCATCACGAAGCGGAAGGCACGGCGGCCGTTGCCGACATCTTCGGGCTCACCCTGCCGCACGCCGCTCATCACCACATCGAGCGGCTTGGGCGCGGTGATCCGCGCTTCCCAGGTCTGGCGGATACCCGGACTGTCCTGCGTTGGAATCCACGTCCGGTTGAGGATCGCCTGCCCCTGGCTGAACAGGTACGGGTACTCGCCGCCTGCGGTCTGCTCGGGCGTCAGCCATTGCAGCGCGGCGGCGTCGGGCGCGCTGCGATAGAGGATGCGCAGCTGGCGCGCGCCGTTCAGCTGGATCGTCAGCGGCGCGCCCTTGCCCTCCTCTGCCTCACCGATCGTGAAGGGAAGCGCATTGCCCTGCCCGTCGGTCACCCGGTCGATCCGTAATCCGTTGCTGTCGAGCACGATCTGCTTGGCGTTGTCCCTGGCCAGGATGTCCAGCACCGCGCCGCCGCCGATCATCTTGGCGTCGAAGTCCAGATCGAGGTCGAGCGCGACGTGCGTGACCCGCGCGACCTGCGGCTGCGCATAGGTCTGGTCGTCCACCGCATCGGGCGTGGTCAGGATCGGGGAGACCATCGCGCTACGCTCCACGGACGCCTCCTGCGCACTATCCATCGTGGTGCAGCCGCTTGCGAACAGGGCGGCGGTGGCGAGTAGGGTGGCGCGAAACATGGCGGTTCTCCGGGAAACTGGTCTTATCGGTTCAATGCGGCAAAGGGCCCTACGTGCCTACGTCCACACTGCTTCGGGCGGCAGGCTCATCAGGATCGCATCGACATTGCCGCCGGTCTTCAGGCCGAACAGCGTGCCCCGGTCGTAAACCAGGTTGAACTCGGCATAGCGCCCGCGCCATTCCAGCTGGGTGCGTTTGTCTGCCTCGGTCCACTCGCTCTCCATCCGGCGACGGACCAGCTTGGGGAATATCTCCAGAAACGTGCGCCCGACATCCTGCGTGAAATCGAGATTGCGCGCGAAGCCCGCCTCGTTCTCGCATTCGAGATGGTCGTAGAAAATCCCGCCGACCCCGCGATGCACGTCGCGGTGCGGGATGTAGAAATACTCGTCCGCCCACTTGCTGAAGCGTTCGTAATAGGTCGGATTGTGCTTGGCGCAGGCGGCGCGGAAGGCGGCGTGGAAGTCGTTCGTGTCTTCCTCGTAAGGGATCGGCGGGTTGAGGTCGGCCCCGCCGCCGAACCACGCCTTGCCGGTGACGAGGAAGCGCGTGTTCATGTGCACTGCGGGCACATGCGGGTTGGCCATGTGCGCGACCAGACTGATGCCGGTAGCGGAAAAGCTGGGGTCGTCCTCCGCGCCGTTGATGGTCTTGGCAAACTCGGGCGCGAAAGTGCCGTGCACGGTGGAGACGTTGACCCCGACCTTCTCGAATACCAGACCCTTCATCAGGCCCTGCACGCCGCCGCCGGGATTGTCGTTGCCCTCTTCCTCGCGGTTCCAGGGGGTGTACTGGAAAGCCGCATCGGAGCCTGCCTCACGCTCGATCGCTTCGAACTCGGCGCAGATCTGGTCGCGCACGGATTCGAACCAGGTGCGCGCTTCGTTCGTTTGGGCAGACCAGTCGGGCATTGTGTTCGCATCCTTGCGTGGCGTCCTGCATCCCTTGCCAATCCTGCCAGCCTAGGGCAAGTGAACCCCATGGTTCCCGTTTCGTTCGGCACAGCGGAGCTGCTCCTGCGCAGCGACGGTGCGGTCTACTGGCCGGGCGAGGCGACGCTGTTCGTCGCCGACCTGCACCTTGAAAAAGCGAGCTTTTTCGCAAGCCATGGCCAGCTGCTACCGCCCTATGACAGCCGCGCCACGCTGGAACGGGTGGAGCGGGCGGTCGACGAGACCGGCGCGCAAAAGGTCGTCACGCTGGGCGACAATTTCCATGACGCCGAAGGCGCAAGCCGGCTGGAAGAGGGCGCGTGCGAGATGCTGCGCGCGCTTACCGCGCGGGTCGACTGGGTGTGGATCACCGGCAACCATGACGGCCCGCCCGACGCAGCCGGAGCGGCGGCGCAGTGCGGCGGGACCTTGCATGAAGAGCTGGATATCGGCGGGGTGATCTGCCGCCACGAGGCGCAAGCGGGCGAAGAGCGGGCAGAGCTTTCCGGCCACTGGCACCCCAAGCTTTCCGTCATCCTGCGCGGTCGGCGCGTGCGCCGCCCGTGTGCGGTGATAGCCCGGCGCACCGGGGCACCACCGCGCATGGTGCTACCCGCCTTCGGCACGCTGACCGGCGGGATGGCAGCCGACGATCAGGTGATTCGCAAGAGCCTGAGCCCGGCCGAAACGATCGAAGCGCTGTGCGCCGTGCGCGGGCAACTGGTCCGCCTGCCGCTGTGGCGGGCCGAGAAACACGCGGCCTGACGCGGTCTGCCCGCTGCAAAGCGCGGTTCCTCGCGCAGCCCCCTTTCGCATTGCCGCGAAAACACCTAAATAGCGCGGACATCTGTTCAATACTCTAGGAGACCTTCCCATAGCACGTCCTCCCCGTCGTTCCCTTCAGCCGCCTGTAAAAAGCGGCCCGCGCTACGACAATTTTATCCAGTCGCCCCAGGTCCGCGTCATCGACGAGACCGGGGAAAACATCGGTGTCCTTAACACGCGTGACGCGATCGAACGCGCCGGAGAAGTTGGCCTGAACCTCGTCGAGGTTTCGCCCAACGCAGACCCGCCCGTGTGCAAGTTCCTCGATGTCGGCAAGCACCGCTACGAAGCACAGAAGAAGGCGAACATCGCGCGCAAGACGCAGAAGACGCAGGACATCAAGGAAGTCAAAATGCGTCCCAACATCGACACGCACGATTACGACGTGAAGATGCGCAACGTGGTGAAGTTCATCGAAAACGGTGACAAGGTGAAGTGCACCTTGCGTTTCCGTGGCCGCGAAATGGCGCACCAGCAGCTGGGCATGGACCTGCTCAACCGGGTTCGCGACGATGTGGAAGAGATCGCCAAGGTCGAAAGCTTCCCGCGTCTCGAAGGCCGTCAGATGCTGATGGTCCTCGCACCAAGGTAGGCTTGCGGCGCCTGCACCTCGTCTCCTGAAAGTCCAAGGCTCATAAGGCATGCGCATACTCACTCTCGCCGGTATCGCCGCAGCGACCCTGTCGCTGGTCGCCTGCAATTCTGCGAGCGACGCACCGGAGGAGCGAACCGGTGGCGAGAGCGAGCAGCAGGCGGTTGGTGAGGCCGAACAGCCGGCGGGCGTGAACGACGGTATTCCGGACCTCACCCCCGCCGCGCTTTCTCCCGAAGAACAAAAGGGTGAAAAAGGCGCACGCAACGTGCTGCTGTCCTTCACCCGTGCGATCGAGCTCAAGGAGTTCGATCAGGCCTGGAAGCTGATGGTGCCGGAACTGCGTGAGAACCTTCCGCGCGACCAGTTCACACAGACCTTCGTCGGCCTCGGCGATCTGACCGTCTCGGCCCCCGGGGGCACCATGGAAGGCGCAGCGGGGACCATCTACTACGAGGTTCCGATTACCGTCCGGGGTTCCACCGGGCAGACGCTGACCGGCGAGATCGTGCTCAGCCGGGTCAACGATGTTCCGGGCGCGACCGAAGAACAGCTGCAGTGGCGCGTGCGTCGCTTCTCGGTTTCTTCAAGCTAGCGCGCCCGGCGGATCACTCGATCCGGAAATCCAGCAGAGTGAAGCGCGCGGGGCCGGTGGCATAGACCCCGTGCCCGCGCAGTGCGGGCGAACCGAACACGAAACCGGCCTGCCCGGTGCGTTCCAGCGCGCGGTCGAACGCATCGGGCAACGTGTAGCTGGTGCCGCCGACCATCGCGATCCATTCCTCGTCCAGATCGATGCTGACCTCGTGCGTGCCGCGGGTGAGCGGAATAACCTTGTCGTTGGGCGCATACCAGCGGTGATGCGGCGTACGCATCGTCCAGCGGTCGCCTGCCCGCTGGAAATAGAGCGACAGGGTCGCGGCGTTCTGCGGGTCCTCCTCCGGCACGAAGCGCACCCCGGGCGCGGCGTCGATCCGGTAACGCATGGTAATCCGCTGTGCGCCCGCAAGCGGTCGGGTCGCCGTGGTCACGTAATGCACGTGCCCCGCCGCCGGGCTCGGATAGGGAAAATCGAACACCGCGCCGCGCGCGGTATCCTGCATGGTCGCGGGCATCCGGTAGGACGAGTTCTTGCCGCGCACGACAGGCCCGATCGACCAGGTCGAGCGAGCGGACTGTGCCGCCGCCGGTACCGAGGGCGCGATGGCAAGGCCGGTGCCGAGCAGCGCGACGGATGCGGCGGCGAGGATCAGGGATCGCTTGAACATGCGTCTGACACTGCCCCCGCGCCAATGGATCGCCGCTGAACGGGTCGTTGTGCACCCCGCCCCTCCCCTCTTGCGAGCCGGGTCGCTTGATCGCGGAAACTCCCGGCGGTACTGGCGCGTTCGAAAACCGGCAGCTGGTGGAGATGCGTTCCTGCGGAGGTTAGGGACGGGCCGCCACCGGCACAGCCTCCCGCCCGAGCCCCCGCCTTCCTGGGGGTATAGTTGAGGAAGGCCGTTCCACATGACCGACGCCGTCGATGCAGTTGAAACCCCCACCCCCCGCCGCAAGCCCAAGCCCGAGGTCACGAAGATCGACGGCCGCAAGATGAAGCCGTCGACCCTGATGATGGGCCACGGCTACGACCCGGCTTTGTCCGAAGGTTCGCTCAAGGCACCGATCTTCCTCACCAGCACCTTCGCCTTCGAAAGCGCAGCTGCTGGCAAGCGCCACTTCGAAGGCATTACCGGCCTGCGTGAAGGCGGCGCCGAAGGCCTCGTCTATTCGCGCTTCAATGGGCCGAACCAGGAAATCCTCGAAGATCGCCTGGCGATCTGGGACGGCGCGGAAGATTCGCTGTGCTTCTCCAGCGGGATGACCGCCATTTGCGTGATGATGATGGCTTTTTGCAGCGCGGGCGACGTGATCGTCCACTCCGGCCCGCTCTATGCGGCGTCCGAAGGCTTCGTGGCCAAAATCCTCGCCAAGTTCGGCGTGAAATATATCGACTTCCCCGCCGGCGCGACGCGCGAGCAATTCGACGAAGTGCTCACCAAGGCGAAGGACATGGCGACCGAAAACGGCGGCAAGGTCGCGATGATCTACCTCGAAAGCCCGGGCAACCCGACCAACGCGCTGGTCGATATCGAGATGGTCCGTGACGTGCGTGACGCCGCTCTGCCCGCCGATTGCCCGATCGCGATCGACAACACGTTCCTGGGCCCGCTGTGGCAGCGCCCGCTGGAACACGGCGCGGACATCGTGTGCTATTCGCTGACCAAATATGTCGGCGGCCATTCGGACCTCGTCGCGGGCAGCATTGCCGGCGACGAGAAGTGGATGAAGCCGGTCCGCATGATCCGCAACACGATGGGCGGCATCGCCGATCCCAACACCGCGTGGATGCTGCTGCGCAGCCTCGAAACCGTCGAACTGCGGATGCAGCGCGCGGGCGAGAATGCCGCAAAGGTGTGCGAATTCCTGAAGAAGCATCCCAAGGTCGATGGCCTCGGCTATCTCGGCATGATCGAGGATGATCGCCAGCAGGACATCTACGACCGTCACTGCCTTGGCGCAGGCTCCACCTTCTCGCTGTTCCTCAAGGGCGGCGAAGAGGAATGCTTCCGCTTCCTCGACGCGCTCAAGGTCGCCAAGCTTGCGGTCAGCCTTGGCGGGACGGAAACGCTCGCGAGCCACCCGGCCAGCATGACGCACCTTTCGGTCGCGCATGGGCGCCGCCAGGAGCTGGGCATCACCGATGCGCTGGTGCGGATCAGCATCGGGATCGAGGACCCGGACGATCTGATCGCCGACTTCGATCAGGCGCTCGAAGCGGTCTGACCGGGTCGAAACAATGAAAAAAGAATGGGCGGAGGCTGCGAAGCCCCCGCCCATTTTTCTTGCCTCAGTTGCCGAAGCGCGCGGTCAGCTCGACCCCGAACAGCTGCGGCTCGGCGGGGATGAAGGTCGGCACGTTGAACGAACCGCCGGTGTTGCCCGCGTCGAGCAGGTAGTCCTCGTCGAAGGCGTTGCGGATGAAACCCGCGATCTCGAAGCGGTCGTCGGCGAAGGAGACGCCAGCCCGCGCATTGACCAGCGTGACCGGCCCCTGCGAGATCAGCGGATCGTTCGGCACTTCGAAAAAGATCCGGCTGCGGTAGGTGATGCTCGGCGTGGCGAACAGACGCGCGCCATTGCCCAGCGGGTAATCGACCGTGAAACCGCCCGCTGCCTGCCATTCGGGCTGAAGGCGGAAACGCGCCCCCGAATATTCGGGCGAAAACGCGCCATCCTCGTCGATCCCGCCGCTGATATAGCCGACATTGCCGAAGATGCTCAGCCAGTCGGTCGCCTGCACCGCGAGTTCCGCCTCGACACCCAGGTTCGATGCCGAACCGGCGCTGGCAGTGATGAAGGAGCCGAGATTGTCGGGGTCTGCGATCGACACCTGGAAGTTGTCGTACTTCTGGTAATAGACGCCGAGCGAGCCCGATACGATGCCGGTCGCGAGCTTGATCCCGGCTTCGTAGTTCCACACGGTTTCCTCGGGAATCAGGGCCTGTGCCCCGCCCGCGTTGACCGGGACCACCGGTGAACGGCGGCCCTTGGAGATCGTCGCGAAGACGTTCACGTCGGGGTTGATCCGATAAAGCACGTTGAAGCGGGGCAGCCACGCATCGAAGCTGTCTTCGGCCGTCAGCGTCTGCCCGCCGGTATCGGCCTGCCCCGGGATCAGCGGCGCACCGCTGAGAATCGAATTGGGCACCACCGCCCGGAACCCCGAGCTGCGGTCTTCCCACAGGTAACGCACGCCTGCGGTCAGCTCCAGCGATTGGGTGGGCATGAACGTCACATCGGCGAAGACCGAGTAGCTGTCATTCTGGCCCTGATTCTCGAACACGGAAGCGTACGGAATGGCCTGCACCGCACCGCCTGTCGCCAGACCGGTGACGGCAGTGGCGGGCACGCTGCCGTCGGGCGCCACGCAAGGGATACCGGGAATGAGCGGAGCGCCGAACAGCGAGGAGAGGCACTGGAGGAAAGTGCCTTCCTCGGTCGAGAAGGGCACGTTCTGGATGCCGTCTTCGCTGAACACGTTCCAGCCGAAGGAGCCGCGCAGCAGATCGCCCGCGTAGCTGAAGCGGCCTTCGTGGCTGAACTGGTCGCCCGTCGCAATCTCGGCGAATTCGAGGAACGGTGCGGCCGATCCGTCAGCGTCGAACACTTCGGCGCTGTCGAACTTGCGGTATCCGTTGACCGTGGTGAAGGTCCAGCCGGGCGCGAAGTCCCACGCGGCGGTCAGGTTCACATCGTAGACTTCGCGGTTCAGGCCCAGCTGGTCATCGCCCAGCGCCTGCGCCGAATAAGGCGATCCGCCCAGGTTCGCATCGACGAAGGCATTGGCCGGACCGCCCGGCGCACCGGCGAAAGCGGGGAACGTGCCCGAGATGAAGGGCGTGCCGCCATTGCGCTGCTGGTCGTAGGTGCCGATCAGGTCGATCGTGATGTCGCTCGAAGGGGTGAAGCGCAGCGATCCGCGAACCCCGAACTGGTCCTTCGCGTAGAGGTCTTGTTCCTGGCTGGTCGCGAGGTTCTTCACGTAACCGTCCCGCGTGCGCCATTCGAAGGCGACGCGACCCGCGATCACATCCGACCCTGCGTTGACGAAACCCGACAGCAGCGTCGCGTCGTAGTTGCCGTAGCCGCCGGTCATCTCGGCAGAGAAGCCGGGCTTCGGCTTGGCGGAGACGAGGCTGATCGCGCCGACCGCGCTGGCGGTGCCGAACAAGGTCGCCTGCGGGCCCTTGATGACCTCCACACGCTCCAGATCGTAGATCGCCTGGTACGACCCGCGCGAGCGCGAGATATCGACCCCATTGTAATAGAGCGTGACGCGCGGCCCCTGCTGGGCCGAACCGCTGTCCGAGGTGATCCCGCGGATGACGATGCCCGGGTTGTTGGCGCTCTGTTCCTGAATGTTGAGGCCGGGGACATAGTTCGACAGCTCGTCGAGATCGGTTACGCCCAGATTGGCGATCTGATCCCCGCTCAGGGCGCTGATCGTGATCGGCACATCGAGCGCGCGCTGCTCGATCTTCTGCGCGGTGACAACAATCATGTTGCCGGTTTCCTGGGTGATTTCCTCTTCACCGACGGCTTCATCGGCAGGCTCGACCGGGGCCTGCGCGAGGGCGGCGACGGGCGACAGCGCGGCGGTGCCGAGCAAGGCGAAACGGAGGATGGAAATGGGAGACGAACGCATTGTGAGACCCTTTATGCTGCGATTGCGAAAGGGCGTTAGTCCGGCCTGGTGACCGAACCGCGTCGCTGAGGTTACGCTTTGGTGAACCTGGCCGGTGCGCGCCTGTAGTCCCTGGCCTGGTGCAGGTCCGCAACAGCAGGCGCGGATGCGTGGCTCATGGCGAGAGGCATTCTGCGCCCGCGCCCGCTCACGTATGTTGGCATTGAGACTAGCTCCCCAACATTGCTGATCAAATGAAGGTCAATCTGCATGGCGATCCTCAAGACTTTCGATCAAATCCGAAGATATCTGGATATTGGAGAAAGCTGCCTGGCATTCGGTCTGAACGAAGGTTCCATCCTCGAGCCGGGACAAGGCAAGAAAGGCGATCTCGCCTTCGTCATACTCCAGCTGCCGATTGCGCGAGCCGAGGAAGACCACGTCTCCATCTCTGAAGGGCTGTAGCGCAATCCGTTCGAACTCCCCCTTCAGAGCGAAGAGCACGATATATTGCTGCGAAATGGAGTTTCCCGAATTATCGTTCTCTTTTCGACGAACGAATCCAACAAAATCCGAACCATCAAATACACGCTTGGCCGCAACTTCCGGATCTGCCTCAAAGACATCTGCGATACCACAGCGCACATAGGCGCCCTCATGACAAACGAAGAGCGCAAGCGCGAGTATATTCAGCGCATTCATGCCAGCACCCTTGAAATACTCACTTCCTCAGAAACAGAAAGTTTCATACTTTTGTTCCAATAGGATTTCATTCAAGTTATTTGATTCTTGCCCTTCTCGGCGCCCCAGAGCCAGGCAGCCTTTCCATTGGTAGGCCGAAGCCTAGCCGTTCCATTCGCGCCGCGCTTCGGCGGCTTTCAGCACTTCGTAGGCGAGCTGCAATTTCTGGAATTCGGCAGCGGCTTCCTTGTCGCCCGGCTTCACGTCGGGGTGGACGGTCTTGGCCTTTTCCCGCCATGCGCGCTTGATGGTCGCGAAATCGGCGTCGGATTTAAGACCCAGCGCGTCGAGCGCGCGCATCTCGTCTGCCGAGCGCGATCCGTCGCCCGATCCACCCCAGCTATAATGCGATGCTTCGGCATAGCCTGCATTGTCGCGCTGCTCGGTTCGCGCGCGCTCTGCTGCTTCGGCCTTTTCCAGCCCTTCGAAATAATCCCATTTGGAATTATATTCCGCCGCGTGCTTCTGGCAGAAGTACCAGCGTTCTGGGCTGTTGGGGGATTTGGGCGCAGGGCAGTCGCCGCGCTCGTCGCAGCCGTGGCGATCGCACAGGCGCACGGTCGCTGCCTCACGGCCTTCCTCGTACCCGCGCCAGCGCGGAAAGCCCCAATCGTTCGATCTGCGTGGTTTCGCCATTGGTTCAATCTAGAATATTCATCAGCGCCCGCAACCTCGGGCTGGATATCGGTGCCGATCGGGCGGGTAGCCTTGGGCAAAAGGAAGGGGCGGACGATCCCGTTGGACCGCCCGCCCCTTGCGCGCAAACAGAGCCTGCCGACTAGTTGACGACGACGGTCACCGCGCGGCGGTTCCTGGCCCATGCTTCGGGTGTGGACGCGGTCGCGGCCGGGCGTTCCTCGCCATAGCTGACGGTGCGAATGCGGTTGGCCGCAATGCCGAGGCTGACAAGATAGTTCTTCGCCGCATTCGCGCGACGCTCGCCCAGCGCAAGGTTGTATTCGCGCGTCCCGCGCTCGTCTGCGTGGCCTTCGATGGTCACCGTGATGTTGGGGTACTGCGACATGTACTGCGCCTGCGTCTGCAGGGCAGCGGCATCGGCCGTGTCGACGTTATACCGATCCGTGTCGAAGTAGATCACGTTCTGGCCGTTTACCGCACGCACGAAGTGTTCCTGTGTGCCGACGCCCGGCCCGGCAGTGCCCGGATTGGTCGGCTGGCTCACGCCCGGCTCGGGGGGCAGCTGCTCGGGCGCGGGCGATTTGCACGCCGCCAGCGATACGGTGGCCGAAAGGACGATTGCTGCTGCAATACGAGAATTCATAGGTCTCTCCTCAAAAAACTGCCTTCATTCGTCGGTGCGACCCCACGAAAAAGCATTTGTATCCCCAAACAACGCCTCAGGGGAGGATCGGGCCCCATGCGGGGTCCGATGCATCGACCGGAGTGGGCAGGCGGCGCAGATTGTCGCCCGTCAGATCCACCTGATAGATCGCGGTGCGGCCCGTGTTCCGCTCGGTACGGAAGAACTGCAGGATGCGGCCGTTGGGCGCCCAGGTCGGTGCCTCGTCCTGCCAGCCGTCGGTCAGCTTGCGGAAATTCTTCCCGTCCGGGCTCATCGTCGCGATGTTGAAGTCGCCCGGAATATAGGTGAACGCGATCTGGTCGCCGCGCGGGCTCCATTCCGGGGTCGCCGCGCGGCCACCGAAGAAGGTGATGCGCCGCTGGTTCGATCCGTCGGCATTCATCATGTAGATCTGCTGCGCGCCCGAGCGGTCGCTTTCGAACACGATCCGGCTGCCGTCGGGCGAGTACGAACCACCCACATCGATGCCCGGCGCATCGGTCAGCCGCTCGCTCGCGCCGCCATTGGCGGAGACGCGGTAGATATCCGTGTTCCCGTTGACCGCCATCGAATAGAGCACCCAGCGGCCGTCCGGGCTCCACCGCGGAGCGAAGGTCGGGTTGCTGCTTTCGGTAACCAGCGTCTGCCGACCGGTGCCGATGTCGTAGATGTAGATACGCGGGTTTCCGTCAACGTAGCTCAGATACATCAGCTTGCGGTAATCGGGCGAATAGCGCGGGGTGAGCGCGGTTGCGCGGCCGGTGGTGATGAAACGGTGGTTGGCACCGTCGCTGTCCATGATCGCGAGCCGCTTGGTGCGGTTATCCTTGGGGCCCGTCTCCGCGATATAGGCGATGCGGCTGTCGAAGAACGGGCTTTCGCCGGTCAGGCGAGAATAGACGAGATCGGCACACTTGTGCGCCGCGCGCCGCCAGTCGGACGGCGGGACCACCCAGCCCGAGCGGGCGAGTTCGTCGTTCAACGCAACGTCATACAGGTAGCAGCCGACCACCAGGTTGCCGTCGGCGCGCGGGCGGACATAGCCCTGCACCAGCATCTCCGCGCCGCGCATGCGCCACATGTTCCACACCGGATCGGTGATCTGCGGGTAGTTCGGTTTGGGCAGCGCGTCCGGCCCGGTGGGATCGAACAGGCCATTGTTCTGCAGGTCGGCGGTGACCACGCGGGCAAGCTCGGCGCCCAATGCGGCGGTGCCTTGCGCATTGGCGGCGGTCGCCACGTCACGCTCCGCCGCGAAGGCGGGGATCGCGAGCTGCAGGTCGTCGAGACTGCCTTCGAAAGAAACCGAGCCGGTCAGACCGCCATCGTCGTCGCCCGGCGTCGGGACGGTTTCGACCTCGCCGCCTATCGGCGGCGCGGAGCCAAGGTCCTCGTTTTGGGCGAATACCGCGCCGGGCGCGGCCGCGATCAGGGCCGCAGCCAGAAGGGAAAGCATCGAGCGAATGGTCATGTTTACAGGTTCCAGTCGAAGCTGAACGCGGAAACGTTTTTCCACGCATTATAGTATTCGGGCGGCAAATCGAAGGGGGCGGCCAATTGCACCGCGCGGATCGCCTGTTCGGCATGGCGTTCGGCCTGCGCGCGGTTGGTGTCGTTGACCCCGGTCTGGCGCACCAGCCGCGGACGCCCGGCGAGCGAGCCGTCCTCTTTCATCTGCCAGGCGATCACGCTGACGATCTTTTCGGCGTCGGGTCCGCTGGGCGGAGACCAGTGCGGCTTGAGCTGGCGGGAGATCGCGGCGGCGATGCTCGCACGGGCGCTCGCACCCACCTGCGAAGCGGGTACGCGCGTGTCGGTCGAGGTAGAGGAACTGCCTGATCCGGCGAGGAAATCGTCGCCCACGCGGCTCCCGCCGGAGCGGGTCGGCTCGGCGCTCGGCCGCGGTCGCGGGCGCGGCTGCGAGGTCGCGCGCTGGGTCGGCTGGGGGCGAGGGCGGCTCGTCGCGCGCGCAGTCGGCTGCGGGCGCGGAGCTGGCGCCGTGGTCGGTTGCGGCACGGGCGCTGGCGGCACGTATTCGACCGGCGGGGAGACCTGCTCGCCCAGCTCCGGCGCGACCGAGGCCTGCGCTTGGCGGACCGGCTCCGGAGCGGCCGACGTCATCCCGACTTCGTCCGCAAAGTTGACCGTGATCCGTTCCGGGACGGGCAGTTTTTCACGCGTCGCTCCCTGCACCAGCAGCACCGCGACCAGCGCGGCGTGCAGCGCGATCGCGACGATCAGCGCAATGGCATCAAGGCCCGTATGCTGTTTCGCGTCCATCGAGTGCTGGGAGCTAGATCGAGTCGCTTGAACTGTTGGTGACCAGCGAGATCGCGTTGCAGCCCATCCGGTTGAGCTCGCCCATCACGCCCATCACCCGCCCGTAATCGAGTGTCTTGTCGGCGCGCAGGACCACCTCGCGCTCGGAACAGGCGACGCCTTCGCTGGCGGTGGCCAGTGCCGCGCCGAGCTCACCCTGCGGCACCGCATCCTCGCCGACATAGATCGTGCCATCACCCGCAATCGACACGTTGAGCGGTTCGTCGTCCTGCGGCAGCGCGTTGGCGCGGCTGTCGGGCAGGTCGACCGGTACGCCCGCGGTCAGCAGCGGCGCGGTGACCATGAAGATGATCAGCAGCACCAGCATCACGTCGACCAGCGGGGTGACGTTGATCTCCGCCATCGGCGCGCGGCGCGCATTGCGGCCGCGCTTATGGGTGTGGACGCCCATCGCCATCAGAGTTCTCCTTCGCGGTGCCGGCCCGAATAAAACATCAGACTCTTTCCAGCTCGCGGCCGAGGTTCGCGTTGAACCGGTCGGCGAAGCGCTGGAGGATCGCTTCGTAGCGGTTCACGCTGGCCGAGAAGCGGTTGTAGGCGATCACCGCAGGAATGGCCGCGAACAGCCCGATCGCAGTCGCGAACAGCGCTTCGGAAATTCCCGGCGCAACCACCGCGAGCGAGGAATTGTTCTGCGCACCGATCTGGAAGAAGCTGTTCATGATGCCCCAGACCGTGCCGAACAGGCCGACAAACGGCGCGACCGATCCCAGCGTGGCGAGGAAGGTCAGCCGATTGGCCATCCGGTCGGCCTCTTCCGCAACGTGGCTGTCCATTACCGCCGCGATGCGCCCCTGCGCACCGCGCACGTCCTTCACGCCACCCTTGGTCGACTTCTTCCATTCGGTGATCGCACCCCATGCGATGCGCGCGGGGGCGACATCCTGATTGCGATAGGCATCCAGCGTTTCCTCGTAGTTTTCCGAGGCCCAGAAATCCTGTTCGAACTTGCGCGCGCGCTTCTTCGCACCGCCGATCTTCATCGCGACCGAGATGATGATCATCCAGCTCCAGATCGAGGCGAGCAGCAGCGCCGCCATCACCGCCTTGACCACGATATCGGCGTCCATGAACAGCTTGACCGGCTCCAGCCGGGTCGGCGGAGCGGGTATCGTCGCGGCAACGGCGAGCAGGTCGGAAAGGATCATTCAGGCATGCTCCCCAAAAGCACTGGAAACGGAACTGGTATCGAGAATATCGGCAAAGGCTTCGCGCCATGCCTGTGGCTGGCGGCGCGGGCGACCATTCGGGGCGACGAAGCCCACGCGAAAGGCCGCGCTGCAAATCGTATCTTCATCGCGCTTCGCCTCCTGTAGCATCCGCACGCTCGCTGCCTTCACTTCGCTGCACCGCGTATGAATGACGATATCATCGTCGAGCAGCGCAGGCCGCAGGTAGCGCATCTGCACATCGGCGACGGCATAGGCCCCCTCGCCCGCTTCGATCGCGGCTCGCTGGTCGATCTTCAGCATCCGCAGCACGTCGGAGCGCGCGCGCTCGAACCAGCGCAGGTAGTTGGCGTGATAGACGATGCCGGAAAGGTCGGTATCTTCGTAATAGACCCGCACCGCATAGAGATGCAGCGGGCCGTCGAATACGCCTCCGGGAGGCGTCGGGCGAACAGGATCGGGTGCGTCGGTCATGCAGGGCGCGCCTTTACCGGAAAGCTGTTTGCAGCGGCAATCACATTCGGACGGCCTGTCGCACGGTGGGTCGCACGGTGGGAGCGTTTCGCCCTCCGGGCATTTGCGAAAGGTGCGATCAGGCGATCATCCGCCCGAGCTTCTGCCCGCCGAAGATATGCACGTGGAAATGCGGCACTTCCTGCCCGCCGTTTTCGCCGACATTGGCGAGCAGGCGATAGCCGGGCTCGACCAGCCCCTTGGCCCGCGCCACGGTGCCGACGGCGCGGACCAGCCCGGCGATTTCCTCGTTCGATGCTTTCTGCGAGAAATCGTCCCAGCTGACATACTTGCCCTTGGGGATCACCAGCGTGTGGATTTCGGCCTGCGGGGCGATATCCTCGAACGCGAAGGCCCAGTTGTCCTCGTAGACCTTGGTGCAGGGAATGTCCCCGCGCAGGACCTTGGCGAAGATGTTGTCGTCGTCATAGGGCGCGGTCGGATCAATCGGCATTGCTCGTCTCCTCCTGGCTCTCGCGGCTCGCCTTCTCCTCGATCCCCGAGACGCCCTCGCGCCGGTCGAGTTCGGCGAGCACATCGGCCAGCGCGATATCGCGGTCGGCCAGCAGCACCATCAGGTGGAACAGCACGTCAGCCGATTCGCCGACCAGTTCCTCGTCGCTGCCCGACAGCGCCGCGACCACCGTCTCGACCGCTTCCTCACCCAGCTTGCGCGCCATGCACGGCCGCCCCTCGCGCCTGAGCAGCGCGACATAGCTGGTCTCGGGGTCGCACTTGCGGCGTTCGAGGATGACCTGTTCCAGGCGGGCGAGAGTTTCCATGTTGCGGGTCTCTTTCTGGTTATACGCTTGGGCTCAAGCGCGCGTGCTTGCGTAGGGTTCCGGCTGGCGCGCAGGCAACCCCGCCGCGCGCAGCGCGTCCTGCGCCTCGGCAATCGAGTGCTGGCCGAAGTGGAAGATGCTCGCGGCGAGGACCGCGCTTGCATGGCCCTGCTTCACGCCCGCAACCATATGGTCGAGCGTGCCGACCCCGCCGCTGGCGATCACCGGCACATCGACCGCGTCGGCGATCATCCGCGTCAGTTCGAGGTCGTAGCCGTCCTTGGTCCCGTCGCGATCCATCGAGGTGACGAGCAGTTCGCCCGCGCCCAGCTGCGCCAGCTTCGTGGCGTGCTCCAGCGCGTCGATCCCGGTCGCGCGGCGGCCACCATGGGTAAAGATCTCATAGCGCCCGCTCTCGTTCTTGCGCGCATCCACGCTGGCGACGGCGCACTGGCTACCCATGCGCTGTGCGATCTCGCCCACCAGTTCGGGCCGCGCCACGGCAGCGGAGTTGATCGCGACCTTGTCCGCACCCGCCAGCAACAGCGCGCGCGCATCCTCCACGCTGCGGACCCCGCCTCCGACCGTGAGAGGCATGAAGCAAACCTCGGCGGTGCGGCGGACAATGTCTGCCAGCGTGGCGCGCCCTTCATGGCTGGCAGAAATGTCGAGGAAGCACAGCTCGTCCGCGCCCGCGATGTCATAGGCGTGCGCCTGCTCCACCGGATCGCCCGCATCGCGCAGGTCGACAAAGTTGACGCCCTTGACCACGCGGCCCTCGGCCACGTCGAGACAGGGGATGACGCGAATGCGAACGGTCATTTCGGGGGGATGTTCACGGTCACGGTGGGTTGCTCCTCCGGCTCAGCGCTGCCCACCATGCCCGCCAGCCAGAACATGCCGAAGGCCATGTTGATGTAGAGCACGATGGCGAACCAGAAACGGCTCGGGTCCTCGTCCTGCTTGCTCAGCCGGAATTTGCCCAGCGCAGTCTTACCACGCACCGCGTCGATCGCGGCGATAACCAGCATTACGAAGGTGGCAATAAGCGCGATGTCGACGAAGGTCATTCCGCCATACCCCCTCTCCAACTCCCGCAAGCGGAGAGGATAGATGCGGCCCTATTCCCTCTCCCCATGCGGGAGAGGATAGCGGAGCGTGCCGGTCCTGAAGGACTGGCTAGCGCAGCTTGGAGAGGGGGCTGGATCACGCCGCCCCCACGCGCAGCGCTTCCGCCAGATCTAGCCGCCCGTCGTAGAGCGCGCGACCGGTAATCACGCCTTCGATCCCGTCGGCGGTGTGCGGGGCGAGCGCGCGGATATCCTCTATGTCAGCAACGCCTCCGCTGGCGATCACCGGCAGCGATTGCGCCTTGGCCAGCGCCAGAGTCGCCTCGACATTGCAGCCCTTGAGCAACCCGTCGCGGCCTATATCGGTGAACAGCAGGGCGGCGACGCCCGCATCCTCGAACCGGCGCGCGAGGTCCTCCACCGGCAGATCGGAAACGCTCGCCCAGCCCTCGGTCGCGACCATCCCGTCGCGCGCGTCGACTGCGACCACGACGCGGCCCGGATGATCCTTCGCCAGAGCCTTGACCAGTTCGGGGTCCTTGAGCGCAGCGGTGCCGATCACCACTCGCGCCACGCCCAACTCAAGCCAATGCTCCGCGCCCTCGCGCGTGCGGATGCCGCCGCCCAGCTGCACCTTGCCGGGGAAGCGCTGCAGGATGGCCTCGACCGCATGCGCGTTGACCGCCTCGCCCGCAAAGGCTCCGTCGAGATCGACCACATGGAGCCAGCTCGCGCCCGCGAGCGCAAAGCGCGCAGCCTGTTCGCCGGGATTGTCGCCGTACACGGTCGCGCGGTCCATATCGCCTTCGGCGAGGCGGACGACATTGCCGCCCTTGAGATCGATGGCGGGGAAGATGATCATGCTGCGGCCCCCTCTCCAATTGCGGCTAGGCTCCTGCGTCGCCAAGCCTTCATATCCTCTCCCGCAAGGGGAGAGGAGCGCGGCGCACTCGTCCTCTCCCCTTGCGGGAGAGGATAGCCCAGCTTGCCGCGCCAGCGGCTAGCGAAGCTTGGTGAGGGGCCGGGAGATGCGAGCATCACGGCTTCCATGCCAAAAACCTCTCCAGCAGCGCCAGCCCGTAGGCCTGGCTCTTCTCCGGGTGGAATTGCACGCCGAGGATATTGTCGCGCGCGACAGCCGCCGTCACCGCCCCGCCATGGTCGGTGCACGCGGCGACGTGCGCATTGTCGACGACATCGAAGGCGTAGGAGTGGAGGAAATAGGCCTCGCCCGGATGGATCAGCCCGCTCGCATCATCGGCGAGCACGACATCGTTCCAGCCCATATGCGGCACTTTCACGTAGGTAGACGGCTCCAGCGCACGCACCTGCCCGCCGATCCAGCCGAGCCCTGGCGTCTCGCCATGCTCCAGCCCCTTGTCGGCGAGCAGTTGCATGCCGACACAGATGCCGAGGAAGGGCACGCCGTCATCAAGCACGCGGCATTCCAGCGCGTCGATCATGCCGGGGAGACTGGCGAGGCCATTGTAACACGCACCGAACGCGCCCACGCCGGGCAGCACGATCCGCTCCGCCTTGGCCAGCGCATCGCCATCGGAGACCAGCGCGACGTCGGCTCCGACCCGCCTGAGCGCGTTTTCGACCGAATGCAGATTCCCTGCGCCGTAATCGATCAGCGCAACAGACTCAGCCACCCAGAATCCCTTTGGTGGAGGGAATGGCGCCGCCCTTGCGCGGGTCGATCTCCACCGCCTGGCGCATCGCGCGGGCAAAACCCTTGTAGATCGCCTCGCAGATATGGTGATTGTTGCTGCCGTACAGCAGCTCGATGTGGAGCGTGATCCCGGCAGTCTGCGCAACCGACTGGAACCAGTGTTCGATCAGCTCGGTGTCCCACTCGCCCAGCTTCGTCTGGCTGAAGCCCGCGCGCCACACGCACCACGGGCGGCCCGAAATATCGAGCGCAACGCGCGCCAGCGTCTCGTCCATCGGCGAATATGCCTGACCGTAGCGCGCGATCCCGCCCTTGTCGCCCAGCGCCTGCGCCAGTGCCTGGCCCAGCGCGATCGCGCTGTCTTCGGTGGTGTGGTGCTGGTCGACATGCAGGTCGCCATCGACCTTCATCTCGACATCGATCAGCGAATGGCGGGAGAACTGTTCGACCATATGATCGAGAAAGCCGATCCCCGTCGCCACCTCGTAGGTGCCGTTACCATCCAGGTTCACCGCCACGCGGATGCGCGTTTCCTTGGTATCGCGCTCTATCAGACCGGTTCGCATGGGAACGCGCGCTATCCGCGACCGGGGCTGCACGCAAGCATTCTGCGCTTGACCATACGTTCGCTCCCCGCCACCTAGCCACGTGATGAGTGACGACGCGCCCGACAGCCTGATCCCCTACGACCAGATCGTGCAGGAGGCCCTGCGCGCAGTGGTCGGCAGCGTGCTTGGCGAAGTTCAGACGGGCGGCGGTACACTGCCCGGCAACCACCATTTCTACATCACCTTCAAGACCGGGGTGCCCGGGGTCGACATCCCCGACCACCTGCGGGAGCGTTTTCCCGACGAGATGACGATCGTCCTCCAGAACAAGTTCTGGGATCTGAACGTGACCGACGCGGGCTTTTCGGTCGGGCTCAGCTTCAACCAGCGCTCCTCGCATCTGGTGGTGCCGTTCTCCGCGATCACCGCCTTCGTCGATCCGGCGGTCGATTTCGGCCTGCAGTTCCAGGCGACGGAGGTTGAGGACTACCCCACGCCGACCGATGCCGCCGGAAACGACGGGTCGGATGATGCGGAACGCGATCCACGCGAAGCCGTTACCAAGAACGATGACGGCTCGAACGTCGTCACGGTCGATTTCGGCCGCAAGAAGTAACGCTCCGCACACACTCGTCAGCGCGTCCGGAGCCTGCAAGCCAGGGGGCCTGACCAGATGAGCAAACGCCGTGAGGAACTGCGCCGCAAGGTTGCCCGCGGACAGGCGCGCGCACGTGGCGAGCCTGTGCCGGGCCTCTCTCCCAATCCGGCAGCCAACCTGATCATGGCCAATGCGATCGTACGCACGGGATCGATCCTGCTGCGCCGGTCGGTCGACAAGCGCATGCTGCGGGGCCGCTATGGCAAGGATACTGCGGAAGCGGCAGCGGAGAACCAGGGGCTGGGATCGACGCTGACCGCGCTCGCCCTGTCCAAGGTGGCCGCGCGCTCCTCCACCGGGGCGGTGGTGGTCGGCAGCGGAATGCTGGCCAAGGCACTGTACGACCGGCGGCAGGCGAAGAAGGCGCGGGCCAAGGGCGATGCGAAGGTGCTGGAAGACGCTGCCGGGGATTGATCCCCGCAGGTGCAGCGCCCCTGCCCACCGTCCTTATTCCTGCAAAACCGGCCCCGAGTGCGCTCCGGGCGCGAATTTGCCTGGCCGCAGGGCTTGATCTGCCATCGCCCCCCGGTCCAAGGGTCGGCATGGTCGAGCGCACATCCCCCTCCTCATCCGTAACAGCCGAACATCACAGCACCGATCAGGATGCGCTGCACCGGCGCGGCCTGATGTTCATCCTCTCATCGCCCTCGGGCGCAGGCAAGACGACGCTGTCGCACATGCTGCTTGCCTCGGACGAAGAGATCATGCTGTCCGTTTCCGCCACCACCCGCCCGCCACGCGAAGGTGAGGTCGACGGCAGGGACTATCACTTCGTCAGCCACGCGGAATTCGACCGGCTGGTGGAAGAAGACGGGTTCTACGAATGGGCGCACGTCTTCGGCAATCGCTACGGAACGCCCAAGGGGCTGATCCGTGAAGGGCTGAAGCGCGGGCAGGATTTCCTGTTCGACATCGACTGGCAGGGCACGCAGCAGCTGTACCAGAAGGACCAGCAGGACACGGTCAGCGTGTTCATCCTCCCGCCGAGCCTCGACGAACTGCACCGCCGCCTGACCGCCCGCGCACTCGACAGTGAAGAGGTGGTCAACAGCCGGATGGAACGCGCGCGCGCCGAAATCAGCCACTGGGCCGAATACGACTACGTTGTCATCAACGACGATGTCGACGCGTGCTTCAAAAAGGTCCGCGAGATCCTGCACGCCGAACGCATGAAGCGCACCCGCCAGACCGGGCTGATCCCCTTCGTGCGCGAATTGATGGGGTAACCGAACCCCCGGACGCGGCCCGTCCGGGGGTTCGATGACAGTGCAAGCGAGACTTAGTCGCCCGACGGATCGACGAAGCTGGTCGACATGTTGGCGTTGACCACGCCGCCGTCGATCGGGATCGTCGTGCCGACCACATAGTCGCCCGCACGGCTGAGCAGGTAGATCGCGCCTGCCGCCATATCCTCGGTCACGCCCACCCGCTTGCTCGGGATGCCGCGCTTGACCGTGTCTTCATTGTCTCGTGCCGCGCGGTTCATCGCGCTGGGGAAGGCGCCCGGGCCGATCCCGTTGACCACGATATTGTGGCCGATCAGCTCGGCCGCCATCCGCCGGGTCAGGTGGATCAGCCCGGCCTTGCTCGCCTGATAGGGATAGGTCGGCCACGGGTTGGTCTTCATCCCGTCGATGCTGGCGATCATCAGCACCTTGGCCGGACGCTCCGCCGTGCCCGCCTTCTTGAGCAGCGGCAGCAGTTTCTGGGTGAGGAAGAAAGGCGTCTTGAGGTTGAGGTCCATCGTGCGGTGCCAGCCGGCCTCGCTGAACTCCTCGAACGGTTCGCCCCAGGCGGCGCCCGCGTTGTTGACCAGCAGATCGAGCTTGTCCTCGCGGGCTGCGAG
This sequence comes from uncultured Erythrobacteraceae bacterium, assembly GCA_963972905.1. Taxonomy (GTDB): domain Bacteria; phylum Pseudomonadota; class Alphaproteobacteria; order Sphingomonadales; family Sphingomonadaceae; genus Alteriqipengyuania. The sequence goes on from CAXAXQ010000007.1 coordinate 27,339, forward strand.
CTCGTCGGCCAGCGCCTTGATCCCGTCCATCTGCGACAGATCGCCGACGAGGCCGATGACCTTGTCGCCCAGCTCGGCGCTGGTCTCGTCGACCTGCTCCTTCTTGCGCGCGACGATATAGACCTTGGCACAGCCCGCTTCGAGCAGGCCTTCCACGATCATCTTGCCGATACCGCGGCTTCCGCCCGTGACCAGCGCGATCTTGCCTTCGAGGCCGAATAGGTCGGTGAGTTTCATCATAATAGTTCTCCCCCCTCCCGTTCACGGGAGGGGCAGCGAGACTTGGGCTTGCCTCGCAGGTCCTAGTCGCAGCGGGGTGGGCCCTTGCGAGCCCATGCCCACCCCCGCCCCCTCCCGCGAGCGGGAGGGGAGACTAACTTCAATACCCGCTCAGTTCCGCAACGCGGCCCGCGTGGTAGTACATGTCGCCGAGGAACTCCTGCAGCGCGCGGTCGCGCTTCATGTAGAGGCCGATGTCGTATTCGTCGGTCATCCCGATGCCGCCGTGCATCTGCACGCCTTCCTTGACCGCAAGCCCTGCCGCCTTGGCGACCTTGGCCTTGGCGACCGAGGCCATCAGATCGGCCTTCTCGCTGTCCGCATCGTGCAACTGCGCCGCCTTGATCACCACTGCGCGGGCAATCTCGACCTCGGAATAGAGGTGCGCAGCACGGTGTTGCAGCGCCTGAAAGCTGCCGATCAGCTGCCCGAACTGCTTGCGCTGCTTGAGGTAGTCGACCGTCATGTCCATTGCGCCACGCGCGACCCCGACACCTTCCGCCGCCGCGCCGACGCGGCCTGCGCGCAGCATGGCGTTGAGAACCTCGCGCCCGCCATCGACTTCGCCGATCACGGCATCGCCATCGAGTTCGACGGCGTCGAAGGTGATGTGGCTGGCCATAGAACTGTCCACCAGACGCACGCTGTCGTGGCTCATGCCGGACGCATCCTGCGGCACCGCGAACAGGGTGATCCCGTCGGCATCGCTATCGCTGCCCGAGGTGCGCGCGGCGACCACGATCATCTCGGCACTGGCGCCATAGACCACGAAGTCTTTCTTGCCGCTCAGCTTGAAGCCGTTGCCCGATTTCTCGGCCTTGCAGGCGATTGTCTCGGGCCGGTGCTTGGGCCCCTCGTCGATCGCGACGGCATAGACGTTCTTGCCCGCGACCAGATCGGGCAGCCAGCGGCCTCGCGTGTCGTTGCTGCCGTGCTTGAGCGCGGTCGCGGCGAGCACGGAGCTGGAAAGGAAAGGCGAGGGGGTGAGGTTCGCGCCGATTTCCTCCAGCACGATGTTGGCCTCGACCTGGCCCATGCCCAGCCCACCGTCCTCTTCGGGCAGCAGGATGCCGGTGAAGCCCATTTCGCCGAACTGTTCCCACAGTCCGTGGCCGAAGCCGTCCTTGCAGTCGCGGTCGCGCCAGTGGCGCAGCTGCTTGGCAATCGCGCCTTCCTCGCCAATAAAGTCCTTGGCGCTATCGGCCAGCATCGCCTGATCGTCGTCGTAGTAAAGTGGCATCTGTTCTCTCTCCAAAGCCCTTCCCGCCTGCGGGAGTGGCAGTGAGACTTGGTCGCGTAAGCGGCCTAGTCGCAACGGGGTGGGAGGCAACGCGGCGCAAGGCCTCGCCCACCCCCGGCCCCTCCCGCGAGCGGGAGGGGAGGATGGATTACGCCCCCGGAAGTTCGAGGATGCGCTTGGCGACCACGTTGAGCATCACCTCGCTGGTGCCGCCTTCGATCGAGTTGGCTTTCGTGCGCAGCCAGCTGCGCGCGGGCTTGCCGTGCTCGGTCTCTTCGCTTTCCCATTCGAGGGTCCGCGAACCGCCGGCTGCCATCAGCAGCTCGTGCCGACGCTTGTTGAGCTCGGTCCCGGCATATTTGAGCATGTTGGGCTGCGCGGGATGCCCCTTGCCGACCTTGACCTCGTCGAGAAACTTCTCGCTCATCGCGGTGAAGGACAACGCGTCGACATCGAACAGCGCCATTTCGGCGCGCAGAACGGGGTCGAGCTCGCCCTGGCGGCTGGTGACGGCGCCCAGAGAAGAGGCCCGATCGCCGCCGCCGGTCGCGGAGATCATCTCGCGCTCGTGGCCCAGCAGATACTTTGCGACATCCCAGCCGCGATTGATCTCGCCGACATAGGCCGGGATGTCCTCGCCGTAGGACTTGGGCACTTTCACCTCGTCCATGAAGGTTTCGCAGAAGGGCGAGTTGCCGCTGATCAGCTTGATCGGCTTGGTGCTGACGCCTTCGCTGGCCATATCGAACAGCATGAAGGTGATGCCCTGATACTTGTTCGTCTTGTCCGTGCGAACGAGGCAGAAGATCCAGTCGGCTTCGTCGGCGTAGGAGGTCCAGATCTTCTGGCCGCTGACCACCCAGTGGTCGCCCTGATCGTCACCATAGGTCTGCATACTGACGAGGTCGGATCCGCTGCCCGGTTCGCTATAGCCCTGGCACCAGCGGATTTCGCCGCGCGCGATTTCGTTCAGGAATTTGAGCTTCTGGCCTTCGGTGCCGAAGTGCAGCAGTGCCGGGCCAAGCATCCAGATGCCGAAGCTGCTGAGCGGCGGGCGGGCATTGATCCGCGCCATTTCCTCGCGCAGCACCTTTGCCTCGGCCGGCGAAAGGCCTGCGCCGCCATAGTCCTTGGGCCATGCGGGCACGGTGTAGCCCTTGTCGCGGCACGCCTCGAACCATGCCTTCTGCGCATCGTTCTTGAACTGCGCGTTGCGACCGCCCCAGTAGACGTCGTTCTCGTCCTGCACGGGCTCGCGCATTGCGGGCGGGCAGTTGGCTTCGAGCCAGCTGCGCGTTTCCTCGCGGAATTGCTCCAGATCGGCCATGTATCTCTCTCCTCGGGATGCGGCGGAGCGGTCGTGGACTCTCGCCGCCAGTGCTTTTGCTGACGCCTACGTAAGGCCAAGCGAGGCCCCGCCGCAAGCGTGCATTCGTAAAACCGGTATGCCGTAGCGGCAGGGCGATTGCGCTTGCACGCAACCACACAACCCGTAGTGTTACGTGAACGTAAGACGCGGCGAGCAAAGCGCCGGCGGGAGAGATTTTCACACCATGGCTTTCACTCACGGCCCGCTGCCCACACGCCTGCGGCTGACCCAGGGCCTTGGTGCGATGGCCTTCGGTGTGAAGGACAACGGCTTTTCCTTCTTCCTGCTGATCTTCTACAATCAGGTGCTGGGGATGGACGCGGGGCTGGTCGGCCTGGCGTTGATGCTGGCGCTGGTGTTCGACGCAGTGCTCGATCCGCTGATCGGCTATTTCTCCGACCGGACATATACCCGGTGGGGCCGCCGCCTGCCGTGGCTGTACATCGCGCCATGGCCGCTGGCGATCATGTGGATATTGCTGTGGTCGCCCCCGGGCGGAGAAGCGCCCAGCTTCATCGGGCTGCTGAGCATCGCGGTGGGCGTGCGCGTGCTGCTCTCGGCATGCGAAGTGCCGCAGGTCAGCCTGCTGCCAGAGATCACCTCCGACTACGACGAGCGCACGACGCTGTTCCGCTATCGTTACCTGATGGGCTGGGGCGGCGGCATCCTGATGATGGTGCTCGCCTATACCGTGTTCATGCGCGGGCCGGACGGGATTCTGGAGCCGGAAGGCTATGTCGGTTTCGGCATCGCGGGCGCGGCGATTATGGCGTTCTCGGTCATCGGATCGGCGCTGGGACTGCACAAGCTGGTCGCGCATCCGCCGGCCAAGCGCCCGCCTCCGTTTCACTGGCGCGATGCCTTTGCCGAGATCAAGGGGGCGTTCAGCGAGAAGGCGTTCCTGATCTTCGCCGCCGGGGCGATGGCGGCATATATCAGCCAGGGAACCACATTTTCGATCTCCAACTACCTTAACGTGTTTGTCTGGCAGCTCGACCAGGTGGAGATTCCCGGCTTGCCGATCCGGCTGACCGGGCTGACCGCCTATCCGCTGGTGCTGTTCCTGAGCGCGGTGCTGATGTTCATCGTAGTAAGCCCCCTGCATCGCCGGTTCGGCAAGGCTTATACCGCCGCTGGCGGCGCGCTCGCGGCCTTCGTGCTCGCCTTCATTCCCTATATCCTCTTCCTGCTCGGCGCGTGGCCGCAGGTCGGCACGCTGAACTCCACCTTGTTGTTCTACCTGTTCCTCGTGTTCGCCAACGCATCGGGCATCGTCTCGATGATCTCGGCATCCTCGATGGTGGCGGAAATCATCGAGCTGTACGAGGAACGCACCGGAGAGCGGGCCGAAGGCAAGTTCTACGCGGGCAACTGGCTGGTCCAGAAATGCGCGACCGGGGCCGGGATTTTCATCTCCGGCCAGATCATCGCGATCGCCCAGATGCCCGCCAAGGCCAAGGCCGGCGAGGTCGGGATGGATGTGCTGAGCCCGATGATCCTGCTCTACGCGGGCGTCTCGCTGATCCTCGCGGTGATCGCCGCCTACTGGCTCGCGCGCTTCCCGATCACCCGCGAAAGCCACGAGGCGCGGCTCGCGCTGCTCGACGATGCTGCACGGGTCGACGCGGAAGGCGAGGTGCTGCCGCCATAATTCCCGCAACAGGGTTGGCGCAGCCGCGCCGCTCTGCCACGAGACGTTTTGATCGCATACCTGATATTCGAAGATCGACTGAAGCAAGAGAGGCAACACATGGATTTCCAACCAACCGAACGGCAAAGCCATTGGCGCGACCGGGTGCGCGACTTCATCGAAAAGGAAGTGCGCCCCGCCGTCCCGACCTACAAGGCGCAGGATGCCGAGGGCGAGCGGTGGAAGGTCATCCCGGTGGTTGAGGAACTGAAGGCCAAGGCCAAGGCCAAGGGCCTGTGGAACATGTTCATGCCGCCGCGCAACGACAGCCACCATCACGTGGATGAAAGCTTCGAGTTCGAAGGCCCCGGCCTCACCAACCTCGAATATGCAATGGTCGCCGAAGAGCTGGGCCGGATCGGTTTCGCCAGCGAGACGATGAACTGCTCCGCGCCCGACACCGGCAATATGGAAGTGCTCCACCGCTACGGCACGCGCGAGCAGAAGGAGCAATGGCTCGATCCGCTGATGAACGGCGAAATCCGCAGCGCCTTCCTGATGACCGAACCGCAGGTCGCCAGCTCCGACGCGACGAACATCGAAACCTCGATCATCCGCGAAGGCGACGAATACGTCATCAACGGGCGCAAGTGGTGGTCGAGCGGTGCGGGCGATCCGCGCTGCAAGGTCGCGATCGTGATGGGCAAGAGCGATACGTCCGCCAACCGGCACCAGCAGCAGTCGATGATACTCATGCCGCTCGATGCCGAGGGCGTGGTTATCGAGCGCCACCTGCCGGTGTTCGGTTACGACGATGCGCCGCACGGCCACATGGAAATCAGCCTCAACAACGTCCGCGTCCCCGCATCCGCCATGTTGCTGGGCGAGGGGCGCGGGTTCGAGATCGCGCAAGGGCGCCTCGGGCCGGGCCGCATCCATCACTGCATGCGCACCATCGGCGTCGCCGAAGAAGCGCTGGAGAAGATGTGCAAGCGCCTCCAGGCGCGCGAAGCCTTCGGCAAGCCGATCTACAAGCATTCGATCTGGGAACAGCGCGTGGCGCAGGCCCGCATCGATATCGAGATGACGCGGCTTCTCTGCCTCAAGGCCGCCGACATGATGGACAAGGTCGGCAACAAGGCCGCCAAGCAGGAAATCGCGATGATCAAGGTCGCCGCGCCCAACATGGCGCTGCGGATCATCGACGATGCGATCCAGGCGCATGGCGGTGCCGGCGTGTCCGACGATTTCGGCCTCGCGCAAGCCTACGCCCATCAGCGCACCCTGCGGCTGGCGGATGGCCCGGACGAGGTCCACGCACGCTCCATCGCGCGCATGGAATTCGCCCGCCACGCGCCGACCGCGGACGAGATGGAAACCTACAGCTCGGGCGACATGGGCGCCACGCGCTGATCGGAAGCACGCGGCCAAACCAATCCCGCTCATGCTGAGCTTGTCGAAGCATCGTCCTTTTTCTGTGAGAAATTAGCGGAAGGAAGGACAGCCCTTCGACAGGCTCGGGGCGAGCGGTTGGAGTAGGAAAAGAAATGACCAAAGCAGCCATTCTCGAAAAGCCCGGCGAACCGATGGTGATCGGCGAGATCCAGCTCGCCGAGCCCGCCCCGCACGAGGTTCTGATCGACACCAAGGCGTGTGGCCTGTGCCATTCGGACCTGCATTTCATAGACGGCAAGTACCCGCACCAGCTTCCGCTGATCCCGGGCCACGAAGCGGCGGGCATCGTCCGCGCGGTCGGCAGCGAAGTGACGATGGTGAAGCCGGGCGATCATGTCGTCACCTGCCTCAGCGCGTTTTGCGGCCAGTGCGAATTCTGCGTCACCGGGCGCATGGCGCTGTGCCTTGGCCAGGGGACGCGGCGCGGCAAGGATGCGGCCCCGCGCCTTTCGCGCGCCAATGGTGAAAAGGGCGGCGAGCCGGTCAACCAGCTGCTCAACCTGTCGGCCTTTGCCGAGCAGATGCTGATCCACGAACACGCCTGCGTGGCGATCGACAAGGATATGCCGTTCGACCGGGCCGCCGTGCTCGGCTGCGCGGTGACCACCGGCGCAGGCACGATCTTCAACGCGGTCAAGCTGACCCCGGGAGAGAGTGTGGCGGTGATCGGCTGCGGCGGCGTCGGCCTTGCGGCGATCAATGCCGCCAGGATTGCAGGCGCCGGGATGATCATCGCCGCCGACCCGCTGCCCGAAAAGCGCGCGCTCGCCGAAACGCTCGGCGCGACGCACACGGTCGATGCGCTGGCGGAGGATGCGGCGACGCAGATCGTCAAGCTGAGCGGCGGCGGCGTCCATTACGGCATCGAAGCGGTCGGGCGTCAGGCGAGCGCCGACCTCGCGGTCGCATCGCTGCGGCGCGGCGGGACCGCCGTGGTCCTCGGCATGATGCCGCTCGACTGCAAGGTCGGGCTCGGCGCGATGGACCTGCTCGGCGGCAAGAAGCTGATGGGCGCGATCATGGGGATGAACCACTTCCCGGTCGACCTGCCCCGGCTGGTCGATTTCTACCTGCGCGGCCTGCTCGACCTCGACACGATCATCGCGGAACGCATCGGGCTGGAAGACATCAACGCCGGGTTCGACAAGCTTCGCGAAGGGCACAGCGCCCGCAGCATCGTGGTGTTCGACTGAGGATCGTAAGGGGCAGCGCCTGTCCTACACCGGGGAGGCGCGCTAGAACCTACCCGGGCAAGAAATTTGGCGCCGGGTGACGAATATTGGAAGGTGACACTTACCGCTCTCATTCGCGGTCCGTTCCGGTGGAATAGTGCGACTGCACGCCATGGCCGGAATTTTGCGAACGGGGGTGGTCTGTGTGCCAGCAGAGAAATTTGCCGTCACCCTGAACTCGTTTCAGGGTCCAGCGGCGATCTGGGGCCGACCGATTGAAAGGTTCGAACACACGAAATCTGGATGCTGAAACGAGTTCAGCATGACGAATGCAGGTAGGAGAGGAAGTTCGTGGCAGGCATCGACTACGAGAAGGAAATGGTCGGCACGGTCGACGTGCCCGAGGCTGACAAGCTCGACGAGGCAGCGCTGACCGCGTGGTTCGAAGCGAATGTCGAGGATTTCGCAGGGCCACTGAGTCTGTCGAAGTTCAAGGGCGGTCAGTCGAACCCGACCTACAAGGTCCAGACCGCCAAACGCAATTACGTGCTGCGCCGTCAGCCTTTCGGCAAGCTGCTGCCCTCCGCCCACGCGGTCGACCGCGAATATACGGTCATGAGCGCGCTTGGCCCCACCGGCTTCCCCGTGCCGCGCACCTATGGCCTGTGCGAAGACGCCGACGTCATCGGTTCCAAATTCTTCGTCATGGAGCTGATCGAGGGGCGCAACCTGTGGAACGGCTCGCTGCCCGATTCCAATCCCGACCAGCGCCGCGAGATCTACCACGCGATGATCGATACGCTGGCAGATCTGCACACCACCGATCCGAACGCAATCGGGCTCGGCGAATACGGCAAGCCGCAGGATTACTGCGCGCGCCAGATCGCCCGCTGGACCAAGCAGTACAAGCTTTCCGAAACCGAAGAGATTCCGGAAATGGAAGCGCTGATCGCGTGGCTGCCCGAGACCGTGCCCGATCAGCACGCCAGCGGCATCGTCCACGGCGACTACCGGCTCGACAACATGATCTTCCATGCAGAGCGCAACAGCGTTGCCGCCGTGCTCGACTGGGAACTGTCTACGCTGGGCGATCCGATCGCGGACTTCAGCTATTTCGTGCTCAACTGGCACAACCCGTCCGATGGCCGCGCCGGGCTCGGGGGCAAGGATCTGGAGGCGCTGGGCATCCCCACCGCAGAGGAAGTCACCCAGCGCTATGTCGAGCGGACCGGCTACCCCGTGCCCGACATGGACTGGTACTTCGCATTCAACCTGTTCAAGTTCGCCGGGATCATCCAGGGCATCAAGAAGCGCGTGATCGACGGAACCGCCTCCTCCGCCCATGCCAAGCAGATGAGCGAGCGGGTGCGCCCGCTGGTGCAGTCTGCCTACAGCTTCGCCCAGCGCGCCGGGCTCGACTGAGCGCACGCTTCACAACGGCGCGGGGCACGGCTAGCAGGCAGAGGCAAAAGCGGGCCCGGATTCCCCCGCGCAGGAGTACCAGAGGATGAGCGACGAACACCGGCAGGTGATCGAACAGGCATGGGAGAATCGCGATTCTCTCGATACCGGCGACGCGGATCTGCGCGAAGCGGTCGAAAGTGCGATTACCAGCCTCGACGGAGGCAGCGCGCGGGTTGCGGAGCCTGACGGTAATGGCGGCTGGCAGGTCAACCAGTGGCTCAAGAAGGCAGTCCTGCTGTCGTTCCGTCTGTCGGACAACCGCCTGATGGACGGCGCGGTCGGCACGCCCGCCTTCGACAAGGTGCCGAGCAAGTTTGCCGGCTGGGGCGAAGCGCGCTTTCGTGAAGCGGGCTTCCGCGTGGTACCCGGCGCAATTGCGCGGCGTGGCAGCTTCATCGGCAAGAACTGCGTGCTGATGCCCAGCTTCACCAATATCGGCGCCTATGTGGGCGAGAACACCATGCTGGACACATGGTCCAGCGTGGGCAGCTGCGCGCAGGTCGGCGCGAACTGCCACATCTCGGCTGGCGCAGGGATCGGCGGCGTACTTGAACCGCTGCAGGCCAACCCGACGATCATCGGCGACAACTGCTTCATCGGCGCGCGCTCCGAAATCGTCGAGGGCGTGATCGTGGGCGAAGGCTGCGTGGTCGCGATGGGCGTCTTCATCACCCAGTCGACCAAGATCGTGGTGCGCGACACGGCCGAAGTGTTGCGCGGGCACATCCCGCCCTACTCGGTGGTCGTGCCGGGCGCCATGCCGGGCAAGGATGGCGGGCCGTCGCTGGCATGCGCGGTGATCGTCAAGACGGTCGATGCACGGACCCGTGAAAAGACGGGCATCAACGAATTGCTGCGCGACTGATCGGGCTTGCAAGGAACCGCGCGGCAGACGAGCCGTTGCATGTCTTCGGTGGACGGAAAGGGAATTTGAGATGACTGACAACCGCGACGGCAAAATTCACATTGATGAGGAAGACGTCAGCGGCGGCAGCAAGGAAGGCGTAGTACGCTGGGTTCTTGGCATTGGCCTGCTGCTCGCAATCGTGCTGCTGTCGATCATCTGGATCGTGCCTGCGCTGATGCAGGGCGATGCCGAAGAAGAGGCGACGGTCACCGGTACGATGGAAGCGCGCGGCGCGCCCAACGGAACCGACACGGACGGCATCATCGAAGAGGCACCGGCGGACGAAGGCGTGACCGAGGAACCGGCTGCCAACGACGAGGTTGTTTCTACCGAACAGGAGTAACACGGCAGGAGCCTCGATTTCATGAGCAATGCGAACAGCTTCCAGAGCGATCAGTATGTGCAGTGGGATTGGGGCAACGGCACCGCGAAGGGCCAGATCAAGGACCGGTTCGAACGCGAGGTGACCCGCACACTTCAGGGAAGCGAGGTCACCCGCAACGGGACCGAAGACAATCCGGCCTACCTCATCGGGCAGGATGATGGCGACGAAGTGCTCAAGCTGGGCTCCGAAATCGAAGCACAATCCAGCTGAGGATCACGCCATGCCCAAGGCAAAATCGAAGAAGCAGCAGCAGGCGGCAGGAGCCGCTCTTTCCGCCAAGCGCGGCGAGACTGACAAGTCCGACCTTCAGGGTGCGTCTGTCGGCATGTACGAAAGCATGACCGAGGACGAGCTGGAGGAAATGGCTTCCACCGACCGCGAAGACCTGCCCGAGGAAGTCGACGAAGACTGAGCGGGCCGGGCGTCATCAGCCCGCCCTCCTCACTCGTCGCCGCCCGCAGGGTATTCGTACGGCGGGACGTCGGCCATCGTGGCGCTGCTCGCCTCGACCCCGCGCATGACCCGCATCATGTTGCGGTAGCTGATCTTCTCAAGATCATCCTGACTGTACCCGCGCCGCGCGAGTTCGGTGAACAGCGCGGGATAGGTGGAGACATCCTCCAGCCCCTCGGGCCCGAAAGGAATGCCGTCGTAGTCGCCGCCGATCCCGATCGCGTCGATCCCGGCGATCTTGCGGACATGATCGATGTGGTCGGCCATGTCGGCGATGTTGGCGGGCGGATAGGGGTTCGCCTCGTCCCACGCAGACAGCCCCGTCGCGACAGCATCGGGCTGGCCCTGCCACAGCGCCTTCAGCCGCGCCTCCTCGGCATCGCGCTGCGCGTTCCAAACCCGCGCAACCTCGCTGATGAAGCCGGGCACCGCGGTGACCATGATGATCCCGCCGTTCGCCCGCAGGCGCCGCAGCACCGCATCGGGCACGTTGCGCGCATGGCCGTTGACCGCGCGGGCGGAGGAATGGCTGAAGATCACCGGCGCGCGCGTCACATCCAGCGAGTCCATCATCGTCTTCTCGGACACATGGCTGAGGTCGACCACCATCCCGATCCGGTTCATCTCGCGCACCAGATCCTTGCCGAAATCGGTCAGCCCACCATGCTCGGGATCGTCGGTCGCGCTGTCCGCCCACGGTGTGTTGCGGCTGTGCGTAAGCGTCATGTAGCGCGCACCCAGATCGTACATCTGGCGCAGCACGGCGAGGCTCGACCCGATCGAGTGGCCGCCCTCCATCCCAATCAGACCGGCGATCCTGCCCTGCGCTCGCGCCGTCTCGACATCGCCGGCGCTCAGCGCGAGCGTCATATCGTCCGGGTAACGCCCGATCAGCCGCTTGGCGACGTCGATCTGCTCCAGCGTCATCTGCACCGCTTCGGGCTCGTCGAGCGAGGCGGGGACATAAACCGACCACCACTGTGCGCCGACATGGCCGGCGCGCAACCGCGCGAGATCGGTGTGCATCGCGTTACGCGTCTCGGTCCTGGTCGCGCGGGTATCCGCGAAGTCGAACTCGCCAAGCTCGTTGCCGAACCGGCTGCGCAGCTGGATGGGCACGTCGTTGTGCCCGTCCCATACCGGCGCTGCGTCGAGCGCGGCCTGCGCGATCTCCTCTGGCGTCTGCGCAAAGGCAGGCGCGCACAAGAGCGCTGCAAGGGCGGTAGCGGTGGCAAAACGGCGCAGCATGTGGTGACTCCCCTGCATCTGTCGGCGTAGGCATACCGCCGCAGGAGCAAAAAGGAAGATGCGCGCCCCATGACCACTGCCCGCGACATGATCGAGCGCCATGGCCTCAAGCCTCACCCGGAAGGCGGCTGGTATCGCGAGACCTTTCGCGCTGACGAAAGAGATGGCCGGGTGAGCGCGACCATGATCCACTTCCTGCTGGAGGCTGGGCAGGCATCCCACTGGCACCGCGTCGACGCGAACGAGCTGTGGCTGTGGCACGCAGGCGACCCGCTCGCGCTCAGGGTCGCGGAAACCGAAGATGCTGTGGTCGAAACGATCGTGCTGGGCGACGACAACGCACCATCGTGGCAGGGGGTGGTGCCGCAAGGCCATTGGCAGGCGGCACTGCCGCTGCCCGGATCGCACGGCTACGCGTTCGTATCCTGCATCGTCGCGCCGGGCTTTACCTTCGACGGGTTCGAACTCGCACCGCCCGGCTGGGCGCCGAAGCGGGCCTGAGGCGATGGCCCGCACCGCAACCCGCTGGCTTCTGGCGCTGCTCTACCTCGCCGCTGGCATCCTGCACGTCGTAGTGCCCGGCCCGTTCCTCTCGATTATGCCCGGCTTCGTGCCGCTGCCCGAGGCGGTGGTGTTCGCCACCGGGGTGGCCGAAATCCTGGGCGCGATCGCGCTCGCGCAGCGCTTCTCGCCGGCGCTTAGGGCAGCGGGCGGGATCGGGCTTGCGCTCTACGCGCTGTGCGTGTGGCCGGCGAACATCCAGCACATGATGATCGACCTCGCCAGCGCAGACGGCGGGCTGGGTCTTGGCTATCACATCCCGCGCATGATGGCGCAGCCGGTCATCATCTGGGCCGCGCTATGGGCCAGCCATGTGATCGACCGGCCATTCGCGCAGCGGGCCTAGACGTCGCCGTCCAGGTCCGTAACATCCTCCGCTTCCGATCCGCTATAGCTTGCCGAAAGCAGGCAGGCGGCGACCACATGGCCTTCCATCGCCGCAAACAGCTCCGCCTTGCCCGCGCCGGGCATCAGCGCGATCGGCAGGTCGAGCGCGAACAGCTGGAACACGAAGCAGTGCGGCGTGCCGTCGGGGTCGACCCTGGGCAGCAGCCACTCCGAATTGCCCTGGTCGTTCTTGCCCGTGCGCGGCGGGGTCTCGCCTTCGAGCAGCTTGCCGTTCTGCGCGGGCAGGCCCCAGACCAGCCAGTGGCAGGTGGGGTCGGCCTGGCTCGCATCCTCGACCACCAGGACAAGTTCTTCAGCGCCCTTGGGCGGCGCGGTCCATTCCATCGGCGGCGCGACCGCGTCTTCTTCGTCCGCAGTAAAGCACGGGTCGAGCTCCTCACCCTGCCCGAAAGCGGGGCTGGAGAGGGAAAATCCATTGCGCCCGATCGCCTCGCGCTTCGCGAATCGCGCGATCGCAAGCTTGGCATTTGCGGGGCAAGACGAGGGCAGAACTGCTGAAAGCCAATCGGTCATGGGTCTGAGAATCTCCTTGTTTGCCCCCCGGTTAGGCGTTTGCGGCCGTCGATGTAAGGCCCCGGCGCTCGCTTCGGCCGCTGCCCGGTGGACCGCATCCTCCGCGCATAGCTTTTCGCGATGGACAAGCAGGGGCACTGCGGAATATCCCTTGGCCAAGGGAAGTTGAGAGGAAAATCAGCAATGTCGATCGGTCGCACCTCGCTTGCGCTGGCACTCGCCGGGACGCTCATTGCCTGTGGAGGAGGCGGCGGAAGTTCGTCGCCCACCTCTGGAGGCACGCCGGCGCCCACCCCGGCTCCTTCGACATCGGCCTGCTCGCTCGAGAGCCGCAAGGCATGGGTGCTCGACCAGCTACGCACCTACTACCTGTTCCCCAACCTCCTCGACACGGGGGTCGACCCGGCAGCCTATCCGACCGTACAGGATTATATCGATGCGCTGGTCGCCCCCGCACGGGCCCAGGGGCGCGACCGTTTCTTCACCTACATCACCTCGATCGCGGAGGAGAACGAACTCATCTCGTCGGGCTCCTCGGCAGGCTTCGGCGTCCGACTCGCCTACGATACCTCGGCAGGGAAGGTGTTCGTGCTCGAGGCATTCGAAAGCGGGCCCGCCTTTGCACAGGGGTTCGACCGGGGGACCGAGATTCTGGCGGTTAACGGCACCTCGACCGCCAGCCTGCTGGCCTCGGGAGGGCCGCGGGCGTTCAGTGATGCTCTCGGGTCGAGCGATCCGGGGGTGACGCGCACCTTTACCATCCGCCAGGCCGACAGCACCGAGAGAACGGTCAGCGTGATCAAGAGCGAGTTCGAGCTTGATCCGATCTCCGATCGCTATGGTGTGAAGGTGATCGACAATGGCGGCACGCCGGTCGGCTACATCAACCTGCGCACCTTTATCGTGGACGATGCCGGGCCGCAGCTGCGCGTGGCAATTGACCAGTTTCGTCAGCAGGGGATCAACCAGATCATCCTCGATTTCCGCTATAACGGCGGGGGCCTCGTCTCGGTGGCTGAACTGCTCGGCGACCTTCTTGGCGCAGACAAGGTCGGCCAGGAATTCAGCCGCACGATCTTCCGCGATTCGCTCTCCAACAACAATGCGACCAAGCTCTTCGACAGGCAGCCGGAGGCGATCGCCGCGACCAAGATCGCTCTGATCGGCACCGGCTCGACCGCCTCGGCGAGCGAACTGGTCGGCAATGCGTTCATTCCGTATCTCGGCAACAACACCGCGCTCGTAGGTAGCAACACCTATGGCAAGCCTGTCGGCCAGATCGCACGCGATCGCACCGAGTGCGACGATCGCCTGCGCGTGGTTGCCTTCCGCACCGTGAATGCGGCGGGCGGTGGCGATTATTATACGGGGCTCGCGAGCGTCTACCCGCAGACCTGCGGGGCGCCGGACGACATTTTCGATCAGCTAGGTTCGCCGAACGAGGCTTCGGTCGGCACTGCACTGGGCTTCCTGCGCGGCGCGGCATGCAACGCGATCGGTCAGGCCGGGGAGCCGACGGCAAGCCTGGATCGGCGCGTACGGGTCAGGCAGGTCGAATACGAAACGATCATGCCGAGCCAGCCGAGCGCGGCGCAATACCGCATCCCCGGGCTGTTCTAGCCCGGGCCGCCTTCAGGACGCCTTGTGTTCGGCGCTGGGCTCCGCGAGCGAAAGCGCCGCATCGACCACCTTGCTGGAACACGCGGGCTTGGCAATCAGCCGCGCATTGAGCGCGGCAAGCGTACCTTCCTGCCGGTTGAGGTCGCCCGAGTGCAGAATGTAGGGAATCTCGCGCCGCTCCAGCTCGCGGGCGACCGGCATGCAGGTTTCGCCATCGCGCAGCGTCACGTCGAGCACCGCGCAGGACACGCCGCCCTGCGCCTCTATATGCGCGAGCGCTTCGCGCACATTGGTCGCGGTGAGAGGACTGCACGCGCGGTCTTCAGCCGCGAATTCCAGATCCATCAGGATCAGCGGTTCGTCATCCAGCAACAGGATGCGGCATCCATTGATCACGTATTGCCCCCTTCGATCGGCACGGTCAGGACTGCGTGCAGCCCTTCCGGCTTCCATTCTCTCTCAATCGTGCCTCGCGCCGCAGCCACCATACGGTTCATAATAGTCACTCCGGTGCCACTATGTGTCGGCGCGCTGGAAATTGGCGCTCCGCCGGTTTCGATCCAGGTCAGCACAACATTGCCTTCGCACCGCTGCCAGTCGACCGACACCTGTCCGTCGTACCCCTCGGACCAGGCACCATAGCGCGTGGCATTGGCCGCCAGCTCGTGAAGCACAAGGCCGATCAGCGACATGGCCGAAAATGGCACCTGTGCGCCGTTGCCCAGAAACTTCACCCGCTCGTCCACCGCATAGGGCTCGAGGATCGCCTTCACCGCCGGGCCAAGGTCGATCACTCCGACCGATGCTTCGTCCAGGGTTGTCTCGTAGGCCCGGCCCAGCGCGTGGATACGGCTGTTGATCTCCGACGCTGCGTCTTCGACCCCGCGCACCCGGCCCATGACATTGACGATGCCCGAGATGACGGAGAACATGTTCTTGATGCGGTGTGACAGCTCGCGCGCCATTGCGCGGGCGTGCCGTTCTTCTTCGCGCGCCGCACGCACGTCCGACACGTCCCACTGGCTGCCGAAAAAGTAGATCAGCTTGCCTTGCGCATCGTAGATCGGGCCCAGATGCAGCGCGTTCCAGAACTCGGTGCCGTCCTTGCGGTAGTTCAACAGTTCGACCACCACGACGTCTTCGTTATCGATCGCCTCGCGTACCCGCCTGACCTCTGCACGATTCGTCTTCGGGCCCTGCAGGAAGCGGCAATTGCGGCCGAGGACTTCTTCTTCCTCGTAGCCGGTCAACCGGCGGAACGCGCGGTTCGCGAATATGATAGGCTGATCGGGCAAGTTGGGATCGCTCAGGCATACCGCCATCCGCGTCTGCGCCATCGCCTGTTCGAACAATACCCCCGAGGTATCCGAGAATCGATCTTCGTGCCCGACATCCTTCATGTCGCGCCGGGGGCGGGCGTTGGTATCGTTAAGCGATGCCTGACTATGTACTTCGGGTCGGTCGGCCATAAGTGTCCGTTAAGCTGGGGCCCGAGCGCGGCGCGGTATTAACATTGCTCGCTTGAACGGCCATAATCCTCTCTCGTTCCTGTATTTTCTTCGCAAAATCCGCGCTTGCGGGCGGCCGCATGGTTCGACGATCTGGCAATAATCCGGGAAGACACCGATGGGCGAGCGCACTTACACCACTTTTGCCGAGTTCTGGCCCTTTTACCTGCGCGAACACAGCCGTCCTGCGACGCGTCGGCTGCATTATGTCGGCACCGCGCTGGCGATCGCCCTGGCAGTGGTCGCGCTGGCGGGCCGCAACTGGTGGCTGCTGACCGCGATTCCAGTGGCGGGGTATTTCTTTGCCTGGATCGCGCATTTCCGGGTCGAGCGGAACCGCCCAGCGACCTTCACCTATCCGCTGTGGAGCTTGTGGGCAGATTTCCGGATGTTCTTCCTGTGGGTCACCGGGCGCCTCGATACCGAACTCGATCGCGCAGGGGTGAGCAAGTCGCAAGGCTAGGGCGTCTCCGGTCCCTCGAAGGGTTGCGCGTCGGTCCACCCGCAGCCTTCGCGGGTATCGTCGCCGATCTTCAGCGTCACCGTATAGGGATAGGTTCGGTCACTCATCCCGTCCGAACAGGCACCCGGCGTCACCGTCATGTCGAACGCCGCCCCGTCGAGCGTACCGGAGAAACCGAGCCCGCCCTGCCCGCTGAACCGGCGGACGGCGAACCTGGTGCCATCGGCATTCTCGGGCGTTTTGTAAGTCAGGCTCTCCCCGCTGACCTTGCCGCTCCAGAAAGGCTCGGTGCCGGCGAAGCGGATCGTCTCGCTTTTGCCGATGGCGTCGAAACCTTCGGGCGAAGTGCCGGGCGCACGCGCACCGTTCTCGGTCTGGCACGCGGCGACCAACAGGGGGATGGCAACTACCAGCAGGCGCATGGGGCTTCCTTTCGGCGAGAGAGGGTGCTTTGTTACGGTCGCGCTATCTATTCGGCCATGCAGGAAGCCGAAAGCGCGAGCGACCGCAAGCCCTCGCGGGAACGCAACCGGGGGTCGGCGGATTGAGACGGCAAAGGAATTTGGCAGGGAGTACAGCAAGATGCGCGCCTTACCAGGGGTCGTTGGAGCAATCGCGGTAGTCGCGATCGGCGGTGCGGTAGCCGGTGCCGCGATCGATACGACTCCGCGCAGGGTTCACACACAGACGCCGCTGCCCGCCCCCGGACCGATCGCGATCGACGACGCGCCGCGTGCTCTTCCTGCTGCCAATCACTATCCGATCAACGCCGCTGGCGAGACATACGAAGTCGCCGAGCTGCGCGAACGGGGTCTGTACAGCCAAAAACGTTACACCCCGCGCTTCGCCTACGAGGATGGCGACACACTAGCCGCCGAATTCGACTTCGACGCGGCGCAGGCCGAGGCCCTGCGGTGGGAGACAGAGCAACGCCGCGCTATCGACCAGCAGCGTGGTCACACCCGGCGGGGATCGAGCCGCTCCGCGCCGCGCCGTCCGCTAGATCTCGACCGACCCGCCCGTGTCGCCCAGCCTTCGCAGGAACAGGCCGTCACCTATGTCTCGCGCCCGGTGGTGCAGGAGACCTCCGGCATGGCTGCGCGCTGATCGCCTAAGCCTCGACCATACACGCGAAAAGGGCTCCCGCAACCGGGAGCCCTTCGTCGTTTAGATGTGGGTCGTTTAGCGGTGGGATGCGCTTACTGCGGCATCAGCACCGTATCGATTACGTGAACCACGCCATTCGAAGCGTCGACATCCGTCATCGTCACGGTTGAGGTGTTGCCTGCAGCATCGCGGAGAACGACATTGTCGCCATCCATCATCGCGGTAAGCTCTGCACCATTGACCGTGGTCAGCGTGTAGCCGTCTTCACCGGCAGCTTCGATCGCCGCAGTCAGAGCGGCAGCATCGGTGGTGCCTTCGACAACGTGATAGGTGAGGATGTTGGTCAGGTCTTCCTTGCCAGCTTCGCTCATCAGTTCGTCGCGGGTCGCCTGCGGCACCTTGTCGAACGCGGCGTTGGTCGGCGCGAATACGGTGTACTCACCGCCCGACAGCGTCTCGCCGAGGCCGGCTGCGGTTACCGCTTCGACCAGGGTCGAGAGCTGCGGGTCGGCCTGGGCGACTTCCACGATAGTACCGCTGGCAGTGTCATCCACCGCCATCTGGTCGGCGGCAGTATCGTCGGTCATCGCCGTGTCATCGCTGGCTGTATCGGATTCGGCGCAGGCGCCGAGCGAGAGTGCGGCGACCGAGGCGAGCGTGAGGGCTAGCTTGTTCATGAGGTTATCGTCCTTGGGTGTTCGGTGGACACGTCGCGACCGGTTGGCCGCTCCGTTCACCCCATCAACGGGCGGGCGCGCGCGATGTTCCGATTTGGGCAAAATTGTGGCATCCGGTCGAGACCCCCGCCCCAAACCCGGCTATTTTTGAACCCGACCGATCACCCGGACCATGCAGCTGTCGGTGCCGGTCGGCGATGGCACCAGCAGGTTCGCGGTGTCTCCAGTGCACAGGTTTGACCCGAAGCGGCTGTCCAGCGCGACCTCGTAGGCAAAGTCGATGTCCCGGCAGTTGCTCAGAGCCTCGAGCACGAACCGCTCGTTGGCCCGGGTCTTTACGAAAATCCGCCCGTTCCCATTCGACGCATCGGGCGCTTCGGAATAGCGATCCGCGTTGCGCATGAAGAAGCACTGATTGCTGGTATCGAGCCCGGCAAGCGTCTCGTCCGCCGCATTGCCCTGCGCGCTCCCAGGTTCGGGGGCGGGTGCGCAGGATGCGAGGATGCTCGCCCCGGTTAGGACGGCCAGACAGGCGAGTGGGTTCATGGCGGACCTCCTATGAGGTGCTTGCAGGTGGCTATGCCTTGGTAACGGGATGGTGGGCGTGCGCGTTCCAGACGACAGACTGCTCGACTGGGCCCATCCGCCCACCCGACACAAAAGGTCGGCATCAGCCGCACCCTGTCCTGCAAATACGGATCGCTCCGGAACGCGAGAACTGCGCCAGGCGACATGCCGGGCAGGCGAAGGCTCATCCTCCGGAACAGGTCATAAATGCGGCGAGGAGGACAGCGGCTCAGACCGCGTCGGCTTCCGCCTGCTTGTCGCGCACCAGCTTGGCGCGTTCCTCGGCCACGGCGCGGGCGTGTTCGGCAAGGCCGCGCCAGGTCTTCTCGGCGCGCAGTTCGCGGTCGCGCACATTGGCGAGTTCGGCCTTGTTCGCGGCGGCCGCGGCCTGGTCCGCGCGGGCGCAATAGAATTCGTAGCTCTGGCTCATGGGGCGTCCTCCGGCCGGGGTTGGGCAAAGAGAAAGGGCGCCGCCTCGGTGTGAAGCGACGCCCTCGCGATGATCAGTCTGCGACCGAGAGGTTCACGGCGCTTTCCTTGCCATTGCGGCCCTGCTCGACTTCGTAGTTCAGCCGCTGCTCCTTATCGAGCGTCTGCAGCCCCGCCGCCTGCACGGCAGTGATGTGGACGAAGCTGTCGGCCGAGCCGTCGTCAGGCTGGATGAAGCCGTAGCCCTTGTCTGCATTGAAGAATTTTACGGTGCCAGTCTTGGCCATTGGAATGTTCCTTTCGAAGAACAATGAGAGTGACCCACACGAAATTCACGCGCAGGGTTGTGCGTCAAATCGTCCGATGAAAGGAAAACGTCGTCTGGTTTACGCCGGGGCCCGGGCGGGTAAGCAGGGGCAAGCGGCGAGGCAAATTCCGAAGTCCGTCGCAAATTTCGACGTCAGCGCCGCTCATATAGCACCGATCGCCCGGTTTACCTAATCCTGACTGACTCCTTCTTCTCTGGCCGCGCTACGTCGGCCTGCCTTGCAACAGCCGGAACGCGATCCGACGCCGCGCCGTTGGTTGCCCAACATACAGGAGACCAATGATGCAGATTTTCAAATTCGCCGCCCTCCCGCTCGCTGCGCTGGCGATCACCGCCTGCGAGTCCGAGGCCGACACACAGGCCGACATGGCCGAAGACCGGATGGAGATGCAGGCCGAACAGAGCGCCGCTGCGACCGGCATGGAAGAGGCCGCACTTGGCATGACCGAGCTGCAACTGATCGATGCCGGCCTGGTTGCCGCCGACGGCACCGACCTGGGCGACATCGAAGCGGTCCACCGCGACGCATCCGGCGCAGTCGACGCGCTGTTCGTCGAGCTGGACGACACCGATCCCGATCGCTTCGTCATGATCCCGCTCGACGGGCTGACCACGCGGATGGATGGCGCCGACAAGGATGTGCAGACGCAGATGACCGCACCCGACCTGGCCGCGCTGCCCGACGCGGAGATGCCCGCCGCCGGAATGTAGGCGCCACTCTCATGAAGGCCCGCCCGTGCATATCCGCCGGGCGGGCTTTTTCTTGGGCGAAATGCGTGCGGCCCCGGACTGCGTTGCTGCGGCGACAGGGTGACACGTGTCACCCACCTGTCACCCCCGCGCGTCACAGGCTTCACCCCGCGCAAGCCCTTCTCCCGCCTCGGTTTTCGCACGAGGACAGGCTGCGCCGGGTGACACATGCGCGCTATTCGCCCGAAATCTGCTCGCGCCATTACCGCCTGCCGTTGCGCGCACGATCCTCGCCCGCATCGAGCGCGTGGCGTAGCAGCAGCTCTTCGCCCAGCTTCGCATCGCCGGGCCGCGCCCTTTCCAGCGCAGACTGATGCAGCGCGTCTTAGTCATGCTGGAACGCCGCCTCCCACGCGATATCGAACGGCTCCCCTTTCAGCCGGTTGCGCAGCTTGTACGCCGACTGGCGCGACATGCCGACCGCCTTCGCCGCCGCCTGCACCTGCTGCGTTGCCGCAAGAACGCGGAGGAATTCCGCCATCTTGGGCTTGGCCCAGCGGTCTTCCGGCAGCACGTGGATGGCGGGGTACGGGGGGAGGCTTTTTTTGGGAGCGCTCATCGCGCAGGTTAAGGCAGATTGGCGCGAGGTAGGAAAGTCGGGGCGAGGTGGCGAAGGGCGCCCGCGAGGCGATTCACGAATTGATGCGAGGGTTTGGTCCGAAGGGGCGTATCACCGTGCGCGGGGCATGCCGCCCCGATTGGAACCGATATGGCCAAGGGCCAGCAGAAGAAGAGCCGCGAAGCGCGCAAGCCCAAGAAGGAGAAGGTGAAGACCAACGCCTCCCAGCCCAGCACCAAGCCGGGTGCGATCCGGGGGCTGGAGAATATGAAGAACAGCTAGCGGCGACATGGCGGGGGCGCCCGGCTCCCCCGCAGAAGGCACCCCGCCTTCCTACCGGCTGAGGCGCCTGCGATTGGCGCGCACCGGCTTTGCATAATGCGCCAGCGCGCGGCCCGTCGCTTCCTCGGCGGACTGGTTTACGCCGCCTGCCATGATCGCGGGCATCAGCGTGATCGCGGCGGTCATCTTCTCGCTCACCATCCGTTCCGCCTCGTTCTGAGCCAGCTTGCCGCCCGCCATGATCCGCATCGATCGCAGCCAGATGACATGGGACGCCTCCATCGACAGCGCCCAGGTATCGAACGCGAGCTGGGTCCACGAGGGGGCGGGAGATTGGGTCATCGGAGGTTTCCTAGGGCGCGTTGCAATACTGCAGTGCCACAACGGGCGGCACTGCGGAAGGTAGCGCGGGCGTGGGTGGGAGACCGGCGCTGCCCCGCGCTGCGGTAGGCATGCGGCGACAGGCGCGCTACGGATGGCGCGATGGACAGCGCCCAACCTCCCGATCCAGGCCCAGACCCGGAGGCCATAACGATTCTGGTCGATGCCGACGCCTGCCCGGTGAAGGACGAGATCTACCGTGTGGCACAGCGCCACCGCGCGCATGTCCGCGTGGTCAGCAACAGCCCTTTCCGCGTTCCGGTGAGCGAGCGGGTGAAACGCGTGGTGGTGAGCGACGGGTTCGATGCGGCGGACGACTGGATCGCGGAGCACGCATCGCCGCGCACCATAGTGATCACCGCCGACATCCTGCTGGCCGAGCGGTGCGTCAAGGCGGGCGCAACCGTCCTCAAGCACGACGGGCGCGAATACGACGCGGCGAGCATCGGCGGCGCGGTGGCGACGCGCGCGATCATGGCGGACCTGCGCGCCGGGATGGACGGCATGACTGGCGGCCCGGCGCCGTTCAGCAAGGCGGACCGATCCCACTTCCTGCAATCGCTCGACCGGGTGCTGGTGAAGCTCTCGCGCGGCTGAGGCGGTGCGTGCCCGAGTCGCCGCAATGAGGGCAACCCGGCCGCCCGGATGGCCCATCGCCTGAGACACTTGAGACACTGTCCAAGGGGTAAAAAATCCCCCGGCCCGACGCCGCATTTACGAGCGGCATTGCAGAATTGTGGCGCAGCGAAGTCATCCGCGCGATCTGGCCATAATCGGGGCGAGTAGGAAAGGCCCGAACAGGTAAGGGCGCGGCTTACGCCTTCTTCGCCTTGTGCGCGGCAATCGCGTCGTCGATCGCGTCGATCCGCTGGCGCTGCGGCGTATCCCTCGCCAGCCCCTTCAGGCGGCATTCCGCCCATAATTTGCGGCGTTCGGATTCGAGGTTCTTGAAATAGAGATCGGCCATGCGCCGCATATGGGCGACCCGCGCGCGATATGCCAGCGCCGGGTGAGCGAGTGGCGACCGTGCGAGACCCGCGCGGCGCGAGCGCATGCGCCCTGCCAAAAGCCTGCGCGAGTACAGCTGCCCTGCCCTTCCCCCGTCGGCCCAGTAAAACCTGCTCAGCGCGAGAGGCGCTTGCGGTTGGCGCGCACCGGCTTGCCGTAATGCGCCATCGCGCGGCCCGTGGCTTCCTCGGCCGACTGGTCCACGCCGCCCGCCATCAGCGCGGGCCACAGCGTCATCGCCGCGGTCATCTTCTCGCTCACCATCCGCTCAGCCTCCCGCTCGGCCAGCTTGCCCCCCGCCATCATCCGCATCGAGCGCAACCAGATGACCATGCCCATCTCTGCACCGAGCATCCATCCCTCGACTGCGAGTTCGGGCCAGGTCTTGGGGGTGGGCTTGGTCATGGGGAGATGCTCCGGCAGCGAGATGCTGCGGAGGGGTAACGGTGGGGGAGTGGAAAGGGGGCCGGGGCCAATCAAGTCTGTTGGATACGGATGCCTTCATTCCGGGGTCCCTCACAGATTTCCACGTTAGCGGGAGGGAGCGTAGCAAGGGCGCGACCGGTGGGCGCGGAAGGCGTGCTTTCTGGTCGACACCCTCGAGAATTTCACCATTCCGACTGCGCCCGAAGTATCATTCTCTCATTCAATTCCGCTGACAATGATCCTGAAACGAAAATACTATTCGTCAGCGGCATCATAATTTGGGCCATGCTGCTCAGCCCAATTCTCGTTCACACGCTCTCTCCAAACATCCTTGCTTTCCTTCGTCGACTTCACAGGATCAGTGGCGCTACCTCGCATATCTATAAGCTGCAAGTGCACTAAGCGAGTTTCATTACTAATTTGATTGCCAACATCCAGGAGGTTCTTAACACCAAAACGCAGGGCCTCTCCTTTAACGCCGTACTTACTATCAATTTGACCAGATACTATTAGAAGGCCATTCTCAATATTTGTCGATGCGGTAGAAAAATTGCCCACTATACCGCTCGCCCTTATTGCAACCTTCTCCAGCGCTTCGACTAGCACATACTCGTTGGGATCAAGGGAAAATGTTTTCCTCCTTGCTCCAAAGGTGTGGACCACATCATACTCGCCATCCTTTCCCCGCCTCAACACCCTCCCTGGGCGTAAGGTGTACGCGGATGCCTTAAGGTATTTATCATCAAAAGGATCAATGGAGAGACAATTGTCCCTCAGAAGATTCCGAAGCTGCTGGTTCGTTATGACATTGCCGTACACTATACATTCTCCAACATAGCTACAACATCGCCATGCTTATTGCTAATAAGGCCTTCTATTTCTCGAAGCCTACCTTCAACCGTCTTGATCTTCTCGCTAATTTCGGCACCGACCGGTCCAGACCTGCTCAAAGCAGAGAGAAACGCCATTTCTCGTTGATAATGCACTATTAAAATCGAAGCGAGTTGCAATTTTCGATCCGTCTCGCCCATCTCGCGAGCTAAAGCATCGCTCTCATCAAGTTTTCGCAAGTGATCCTGTTGAACCCATAGATTTAGCAAGAGAAATATAAACCCTAGACCCGTAAATACAGCGGTTAGAGCGCCAAAAAACGATCCGAATTCTGCTCTCATCTGCCAAGTTGGGAGGAGGTAAAAGCCTACAAATACGGCAATTATCGACACTCCAATAACGAGTGAGCCGAGTCCAAACGCGGCCGAAAATCTCCTCACTGGCACCTCCGAGATCTACTTGTTGCACCACCTAACAACAAATTATCCTGATACGATACGTTAATATCAACTCTATAGCTACGCAATAAACATGTTCTCAAGAACATGAGCGCGAAAACTCACCCGATACCAAGTGAGTTTTCCACGTTCACGCCCTCTCCGCCCGCAATCCGCCGATGCTCGTCCACGCTACGCCGCATCTCGCGCGCCTGCAGGTGCAGCGCCTGATTGCTCAGCCTGATCTCGCGGCTTTGCTGGAAGAAGCCGAGCACCAGCCATAAAAACGCGAGCGGGCTGGATACTCCGCCGAGGAAGTCGCCGAGCTCGTTCAGCCGCAGGTCGGCGGGGTTCTGGCCCTGTACGATCAGGTACAGCACCAGCCCCGCGACATAGACCGCGCTGAGCCACAGGCCGAGGATCGGCATCCGGCGGCGCTCTTTGCGGTCCTGCTCCATCGAATCGGTGAGCACCGCGTCGGGGCTGGTGGAGGACATGGCGCCTACAGCGCCTTTTCGGGCCGCGCCGCGTGGTCGTTGCGCTTCGCCTTGCCGAGCACGCGCTCCAGCCGCTGGGCCATCGTATTCGCCGCCTTGCGCGCCGCCGCGTCGACCGTGTTCGCATGTTCGGTCACGCCGATCGGCTTGCTCCCCGAGGGCCGCGCCTCGATCGTGCAGGCCTTGTCGTTTGTGCCGCCCTTGGGCCCGTTTTCGTCGCGCACATGGATTTCGAGCCGGGTCAGCTTGTCTTCGAAGCGGGCGATCTTCTCGCGCACCGCAGCCTCGATGCGCTCGGCCACATTATCGGTGCCCATGACGCTGCTGTCGGAATTGAACTGGACCTGCATGATAGACGCCTCTCGGTTCGTGTTTGTGTTGTCCAAATCAACGGTCGAGAGCGCCGGGATATCCCGGGCCGATGCACGGTTGCGCATGGCCCGGGAGTAGTAGTGGCAGCAGGGGACGAGGCGGCGGCCTCGCCCCGAAACCGCGCGGTTAGCGGTTCGCCTCTTCCTCGGGCAGATAGAGCCGCTCGCCCTTTTCCTTATACAGCTCGCTCATCTCTTCCATGCCCCTGAGCGCGGCGGCGCGGCTCGCCTCGGCGGTGTCGGCGCCCCATTTCTCGCTTTCGAGGAAGCCGTCGGCGCTCTGGTTCTGCTTCGATGCGAAATCGCGCACTTCCTGGCTGATCTTCATCGAGCAGAACTTGGGCCCGCACATCGAGCAGAAATGCGCGGTCTTGGCGCCTTCGGCGGGCAGCGTCTGGTCGTGATATTGCTCGGCCGTGTCGGGGTCGAGGCTGAGGTTGAACTGGTCGCGCCAGCGGAATTCGAAGCGCGCCTTGCTCAGCGCATCGTCGCGCACCTGCGCTGCCGGGTGGCCCTTGGCCAGATCGGCGGCATGGGCGGCGAGCTTGTAGGTGACGACACCCACCTTCACATCGTCGCGGTCGGGCAGGCCGAGGTGTTCCTTGGGCGTGACGTAGCAGAGCATGGCGGTGCCGTACCAGCCGATCTGCGCCGCGCCGATGCCGCTGGTGATGTGGTCGTAGCCGGGCGCGATATCGGTGACGAGCGGCCCGAGCGTGTAGAACGGGGCTTCGCCGCAAGCTTCGAGCTGCTTGTCCATGTTCTCCTTGATCTTGTGCATCGGCACGTGGCCGGGGCCTTCGATCATCACCTGCACGTCCTGCTCCCAGGCGCGCCTGGTCAGCTCGCCCAGCGTGTAGAGTTCGGCGAACTGGGCTTCGTCATTCGCGTCGGCGATGGAGCCGGGGCGCAGGCCGTCGCCCAGCGAATAGGCGATGTCGTAGGCCTTCATGATCTCGGTAATCTCGTCGAACTTCTCGTACAGGAAGCTCTCCTTGTGATGCGCGAGGCACCATTTCGCCATGATCGATCCGCCGCGCGACACGATGCCGGTGACGCGCTTGGCGGCCATCGGCACGTAGGGCAGGCGCACGCCGGCGTGGATCGTGAAGTAGTCGACGCCCTGCTCGGCCTGCTCGATCAGCGTGTCGCGGAAGATTTCCCAGGTGAGATCCTCGGCCACGCCGCCGACCTTCTCCAGCGCCTGGTAGATCGGCACGGTGCCGATGGGCACGGGGCTGTTGCGGATGATCCATTCGCGCGTGTCGTGGATGTTGCGCCCGGTGGAGAGGTCCATGACGGTGTCCGCGCCCCAGCGGATCGACCAGACCATCTTGTCGACTTCGTTGGCGACATCGGATGCGACCGCGCTGTTGCCGATATTGGCGTTGATCTTGACCAGGAAGTTGCGCCCGATCGCCATCGGCTCGCTTTCGGGGTGGTTGATGTTGTTGGGGATGATCGCACGGCCCCGCGCGATCTCGTCGCGGACGAATTCGGGGGTGATGAAGTCGGGGATCTCTGCGCCCCAGCTTTCACCATCGCGCTCCTGTGCGATCATCTCGCGGCCGAGGTTCTCGCGCTCCGCCACATATTCCATCTCGGGCGTGATGATGCCTTGCCGCGCATAGTGCATCTGGCTGACGTTGTGGCCCGCCTTGGCGCGCAGGGGCCGCTTTACCGTGCTGGGGAACTGCGGGACGCCGCCGGAGCGATCGGGGCCGAGCTGGCCATTATCCTCCGGCTTTACCTCGCGCGCGTCGTATTGCTCGACATCGCCGCGCGCCATGATCCATTCGCGGCGCAGCTCGGCGAGTCCGGCATTGATGTCGATCGCGGTGTTCGGGTCGGTGTAGGGGCCGGAAGTGTCGTAGACGCGCAAGCTAGGCTCGCCGCCTTCGAGGTCGATCTCGCGCATGGCGACGCGGATGCCGGAGCCGGTGCGCGCGGGCACATGCACCTTGCGGCTGCCACGGATGGGGCCGGTGGTGACGCCTATTTCGACGGGTGAATTGATGTCGGCCATATGCATGCGCTCCTTACAAATCGGAGCGAGGGCGGTGACCGGGGGTTCTTTTTCCGAAAACCGCTCCCTCCCTCCGCCCGTATTACCGGGATCAGGTTCGACGGGTCGCGGTCTATTCCGCTCTCAACCTGCGATTGCGCGGCAGGCTCCCCGGGGATGACGGCAACTGTAGGGAAGGCAATGCCCCGCGTAAAGCGGTGCGAACCGGACGCGTCAGTCGAGCGCGTCGCTCGCCTTCTTGCCCGCGAAAATGCCGAGCACGAGGAACACGACGAACAGCACCGCTGCGATGATCGCGAGCCACATGGCGACATCCACGAATGCACCGGCGATACCGCCGAAACCGAGGATAGCCGCCACAGCGGCAATGACGAGACACAGGAGCGCGATTTTGATCATACATGACAAACCGTCGGTGGCGCACCCGGTTCCGCTGCCGCCGATGGTTTAGCGCCGGTTCAGGCGCGTTCGTGCCTGTTGGCGGCGTGGGAGGGCAGGCTTGTCCCCCGGGCACTTTTCAGGGCAGACCAAGCCATCTCTTCTTTCGCGCGCCCAGGCCGCCAACCGACCGGAGCCACGATGACCGAATTTCCGCCGCCCGCCGAAGACCAGACGTCCGACGCTGCTGCCAAGCCGAAGCGCAATGCCTTCACCCGCTTCCTCGATGGCGTCGAATGGCTGGGCAATCTCCTGCCCCACCCCGTCACCTTGTTCGCATTGCTGGCGCTGGGTATCGTGCTGTTGTCGGGCCTGTTCGGCTATCTCGGTGTCGCGGTGGTCGATCCGAGGCCCGCAGGCGCGCCGGGCGTGGCGGATGACGGGATGATCCGCGCGGTCAGCCTGATGAACGTGGAGGGGCTGCAACGCATCTTCACCGGGCTGGTCGACAATTTCACCTCGTTCGCGCCGCTGGGCGTGGTGCTGGTCGCGATGCTGGGCGTGGGCGTGGCGGAGAAATCCGGCCTGCTGAGCGCCGCGGTACGCAGCCTGGTGCTCGGCGCGCCGCCCAAGCTGGTGACGGTCGCGATCGTGTTCGCCGGGATCATTTCCAACACCGCGAGCGAAGTCGGCTATGTCGTGCTGATCCCGCTGGGCGGCGCGATCTACTACGCGCTCGGCCGCCATCCGCTGGCCGGGATGGCCGCCGCCTTCGCGGGTGTGTCGGGCGGCTACAGCGCGAACCTGCTGATCGGCACGATCGATCCGCTGCTGGCAGGCATTACCGAGGAAGCGGCGCAACTGATCGACCCGGACTATACCGTGCTGGCGACCGCCAACTGGTATTTCATGGTCGCGAGTACCTTCCTGATCACTGCCATCGGCAGCCTCGTCTCGATCTATATCGTCGAGCCGCAGCTGGGCAAATTCGACGCTTCCAAGGCCGATCCGGAGATTCTGGATGAAGGGATGATGCAGCCCCTGCAGGATAGCGAGCGCAAGGGCCTGCGCTGGGCGGGCATCGCGATGCTGGGGGTGTTCGCGCTGATGGCGCTGACGCTGTGGCCCGAGTGGGGCGTGCTGCGCAATGCGGAGACGGGCGAGCGGATGGATTCGCCCTTCTTCGACGGGTTCGTGGTGTGGATCCTGATCTTCTTCGTGGTGATCGGCTATGCCTACGGCCGCGCGGCCAAGACGATGAAGACCGACCGCGACGTGATCGACGCGATGGCGGGCGCGCTCAGCTCACTGGGTCTCTACATCGTGCTGGTGTTCTTCGCCGCGCAGTTCGTCGCCTTCTTCGGCTGGACCAATCTGGGCGGGATCACCGCGGTTACCGGCGCACAGTTTTTGCAGGACACCGGGATGACCGGCCCGGCGATGTTCTTCGCCTTCATCGGCATCTGCGCGCTCATCAACCTCTCGCTCGGCTCGGCGAGCGCGCAATGGGCGGTGACCGCGCCGATCTTCGTGCCGATGTTGATGCTGATCGGCTATTCGCCCGAGGCGATCCAGGCCGCCTACCGGATCGGTGACAGTACGACCAATATCATCACCCCGATGATGAGCTATTTCGGGCTGATCCTGGCGTGGGCGACGCGCTATCAGAAGGATCTGGGCGTGGGCACGCTGATCGCGATGATGCTGCCCTATTCGATATGCTTCTTCATCGTCTGGTCGATCTTCTTCTACCTGTGGACCTTCGCGCTGGGTCTGCCGGTGGGGCCGGGTTCGCCGACCTACTACCCGGCGCAGTGAGGGTCTGCGATGGCGGCGCTGCCGCCGGTCTTGCCCCCGGGGGCATGGCCAGTATGCTTTCCCACGCACTCAATCGAGGGAATGACGATGCGTAGACTGGTTCCGGGCACGATCCTTCTTGCTGCCGTCCTCGCCGGTGCCGCCTGTTCCGACGGCGGCGACAGTTCGGTGGATGCGGACGAAGCGGTCACCGAAGCTGCCCCTGCCCCGGAGGCCGAGGCGACGGCTGAAGCGACGGCCGTGGCCCCAGCGGAACCGGCCGACGTCACCCGCGAGACCCTATCCGGCAGCGTGTCGGGCATCGCGCTCGATATGGACCCGGCGATCGGCGACATGACCACCGCCGACGGACGCAGCGTGGCGTTCCAGATCCCGGCGGAGAATGTCGAGGCCGTGGTCGATGCCTGGGGCGGGGTCGGCACGCAGCTGCGCCTCGACTGCGAAAAGGGCGAACCCTTCACCGGTGAAGGCGGAAAGAGCTACGACTATTATCAGGACTGCCGCCTGCCCTAGGCCGGCAGCGGCTCAGAACGTGCCGAGCCGCGACAGCGCGACGAAGATGCATCCTGCGCCCAGGATCGCGGAAAGGCCCGCCCATACCTCGCTCGCGCTGGCGATCAGCCAGCGACCGAAGGTGACGAAGCGTTCGCCTGCGGCCAGCAGGAGGATACCCTCCAGCACCAGCAACCCGCCCAGCGCCGAGACCGCGATGAACAGCCAGTCGTCCGCGCGCCACGGCACTACGAGGTAGATCACCGCGCCCAGCGTCAGGGTGATGATCCCGGCGATGAAGCGCATGCCGGGCGACTGCTCGAAATCCTGCATCATCGCCTTCCACGTGCCGGGCATCCGCAGTTCGCCCATGGCGGCGGCGAAGGCATAGATGCCGAGGAACATGACGATCCAGGCGGGAATGGTATCGGCGGTGGCCATCTGCGGCGGGTGCTCCTGTGATAATCGTGCCGTTGATCGCAAGACCGGCCACAACGCATGAGAAAATGCCAAGGGCCGGGCAGCGGGCCGAACGGCTTGTCGCCGATCCGGCGCCGCGCTCTGCCATGTGCCACCGCCGCATGATGCGCGTGTGACTCACCGCCGGAAATCGCGTAGTTAACAATTGTTTCTTGGCGGATGGCGCGTTCGTTCGCAAGCGGGCCGCAGCGCTGCAGAACGAGCGCCCCGTTATGCGACAGCCGCAAGCGCGTTCGTTATCATGCGCGGGAGGGCGATTGCTCGCCCCGCACCAGCGCCCTGCGCGAGGGTCAGCCGCCGCCGTTCGCGATCCAGCGGTCGATCTTTTCCTCCAGCACGGGCAGCGGCAGACCGCCGGTATTGAGCACCTGCGCGTGGAAATCCTTGATGTCGAACGCATCGCCCAGCTTGGCCTTCGCCCGTTCGCGCAGTTCCTGGATTTTCAGCGCGCCGATCTTGTAGGCCAGCGCCTGGCTGGGGATCGCGATATAGCGCTCCACCTCGGCGACCACTTCGGTGCGGGTCATGCCTGAATTTTCGAGCATGAAGTCGATCGCCTGCTCGCGGCTCCAGCCCTTGGAGTGGATGCCGGTGTCGACCACCAGCCGCATCGCGCGCAGCTGTTCGTCCTGCAAGGTGCCGTAACGCGCCCACGGGTCTTCATAAAAGCCCATCTCGTTGCCCAGCGTCTCGGCATAGAGCGCCCAGCCTTCCACGAAGGAGGTCGTCCCGCCGAAGCGCATGAAGGCGGGCAGATTCTCGTTCTCCTGCGCCAGACTGATCTGGAAATGGTGCCCCGGCGCGCCTTCGTGCAGGTACAGCGTGACGTTGCCCGTCGTCAGGCGGCTGGGCAGGTCGTAGGCGTTGAAGAAGAACGTGCCCGGGCGCGAGCCATCGGGCGTGCCCGACTGGTAGGAACCGCCCGCGCTGAACTGTTCGATCGAGGGGTCGTAGGGCTCGATCTTGAGTTCGGACTTGGGCGTAAGCGAGAACAGCTCACCGATCCTGGCGTCGACCTGCTTGCCGATGTCGTAATAAGCCTGGGTCAGCGCCTCGCGGCTCTCCGGCTTGAACCTGGGATCGGTGCGCACGTAGTCGAAGAATTCGCCCAGCGTGCCCTTATAGCCGACCTCCTGCTTGAGCGCTTCGAGTTCGCCCTTGATCCGCTCGACCTCGGAGAGGCCCAGCTGGTGGATGTAGTCCGCCTTCAGCGGCAGTGTCGTGGTGCTCTCGATCAGCTGTTCGTACAGCCTCGCCCCGCCCTTCATCTGGCTCAGGCCCACCTCCTCGCGCGCTGCGGCAAGATATTCGTCGCGCAGGAAATCGCGCAGCCGTTCGTGCGCGGCGTAGATTTCGCGGGTCTTGGCTTCGTAGGCGGCGGTCAGCCGGGCCTCGTCGGCGTCCGAGAAATCCTCGGGGAACATGGTGGTCGGCCCCATGAACTGCGATTCCGCGATCGGGATCGCCAGCTGCGTGTCGAGCTGCGAGATCACGTTGCGGATCGTCAGCTTGGTCTCGACCACGCCCGTCTCCATCCCTTCACGGAACTTCTCGATCGAGCGGTCGGTGATGTCGATATAATCGTCGTGGCGGCTGAGGTTGTCTTCGTAATTCGCGATGGTCTTGAACGGGGCCGCGCCGGTGCCGCTCGCGAAATTGGGGTAGAAAGTGTGGAAGCCGCTGAAGTGGTTGACCGGCCGCACCTCGGTCAGCGCGCGGATTTCCGGGGTCGACCCTTTGAGCGATTCATCCTGGTTGTACTTGAAGACATCGTAGGCGAGCTGGTCGGTCGGCGAGAGCTTGGCGCGGTCGATCTGTTCGAGCAGCGCGACATTCAGCTGCGTGTCGCGCAGCGACGCATAATAGCTTGCATCGGTCAGGTAGTCGCCCAGCCGGTCCGCATTGGTGTCGTCCCCGCGAAACAGGCGGCTGAGCGGATTGAGTTCGAGGCTGCGCGCGTCGGAATCGGCGAACAGCGCGAACAGCCTGTCGTGTTCGGACTGCTGCGCGGCGGCAGGCGCTTCCTCGTGATGATCGGCCAGCGCCACCCCGGGCGAGGCAAGCAAGGCAAGCGCGGCGGCTCCGGTCAGCAGGCGGCGGATGGTCATGTCGGTAGTCTCCCCCAGGAATATAATCGCACGAGTCTAGGCGCGGGCGCGCGTTCCACCAAGCGCCTTCGATCAGCCGCGCTGCCTGATCGACGGGCGGCGCGCTATTCGATCACTCGGCCACGCACCATTGCGAAGTCGACCTTCTCCAGCACCGTCACATCATCCAGCGGATTGCCGTCGACTGCGATGATGTCCGCCGAATAGCCCGGCGCGAGGCGGCCGATCTGGTCGTCCATCTCCAGCGCCTTCGCGGCGACGGTGGTGGCGCTGGCGAGTGCCTGACGGTCGCTCATGCCCTGCGCGCGCATCAGCGCGAATTCGCCGGCATTGCGGCCATGCGCGAACACGCCCGCATCGGTGCCGAAGGCGATCGGCACGTTCCAGCGCAGCGCCCTGCCCATGAAGACCTTGGCGGTTTCGGCCACGGCGCGGATCTTGTCCTCCACCACGGGGGTGTAAATGCCCTTGCCCAGCCGCTCGGTCACGCCCTGGAACGCCATCAGCGTGGGGACCAGCACGGTGCCGTTTTCGCGCATCGCGCGCGCCGCAGCCTCATCCAGATAGGTGCCATGCTCGATCGTATCGATCCCTGCTCGGCTCGCCGCCTCGATCCCGCGCGCGCCATGGGAATGGGCCATCACCTTGAGGCCGAGCGAATGCGCGGTCTCGGCGATCGCCTTCATCTCCGCATCGGAAAAGTGCGCCTCCAGCCCGCGACCCTGCTGGCTGAGCACGCCGCCGGTCGCGGTGATCTTGATCACGTCGGAGCCGTTCTGGCTCGCCAGCCGCACCTTCGCCGCGCATTCGACCGGGCCGGTGCAGGTGAAGCCTGAATCGAGCAGTTCGTTGACCTCGGGCCGGAAACCGTTGACGTCGCCGTGCCCGCCGATGATCGCCAGCGGCACGCCCGCCGCGACGATCCGGGGGCCGGGGGTCAGCCCCTCGGCCGTTCCGCGCCGCAGGGCGAATGCGGTTTCGGGCCCGCTGCCCGCCTCGCGCACGGTGGTGAAGCCCGCCAGCGCGGTGATCCGCGCGTTCTTCGCGCCCACGACCACGCCCCACTCGTCGGGCTCGACCGCTTCCTTCCAGAAGTCGCCGCCCGGATCGCCGGTCAGGTGGACATGCAGGTCGATCAGGCCGGGCAGCACGGTCTTGTCGGCGAGGTCGATCACCTGCGCCTCGCCGCTCGGCGTCTGGAGTCCGTCCGCGATCGAGACGATCCGGCCATCCTCGATCGTGATAGTGGCGGGGCCGCTCGGCTCGCTGTCGGCATCGCGGATCACCGATCCGGCATGTATCACCGTTACCTGCGCCAGCGCAGGCGCGCCCATCAGCGCGGCGAGCGCCGCCATTATCCAGCCCAGTACCCGCATCGCCTATTCCCCTTTTGCCCCCAGCCAGTGACCGGCAGCGCGTTTGCGCGCGCCGGGTGCTTGGTTATAACCTGCCGCAGAGTTTGGCAAAAGCAACCCGACCGATACGAGAGGACCACCCAAGATGCACCACGCCACCCGCACTGCCCTGACCGTCGCCAGCCTGCTCGCCGGGGTATCGCTTGCCGCGACCGCCCAGGCGCGCCCGATGACGCCGCAGGATGTGGCACAGCTGGAAAGCGTGGGCACAATCGCCGTCTCGCCCGATGGCAGCCGGGTCGCCTACACCACCGCGAGCGTGCCCGATGTGGTTGCGGGCGAAGATAATGGCAGCACGCAACAGCAGCTGAAAATGGCCTACGGGCCTGACAACACGCGCGTCTTTTTGCCAGAGGACGTCTCGGTCTCGACCGTCGAATTCTCTCCCGACGGCCGGATGGTCAGCTTCCTGTGGAGCAAGGACGATGAGGATCGGGCGGTATGGGGCATCCCGGTCGATGGCGGTGCGCAGATGAAGCTGGCGGCCATCGATGATGCGGGCGTGAGCAGTTATGCATGGGCGCCCGATGGCTCGACGCTGTATCTGCTCGCGAGCGCAGCCCCCGACAAGGACCGCAAGGCCGAGGCCAAGAAGGGCTTCAACGCGGTCGTTTACGAAGAGGAAGAGCGGTTCAACCGCCTGTTCGCCGCGCGGGCTGGCAGTAAGGAGATCGACGCGACGCCGCGCGAGATCACCGTGCCCGGCTACGTCACCTCGTTCAAACTGACGCCCGACGGCAAGCTGGGCATTGTCGAGAGCCAGCCGACCCCGCGGATCGACGACACCTATACCGCCAGCCGGATCAACATCCTCGATCTGGGTACGGGCCGCGTGCTGCGGACGGTCGAGACGCCGGGCAAGCTGGGCGATCTGGAGATCTCGCCGGACGGCAGGCAGCTCTCGCTGGTCGCAGGGATCGATCAACACGACCCGGCCGCAACCACGCTGCACCTGGTCGATGTCGCCAGCGGTGCATACCGGGCGCTCAATCAGGGCGCGCCCGAAGCGGTCGGCGACACCGAGTGGCTCGCCAATGGCCAGCTCGCCGCGATCGTGGACAAGGGTGCGGATACGATCCTGCGCATGTACAATGCCGATGGCAGCGTCGCGCAGGAAATCGACCCCGGCGAGCTGGTTCCGACTGCCCTCGAAAACGGCGGCAGCGATTCGCTGTTCGTGCGCGCCGACAGCCCGCGCCATCCCGGTGAGCTGTTTGCGCTGAACGGCAGCCAGTTCACCCGCTGGACCAGCCACAACCCGTGGCTCGCCGAGATCGACTTCGGCACCCAGCGCACGATGACTTACACCGCGCGCGACGGCCAGCAGATCGAAGGCATTTTGATCGAGCCGGCCGGGGGTGTGCCGCGCGGCGGTGCGGCGACCATCATGATGGTTCACGGCGGGCCGGAGGCGCATTATACCAATGGCTGGCTGACCGCCTATTCGATGCCCGGCCAGGTCGGCGCGGGTCAGGGCTATGCGGTGTTCCACCCTAATTATCGCGGCTCGACCGGCTACGGCACGGCATTCTCCAAGCAGCATCAGGGCGATTACGCGGGCAAGGAATTCGACGACATCGTCGATGCCAAGCGCGCGCTGGTTGCCGAAGGGGTGACCGATGCGGACCGCACCGGTATCACCGGCGGTTCCTACGGGGGCTTCGCCAGCGCCTGGGGCGCGACCTATTACTCAAGCGAATATGCCGCGAGCGTGATGTTCGTCGGTATCTCCAACAATATCAGTAAGTTCGGCACCACCGACATCCCCAACGAGATGTACCTGGTGCACGAGCGCAAGTGGCCGTGGGAGGAGTGGGATCACCTGCTCGAACGCAGCCCGATCTATCACGTCGACAAGGCCGAAACCCCGATCCTGATCATGCACGGGGCGGAAGATACGCGCGTTTCGCCGACGCAAAGCTACGAGCTGTATCGCAACATCAAGGTGCGCAAGCCCGATACCCCGGTTCGCCTCGTGCTGTTCCCGGGCGAAGGCCACGGCAACCGGCTCGCGGCCAGCCGCTACGACTACAACCTGCGCATGATGCAGTGGTTCGACACTTATCTGAAGACGGGCGACCGCGATGCGCAGATGCCGGCCCCGCGCCCCGACCTGATGATCGAGGACGAGAGCGAAGACTGAAGCCGCTTTCAACGGTAAAGAAAGGGCGCGCAAGGGACGACCTTCGCGCCCTTTTCCGTGTCCGAACCAGCCGACTTTCCAAAATGGAAAGCTTTCACTTGCCAAATTGGAAAGTGTCTCGTATTACTTTCCGGACTGGAAAGTGAAGGATAATCCGATGGACAGGAATGAAGCGCAATCGGCACTGGATGCCGTGAAGAATACCGATCGGTCGATGGCCGACCGCATGACTTGGCCGCTATGGCGGCATGCGATTTTCGGGGCGATGATGGCATTGGTGCTGCTGGCCGTCGTTTCGCCGCTCGCCGCTCAGCTGCCGATCCTGGGCCTGCTACTGCTGTTGGTCTACCTAGTCGTTCGCGATGACAAGAAGCGCCACGGCATGTTTGTCAGCGGGTACCAGAAAGGCCGCACGGGCTGGATATTGGCAGCTCAGTTCGCGCTGCTCCTCGCGGCGCTGGTGTCAAGTCTCGTCTGGGTCGACGATCCGCTGGGGAGCCCGCTGTTTTGGGCCATCGCAGCGTTTGTGCTGATCGGCAGCACCGCGCTCAGCCTGCTATGGGAAAATATCTACCAGGCAGACCTGAAGGCCGGCCGGCGATGAGCGGGGAGATCGACATGGCCCTGCACGCTCCGGCGCGGTTGCAGATTGCCGCCATGCTGGCGCGCGCCGACGAGGTCGAATTCGCCACCATGCGCGAGGTTACCGGGGTGAGCGACAGCGTTCTTTCCAAGCACCTCACCGCCCTTGCCGACGCAGGCTACGTCAAGATGGTGAAGGCACCGCGCGACGGCCGTCAGCGAACCTGGGCATCGCTGACGCGGACCGGGCGGAACGCCTTCGCCGCGCACATGACCGCACTGCGCGAACTTGCGGCAGCGGCCGAAAAGGCCGTGGCGACGGAGTGATCCGTCGCCACGGCCTGCCGGAAATCAGAAGGTGTAGCCGATGCCTCCGCCGACGAGGAACTGGTCGGCATCGCCGCGTAGCGCGACGAAGGGAGAATCCTGCGCATCGCCGATCATCCGCGAATAGCCGCCGATCGCGAACAGCGCGAGGCCGCCATTGGTGATGTCTCCGTCCAGATCGACCCCGACCAGCAGGTTCGCGCTGACCTTGTTGAAGCCCGAACCGGCATCGTAAAGCGGCAGGCCGCTGGCGGTCGCCTGCGCCGGGGTGACCGAATAGTAGTATTCGTTGAACGCTTCGTCGCCATGCTCGGCGCTGATCGACAGGCTTACGCCCGCGCCCCGGCTGACCGGAGTGAAGTAGGTGATGCCCGGGTTGATCACCATCCCCTCATGCGCCCCCGCGACATCCCACCGGACATCGACATTGGCCGACAGGCTATCGTACGGGTTGAGCACGCCCGAGAGGCCCACGCTGGCGCTCGGCCCGACCTCGACCGCCGTGTCCAGCTCACCTGCCGCAGCGACCACCGGGTCTTCGATATCGCCGGTCCGCGAGGTGCGCAGGCGCACCGTAGGCCCGAAACCGATGTTGACCTTGCTGTCGGCGCTGTCGGGGATGAAATCGAGAGCGAAGCCGGCTGCGCGCGGGTTGATGTCGACCCCTGCAAGGCTGCCCTGGATGATCGGCAGCGGGAAGACCTCGTAGTCGTCCGAACCGTCGTAATCGGCCCCGAAGCCCGCACCTATGCCGACCTGGACCCAGTCGCCGTCGAACACCGTACCTTCGGAAGGGCTTGCGGCGGTATCGTCGTCCGGGCCGTCTTGCGCGAGCGCCGGAGCGGCCACCCCGGCACAGGCGAACGCGACCGCAGCGAACGTGGCGGGGGTGGGTAGAAATGAACGCATGGATTATCCTTCATGTTGCGCCTCTTTGAACGGCAATGGAGAGGCATGGTTCCACCCAAAAGCGCATGATTGCGCGGTTGGCCGCAAGTTCAATTGCACCTTTTCACCCAGCACCCTACGAGCATTGGCGATGACACCGGCGACATCAGGGGCACGTGCCGACATCGCAATCCTTGGCGGCGGCCTTGCCGGCGGCCTGATTGCGCTCGCGCTGCGCCGGGCCGACCCTGCGCTGGCGGTGGTGCTGGTCGAGGCGGGCGAGATGCTCGGCGGCAACCACCGCTGGAGCTGGTTCGAAAGCGATCTGTCGCGCGAAGGCGTGGCCCTGCTCGCTCCGTTTCGCAAGATCCAGTGGCCCGCCGGCTACGACGTCCATTTTCCGGAGCATTCGCGGCGGCTGGGGAGCACCTACGTCTCGCTCTCGTCGGCCGATTTCGACGCCGCGCTTCGCCGCGAGCTGGCACAGTCGACCATTTATACGGGCCGCACCGTCGCCTCGGTCGACGCGCGCGGCGCGACTCTGGAAGGCGGCGAGCGGATCGATGCGCGCTGCGTGATCGATGCGCGCGGCTTCATCCTCTCCGACGCGTTCGAGGGCGGCTGGCAGGTGTTCATGGGCCGCCACCTGCGCACCGACGTACCGCACGATGTGGACCGCCCGATCGTGATGGATGCCAAGGTCGCCCAGCACGATGCCTTCCGCTTCGTCTATACCCTGCCGCTCGCCGCGGACGAGCTGTTCGTCGAGGATACCTATTACCAGGACAACCCGGTGCTCGACCGGGCAGCGCTGTCCAGCCGGATCGATCACTATTGCGAGGCGATGGGCTGGCATGGCGAGCCGATCGCGTTCGAGACCGGGGTGCTGCCGGTGATCACCGGCGGCGATCTTGCCCGCTACCAGCGCGACGTGCGCGTGCCCGGCGTGGCGATGGCAGGCGCGCGGGCGATGATCGGCCATCCGCTGACCAGCTACACCCTGCCCTTTGCGGCCGAGACCGCGCTGCTAGTGGCCAAAAACCGCGACCTGCCCGGCGAACAGATGGCCGCCCTGCTGGAAAATCACGCACGCCGCGTGTGGCAGCGGACCGGGTTTTACCGCATGCTGGGCACAATGCTGTTCGGCGCGGCCCGCCCCGAGGAACGTTATCGCATCTTCTCGCGCTTCTACCGCCTGTCTCCGGGACTGATCGAGCGGTTCTACGCCGCGCGTTCGACCACCCGCGACAAGCTCAGGGTCTTGACCGGCAAGCCGCCGGTCCCGATCCCCCATGCCCTGCGCGCGCTGGCATCGCACCGCCCGCCGCTCGCCCCACCAGAAGGAACTGCCGACAATGGCTGAAGGCCGTACAGCATGCGTTATCGGAGCCGGCTTCGGCGGCCTCGCGCTCGCCATCAGATTGCAGAGCGCGGGGATCGCCACCACCGTGATCGAAGGGCGCGACAAGCCCGGCGGGCGCGCCTATTACTGGGAGCGCGACGGGTTCACCTTCGACGGCGGACCGACCGTGGTCACCGATCCCGATTGCCTCAAGGAACTCTGGGCGCTGTCGGGCCACGACATCGCGCAGGATGTCGAGCTGGTCCCGGTCAAGCCGTTCTACCGCCTCAACTGGCCCGACGGCACGAACTTCGACTATTCGAACGACCATGAAGAGCTGTTTGCGGAAATCGCCAAGCTCAACCCCAAGGATGTCGAAGGCTACCAGCGCTTCCTCGAATATTCTGCCGGGGTGTACGAGGAAGGCTACGTGAAGCTGGGCACCGTGCCGTTCCTCGATTTCAAATCGATGCTCAAGGCCGCGCCCGCGCTGGCCAAGAAACAGGCCTATCGCAGCGTCTATTCGATGGTCTCCAGCTTCGTCGAAAGCGAGAAGCTGCGCGAGGCGCTGAGCTTCCACACGCTGCTGGTGGGCGGCAACCCGATGAAAACGTCCAGCATCTACGCGCTGATCCACAAGCTGGAGATGGATGGCGGCGTGTGGTGGACCAAGGGCGGCACCAACCGCCTGATCGCCGGAATGGTCCGCCATTTCGAGCGGCTGGGCGGAACCATGCGCGTGGGCGATCCGGTGGTCGGGATCGAAGTCGATGACAAACGCGCCAAGAGCGTGATGACACAGAGCGGCTTCGTGCAGACCTTCGATGCGGTCGCCAGCAATGCCGACATCATGCACTCTTATCGCGATCTGCTGGGCCGATCGCAGCGCGGGTGGAGCATGGGCCGCAAGCTCAAGCGCAAGAGTTACAGCCCCGGGCTGTTCGTGGTCCATTTCGGGCTCGAAGGGACATGGCCCGGCATTGCGCACCACATGATCCTGTTCGGTCCGCGCTACAAAGGCCTGCTCGACGACATCTACCAGCACGGCGTGCTGCCGGAGGATTTCTCGATCTACCTCCACCACCCGAGCAAGAGCGACCCCAGCATGGCCCCGCCGGGGATGAGCACGTTCTACGCGCTGGTCCCGGTCGCCCATCAGGGCAAGCTGGCGGTCGACTGGGACGAGATCGGCCCGCTGCTCGAGAAGCGCATTCTCGACGAGGTCGGCAAACGGCTGGTGCCCGACATTCACAAGCGGATCGTCACCAAGTTCCACTACGCGCCGAGCGACTTCGCGACCGATCTCAACGCGCACCTGGGAAGCGCCTTCAGCCTCGAACCGGTACTGACCCAGAGCGCCTATTTCCGCGGCCACAACCGCGACGACGTGATCAAGAACTTCTACCTCGTCGGCGCGGGCACGCATCCGGGCGCGGGCATTCCCGGCGTCGTCGGCAGCGCGAAGGCAACCGCCGGACTGATGATCGAGGATTTGAAATGATCCTCGGGGAGGATCTGTGAACCGCCTCGCCATCTATTGCGGCGCCGCCACCCCGCCCGATCCGCGCTACCTCGAACTTGCGCGCGACGTCGGCGCGGAGCTGGCGCGGTGCGGCATCGGCGTGGTCTATGGCGGCGGGCGGCTCGGCCTGATGGGCGCGCTGGCTCAGGGCGCGCTCGATCAGGGGGGTGAGGTGATCGGGGTGATCCCGCATGCGATGGTGGAGCGTGAATTCGCCAACCACGACTGCACGCAGCTGATCACGGTCGACACGATGCACCAGCGCAAGGCGCATTTCACCGATCTGGCCGACGGGTTCATCACCCTGCCCGGCGGCATGGGCACGATGGACGAACTGTTCGAAGCACTGAGCTGGGCGCAGATCGGCTATCACGAAATGCCGGTCGGCCTGCTCAACGCTTTCGGCTTTTACGATGACCTTGTGCAATTCGTAAACCGGATGGCGGATACGGGTTTCGTTCGTGCAACACATCGCGAGATCTTGCAGGTTGCGGACAATTTGCCGGAACTGCTCGACAAGCTTGCGTCTTATACGCCTAATACCCCGATCTATCGCATGAGCGCAGACCAGCTTTGACCCAGGCCCGCCCCCTCGTCCCTTCCCGCTTCGTGCGCCCCTCGATCCCCCGGCCCGGCGGCGGGCGTGATCGGGCCGCATTGGTGAACGAATCCTACGAGGCTATCGCCGAAGGATCGCGCAGCTTCGCCTTCGCCTCCAAGCTGTTCGACAAGCCGACGCGCGAACGGGTGTGGATGCTCTATGCCTGGTGCCGCCGGTGCGACGATCTCGCCGATGCGCAGGACAAGGGTGGCAAGCTGGGCGACCAGGCGGGGATCGAAGACCGGCTGCAGGCGATCAAGGTGCTGACCCGCCGCGCGCTCGAAGGCGGCGCGACGGCCGATGTCGCGTTCGACGCGCTGGGCCAGGTCGCGGGCGAAGCGGGGATCACGCTCGACATGGCGAACGAGGTGATTGCCGGGTTCGCGATGGACGCGAATGGCTTCAGCCCGCACAGCGAGAAGGAGCTGATGCGCTATTGCTACCACGTGGCGGGCGCGGTCGGCGTGCTGATGGCGCGGGTGATGTTCGCCCCCAACGACAGCTTCATCTACGACCGCGCGTGCGACCTCGGGCTGGCTTTTCAGCTCGCCAATATCTCGCGCGATGTGATCGAGGATGCGGCAGCAGGACGCTGCTACCTCCCCGATGAATGGCTCGCGGACGCCGGGCTGACGCGAGAGAATTACGCCGACGAAGAAAACCGCTTCGCGCTCGCGGCGGTCTCCGCAAAACTGGTCGACCGGATGGAAATGTACGAGACTGCGTCCCGGCTCGGTGCGAAGCACCTGCGTTTTCGCCAGCGCTGGGCGGTGCTCTCCGCCGCGGGGATTTACGGCGCAATCGGACGCAAGGTCCGCGCGCGCGGCCAGCTGGCATGGGATACCCGCACCTATGTGCCGTGGTACGAAAAGCTCGTCCATGTGGCCGCCGCGTTCGGGGAGGCGGTGATCAAGCACGCGCCCGAGCCAGAGCAGTGGCCGCCCTACACGCGCGACGATCTGCGCCCGGTTGCCGGGTGGTAGACCTGCCGCCCTCTTCGCGTTAGCGCTGCGGGCATGATCCAGAAGCTCCTGATCGCCAATCGCGGCGAAATCGCCTGCCGCATCATCCGTACCGCGCGTAAGATGGGGATCCGCACCGTCGCGGTCTATTCCGATGCCGACGCAAAGGCCCTGCATGTGCGCAGCGCCGACGAGGCGGTTCATATCGGCCCCTCGCCTGCCGCCGAAAGCTACCTCCTAGGCGAGAAGATCATCGCCGCGGCGAAACAGACGAGCGCCGAGGCGATCCATCCGGGCTACGGCTTCCTTTCCGAAAACGCCGAATTCGCCGAAGCAGTGCAAGACGCCGGCCTGATCTGGGTCGGTGCGCCGCCCTCCTCGATCCGCGCGATGGGGCTGAAGGATGCCGCCAAGAAGCTGATGCGCGAAGCGGGCGTACCCGTAACGCCGGGCTACGACGGCGACGACCAGAGCGCCGAACGGCTGAAGCAGGAGGCCGACGCGATCGGTTATCCCGTCCTCATCAAAGCAGTCGCGGGTGGTGGCGGCAAGGGTATGCGCAAGGTCGATGCGGAGGGCGATTTCCTCTCCTCGCTCGAATCCTGCCGCCGCGAGGCGAAGGCCAGCTTCGGCAACACCGACGTAATCCTCGAAAAATGGATCACCTCGCCCCGCCATATCGAGGTGCAGGTGTTCGGCGACAGTCACGGCAACCACGTCCACCTGTTCGAACGCGATTGTTCGCTCCAGCGCCGTCACCAGAAGGTGATCGAGGAAGCCCCTGCGCCCGGCATGGACGAGGCGACCCGCGAAGAGATATGCTCCGCCGCCGTGCGCGCCGCCCAAGCGGTGAACTACGAGGGCGCGGGCACGATCGAATTCATCGCCGACGCCAGCGAAGGCCTGCGCGCGGACCGCATCTTCTTTATGGAAATGAACACCCGCTTGCAGGTCGAGCATCCGGTGACCGAGGAGATCACCGGGGTCGATCTGGTCGAGTGGCAGCTGCGCGTCGCGGCGGGTGAGCCGATTCCGAAAAAACAGGAAGACCTGAGCATCGACGGCTGGGCTATCGAGGCGCGGCTCTATGCCGAAGACCCATCTAGCGGTTTCCTGCCCAGCACCGGGCCACTCGATCATTTCGATATCGGCTTGCGCGGCCGTATCGAAACGGGCGTCGAGGAAGGCGATCAGATATCGCCCTTCTACGATCCCATGGTCGCCAAACTCGTGACCTGGGCAGAGACCCGGGAGGATGCGATCGAGCAGTTGGCAGAGATAGCCGACGGAGTGGAAATCTGGCCCGTGCGTACCAATGCCGCGTTCATCGCAAACTGTCTGCGCGACGAGGATTTCGAGGATGCCAACCTCGATACGGGCTTCATCGAGCGCAAGATCGACGATCTGGTGGAATCGGATGAACCTTACGAAGCGATCTGGCAGACCGCTGCGGACTTCGTGGTCCTCACCGAAACCGAAGACCACGACGACATGCCTGCGGGCTTCCGCCTCAACGGACCGGGTCGGCTGAGCACCAGCCTCTCGTTCAAAGGCGATTCGCGCGTCGTCGCGGCGGCCGAAGGTGCGGCTTTCGAGGGTGCGACCGGCTTCGTCGATCCGCACCGAGTTGTGGTTTTCGCCGATGGCATGTCCTTCGCCTTCGACCGGAGTTCGCGCGGCTCGGGGGCGGCTGCGGCAGGCGACGGCGCGATCCTCGCGCCCATGCCGGGCAAGGTCATTGCGCTTGACGTGGCCGAGGGCGACAGCGTGACGGCGGGCCAGCGGCTGATGGTGCTCGAAGCGATGAAGATGGAGCACGCGCTCACCGCGCCGTTCGACGGGACCGTGACCGATCTTGCCGCCAGCGAGGGCGGTCAGGTGCAGGTCGACGCGGTGCTGTGCGTGGTGGAGCCTGCGGAATAGAACCCACCCCCTGCCCCTCCCGCAAGCGGGAGGGGAGCGAGACTTGCGGGC
Source organism: uncultured Erythrobacteraceae bacterium (assembly GCA_963972905.1). Lineage (GTDB taxonomy): Bacteria > Pseudomonadota > Alphaproteobacteria > Sphingomonadales > Sphingomonadaceae > Alteriqipengyuania. The sequence continues at coordinate 71,722 of CAXAXQ010000007.1, forward strand.
TTGCCCGCTAGTCGCAGCGGGGGTGGGCTCACATTACGCTCAGTTTTCGACCACCGGCGGGCCGAACAGCTTGCCCCGCTCGGCGAACAGCACCAGCCCGATGCAGATCAGCGCGCCCGCAAACAGCGCAGTCGCAAGCGGTATCGCCGTGCCGTTATAGGCATAGCCGATTCCCGCACCGATCAGCGCGGCGGTGACCATCCGCACGAAGGTCTGCGCGCTCGCCGCAGCGCCCGCCGTCTCGCGGAAGGGCTGCATCGCGATCGAGCCGAAATTGGCGCCGATGAAGCCGAGCAGCATCATGTTCGCAGCCATCAGCGGGACGAAGGTCCACAGCGTTTCCTCGGTCATCGTGGCGACGAACAGCTGCAACGCGGCCACGATCAGGAACAGGAACAGGCCGGTATGGCTCACCCGGCGAGCACCGAAGCGCTCGACGATGCGCGAGTTGGTCCAGCTGGCCACCGCCATGGCGCCCGCACAGCTGGCAAAGATCGCGGGGAACCAGGGGCCAGCGCCGAACGCCTCGCCCACCAGCTGCTGCGCGGAGTTGATGAACCCGAACAGCGCGCCGAAGATTACCGCGCTGCCCAGCGTGTAGCCGAGCGCCTGTCGCATGGTCAGCGTCGCACGCATGTTGCGCGCGATCACGCGCGGCTGGATCGCCTGCTTGTCTTCCGGGTGCAAAGTCTCTGGCAGATTTCGCCATGCCCAAAAGCTCATCCCTACTCCGGCCACGGCCGTGAACACGAAGATCCAGCGCCAGTCGCCCATCAGCATCAGCACGCCTTGGCCCAGGCTGGGCGCGATCGCGGGGACCATCAGGAAGATGACGAAGATCAGGCTCATCATGCGGGCCATCTTGTCGCCGCCCACCCGGTCGCGGATGATTGCAGGCGGCAGCGCGACGATGCCTGCCGCGCCGAAGCCTTGCAGGAAACGCAGCGCCAGCAGCGACTCGAAACTCCACGCCATCGCGCACAGCAGCGAGAAGGCAATGTAGAGGCCCAGCGCGGTGAACAGCACCGGCCGACGACCATATCGGTCCGCCAGCGATCCGGGGACCAGCGCGCCGAGACCGGCTGCAAGCAGATAGGCACCGACCACGAACTGGCGCGAATTGCCGCTTGCGCCCAGATCGGCGGCAAGGTTGTCGAGCGCGGGGAGGACGGCGTCGATGCCCAGCGCATTCAGCGCCATCAGCAGCGCCATCATCGCGATCAGCTGGCGTTCGCCGATCCGCTTGCCCGATGGCGGCAGCGCCGCAGGCGGGCGAGCATCGGCGCTCTGCCGGTCGATCGTCTCACCGGGCGCATATTGTTCATTTCGCATCTGCACAAAACCGCAGATGGCGTTGTCGGTTCCGATTGGCAACCTGTGTGCTATCGCAGCTGCGCGATGAGCGATGGCGAGATCAGTCCCCCAGATCGCGGCGAGGCACCGCCGACGCGCAAGATCATCCACGTCGATATGGATGCCTTCTTTGCGAGCGTGGAGCAGCGCGACAATCCCGATCTGCGGGGCAAACCGGTCGCGGTCGGCGGGTCGAGCGGGCGCGGCGTGGTCGCCGCCGCGAGTTACGAGGCGCGCCGGTTCGGGGTGAAATCGGCGATGCCGTCTGTCACCGCCAAGCGGCTATGCCCCGACCTGATCTTCGTGAAGAGCCGCTTCGACGCCTACCGCGAAGCGTCCGAGCAGATCCGCGCGATCTTCCACCACCACACCGATCTGGTCGAGCCGCTGAGCCTCGACGAAGCCTATCTGGATGTGACGGTCAACAAGCTGGGCATCGCCTTGGCCACCCAGGTTGCGCAGCTGATCCGCCAGGAAATCCGCGCCAAGACGCAGCTGACCGCGAGCGCGGGGGTGAGCTACAACAAGTTTCTCGCCAAGCTCGCCAGCGACCAGAACAAGCCCGACGGGATGTGCGTGATCCGCCCCGGCGAGGGCGCGGCCTTCGTCCAGACCCTGCCAATCCGGCGCTTCCACGGGGTCGGCCCGCGCGGGGAAGAGAAGATGGCCCGGCTCGGCATCGCCACCGGCGCGGACCTTGCAGCCAAGGATCTGGCGTGGCTCACGCAGCATTTCGGCAGCTTCGGAGAGTATCTCTATCGCGCGGCGCGCGGGATTGATGAACGCCCCGTACGCGTAAATCGCATCCGCAAGTCGGTCGGCGGCGAACGCACCTTCTCGCTCGACCGGCACGAGGCGGAGGAACTGCGCACCACGCTGGACGAGATCGTCGACATCGTGTGGGAGCGGATCGAACGGGCGCAGGCGCGCGGGCGCACGGTGACGCTCAAGCTCAAATATAACGACTTTCAGCTGATGACCCGCGCCCGATCACTACCGCGCAGCGTTGCGGGCAAGGCCGAATTTGCCGCGATCGGGCACGCCATCCTCGACGAATTGCTGCCCCTGCCCCGTCCGATCCGGCTGATGGGTCTGACGCTCTCCAATCTCGAACGGGGCGGTACCGGCGAGGACGACGAGGCGCCCTCCGACGACGCCGATAGCGGTCAGCTGCCGCTGTTCTAGGGTGTCGCACCCAGCAGGTGCGCGATCCGCCTTTCGGCAAGGCCGCTGACCGGCTGCGGCGGGTTTTCCGGCATTGCAAAGCGCACCTCCACGATCTCGCGCCCATCTGGCACCGGCATCTCGTCGATCTCGGACAGGATCAGGTAGGCGGTGTGCGGCGCGCCGGAGATCGTCTCGTGGATCGTGCCCAGCTCGCTGACCATACGAAGCGTCAGCCCCAGCTCTTCCGCCATCTCGCGCCGCGCGGCGGCTTCGGGGGCCTCGCCACGCGCGATCCCGCCTCCCGGCAGGCTCCACTCGGGCGGGCCATAGGCATGGCGCACGAACAGCACCCGGCCTTGCGCGTCGCGCAGGATCACGCTGACCCCGCGCAGCTGCGGCTTCGCCAGCCGCCGCCAAACATGGCGCAGCCGGTGCGCGGCGCGCAGCGCGAGGCGGTGGAGCGAGCGGGGCAGCAGCGGCGGCATGATGGATCCGAGATATAGAAAAGGGCCGACCCGGCATAGCGCTGGATCGGCCCTTCTGGTTGCCTGGCTAACGGGGGATTAGCCGAGCGTGGATTTGAGGAACCACGCGCGTTCCTCGGCCATGTCGGTCCAGTCGTCGAGCAGACCGTCGGTGGCATTGTCGCCCGCCTCTTCGGCCAGCGGCTTCATACCCTTCAGGCGCTTGATCATCGCGACGTTGTCGGCGTGCAGTTCCTTGACCATCGCGTCGCCATCCAGATCGGTCGAATCCTGATCCTTGACCTGCGTCGCGCGGGCGACCGAACCGATCGAGGTCAGCGTCACTTCGCCCAGCTTGCGCACGCGTTCGCCGATCGCGTCGATCTGGTCGCGCAGCTCGATCGCCTGCTCGTCGAACAGCAGGTGAAGATCGCGGAAACGCGGGCCCTTCACATGCCAATGGAAATTCTTGGTCTTGAAATAGAGCGCGAGGTGATCGGCGAGAAGGCCGTTAAGTTCCTCCACCAGTGCGGTTTTCGAGTTGTCGCCAGCTTGAGCCATGTTTGGTCTCCTGTGTTATGTTTCTTGGCCTGGGATAAGGTCTCGTGAGGTCAACGGAGCAAGCCCCTCCCGGTTTCCCGCCAAAGCGTCGATTACTGTGATTGACTGGGCCGTCGCCAAGCGGGCGAGAGCGGCGCTCAGATGATCCCGCGCGCACCCAGCCCGATCAGCAGCCCGGCCAGCAGGACGATCCCCGCCATCACCAGCCGGAAGGCGCGCAGCGGCAGTGCCTCCAGATCTTCCCCCAGCGCCCAGCCACCAGCCAGCGCGACCCCCGCACCGGCAGCGCCGCCCAGCGCGACATAGGCGGGCAGCGCGGTCGCCGCGGCGAGTGCGAAGAGCAGGAAGCGTGCGGCATCGCCCCATTGGCGGGCGAGCAGCACGACAAAGGCAGCGAAGGGCGAGCGGGTCGGCTCTTTCGGGCGCCTGTCGCGCCCCGGCCAGACCAGCTCGACCGCGGCGACGACCAGCGCGATGGCGACCAGCATCCGGCGCGCGGCATCGGGCAACATCTGCGCGATCGCATCGCCCGCCAGCGCCATCAGCCCGGCGGTGAAGATCGCGGCGACCAGCGCCGACAGCAGAATGATCGCGCCCAGCGGTCCAGCCAGCCGGGCGACCAGCAGCTGGTCGCGCGCACCGATCGTCAGCAGCAGGGCGGCGGCAAAGCCGAAGAGGAAGGAAGACATAAGCGGGCGGTGTGCGCGGTCAGGCGGCGTCCGCCACGCGGCCGCTCTCGGGCGCGATCAGCACGGTGTTGCGGCCTGCCTTCTTCGCCTCGTACAGCGCGTTGTCCGCCCGGCGCAGCGTCTCGTCGCTGGTTTCGGAATTGACCGCAACCCCGGCGGAGAAGGTGATCGGGCCCATCGGTTCGTCGGTCTCGCGCAGCTTGAGGTTGCGTTCGGCGAGCGTTTCCTTCGCCTCGGCCACGCGCTGCGCCAGCTTCTTCGCGTCGGGCACCTCGGCGATCACGAGAAACTCCTCGCCTCCCCAGCGCGCCACCGGCCAAGGGGCGAGCGATTCGCTCAGCGCTTCGGCGACCAGTTTCAGCGCACGGTCGCCAACCGGGTGGCCGTAGGTGTCGTTGATCGCCTTGAAATGATCGATGTCGATGATGCCGAGGCAATAGCGGACCTTGCGGATTTCGAGGTCCTGGATCGTGGCGCGGGTCGCGCGGCGATTGGGGATGCCGGTCAGCTCGTCGACCAGCGCCTTGTTGCGCGCCTCGTCGAGATCGCGCTGGAGCCGGTCGATCCGGTTGGAGGCGTTCGACAATTCACGCTCCGCCTCCGCCGCGCGGTCGATGATACGGCGGATCGCGCCGGTCAGGTCCTCGCCTTGCGCCCCCTCACGGATCACCAGGCTTTCCTCGGCGATGTCGCGGCCGACACCGTCAGCCTGGCGCTTGGTCTCGCGTGCCAGCTCTCCGGCGGCGTTGAGAAACAGCTCCACCGCTTCGTCGCGCGCGGCAATCCGCTCTTCGGGATCGTCGGAGGCAGAGGCATGCTTGCCCATGATTTCGACGATCGTCTCCTGCTTCATGCGCATGCCGTTTTCGATGTAGGTGTCGGTTTCCTCGCAGATCACCTTGCTCGACCGGGTGAGGTAGAGATAGCCGAAGCGATAGTTCATCGGCGTGGGATCGAGCAGATTGCCAGCCAGAAACGTGAGCACGTCGCGCCCGATAGTGTCCTTGCTCATACCCCACTCGCCCGTCCGGTATCCTCATCGCGCCGCGTCCGCTCCGCTGCGAACCGCGACGGCGTTAACTATAGGGCCTGTTGGTGAATTTTTATCTAAGCCCGCGCGCGGGGTGCAAGTCCAAAAGTCTCAAAAGAGGGGATAATCGCGCCGCCGGGCAGCGCACCCGCCCGGGCATCAATCGCCTGCAGAAGGTGGAGCCACGGAAGACGGTTCTCGGGCTCATGGAGCAGGACAAGCGCTTTCTCCTCGCTTCGTCACCCTGCTGGCGCCTGGCGATTCTGTACTGATGCTTTCACCGCAGTGGCTTTTCGCCAAGGGGATTGCCAATGTCTGGGGCGGGCGAGCAATCGAGGTCCCCTACTTCAATGCCCAGCGACCGAAATCGACCGCCGACATCGTCGCCCTGCTCGACCGGCACATCGACGAGCGCAGTCGCGCCATCTATTTCAACACCCCCAACAACCCGACCGGCATGGCCCTGAGCACATGGGAGGTGAAGGCAATCGGCGATTATGCGCGGTCTCGAAACATGACGATCGTGGCCGACAATGCGTACGAAGCTTTCGATTTCAGCCGCGAAGACTTCCCCGATCCGGCAGCTGCCGAGATGTTCCCGGAAAGCACTATCGGCCTGTATTCGTTCAGCAAGACATTCGGCTGGACGGGCTTCCGCATTGGCTATGCGGTCATGCCAGCGTCGCTCGCTCACGCCTTCCGCACGCTGGCACTGCACTCGATCTACTGCGTTTCGACCGCATCACAGATCGCAGCCCTTCAGGGATTGAAGGACTTTGACGCGACAATCGACCGGCACGGGGACTGGGTTCGCGCAAATCTGGGATTGGTGCGCCGGGACTGCCGTATTCCGAAGTCCGATTGCGTCGGAGGTTTCTATACCCTGCTGGACCTGTCCGACTATCCGGGGGGAGCGATGCGCTTCATCGACGCAGCGCTCGACCGCGGAATTTCTCTCGCTCCAGGCTCCGCATTCGGGTTGGATTGCGAAGAGCGTTTGCGCCTTTGCCATGCGGTGATCGAGGAGGAAAGACTGGGGCAGGCCCTGAAATACTTGAACGAAATCTATGAGTCAGGCTGATTTGTGCGAACTGATTGCAACCCACTCGCCTTCGGGAATGGTTCGCACCCGTCGAGCACCAGGAGGGGTGCTCCAGGAACCGCAATATTGTTGAGCGACCCCGGATGCTCTGGTATCTTCAAAGAAGAACCTGTCGGAAGTCGGAATAGAGACAATCTTCGAAAGGACGGTTCGTGATACTCGAGGAGAAAATGTCGGAGCCTGGGGACTATTTACCTCAGCCAGGCATGCACCACGTGCGCTCCCGGCCCGGGCTTTGAGTTGTCCGGCGTGAGCAACCTGGCCTCCCTGAGCGTCAAGGCCATTCGCGACGGCGTTCGCGCGGGCGATTTCACCGCGCGCGAAATCGCCGAGCTGTTCAACGCTGCCGTTGCCGAAGCGGGCGCATTGCATGCCTTTATAGTGACGACCCCGGACCACGCGCTCGCGGCGGCCGACGCGGTCGACAGCAGGCGTGCAAACGGTGAAGACCTGGGCGCGATGGGCGGTGTGCCGATCGGCATGAAGGACCTGTTTGCGACGTACGGCGTCCAGACCACAGCCGGGAGTCACATCCTCGAGGGGTTCACACCGCGTTACGAAAGCACCGTCTCGCAGAACCTCTGGGATGCCGGTGCCGGGATGCTCGGCAAACTGAACATGGACGAGTTCGCGATGGGCTCGTCAAACGAGACCAGTTATTACGGCAAGACGCTCTCTCCGTGGCGCGCGAACCGGGGCAATCACGACTACGTTCCCGGCGGCTCCTCGGGTGGATCGTCGGCTGCGGTTGCCGCCCGTATCGTACCCGCTGCGACCGGCACTGACACCGGCGGTTCGATCCGCCAGCCCGCAGCCTTCACCGGCATCTGCGGAATCAAGCCGACCTATGGACGATGTTCGCGCTGGGGCGTGGTGGCGTTTGCCTCCTCGCTTGACCAGGCCGGACCGATGGCGCGGTCGGTCGAGGATTGTGCAATCATGCTGGGGGCCATGGCTGGCTTCGACCCGAAGGATTCGACCAGCCTCAAGATGCCCGTGCCCGACTGGGAGGCCGCTCTATCGGGCGATCTCAGGGGCAAGCGCGTCGGGGTACCCAGTGAATACCGGATGGAGGGCACCGATCAGGCGATCCTCGAGAGCTGGGAACTGGGCAAGACATGGCTCGAGGATGCGGGCGCGAAGATCGTCGACATCTCGCTGCCGCATACGAAATATGCGCTGCCGGCCTATTACATCATCGCTCCGGCCGAGGCTTCGTCGAACCTCGCGCGCTATGACGGGGTACGTTATGGCCTGCGCGAACTACCCGATGGCGCCAGGTTGCAGGACATGTTCGCGGAAACGCGCGCGGCAGGTTTTGGCGACGAGGTGAAGCGGCGCATCCTGATCGGCACCTATGTGCTCAGCGCGGGCTTCTACGACGCCTATTACACGCAGGCACACAAGATCCGCGCGCTGGTCGCTCGCGATTTCGAGGAGGCCTGGACGCATTGCGACCTCATCCTTGCCCCGACAACGCCGACGGCTAGCTTCCCGCCCGGGGAACAATCGGACAATCCGATAGCGATGTATCTCAACGACGTGTTTTCGGTGCCGGCCTCGCTGGCCGGCCTGCCAGCGATGAGCGTGCCGGCAATCCTCAACGACGAGGGCCTGCCGCTCGGCCTGCAGTTGATGGGCAAGCCGTTCGACGAGCAGGGCGTGCTCGACGCGGGCCTAGCCATCCAGCAGCGCGCCGGATTTCACCACGCGCCAGCGAAGTGGTGGTAGGCACGCGGGTCGATCCAACGCGCCTTCTCCCGCGGTGATGCCTGAGGGCGCGCAATAGTTCTTCACGGTGCGTAAGTGCGGTGAAGAACCGGTAGTCGTAGCGCAGGTTTCAGCCAGAAGCCTCTCGCTAGCAACGGCTCCGATCGAATATACTCGTCGAAGCGAGATGATTTGCGGGCAAGGTACCTCGATCCAGTCCTCACCCTCGGAGACATTCCCGTCATAGTCCGCCGTGCGATCCAAGCAGCGATCCGTGAAGTGCGCCTTCGAGAGGATGCTGGATAGCTTCGCGAGATGCTGGACCGGCGCCCGATCAAGGTGCTGCAGGGCGAGATACTGAGATTCGAGCTGGGTTCCGCACCATCAAGGCTGCGCGGCCGCCGCAGGAATGCGAGCGCGTCGGCCATGGACGGTTCGAGCCGAAGGACATCATCTTCAAGCAAGAAGAGTTGGGGGCCGCCTCGCCTGTTCCTTGGAACCTCTCCGCGATGAGTGCTGCCGGACGGCGCAGCGATCGAACCTCGAGGAGATTGCGGATCTCGATATTTCCGGGTGCCTCAAGGGGGCGCCGTTGATCTGGACGATAGACAGGCTGAGAGGCGGTCGGGACGTTCAAAACAAGCGCTATTTCAATCGGCGGATGCCTCTTTTGCCGGAAAACGTGCGTTTTCCTGCCCAATGTCAGACATAGGAAATGTTCCCCCAAGCCCCGAAAACCTCGGCTAGTCAGTCACAAAGCAGATATTCACACGAACGAGAGTGAATGTTGACATCCGGGTTTTATTCGCGGATGTGTGAATGACCGCGGCGGGACCAACTGCCGGGAATAATGGAGAGGACAATGAGGGGATCGTTTCTGGCGTCCGCATCTGCGGTCGCGTTCTGCTTGCTATCGACCGCTGTCAGTGCGCAAAACTCGGCGCCGCCGCAGGACGAGGTCGACGCCGAGACCGATACTACCGAGGAACTGGCGCCCGCAGCCGAGGCCGGAGCGGGCAACACGATCATCGTCACCGCGACACGGCGCGAGGCGAGGCTTCAGGACGTGCCTCTGAGCGTCACCGCGTTCAGTCAGGAAGAACTGACCGAGAAGGGTATCGTCGGGTACGAGCGGCTGGCGCGCGAAACGCCCGGCGTTGTGCTCAATCGACCAACTCAGAACTTCAACAACTTCACCGCGCGCGGCATTTCGACCAATGGCTACAGTGCCGGTCTTCAGGCCCCGGTCGCGATCTATATCGACGAGCTGCCGATCTCCGCGAACGGCAACTCGACCATCCTCGATCCCAACCTCTACGATGTCGAGCGGGTGGAGTTCCTGCGGGGCCCGCAGGGTACGCTGTTCGGCTCGGGCTCACTCGCTGGCGCAATGCGGATCATCACCAAGGCGCCCAATCCGGACCGGTTCGAAGCGTCCGCGCTCGTCGATCTCGGGTACACCGAAAATGGCGGATTGCGGCAACGCTACAACGCGATGGTCAACATTCCGATCGCGGACGACACCGTCGCATTCCGTGCAGTCGGATACTACCGCAACGAGGACGGCTGGGTCGACAATATCGGCACGGGGATCGACAATGCGAACTCGATCGAAGCCTACGGTGTTCGCGCTGCTTTGCTGATCGAGCCCTCGGACTCATTTTCGGTCAAGCTGTCTCTCAACAAGGAAATCAGCAATCCGGCCGATTCAAGCCTGACCAATCCGGCTTTGGGCACCTACGTGCGCAACTCCAACCGTCCGGACCTTTTCCAGAGCGATCTGACATCGATCAATGTAACGGTAAACGCGGATCTCGGCTTTGCGGATTTGGTCAGCTCCTCGACCTATTCAGACCTTTCGGGCCTGTTCTACGTCGATCTGGCCGGCACCTTCAGCGGTGCTATCCCGTTCGCGCTCGACGCGATCGGCTTCGACGATATTTTCGTGCAGGAAGTGCGCCTGGCATCGACGCACGACGGCCCGTTCGAATGGGTGCTAGGCGGATACTACTTCGACAAGCGCCGGGTCGTTACCTACGACTACCGCTCGTCGATCGAATTTTTGACCGCCCGCAATCTGACCGGTCTCGCGGACGAATACTATCAGAGCCGCACAAGCGTTTTCGATGCGGAAGAAAAGGCAGTATTCGGCGAACTGACATACCGTTTCAACGATAGCTTCTGGGTGACCGGCGGGCTCCGTTACGGGTCCGTTAGCCAAGAAGCGTTTGCCACCGGTAACGGCTTCACGAGCAACTATCTGGGCGTTGCTCTGGGTGGCTTTCGCAACATACCGCTGACCGTCTCGTCCGTACCCGACGGCCCGATCGGCCCGGCAGTGACCGACGACAAGCTTTCGTGGAAGGCCAGTATCTCCTTCAAGCCGTCGCGCAACGTGACGACTTACGCGACGGTGTCTACCGGTTTCCGTCCGCCGGCTATCAACCAGAGGGCAGGTGCGGTCAGTACCGTTGATCCAACCGATATCGTGATCCCCCAAGGTGCGAGCTCGGACAAGCTGACCAACTACGAAGTCGGCCTGAAGGGCAGCTTCTTCGATAACCGCTTCACTGCCAATATCGCGGCATTCTACATCGACTGGAATAACATCCAGGTGCAGGCCAACCGGGTGTCGGACGCGGTTCAGTTCGCTACCAATATTGGTGGTGCCGTCAGCAAGGGCATCGAAGTCGAGCTGGTCGCAAGACCGGTGGACGGGCTGCGCTTGCAGGCCAGCGGCGCTTATATTGATGCCCGGATCGATGACCTGACTGCTGTCGAGGCGGCAATCTCCGGCGCGGTCGATGGAATTCGCCTGTCGGCACCCGAATTTCAGGGTTCGGCGACGGCGACGTACAGTTTTGCCGTCGGGGATACGGAGACCGCATTCGTCACCGGGAATGTCGCGTATGTCGGTTCTTTCCCGGGGCTCTTCCCGAACGTGCCTGGCCAGCCGGGCGTGCGGTCGCCGCAATATGATGTCACCGACGAATATGTGTATGCGAATGCCTACGCCGGGGTGAACATCTCGCCCGACCTCTCGATCACGGCCTATGTCGAGAACATATTCGACAATGACGCGATCAATTACGTCCACCCGGAGGCCTTTCTCGACGGGCGTTACGGACGGCTCAGGCCGCAGACCTTCGGTGTACGGACCAACTTCAAGTTCTAGGCGATATGGCTTCGCAGTCCTTCGGCGGGCTGCGGAGCCATCCGCCTATCATCGTCCGGGCTGCGCCAGAATATGGCGCGGACATGCAAAGCCTCCAGAGGTGATATTCGTGGCTCACTCACTCTTTTCCCGAACCCTGGCCACCACTGCGACGCTGGTGAGTGCGGGGCTCCTGTCGCTTGCCGTGCCAGCACTTGCTCAGGACGGGGAAGACCCCACGGTCATCGCCCCTGTCGGGACAATTCGGGGTGCGGTCGACGGCAATGTCGTTTCGTTCAAGGGCATTCCCTACGCCGCGCCTCCGGTGGGCGGAGCCCGGTGGCAACCACCCAGCCCGGCAGACCGCTGGGATGGTGTGCGCGATGCGACCAAGTTCGGTCCGGCCTGCTATCAGCCGACCGCACCTGGCGCTGCGAGTTCGATTTACTTCGAGGAGGTCGGACCGATGAGCGAGGATTGCCTCTCGCTCAACATCTGGACGCCCATAGATGCCACGAACGCGCCGGTGTTCGTGTGGATACATGGCGGCGCCCTGGTTTCGGGTGCGAGCAGCTTCGAGATGTACGATGGAGCACGCATGGCCGCGCAGGGCGTGGTCGTCGTGTCGATCAACTACCGCCTCGGGGTGCTCGGCTTCCTCGCCCATCCCGAACTCAGCGCGGAATCGCCGGAAGGCATTTCGGGTAATTACGGGCTGATGGACCAGATCGCCGCGCTGCGCTGGATCGAGCAGAACATCGCGGCTTTTGACGGCGATCCCGATAATGTAACCATCGCCGGAGAATCCGCCGGGGCGCTTAGCGTGATGTGGCTGATGACTTCGCCGGAAGCGCGGGGACTGTTCGACAAGGCGATCATGGAGAGCGCCTACATGATCTCCTCGCCCGCGCTGAAGGAGACGCAGAACGGTCACCCGTCGGCTGAATCCATGGGGACATGGCTGCAAGGCCAGCTTAATGTGCCCGATGTCGCCGTCATGCGCGACATGGAGCCTGCCTCGCTGGTCAATCGCGCGACGCGGGCGGGTTTCCTCACCTGGACCACGGTCGACGGAAAGCTGATTCCGCACCAGATTGCGGAGACGTTCGATCGCGGCGAACAAGCACCTGTTCCTGTGTTGGCAGGTTTCAACAGCGGCGAAATCCGTTCGCTGCGTCGGCTTCTCCCTCCGGCGCCTACGACAAAGTCTGCCTACGAGGAGAAAATCCGTCAGCAATACGGCGATCTAGCAGACGTATTCCTCGCGCTTTATCCGTCGGACAATGTCGACGAGAGCATGCTCGCGACGACCCGCGATGCGCTCTACGGCTGGACCGCAGAGCGGCTCGCGCGAAAGCAGACCCTGCTCGGCAGGAACGCCTATCTCTACCTGTTCGACCACGGCTATCCGGCGGCGGACAAGGCTGGTCTTCACGCCTTCCATGCATCCGAAATTCCCTATGTGTTCGGGACTATCTACGACACCGCGCCTAATTGGCCGAGCATCCCGCGCAATGCGGAGGAACGCGCGCTGTCGGATGCCATGATGCAGTATTGGACGACCTTCGTCCGTGATGGTTCTCCCAAAGCGCGCGGACAGGTCGACTGGCCTGCTTACGGACCGGATGCGAACTTCATGGTGTTCGACGGGACGCCGCAGTCCGGCAAGCAGCTGCTCGGAACGCGCTACTCGCTGAACGAGGCGGTGGTTTGTCGCAGGCGCGCGGCGGGCGACCAGCCGTGGCACTGGAATGTCGGCGTTGCGAGCCCCCCGCTGCCCCCGAAGGTCGAGGGATGCCAATGATACCGGGCGCGATGCAGCCCTACTCCCTGACGCTCGACAAGTTTCTCGACCATGCAGCGAGATGGCATCCCCATTCGCAAGTGGTCACGGCGAAAGAAGGGGGGGCATCCGATCGAACCGATTATCTGGCACTGCGCGAGCAGGCGAAGCGCGTTTCTGCGGCGCTGGCGGACCGTGGGATCGGTCACGGCGATGTCGTCGCGACGCTAGCCTGGAATACGCAGGAGCACCTCGAAGGCTGGTACGGCATAATGAGCATGGGCGCGATCTGCCACACGCTCAACCCGCGGCTGCTACCGACGCAACTCGCCTCGATGCTCCGCCAGAGCGGTGCGCAGGTACTGATCCTAAGCGCCGACCTTCATGCGCTGGCGAGCGATGTTCTAGCTCAGGATACGGCAGTGGAGGAGGTGTTGCTGATCGATGGCGACCTGACGGTCGGGCAAATGGAGGCCGACACGCGACGGGTCGGCACTCTGTCCGATGCGACGGCCGACGCATCAGGCGATGTCGAATGGGGCGGTTTCGACGAGAACACGCCGTGTGGCCTGTGCTTCACCTCGGGCACGACCGGATCGCCCAAGGGTGTCACCTACACCCATCGGGGCAATTATCTCCATACGCTGCGCCAGCTGCAGGCTGACGTCGCTGGCCTGACCGGCGAAGATTGCGTACTCACAATGGTGCCGATGTTCCACGCCAATGCCTGGGGCTTGCCATTCTCGGTTCCGGCGGTGGGCGGTAAGCTGGTCTTTCCCGGACGATATGCCGACGGGGCGACGTTGGCGCGGCTGATCGTCGAAGAGGAGGTTACCATCGCGGTTGGCGTGCCGACGGTGTGGCTCGCACTGATGGATCATCTCGACAAGACGGGCCAGGATTTGCCCTCCTTGCGCCGGATCATGGTGGGCGGTGCGGCGATGGCTCCGGCACTGATGGAGCGGATAGAGCGGCGCGGCATCCGCGTGCAGACGACCTGGGGGATGACCGAGATTTCGCCGTTGGGCACCGCTATGCCACCCGCCGCGCGGGTGCGCGCGCCTTCGGCTTCGGGGCGTCCTGCGATTGGTATCGATCTCATGCTGACCGACGTGTCTGGTACTGCGCTCGAGGAGCAACGCGGCGCACAAGGCCATCTGTGGGTACGTGGCCCGAGCGTGGTGGCGCGCTATCTGGACGAGGAGGAGCCCGCGACCCGGGATGGGTGGTTCGACACTGGCGATCTGGCGCGGATAGATACGAGCGGTGTTCTAACGATCACGGGTCGTGCGAAGGATCTCATCAAGTCCGGCGGCGAGTGGATCAATCCGGCGGAGATCGAGGCGATCGTCGGCGCTCATCCCGATGTATCGCAAGCTGCGGTCATTGGCCGCGAACACGGGAAGTGGGGTGAGCGTCCGGTTCTGCTGGTGGAACTGCGCGAAGGGACCGAGATCAGCGACGAGACCTTGCTCGGCACACTGGACGGCAGGGTCGCCAACTGGTGGCGGCCGGATGCGGTGATGCGAATCGCCAACATGCCATTGGCGGCGACGGGAAAAGTCGACAAACTGCGCTTGCGGTCGGAGTATGGCCGATCATGACCCTTTCTCAGCAATCCGCGGAGCGCCCAGCGCCTTCCGCACTAAGGAATAGCGAATTGTCGAATACCCAGGCCCGCAAGAAACGACCGACCAAGGCTGAGCAACGCGCCGAAACCACTGAACTGATCCTCGACGAGGCGGAATACCTGTTCTCGCTCCATGGGTTGCATGGCGTTACCCTGAAGGACGTCGCCAAGCGGGTCGGCGTCCATCACACGCTGCTCAACTACTATTTCGATGACAAGCAGAAGCTGTTCGAGGCGGTCTTCGGCCGCCGCGCGGTGGTTGCCAACGAAGTACGCATGAAGGCGCTCGACGAATATGATCGCGCGACCGCGGGCAAGCCGACCGTCGAGGGCGCGCTGCACGCATTTCTCGATACCAATCTCGATCTGTACGGAGAGGGCGGCGATCAATGGCGCCATTCGGGAAGGCTTGCGGCGCTTGTTTCGAACACGCCCGAATGGGGGGCCAACATGTTTGACGAATGGTTCGACCCCGTCGTGCTGCGACTGATCGAGTTACTCAAGAAGGCGCTTCCCGATGCCGCCGAGGAAGATCTCTTCTGGGGCTATCACTTTACCACCGGGGCACTGATGCTGACGCTGGCGCGCACAGGCCGGATCGACAAGCTTTCCGGGGGGCTCGCCAAATCGGAGGATTTCTCTGCCGTGAAACAGCGCATGGCGCGCTTCATGGCGGCTGGCATCGTGGAAATATGCGACGGCAAGTCCGAAGCCAGGCCAGATAAGAGCTGAAAGCAAGGTCCGGTCTGGCGTGCGGGCAGCGAGGAGCGAAGGCTTCCAAGTATGATACTAACTCGCTAGAGAGTGAGTTATATCAGGAGCGAAACGAGGTAGATATTTTGGCCGATACGAGAATGCTCGAAGGCAAGGTCGCAATCATCACGGGCGCGGGCGGGGGGCTTGGCCGATGCCATGCGCTCGAACTCGCGCGGCATGGCGCGAAGATCGCTGTTAACGATCTGAGCGAGGATGCGGCCGCTGCCGTCGCACAGGAAATCCGCGACGCAGGGGGAGAGGCGGTGACGGCGGTGTGCTCGGTTACCGACGAACAGGCTGTCGCACGGATGGTCGAACGGACCATCGACCTGTGGGGCCGGGTAGACATCCTAGTGAACAATGCGGGCATCCTGCGCGACAAGAGCTTCGCCAAGATGGAGATCGCGGATTTTGGCACGGTCGTCGACGTGCATCTGATGGGTGCCGCGATCTGCACCAAGGCGGTCTGGGGCCAGATGCGGGAGCAGAAATACGGCCGGATCGTGATGACCACCTCGTCCTCCGGCCTCTACGGCAATTTCGGTCAGGCCAATTACGGTGCGGCAAAGATGGCGCTGGTCGGCCTGATGCAGACGCTCGCGATCGAAGGCACGAAATACGATATCCGCGTCAATGCACTCGCGCCAACGGCGGCGACGCAGATGACCAGCGGCGTGCTCTCCGAAGAAGCACTGGCGCAGCTCGACCCGGCACTGGTCAGCCCGGGCGTTGTCCACCTCGTTAGCGACGAGGCCCCCAGCCGCGCGATCCTATGCGCTGGTGCGGGGCACTTCGCGACCGCCAATATAACGCTGACCAATGGGGTCCAGATCGGCGGCGGAGCCAACGCCGCGGCGGAGGTTGCGCAAAACTGGAGGCGGATTGCCGACCGATCTGGCGAGACCACCCCCGAATATGGCTTCACGCAGGCCGAACGCGAGGTCGCCGCCGCCGCAGGCAAGCCGAAGGAGGCGCTCGCCGACGCGCAGTGATCAGACCTTTGGGATAACGGCGAGCGGGCAAAGCCCGCCGCCTATTGAGGAGAGGAGTGGTAAAGGCATGAACCGTTTGGCACGGATTTCCGGACTTGCAGGTGCAGCCCTGCTGGGGAGCGGCTGCACGACCCTGGCCGATGCACCTCGCGGGCCCTCCTCTCCGGTCGTCGCGACCTCGCAAGGGGCCATAAGGGGCGTGGTGGAAGGAGGCCTGGAGGTCTTCCGCGGCATTCCATATGCGGCATCCCCGGTCGGGGATCTCCGTTGGGCCCCTCCGCAAGCCGCTGCCAGGTGGGATGGCGTGCGCAACGCCCGCGCCTTCGGCCCCGCCTGCATCCAGCCGCCGGTCCCGGCCAGCAGTCTCTATAACGATCCGCCCGCAAGTTCATCGGAAGATTGCCTCAACCTCAACGTCTGGTCGCCAAAAAATGCGCGGGAGGCACCCGTCATCGTGTGGATCCACGGCGGGTCGCTCAGGATCGGTGCGAACAGTCTGCCGATGTACGACGGTGCCAACTACGCACAGCGCGGGGTGGTGTTCGTATCGCTCAATTACCGACTGGGCCCGCTCGGCTGGCTCGCGCACGAAGACCTGAGCGCGGAATCGCAGAGCGACACCTCGGGCAATTACGGCCTGCTTGACCAGATCGCCGCGCTGCACTGGGTGCGCGAGAATATCGCGGGTTTCGGCGGCGATCGGTCGAATGTCACGGTGATGGGAGAATCGGCCGGCGCGCTCGGCACCACCTATCTGATGGCGTCTCCCCAGGCGCGCGGTCTGTTCGCCAAGGCGATCATCCAGAGCACCAACCTGCGCAGCTTCCCCGAATTGTCGGAGGCCGCCAATGGTATGCCCTCGGCGCAGCAGATAGGTTCAGGCCTGCTCGCAAGACTCGGCGTGACCGATATCGATGCCGCGCGCGAAATCGACGCGCAGGAGCTGACCAACCGGGCCACGCTTGCCGGGTTCGCGCCGCAGGGCACGATCGACGGCACCGTGCTGCCTGGTCAACTGGTCGATATCTTCGACCGGGGCGAGCAGGCGCGTGTGCCTGTGATCGTCGGCTACAACGCGCACGAATACCGCCCCGAAGGCGCGCCCGGTGTGCAAATGCCTGCAACGCCAGAGCGATACGAGGCGATTATCGGGCGGGTTTATGGCGATCTCGCGCCCGAATTCCTGCGAATATACCCGCATGCCAAGGGGGTCGATGCCCTGCTCGATGCGACCGGCGACACGATCTTCGGCTGGTCGGGGGAGCGAATCGCCAGAAGCCAGCAAGAGCTTGGCCTCGCATCCTACTTCTATGTTTTCGACCACTGCTATCCATCGGCGCGCGCACGCGACCTGTGTGCCTTCCACGCCAGCGAAGTCCCGTTCTCCTTCGGCAATCTGGCGGCGGAGGCGATGCCCGCCCACTGGCCGGTGCCCAATGGCGAGCACGACCGGGCGCTATCGGACGCGATGCTCGATTACTGGACCAGCTTTGCGGCGACCGGTCGACCTGCGGCGCAGGGCCAGTCGGCCTGGCAGCCATACGGGTCGGCGGAACATTACATCCGCTTCGACAACGCCCCGATAGCCGGGCGCGATTACAAGCCGGGGATGTTCGAGCTGCTCGAAATCTTCGCCCAGCGCGAACGCGCGGCAGGCCGTGCGTGGGGCATGCGCACCGGTCTGAACCCGGCACCGCGGACAGACGACCCGCAAGAACGTTGAAACCCAGGGGGGAGAGTCCGATGACGAGCACTACCGGTACCAGCGGCGCGGCTGGACCATTCCCGGCTGAGGCAGCCCCGGCGCAAACGCCCTATTCGAAGCGGTCCTACCGCTATTTCGTGCTCGGCGTTCTGACGCTCGTCTACGCGCTCAACTTCGTCGACCGGCAATTGCTCGTGATCCTGCAGGAGCAGATCAAGCTCGAACTGGACCTGTCCGATACGCAGCTCGGCCTGCTGTCGGGCTTTGCCTTCGCGTTGTTCTACGTCTCCTGCGGCATTCCCATTGCGCGCTGGGCCGACCGCGGGACCCGGCGCAATATCATCGCTCTGGCGCTGACCGTGTGGAGCGGAATGACCGCGGTCAGCGGGTTGGCGCAGAACTACATCCACCTGCTGCTGGCGCGCGTCGGGGTCGGCGTGGGCGAGGCAGGCGGCAGTCCGCCCGCACACTCGATGATCTCGGATATATTCCCGGAGAAAGAGCGCGCCACGGCGCTCTCGATCTATTCCATCGGCATCTACATCGGGATCCTCACCGGCTTCGCGCTGGGCGGTTTCACTGCCGATGCCTTCGGTTGGCGCATGGCCTTTTTCGTGGTCGGCCTGCCGGGCATCCTCGTCGCGCTGCTCTTGCGCCTGACCGTGGCGGAGCCGATCCGCGGCTGGTCCGAAAAGCGCGAGACCGAAGCGGGGGACAGTCCGAGCGTCTTCCAGGTCCTGCGCTTCCTATGGTCGCGCAAAACCTTCCGCAACCTCGCGCTGGCGGGTAGCCTCCAGGCGACGGTCATCTATGCCATCGGCAACTGGCTGCCCTCGTTCTTCCTGCGCAATCACGATATCGGGCTGGCCGAACTGGGCGTCTGGATGGCGCTCACCTCCGGCTTCGGCGGGGGCGCAGGCTCGTTCTTCGGCGGGTGGTTCGCGGACAAGATGGGCCAACGCGACCGCCGCTGGTACGTATGGGGCTCCGCGATCCTGATCCTCGGCATCTCTCCGGTACTGCTGATCATACTCAATACCGGCAACCTCACTTTGGCGCTGCTGCTGACCGGCGTGTTTCACTTCCTCTCGGCATCTTACCTCGGCCCGGCCCTTGCGGTGTCGCACGGGCTGGTGGGCTTGCGGATGCGGGCGCTGACCTCGGCAGTGTTCTTTTTCTTCATCAACCTGATCGGTCTCGGTCTCGGCCCGCTGATCGTCGGCTATCTAAGCGATACCTTCGCTGCTTCGGGTTCGGAGACCCCGCTCGCGACAGCGATGCTGATCGTCGGCTGCATCGCCTCGATCTGGGGTTGCGTGCACTACCTTATCGCGTCGCGGTCCATTCGCGATGATATCGCCAACAGCCCGGCCACCGCGCCCAAAGTGGAGGCTCTGTGAGGGCCGCGCGGACCGGCCGCGCTTTGGCCATCTTGCTCGCCATATCGGCGTCGGGGTGTGCGGGGATGTCCGCCCGGAAATCAGCGCAGTTGACGGTCGCGGACACGCCGAGCGGGGCCCGCACCCCGTCGGGCAGCTATATCTCCTGGCGAGAACACCGCATCGACGACGAGGATCTGGGCGGGGTGCGGATCCGTGGCGGCGATGGGCTGCAGATGGCCGATCTCGACCGCGACGGGTTCCTCGATATCGTCTCGGTTCACGAGGACTCGAACCATTTACGGATTGCGTTCGGCAGTGCAGATCCCGACCGCTGGACACTGACCACCGTCGCCTCGGGCAAAATCGTCGGCGCGGTCGAGGATGTTGCGGTGGGCGATCTCGACGGCGATGGTTGGCCCGACCTCGTTACCGCTAACGAGGAGGCGCACCTAGCGTTCTTCCCCAATCCGGGAAGCCGGGACGGTGCGCGATCGGGCGATTGGCCAGGTTTCGTCCCGCCGACGACGCGAGGACGTGGATCGTGGCTACGCGTTTTCATCGCGGACATGGACGGCGATGGGCGCAACGATGTAACGGGGGCAAACAAGGGGGCGAGCGATATCATCGATCCAGGCGCGCCGCGGGCCGACCGGACGACCTCGCTCTTCACCATCCACGGCGACCCGTTGAACCCCGATGCATGGCATGAGCAGGTGCTGCTGAAGAAGGACGTGCCCAACACTGCCATGCCGGTCGATATCGACGGGGACGGTGATCTCGACGTGCTCGCTTCCGCGCGGCTGGCGCAGGAGGCGTACATCCTCGAGAACCGGGGGAGGGATGCCGACGGCGGGTTGCGGGTAGTGTCGCATCCGATAGCGATAGAAGACAGTGCTTTGCGCGGCTGCAGGGTTGCGACCAGCGCGTTCCAGTCGGCCTTTCGCGATCTGAGTGGTGACGGGCGACCCGACCTGATCGTAGGCGTATTCGAGATTTGCGGCGATCCGCGCGCGCCGGGTGGCCTCCCCGCCCTGGGCTGGCTCGAGCAGCCTGCGAACCTCGACCGGCCGTGGACCTATCATCGCATCGGCGACATCCTGCCCGACATGGTGATCGCAGTGGAACTGGCCGACATTGATGGCGATGGCGATCTGGACGCGATCACCGGCGGGTACTCCGGGCTGAACATACTCAAGGGCGGCTATACCGGAGCGGGGCGTGAGGTGGACGACCCCTCGGTCTTCTCGGGAGATACCGTCGGACGGATCGCGTGGTTCGAGAACCCGGGGGTCGGCATAGACGACTGGCGGCGGCACGACATCTCGCGGCGGGTGCGGGGCATGTTCGACCAGTTCATCGCGCGCGACATGGACGGCGACGGGGACATCGATCTGGTTGGCACGCGCGGCAATAGTGGCGCATTCGACGGGGTTTTCTGGCTGGAACAGGTGCGCAGCACCACACCGCGCGCGGCTTTTTCTCCGGCGCGCAGCGGGGAGAGCCGTGCACTTCCCTTGCCACCGGATGATTGGCTCAGTCACTATGGCGAAGCCAGTACGCTCGTCGCGCCGAACAGGCGCGAGGAAGCCGAATGGCGGATAATCACAGCCTTTTAGGGCGGACCTGCCTCGTTCCCGGAGCATCGTCCGGCATAGGTGCCCATCTAGCCCGGAGGATGGCCTAGGTGGGCGCGCGCGTCGCGCTGGGCGCGCGGCGCACCGAGCTGACCGAGAAGATTGCAGGTGAGCTCCGCGATGAGGGTCGCGAAGCGCTCGCCGTGCCGATGGACGTGACTAGCGAGCATTCGGTGAAAGATGGCCTACAGAAAATCTGCAATGGATCCGGTATGCCCGCTCTCCAACCCATGCCAGCTAAAACCAAACAATCTGCTATTGGTCCAAAAGTGAATTCACGCTCGGAATTCTGCACGCGCCGCTCCTTGACTTGCGTCCAGAAGTGCCGAGGTTGGTGAAATGCCGCGCGTGATATCATTCAACAAGCCGTATGGCGTGTTGTCCCAGTTCACCGATCGAGGAAGTCCGACGCCGCGGCAGACCCTGTCCGATTTCATTGATATTGTCGGCGTCTATCCCGCTGGCAGATTGGATCGCGACAGTGAGGGGCTTCTGCTCCTGTGCGATGACGGCCAATTGCAGGCCCGGATCGCGGACCCACGTTTCAAGCTGCCGAAAACCTATCTGGTGCAAGTCGAGGGTGAGCCTGATGAGACGGCTCTGCATCGCTTGAGCAACGGCGTGCGCCTGAAGGATGGCATCACCCGGCCGGCCGATGCGGAATCTATCGCCGACCCGCAGCTGTGGGCTCGCGATCCGCCCATAAGAGTTCGCAAATCAGTGCCCGACAGCTGGATCAGACTTACAATCAATGAAGGAAAGAACCGGCAGGTGCGTCGGATGACAGCCGCAGTCGGGCATCCGACATTGCGCCTGGTGCGGTGGTCGATCGGCGATTGGACGCTGGACGGATTACCTCAAGGGCAGTGGGCCGAAACTTCGGCGTTCTAGTCAGTCGTCATCGCCTTCAAAGGCGATACAGCCGCGGTTGACCAAGACCCCGATCAAATCCCTGATTGGTCGTGCGGCCGTCTCGCATGGGTTCATACAAATGCGGGTATTGGCGCAGAGAGCCTCGGCAAAGGCATGCGTTTTGTCGGAACACTCGTAGGATTCGCCATCGACACTCAGCAGCAGGTTGTTCCCGGCTCGCCGGACATAGGCAAAGCGGCTGGCGGGGTTGCGGACCAATGCTGCGCCCGACGCAAGCTTCAGTGACACCTGGTCGTCACCCATCGCTTGATCGGGTCGCCAGTCCATCGCCGTGTCCTTCGGGGCCGTCGCATATCTTCCGAACCAGCGCGCAAACGCGTCTTCATCGTTCAGCTTTGCCAGGACCATGTCACGCAGGCGCGAAAGGGCTTCATCCGAGATAAAGCCGGGGTTTGGCTGGATCTGCAAATCGGTATCGCCATACCTGTCGTCGTCCGTGAGTTGATCGAGGACTTCGTCGGTCCACCCCTCGACAAGCTCGCTACGGGATGGTGCGCGGAAGCCCACCGAATAGGTCATGCAATCGTGCCCTGTCGCGGTTCCCTTATGCGCCAAGCCTGGCGGCACATAGAGAATGTCTCCCGGCTCCAGAACCCACTCCTGCCGGGCCTCGAACTCGGCCAGCAAGCGCAGGTCTCCATGGGGCAACAAAGGGGTGTCGTCGTTGCACATATCGCCCAGTTCCCAGCGCCTGCGCCCCAACCCCTGTATCAGGAACACATCATATTGGTCATAGTGGGCGCCGACGCCGCCCTTGTCGGTCGCGTAGCTCACCATCACGTCGTCGATCCGCCAGTTGGGAATGAAGCGAAACGGCTCGATCAGGTCGGAAACGGCGGGGATATGGTGGTCCACCGACTGGACTAACAAGGTCCACGGTCGCGTGCCGAGTGCATTGAACCGGTCATCGGTCACAGGGCCATGTTCCAGGCCGAGGGCGTCGCCGACTTCGGGACTGCCGGTAACGAGCCGCGAATCCACGTAGTCTTCACCGGCCAATCCGGCCAGTTCGTCCGGCTCCACCGGATTGCGCCAATGCGGCCACGGATTTCGGATGAGCAGAGGGCGTTTCTGCCAGTATTCCCGCAGAAATTCCTCTGGATCAAAGTTGGAAAAGCGAATGGCGATAATGTTTACTCCAACCCTGTTGCCCCGATCATATGATAGCGCGCTAGGGCATCGTCGGAGAAGATGCACCGACAAGCGGGATGAGGCGGGTGGCCTAAGGCAGGACGTCGATGTCGCAAAAGCCGCGCCAACCCGCTAGACGCTCACCCCACCTTCACTCAATTCGGGCATCAGCACATGGCACGCAAACATCCCAAGGGCGCTGCCCGCGAGGAACACCTCCACGAGGATGACGAGCAGGCGCCCGCGCCGGGGCCCTGCTGGCTGTGCGGCCGCCCTCTGGGCAAGACGACGGTCATGCACCATCCCGTGCCGAAGAGCCGGGGCGGCCGCGATGTCGTGCCAATGCATCCGATTTGCCAGCAAACCCTGATCGCCAATTTCAGCAACGCGGAATTGCAGCGCCATGCGCTCGATGTCGATGCGATCTTGCTCAATCCCGACATGCGCAAATTCGTCGACTGGGTAGCCAAGAAGGACCCCGATTTCCACGCGAGCCCAGCGAAGAAAAAGCGCTGATTGCCAGCCGCTCGGTTAAACGTGCTACGGACAAGACCCATGACAATGCCGATCGATCAGAGCGCCGCACCGATCTGTGTCGCCGCCCTATACCATTTCGCGGCCCTCACCCACTGCGAGCGGCTGCGTGAACCCCTGAAGCATTTGTGCGATGGCCAGGGCATCAAAGGCACGCTGCTGATGGCTGGCGAAGGTATCAATGGCACAATCGCTGGTTCGAGAGCGGGCATTGATCGCGTTCTCGCGCATATTCGCAGCTGGCCCGGTTGCGCCGATCTCGAGGTGAAGTTCTCAACCGCCGGCACCATGCCGTTTCACAGGATGAAAGTGCGCATAAAGCGGGAAATCGTCACCATGGGGCAGCCCGGGATCGACCCGGCCGCCAATGCGGGCACCTATGTCGACCCGAACGACTGGAACGCGCTGATAGATGATCCCGACACCATCGTGATCGACACGCGTAATGACTACGAGGTTTCGATCGGCTCGTTCGCCGGAGCGATCAATCCGATGACCGGCACCTTCCGCGATTTTCCGGAATGGTTCGCACGCGAACGCAAGCGCCTGCTCGGGACTGAAAAGCCTCCGAAAGTCGCCATGTTCTGCACCGGTGGCATTCGCTGCGAAAAGGCGTCCGCATTCCTGAAGAAAGAGGGGCTCGAAGACGTCTTCCACCTCAAGGGAGGGATACTCGCGTACCTTGAACAGGTGCCCGAGGAGGAAAGCCAGTGGCAGGGCGAATGCTTCGTGTTCGACCAGCGTGTCGCGGTCGGACACGCGCTGTCAGCGGGCACGCATGAATTGTGCTTCGCGTGTCGTCGCCCGGTGAGCCCGTCGGACAAGCAGTCCCCGCTGTACGAAGCCGGCGTCAGTTGTGCAGCCTGTCATGGTGAGAGGGACGACGAACAGCGCGCCTCCTATCGCGAGCGCCATCGGCAGGAATTGCAAGCCGCGAGGGAAGGTCGCGCACATGTTGGTGCGGTGCTCGAACCGGCAGTGCTCGAACCGGCAGTGCTCGAACCGACAGGGGATGACGATGGCGACTGAGCGGGTCCTCTATAGCTTCCGCCGCTGTCCTTACGCGATGCGTGCAAGGATGGCTCTGACGATCAGCGAGACATCCTATGTGTTGCGCGAAGTGAAGCTGGCGCGAAAACCGGAGGCGATGCTGGATGCTTCTCCCAAGGGGACGGTTCCGGTTCTAGTCCTCGCGGACGGCACCGTTATCGACGAAAGCATCCAGATCATGCGCTGGGCCCTCGGACGGAACGATCCCGAGGGTTGGCTGGAACGAGACGACGCTGCCCTGATCGACCGCAATGATGGACCATTCAAGCAGGATCTCGATCGGTACAAATATCCCGATCGCCATCAATCCGACGCCCTGACGCATCGGGAGCGAGGGATGGAGTTCTTGAGCGTGCTTGATGAGCGACTATCCGGCCAGCCGCAGCTATGCGGTCCGCAGCGCGGCATCACAGACGCGGCGATCATGCCGTTCGTGCGCCAATTCGCAGCGGTGGATTCGGAATGGTTTGCAGCCCAGCCGACACCTCACCTGCAAAAGTGGCTGGCAGATCACCTTTCATCGCCACTGTTTTCAGCCGTCATGCTCCGTGTCGCTCCTTGGTCGCCGGGCGACCCGGTTGTGGTCGTATCGACGCGCTCCGAAGTACCTTAACCTCTACGGACAGCTTCCGAGCCTCCACGACCCGGAGCTTCGACAGCCGCCATAGGGCGCAAAGCTCCCGTTTGGTCTTTCACCAGGAGGCGAATTCATCACAGAATTGCCGGTGTGAAGCCGTGTGAGAAGCTATGGGTGGGAGTATGCACAAAACCGCCTTCGGAATGGCGGTTTTCTGCGGCTAATTCAGAATTGTGGAGCGGGTGAAGGGAATCGAACCCTCGTCGTCAGCTTGGGAAGCTGCTGCTCTACCATTGAGCTACACCCGCATCGGGGGCCGCATTGGGCCGGATGGGCGATTGCACCCTGTCGCACCCCCGGTCAAGATGGGTTTGACGCCACGGCCCATGCCTGCGGCAGACCCACATGTTCTTTCGCGGACATACGGCGCGATTCGCCTCTACGGCTAGCCCTTTCGTCAGTGGCCTTTGCAGCTTCCTCCCTTGATCTGTCAGGTACGCAAGGTCTAGCGCACCTCGCGAACAGGAAATCCACGGAGAGCCCCCCATGCGCACGATCGATCATCACCTCGCGAGCGGCGTTGCCGCCGGCGAAGCCGCACGCACGCACAAGGTGTGGAACCCCTCGACCGGTGAAGTTCAGGCCGAGGTCGCGCTGGGCGATGCCGCGCTGCTCGAACGGGCGGTGGCCAAGGCCAGGGAAGTCCAACCCGAATGGGCGGCGACCAACCCGCAGCGCCGCGCGCGCGTGATGTTCGAATTCAAGCGGCTGGTCGAAGCGCACAAGCAGGAACTGGCCGAGCTGCTCTCCAGCGAACACGGCAAGGTGGTCGACGATGCGCATGGCGATGTGCAGCGCGGGCTCGAAGTGATCGAATATGCCTGCGGCATCCCGCAGGCGCTTAAGGGCGAATATACGCAAGGTGCGGGTCCGGGTATCGATGTCTATTCTATGCGCCAGCCGCTCGGCATCGGGGCGGGCATCACCCCGTTCAACTTCCCCGCGATGATCCCGATGTGGATGTTCGGCATGGCGATCGCGGCGGGCAACGCGTTTATCCTCAAGCCGTCCGAGCGCGATCCCAGCGTGCCTATCCGCCTCGCGCAGCTGTTCGTGGAAGCGGGCGCGCCCGAGGGGCTGCTGCAGGTGGTCAATGGCGACAAGGAAATGGTCGACGCGATTATCGACCATGATGATATCGCCGCGATCAGCTTCGTCGGATCGTCCGACATCGCGCAATATATCTACTCGCGCGGCACTGCGAACGGCAAGCGCGTGCAGGCCTTTGGCGGCGCGAAGAACCATGGCATCGTGATGCCCGACGCCGATCTGGATCAGGTGGTCAACGATCTAGCGGGCGCGGCCTTCGGCTCGGCGGGCGAGCGCTGCATGGCGCTCCCCGTGGTAGTGCCGGTGGGTGAGGACACCGCGAACCGCCTGCGCGAAAAGCTGATCCCTGCAATCAATGCCCTGCGCATCGGCGTCTCCAACGATCCCGACGCGCATTACGGCCCGGTCGTCACGCCCGAGCACAAGGCGCGGATCGAACAGTGGATCGACACTGCCGAGAAGGAAGGTGCCGAGGTCGTGATCGACGGGCGCGGGTTTACGCTGCAGGGCCACGAAAAAGGCTTCTTCGTCGGCCCGACCCTGCTCGATAATGTCACCACCGACATGGAAAGCTACAAGGAAGAGATCTTCGGCCCCGTGCTGCAAATCGTGCGCGCGAAGGATTTCGAGGAGGCCGTGCGCCTGCCGAGCGAGCATCAATATGGCAACGGCGTCGCGATCTTCACCCGCAACGGCCACGCTGCGCGCGAGTTCGCGAGCCGTGTGAATGTGGGCATGGTCGGCATCAACGTGCCGATCCCGGTGCCGGTCAGCTACCACAGCTTCGGCGGGTGGAAGCGTTCGGGCTTTGGTGACATCGACCAGTACGGCCAGGAAGGCCTGCGCTTCTGGACCAAGACCAAGAAAGTCACCCAGCGCTGGCCCGACGGTGGCGGAGACGGCTCGAACGCCTTCGTCATCCCGACGATGGGTTGAAGCGCGGCCGAAGATCCTGGCCTTATCCGCTTGGGTCGGACTACCGCAGGGGAAGACGGATGAATATGGCCAGGTACATGGCGCCAGCGGCGGTCCTGGTCTCCCTGGCAGCATGCGGGAGTGAAGCGGAGGACGCGGAGGGCAACAGCACGGGCACGAACGCCGCGTCCCCCCTCGCGCAGGTAGAGCCCACGCCAAAGGCGCTAGACGTCATTCCCGCGAACTTTCGCGGCGGGTGGGACAGCGTCGATGCGGGCGAGCTCGCGTGCACCACGCTCAGCGACACGGCGGTGACGATCGAGCCCGAACTGCTGCAATATTACGAAGGAGCGTTCACCCCCGAGACGATCTCGCAGATCTCCGACGACCGGATCGAGAGCGAGGGCTTCTTCCAGTATGCCGACGACCGATCGAAAGAGTCCTACACGCTGAAACTATCCAATGATGGCAAGCGTCTGACCCTTTCGGGCAACGGCTTCAAACCATTCGAATTTCGCAAGTGCGCGACAATCCGCGAGGCGCATCTGATCCCGGCCGAGTACGAGGGCACCTGGTCCACCAACGGCACCTGCAAAGCTGTCGCCGACAGTCTGATCGAGATCGCACCGACGACGATCACCTGGCAGGGCAAGACGAGCAATTTCACCAAGGTCCACTACGCCGGGCCGAATGCGATCGAGCTGGAAGACGATGGCCAGGAAGAGCCCTACGGTATCGTGCTGGACCAGGGCGAAAAGAGCGGTGCCTTGGTCGGACCGGGGCACAGTCCGATCCCGCTGACCAGGTGTTCGGGCTGAGCATTCGGGCAAGGGCCGGGTAGCAGGAAGAATACCATCGATGAAATTCCTTTCTCTCCTGTCGTCGGTCGCTCTGAGCGTAGCGGCCTGCTCCGCTCCCGATAGCGACAAGAGCGCTGCACCCGGCTCGAACGCGCCTGGACCGTCCGTCGAGACCGGCCAGATTCCGATTTCCATCGAAACGGGCAGGACGATCGGCGGCGGCGCGGCGCGGCCCTACGCCGCGCCCTGGCCCGGGCTATTCCCGGATGACGACCTGACCGAAAGGCAGAACGCCCTGCCCCGGAGCTTCCCCGCCGCGATCCGGGGGAAGTGGCGCGAGACCGAAGATGTCGCGGCCAACAGCGCGCAGTGCGACGGTTATCTGCCTGACAACATTGGCAAGGTGCTGACCATCCGGGACGACGGTTACACCTTTTTCGAGCCCGGAGGTCGGCTCATCTCCGTCAGCGAGCGCGAGCCGGGCCGCATCCGCGCAGTGTTCAACACAAAGTTCGGCGACGATCCGAGACGGGGCGAGCTGGAATTCAGCATCGATCCTGCATCCAGAACTCTGACCGTCCGCAATTTCGACACGGATGACCGCTCAACCAGGACATACCGTCGCTGCCCGGGCTAGCATTGGCCCTATGCGCTATCCCCTTACCTTGCTTATCGCTCTGCTCGCAGCGTCTGCGTGCTCGCCCACACCGCGAGAGCAAGAGGTCGACACCACGGCCGCAGATCGGCGCATGCAAGGGCAAGATGCGGGCCAAACGCCGATGCCTGTCGAACCCGATGGCGGGATCGGCGATGGAGCCGGTCCACCCGAGGCTCTGTCGGCGGACGGTGACCCGCAAG
Source organism: uncultured Erythrobacteraceae bacterium (assembly GCA_963972905.1). Classification (GTDB taxonomy): domain Bacteria; phylum Pseudomonadota; class Alphaproteobacteria; order Sphingomonadales; family Sphingomonadaceae; genus Alteriqipengyuania. The sequence continues at coordinate 100,742 of CAXAXQ010000007.1, forward strand.
AGAAGCCAGGCACTTTTGCGCCAACCTTCCCTGCGGCAATCCGTGGAAAATGGCGCGCAACCGAGGGCGCGGCGGTGACCAAGGCGCAATGCGACGGTTACCAGCAGGAGAATATGGGCAAAGTGCTGAGCATCCGCGAAGACGGCTATTCGTTCTTCGAAACCGGCGGAAAATTCATCACCGTCAGCGAGCGCAAGCCGGGCACCATCCGCGCAGTGTTCGACACCACCTATGCCGACGAGCCGACCCGTGACGAGCTGGAATTCAGCGTCGATCCAGTAGCAAGGACGCTGACCGTCCGCAATTTCGGCGCGGGTGAACGCTCGATCACGACCTACCGCCGCTGCCCGGGCTAGCGTTCGGGCCATGCGATGGCTGCTTCCCCTTCTGCTCGGCCTGCTCGCAGCGTGTGCCCATGCCGAGACCGAACCCGCCCCGGTGCAGCCGCCCGAAAAGCGGATCGCGCTCTCGTTCGACGATGCGCCGCGCGCGCCTGGTGCCTTCCTCAGCGAAGAAGAGCGCACCCGGCTACTGATGGCGAACCTCGCCGAAGCGGGCGTCGATCAGGTAGTGTTCTTCGTCAATCCGGGGCGGATAGACGGCGCGGACGACGAGGCGCGGATCGCGGCCTATGTCGCCGCCGGGCACGTGATCGCGAACCATTCGGCGACCCACCCCCATCTCTCGCAAATCGACGTCGCCGCATATCTGGCCGATATTGATGCGGCCGAGGAATGGTTGAAAGGGCGCGAGGGATACCGTCCTTGGTTCCGCTATCCTTACCTTGACGAGGGCCGGCAGGATAAGGCGAAGCGTGACGCGGTGCGCCAAGGTCTTGCGCAGCGAGGCCTGTCCAACGGCTATGTGACCGTCGATGCGAGCGACTGGTTCTATGAAGGCGCGGCCAAGCGTGCGGTAGCGGAAGGCAGGGAGATCGACCGCGAGGCACTGCGCGATCTCTATATCCAGACCCAGGTCGACGCGGCCGAGTTCTACGACCAGCTCGCGCGGCAGGCGATCGGGCGTTCGCCCGCGCATGTCATCCTGCTGCACGAGACGGACCTCAACGCGATGTGGATCGGCGACCTGGTCCGCGCGCTGGAGGCCAAAGGCTGGACGATCGTCAGCGCGGACGAAGCCTATGCCGATCGCTTCGGCGACTTCGTCCCGGTCTACGACACCCGCTCCGCGCAGGGCAGCCTGACAGAGATGGTGGCGTGGGAGAAAGGCCTGCCCGCCCCGCGCTGGTATCGCGGCAATAATACCGATCTTGCGCAGGAATGGTTCGATACCCGCGTGCTCGGCCTGTCGCGCGAGCAGAACGACTGATCTTTAACCACCAAGCTGCTATCCTGGCCCGGCCATGCGATTTGCGCTCGGCCTCCTCGCCGCCGTTCTGGTTGGGCTCTCGATAGGCGGTGCGTCGGCGCTGGTGCTGTCCGGAATCTGGCCGCGCAGCACTTTACCCGCCGGGATTGCCGGGACTTCCATAGATGGCTGGCGCACCGATTTCGCGATCGGCTCCGACGCCGCCGATCCCTATACTCGCGCGCGCGTTGCCCGGCACGGGCTGCTCGCGCTGGAACGGCGCGAGGCGATCTATTTCACCCGCTCTCGCGATGAACGCGGGCGCCCCTTACGCCAGGACTGCCGCTATCGCCTGTCGGGCATGGGCCAGGCCGCCCGTTGGTGGTCGATCACACTTTACGATGCAGATAGTCGCCTGCCGATGAACACCGACCAGGCACTGTCGATCGACGCCAGCGAAATCGGCGAAGGCGCGTGGCAGGCAATCATCGCGCCAAAGCGGCCGGAGGGGGCGGGGCACTGGTTGTCGAGCCGTAATGCCGACAATTTCGACCTGACCCTGCGGCTTTACGTCCCATCGGCGGAGGTACTGGAAACGCCCAAGCTCGCGCTCAACCCGCCGCGCATCTCGCGACTGGGTTGCACCATGGCGCAGGGCAGCTGATGCGCACGTTTCTGACGCTGTTCGTCCTGCTGGCCGCGATCGTGGTCGGCCATCTTGCGGTGCTGTACGGCGCGCCCGGCATCATCATGCACAGTGCGATGACCGCGATGGAACAGCGCGGCCTCCCGCAGCACGGCTTCAAGCTTGCTCCGCGAATGACGCCCCAGACCCAACGGGTCGTACGCGCTTCGCCGGATATTGCCTATTCGATCTGCCTGTTCGATTTCTCTGACGGGGTCGACGCGGTCGAGATCGAGATGGCGGCCTGGCCGGACTATTCCTCGCTGTCGCTGTATGATGCGCGGACCAACAATTTCCTCACTTTCCGTGGCGAGGGAGAGCGCTTCGCGATGCGGCTGCTGCCACCACTCAGCGAACCCGAGGGCTTCTCCATCCCCGCCCCCACGAAGCGCGGGATCGTCCTGATCCGGAGGCTGGCCCCGGACGAAGCAGACTATCGCGCGGTGGAGAAAATTGCGGTAAAAGACAGCTGCCGTGCAATCAGAGGGGGCAATGCACGATGATGAGGCGGATCATGCCGGCCACCGCGATGCTGATCGTCCTGGCAGGCTGCGACAGTAAGAACGAGGTCGCTCGGCCGGAACCGGGCGAAGAAGCTGTCGGCGATGTGGCGGTGCTCGACGGGAGGGCCCCGGTGGCCCCGGCAGCTGATGAGACGACGCGGGCCCCCGGGCCCGCAGGCGATGCCACGCCGGCCCCGGTCGAGAGCGTCTCGACCAGCGCTTCGCCCATACCCTCCGCTACGCCCTTGCCTGCGCCCTCCTCCGAGCCGACGCTCTACACCCTGCCCAATGTCCCGGCGGACGATGTCGCGCGCAACCGCCCTACGCTGACCGCGATTCCGGCGAGCTATCTGGGCGAATGGGATTACGTCGAGGGTAGCTGCGCCCCCGGCTCCGACCTGCGCATGGTCGTGCGCCCGGGCAGTATCGGCTTTTACGAATCGCGGGGCGAGGTCACCGCGGTGCGCCGCACCCGTGAAGGGCTGGTGGTGTCGCTGGCGATGGACGGCGAAGGCGAAAGCTGGGAAGAGGAATTCTCGCTACGGCTTGCAGGCGGGCGGGAGAGGCTGGCCGTCACCAGCTCAAGCTACCCCGATCGCACCACGATGCGCAAACGGTGCTCTGCCGGTCGGGGCTCCGCTGCACCCTGAACACAGCCCGCCCTAGCGTTTTGTCCCCTTTTCTAACCGCGTTCGGGGGGCTAGGTCGCCCCACATGACCGGACAATTTCAGCTCTCAGAAGACCAGCTCGCGATCCAGGACATGGCGCAGCGGTTCACCGCCGACAACATCACGCCGCACGCGGCGAAGTGGGACGAGGAACACATCTTCCCTGTCGACACGATCAAGCAGACCGCCGAACTCGGCTTCGGCGCGATCTATGTATCGGAAGAATCGGGCGGCATCGGCCTCGGCCGACTCGAAGCCGCGCTGATCATGGAGGCGATGGCCTATGGCTGCCCCACGACCAGCGCGTTCATCAGCATCCACAACATGGCGAGCTGGATGATCGACCGCTTCGGCGGGGCGCGCGTGAAGGAGAAATACCTTCCCGACCTCGTCACCATGAACAAGATCGCCTCCTACTGCCTGACCGAACCGGGCAGCGGATCGGACGCTGCGGCGCTGAAGACGCAGGCGGTACTGGACGGTGACCACTACGTGCTCAACGGCACCAAGCAGTTCATCTCCGGGGGCGGGTTCAACGATGTGTACGTCACCATGGTCCGCACGGGCGAGCACAAGACCAGGGGCATCAGCTGTCTGGTGGTGGACAAGGACACGCCCGGCGTCAGCTTCGGCGCGCCCGAAAGGAAGCTCGGCTGGAACGCCAGCCCGACCGCGCAGGTCATCTTCGAAGATGCGCGCGTGCCGGTCGAGAACCGCGTCGGCGACGAAGGCGAAGGCTTCCGCTTCGCGATGATGGGCCTCGACGGTGGACGGCTGAACATCGGCGCCTGCTCGCTCGGCGGAGCTCAGCGGTGCCTCGACGAGGCGGTGAAATACACCAAGGAACGCCAGCAGTTCGACACGCAGATCGCGGACTTCCAGAACACCCAGTTCATGCTCGCCGACATGGCGACCGATCTGGAGGCGGCGCGCGCGCTGCTCTACCTCGCGGCGGCGAAAGTCACCGACGACGCGCCGGACAAGTCGCGCTTTTCGGCGATGGCGAAGCGGCTGGCGACTGACAATGGCAGCAAGGTCGTCAACGACGCGCTGCAGCTGCTGGGCGGCTACGGTTACCTCAAGGATTACCCGATCGAACGCTTCTGGCGCGACCTGCGCGTCCATTCGATCCTCGAAGGGACCAACCAGGTGATGCGCATGATCGTGGGCCGGGATCTGCTGCGGCAGGGAGGCTGAGCATGACCGATCAAGTCAACATCCACACCCACAAGGGCGTCGGCCACCTGTCGCTCAACCGCCCCAAGGCGATCCATGCGCTGACCACCGAAATGTGCGTCGCGATGAGCGATGCGTTGACCGGATGGGCCAGCGATAATGGCGTCGCAGCAGTGATCGTCGACCATGCCGAAGCCCGCGGCTTTTGCGCAGGGGGCGATATCGCCATGCTGCGCAATTCGGCGCTGAACGATGGCGGCAAGACGGGCCGTGAGTTCTTCCACGCCGAATACCAGCTCAACCACCAGATGTTCAGCTACACCAAGCCGGTGGTCGCGTTCATGGACGGGATTACGATGGGCGGCGGTGTCGGCATCAGCCAGCCCGCAGCCTTCCGCGTCGCGACCGAGAATACCAAGTTCGCCATGCCCGAGACAGGCATCGGGCTGTTCCCCGATGTCGGCGGGGGCTGGTATCTGTCGCGCCTGCCGGGACGGATCGGCCAGTTCCTCGCGCTCACCGGCGCGCGGCTCGATGGCGCGGAGTGCCACGCGATCGGCCTCGCCACGCATTACATCGTGAGCGAGAACCTCGCCCGGGTGAAGGCAGCGATTATCGACGATCCAGCGAACATCCAGGCAATCCTCGACGAGGCATCCGAGAACCCGCCCGAAGCGCGCATCCTCGCCAACCGCGAGAACATCGACCGGCTGTTTGCCGGGCGCACGCTGGAGGAAATCCACGCCGCGCTGGAAGCCGATGATTCCGAGTGGGCCGCCAAGGAGCTTAAAACGCTCCGTTCCAAAAGCCCGCAGAGCTGCAAGGTCGCGCTGCGCCAGCTAGCCGACAGCCTGACGCTCGGCAGCTTCGCGGACGAAATGCGGATGGAATACCGCATCGGTGCCCGCGTGCTGGTCAGCCACGATTTTGCGGAAGGGGTCCGCGCGGTGATCGTCGACAAGACCGGCGACCCGCAGTGGAACCCCGCCACGGCCGAGGGCGTAACCGACGAACAGATCGACGCGATCTTCGCCGCCCTGCCCGAGGGCGAGGAGTGGACGTCGAAAGATTGATCCCTCCACCGTCATGCTGAACTCGTTTCAGCATCCAGCCCACCCCTCGGGCAGACGGCGCGGATCGAAGACTGGACCCTGAAACAAGTTCAGGGTGACGAATTTGAGGAGCCACCAATGGCCTACGAAACCATCACCACAGAGACCGACGGCGCGGTCACCACCATCACGCTCGACCGCCCGCAGGCGCTGAACGCGCTTTCCAGCGTGGTGCTCGACGAGCTGATCGACGCCTTCACCGCGTACCAGAACGACGACAGCCAGCTGTGCGCGATCCTGACCGGCAGCGGCGACAAGGCGTTCGCCGCGGGCGCGGACATCAAGGAGATGATCGACAAGGACGCCGCGGATTTCTTCCTTCAGGATTTCTTTGCCAAGTGGACCAGCCACATCGTCGAAGCCGTGCGCAAGCCGTGGATCGCAGCGGTCAATGGCTTCGCGCTGGGCGGCGGGTGCGAGCTTGCGATGATGGCGGACTTCATCATCGCGAGCGACAAGGCAAAGTTCGGCCAGCCCGAGATCAAGCTGGGCGTCGCGCCGGGCATGGGCGGATCGCAGCGGCTTACTCGGGCCGTCGGCAAGGCCAAGGCGATGGAAATGTGCCTGACCGGCCGGATGATGGACGCCGAGGAAGCCGAACGCTCCGGCCTCGTCGCGCGCGTCGTGCCGCATGACACGCTGATGGACGAAGCCCGCACCACCGCCGCCACCATCGCCGGGATGCCGCCGATGGCCGCGATGGTGAACAAGGAAATGGTCAACGCGGCCTACGAGACCTTCCTCGGCCAGGGCGTGCTGCACGAACGCCGCCTGTTCCAGATCCTCACCGCGACCGAGGACAAGGCCGAGGGCATGAAAGCCTTCATCGAGAAGCGCGACGGGCAGTGGAAGGGGCGGTAATCGGAGGCGTGGCTTTGCTTCTTGGCGGGCTTGCCACTGCCGGACTTATGGTCTGGCAAGCGACCCAGGAAGCAGAGTCCCGGCTTTGGGCCATCAGCAATCGCATGGAGGGTTGGCTCTACGGGATTGGCGGCGTGCTTGCTGCCCTGATCGGAGCCGCAATCCTCTTCGACCAACTCGGGTGACGGAGAGAGAAAAATGAGAATCGCCTTTATCGGCCTCGGCAACATGGGCGGCGGGATGGCCGCGAACCTGATCAAGAACGGTCACGAGGTGCGCGCGTTCGACCTGTCCGAAGACGCGCTTGCCAAGGCCAAGAGCAATGGCTGCGACGCCTTCACCGATGCGAAGGAAGCGGTGCAGGGCGTCGACGCGGTCGTCTCGATGCTGCCCAATGGAGCCATCGTGAAATCGGTCTATTCCGACGCCGTGATCGGCCATGCGCCCGAGGGCGCGGCGCTGCTCGACTGCTCGACCATCGACGTCGCTACCGCCAAGGACGTGACCGAAATGGCCACCGCCAAGGGCTACAAGATGGTCGACGCGCCCGTCAGCGGCGGGATCGCGGCGGCGGACGGCGGCACGCTGACCTTCATGGTCGGCGGCAGCGAAGAGGCTTTCGCGGCGGCCAAGCCGATCCTCGAAGGCATGGGCAAGGCGGTGATCCATGCGGGCGACGCGGGCGCGGGGCAGACCGCGAAGATTTGCAACAACATGCTGCTCGCGATCTCGATGATCGGCGTCTCCGAAGCGATGCAGATGGCGCAAAAGCTCGGCCTCGATCCGCAGAAGTTCTACGAGATCAGCTCGCAGTCGAGCGGCTATTGCTGGTCATTGAATGCCTACACCCCGCTGCCGGGCGTGGGTGTCGAGAGCCCCGCGGACAAGGACTACCAGGGCGGCTTCGCGACTGCGCTGATGCTCAAGGACCTGCGGCTCGCGATGGCGGCGGCGGAAGAGGTCGATGCAGGCGTGCCGCTGGGTGCGCGGGCGGCGTCGCTCTACGAGGACTTCGCGGGGGCGGGCAACGATGGGCTCGATTTCTCGGCGATCATCAAGACGTACAAGTAAGCGCCCCTGACGCAGTGCGTGATGGCTTAGCGGGCCGATATCTCCGCCATCACCCGCGCGAGCCATTCGCGCGGGGCCTTGCGGCGGCCCACATCCGCAACGAACTCCTGCCCCCGGTTGACCGCGATCAGGCGACCCCGCTCTGCCCAGCGCCATTCGGAATCGTGATAGGAAAGGTCGCCGCGCCGTAGCCATCTGGGCCGCTCCCACCGGCTGAGCGCTTCGCCCGGCGCAGTCAGGCGCAGCGCATCGGATGCGCTCGCCGCCATGCGACCCGGGCCGACGTAGAGCGTGTCGTTGCCACCGTGCATGCCCAGCGCATGCGGATGATCCAGCGCAGCGTACTCTGCCCGCATCGCATCATCGCAGCGCGACAAGTCGATCACCTGCTCGACTTCGCAATATCCGAAGACGCGGTGATGCGGCCGCTGCCCGTCACCATCGAACCGCCCGAAGAACACGAACACATCGCCCCGCCTCACGCCGTGATTGGCGAGGTGCGTCTGCGCCGCGCCGACCTGCCCGAAGATGCAGCGGCCGTCATTCGTGAACATAGGATCGTGGTGACACAGGCTCTCCCCGCCATAGGCACCACGGCTGGCGGCATGCGCCAGCTCGCCCAGCCCGAGATCGCCATAGGTGGTGCGCGCGATCCCCTTGGTGTCGGGGATCGGGAGCGAGACTGGGCGACCGTCGATAATCGGCGAGGAGCCGCCGCCCGATCCGCTATCGAACCCCTTGCGGCTGAAGACGATCTTCATGCCGCGGTCGAGCTACCGCCCACCGACCTCGCTGCGCGCTGCCGCGCCTCCGGGGGCCAGTTCGCCATGCCATGCGAGAATCGGCTTGCGCGCCGCCTGCGTCTCGTCAAGCCGCCTGCGCGGTGCGAAGTACGGCGCGGCCTTCAGGCTCTCGTCGCCCGCCTTCGCCCGCTCCACCACGGACCGCAGCGCCCCGATGAACTCGTCGAGGCCCGCCTTGCTCTCGGTCTCGGTCGGTTCGACCAGCATCGCACCGTGGACCACCAGCGGGAAATACATCGTCATCGGGTGATAGCCCTCGTCGATCAGCGCCT
>CAXAXQ010000008.1:0-98298 GCA_963972905.1 uncultured Erythrobacteraceae bacterium
CAGCGGGAAATACATCGTCATCGGGTGATAGCCCTCGTCGATCAGCGCCTTGGCGAGATCGAGCGTGGAGAGTCCCTCGGCAAAACCCTGATCGCCGAACAGCGCCTCGTGCATGCACGGGCCGCTTTCCCCGAACGGCGCGTGGAGCAGATCTTCCAGCGAGCGCAGGATGTAGTTGGCGTTGAGCACCGCATCTTCCGCGACCTGCGCCAACCCGTCCGCCCCGTGGCTGAGGATGTAGGCGAGCGCGCGGGTGAACATTCCCATCTGCCCGTGAAACGCGGTCATGCGTCCGAAGGCGTCCGAATGGCCGAACTCGTGCGCGTTCTCTTCCTCGACCAGATGCACCTTCCCGTCCGCGTCCCGCGCGGTGAAGGGCAGCGGAGCGTAGGGCGAGAGCGCTTCGGAGAGGACCACGGGGCCCGAACCCGGTCCACCACCGCCATGCGGGGTGGAGAAGGTCTTGTGCAGGTTGATGTGCATCGCATCGACGCCGAGGTCGCCGGGGCGCACCTTGCCGACGATCGCGTTGAAGTTCGCGCCGTCGCAATAGACGAAGCCGCCCGCCGCGTGCACCGCGTCGGAAATCGCCTTCATGTCCCGCTCGAACAGGCCGCAGGTGTTGGGGTTGGTGATCATCACCGCCGCAACGTCGGGGCCGAGACGTGCCTTCAGCTTCTCCAGATCCACGCGACCTTCGGCGGTCGCCGGGATATCCTCCACCTCGTAGCCTGCGAAGGCGGCGGTGGCGGGGTTGGTGCCGTGCGCGCTTTCGGGCACCAGCACGACCTTGCGCGCATCGCCGCGCGCTTCGAGAGCTGCGCGAATGCACAGGATGCCGCACAGCTCGCCATGCGCGCCCGCCTTGGGGCTCATCGCGACCGAGTGCATGCCGGTCAGCGTGATCAGCCAGTTGGCCAGCTCGCTGACGACTTCGAGCGCACCGCGCACCGTATCGACCGGCTGCAGCGGGTGGACATCGGCAAAGCCGGGCATCCGCGCGACCTTCTCGTTGAGGCGCGGATTGTGCTTCATCGTGCAGCTGCCGAGCGGGAAGAGCCCGAGGTCGATCGCGTAGTTCTGCCGGCTGAGCCGCGTGTAGTGGCGCACGCATTCGGGCTCGGAGAGACCGGGCAGGCCGATGGGATCGGTGCGATCCAGCCCGGCGAGACGGTTGGGCGCGTCGGCCTGCGGTTCGGGCAGGTCGACCCCGGTGGTCTCGATATGGCCGATCTCGAAGATCAGCGGCTCTTCCAGCATCAGCGCGCGGTTGCCGGTGAAGGTGGCGCTTTCGCTGTCGCCAGAGATGGGTGCGGAGGGCTTCCAGCCCGATCTGTTCGGCGCGTTCATGCCCGCACCTCCTTCAAAGCAGCGCAGAGGGTGTCGATATCCTCCTCGCTCGTGGTTTCGGTGAGCGTGACGAGCAGGCCTTCGGACAGCGCGTCATTGGCCGGGAAGAGGCGCCCAAGCGAGACGCCTGCAAGGATGCCCTGGTCGGCCAGCTTGCGCACCACGGCGCGCGCGTCCTGCCCGATCATCAGCGTGAATTCGTTGAAGAAATTGTCGTTGAGCACGGTGACGCCGGGCACCTGCGCCAGCTTGTCCGCCGCAAGACACGCGAGCCGGTGGTTCTCCGCCGCCAGCTGCCGCAAGCCCTTCTCGCCCAGCAGGCTCATGTGGACATTGAACGCCAGCGCACACAGCCCGCTGTTGGTGCAGATATTGCTGGTCGCCTTCTCGCGCCGGATATGCTGCTCGCGCGTGGAGAGCGTCAGCACGAAGCCGCGCTTGCCCTCGGCATCCTGCGTCTCGCCACAAAGCCGTCCGGGCATCATGCGCACATGCTTGGGGTCGCGCACCGCGAACAGGCCGAGATAGGGCCCGCCGAACTGGAGGCCGACGCCGATCGACTGCCCTTCGCCGACGACGATATCCGCGCCCATCTCGCCGGGCGACTTCACCGCGCCCAGTGCGACCGGTTCAAGGTTCACCGCGATCACCAGCGCGCCCTTGGCATGGGCGGCTTCGCTGATCTTTTCGAGGTCGGACAGACGCCCGAGAATGTCCGGGTACTGCACCACGACGCACGACGTATCCTCGTCGATCCGGCCAATCAGCCCGCCGAGGTCGGGAGATCCCTTGAGCGTCGGCTGCGCGTCGGCGATCTCGTCATCGGTGAACTTCGCCATCGTGCGGACGACTTCGGCGTAATGAGGGTGCAGCGCGCCCGAGAGCACGACCTTGTGGCGCTTGCCGCGCGCAATCCGCCCCGCCATCGCGATCGCTTCCCAGCACGCGGTCGAGCCGTCGTACATCGAGGCATTGGCGACCGCGCAGCCATAAAGGCGCGCGACCTGGCTCTGGAATTCGAACAGCATCTGCAGCGTGCCCTGCGCGATCTCGGGCTGATAGGGAGTGTAGGCGGTCAGGAACTCGCCGCGCTGGATGATATGATCGACGCTCGCGGGCACATGGTGGCGATAGGCGCCTGCACCGAGGAAGAACGGCGCATCCGCCGCTGCGAGGTTCTTGGTGGCGAGGCGGCGCATATGCCGCTCCACCGCCATCTCGCTGGCATGCATCGGCAGGCCGCGGATCGGCCCGTCCAGTCGGGCCTCTTGCGGCACATCAACGAACAGATCGTCGATGCTGGACGCACCGACTTTCGCGAGCATTTCGCCACGGTCGGCGTCGGTCAGGGGGAGGTAGCGCATAAGCCTTGATTTCCGTTATTTGGCGGACACCAGTGTCGCATTTTTGAGAACGTCGGCGCGGTCGGTGCAGGGCGCGTAAGGCGAACCATCAGGGCGGGTACCTAGCTTCGAGCGAAGGCATGCAATGTCGAGTGTCGCTTCGACGACCGCCTCCCGATTGTCGAAGCCCATTACGGACTTATCGAAAGCGGGCGCGGAGCCGATGGGAAGTAACTGCCGAGGAGAATCCGCCTGCGAGAAAATGGCGCAATTGAGCCGATCGCATTCAGAGACGAAGCCAACGACTTGAATGCGCTGACCATCGAGCTCGAGGGCACGTTCCAACACTTCGTCGACCGTCCACGTGCGTGGACGATCGGCATAAGACACGCACGCCGATAGCAAGCTGGCGAGCAGCACCAAGGGCGCACCCCGCAGCATTAAAGCCCCCCGACGAAACTCTTGTAGGCGCCCTCGTCCATCAGGCCTTCCAGCTCGCTCTCGTCGGCGATGGTCAGCTTGAAGAACCAGCCGTCTTCTTCGGGCGAGGTGTTGACCAGTGCGGGGTCTTCTTCGAGCGCGGAATTTACCTCGATCACGGTGCCGGTGATCGGCGCGTAGACGTCGCTTGCGGCCTTGACGGATTCGACCACCGCCGCGTCCTTGCTCTTTTCAAGCTCGGCGCCTTCGTCGGGCAGTTCGACGAACACGATGTCGCCCAGCTGTTCCTGCGCATATTCGGTGATGCCGACTGTGGCGGCTTCGCCTTCGACTTCGATCCACTCGTGGTCTTCGGTGTAGTAACGGGACATTTGCTAGCTCCCCCGGAAATAGCGGTGTTGGACAAAGGGCATTTTCGCGACGCGCGCGGGCAGGCGTTTGTTCCGCACCTGCACTTCAAGCGCGGTTCCTGCTTCGGTATGGGCGGAATCGATATAACCCATCGCGATCGGGTGGCCCAGCGTGGGCGAGAAGCCGCCGCTGGTGACTACCCCGATCTTGGGGCCGTCCTGCGTGTCTCCCGCGAAAATCTCCGCACCCTCGCGTGCGGGCAGGCGGCCTTCGAGTGTGAGGCCGACCCACTTGCGCGGCGTGCCGTTCGCAATCTCGCGGTTGATCCGTTCGGCACCGGGGTAGCCGCCTTCGGTCCGGCGGCGCTTGTTGATGCCGAACACCAGCCCCGCCTCGATCGGGCTGGTCTCGGGCGAGAGGTCGTGGCCGTAAAGCGGCAGCCCCGCCTCCAGCCGCAACGAATCGCGCGCGCCAAGGCCGATGGGTTTCACCTCGGGTTCGCCGCAAAGCAGCGTGGCGACCTGTTCCACGGCATCGGCGGCGACCGAAATCTCGAACCCGTCTTCGCCGGTATATCCGGCGCGCGCGATCGTCACTTCGTGACCGGCAATGGTGTACTGGCCGAACTTCATGAAGGTCAGCGCAGACAGCGGGTATTCGCCTGTCGCATGCCGCGCCAGTGCATCCGCCGCCTTCGGCCCCTGCAAGGCGAGCAGCGCGCGGTCTTCGAGGTGGTTGAGCGTAATGTCGTCGGGCAGATGTTCGCGCAGGTGGCCGATATCGTCCCACTTGGTCGCGCCGTTGACCACGAGGTAGAGATGCTCGGGCCAGCGCGAGACCATCAGGTCGTCGAGCACGCCGCCGTTCTCGTCGAGCAGCAGCGAATAACGCTGCCGCCCCAGCTTCAGGGTCGACAGGTCGATCGGCAGCACGGCTTCCACCGCCGCATCGAGATCGGGGCCGGAGAGCAGCAGCTGGCCCATGTGCGAGACATCGAACAGGCCTGCGCTGGTGCGCGTCCATTCGTGCTCGGCCACGATGCCCTCATATTGGATCGGCATTTCGTAGCCCGCGAAAGGCACCATCCGCGCGCCTTGCGCACGGTGCCACGCATCGAGCGGCAGCGTCTGCGTTTCTTCGGGTGTTTCGGTCTCTTCGCTCATCATGCAATATCCGACAGCTGCGGGAAGACGCGCGTTCGTGCGCATCCTTGCCGCCTGCCCCCTCTGTCGGAATACCTGAGAGCTTACCCCTTCGGTGGCCTGCCCTTGAGGGGGGAGGCGCTTTCCAGAGTGTTCATTCGGCGCGCGCGGTTCGCCTTGCCTGAGAGTTTCCGGGGCGGTTGCTCCTTCGGCGCCGCCAGCTCACCGGGTTTCACCCCGAAAGCTGCCGATCTCTCCCGCGCGCTCCGCCGCAGAATCGCTTCTGCGGTGAACGGCTCGCGGTGTGCGTTATTTGCTGCGGTGCGTCAATCGAGATTGGGACGCAGCCAGCGTTCGGCGGTCGCGATATCCACGCCTCTGCGCTGCGCATAATCTTCCAGCTGGTCGCGCCCGATTCGCGCAACTCCGAAATACTCCGCTTCAGGGTGCCCGAAATAGAGCCCGCTGACCGCAGCGGTGGGCCACATCGCGAAATTCTCGGTCAGCGTGAGGCCCGTATTGGCCTCCGCATCGAGCATCTCGAACAGCATCGGCTTGAGCGAGTGATCGGGGCATGCGGGGTAGCCCGGTGCGGGGCGAATGCCGCGATAGTCTTCCTTGATCAGCGCATCGTTGGTCAACTGTTCGTCGGGCGCATAGGCCCAAAGATCCGTGCGGACATGCTTGTGCAGCCGCTCGGCAAAAGCTTCGGCGAAGCGATCCGCGAGCGATTTGAGCAGGATGTCCGAATAATCGTCCTTGTCCGCGATGAACTTGCGCGAAGGCTCGTCGATCCCGTGGATGCCGACTGCGAAGCCGCCGATCCAGTCGCCCGCAGGATCGATGAAATCGGCTAGGCACATGTTCGCACGGTCGCGGCTCTTCTTGATCTGCTGGCGCAGCATGGGGAGCACCACGTGCTTTTGGCCCTCATCGACGTGAACGGTGATGTCGTCGCCATCGCGCGCGCAGGGCCACAGGCCACACACGCCGCGTGCGGTCAGCCATTTCTCGTCGATTATCCGGTCGAGCATCGCGTTGGCATCGTCGAACAGCGTGCGCGCGGTTTCTCCGACAACCTCATCGTCTAGAATCTTGGGATAGTTGCCGTGCAATTCCCATGCGCGGAAGAACGGCGTCCAGTCGATATACTCGCGCAGGTCCGCCAGCGACCAATCGTCGAAGACATGCAGGCCCGGCTTCTGCGGATGGCCAGGCTTGTCGCGATAGAACGGATCGTAGTGGTTGGCGCGCGCTTCCTCGAGCGTGAAGAGCGGGTTCTTGGTCTTCCCCTCGCGCGCCTCGCGCACCTTCACGTAGTCGCTCGCGGTGTCGTCGACGAACTGGTCGCGCTGCGTATCGGACAGCAGGCGGCTAGCCACCCCGACCGCACGGCTCGCGTCGAGCACATGGATCACCGGGCCTTTATAGGCCGGATCGATCCTCAGCGCGGTATGGACCTTGCTGGTGGTCGCCCCGCCGATCAGCAGCGGGATCGTCATCTCAGCGCCCTGCATCTCTTCGGCCACGGTCACCATCTCGTCGAGCGAGGGGGTGATCAGGCCCGACAGGCCGATGATATCCGCCTTGTTGTCGTTCGCCGCCTTAAGGATGTCGCTCCACGGCACCATCACGCCGAGGTCGATCACGTCGTAGCCGTTGCACTGGAGCACGACGCCGACGATGTTCTTGCCGATATCGTGGACGTCGCCCTTCACGGTCGCCATCACGATTCTGCCCTTGGTCTTCTGCTCGGCGGCGGGCAGCTTGTCCTTTTCGGCCTCGATATAGGGGATCAGGTGGGCGACCGCCTTCTTCATCACGCGCGCCGATTTGACCACCTGCGGCAGGAACATCTTGCCCGACCCGAACAGGTCGCCGACCACGTTCATCCCGTCCATCAGCGGGCCTTCGATCACCTCGATCGGGCGGCCGCCCGCCGTTTCGGTGGCGGCGCGCATTTCCTCGGTATCGTCGACGATATGCGCGTCGATGCCCTTGACCAGCGCATGCTCCAGCCGCTTCTCGACCGGCCAGCCGCGCCACTCGGCGGCTTCCTTCTCCGCCTTCTGGTCCTTGCCCTTGTAGCTTTCGGCAAGCGCGATGAGGCGCTCGGTCGCGGTCTCCTCGCCCGGCACGTCGCGGTTGAGGATCACGTCCTCGCACGCATCGCGCAAGGTGGGGTCGATCTGGTCGTAGATGTCGATCTGGCCCGCGTTGACGATCGCCATGTCGAGCCCGGCGGGGATCGCATGGTAGAGAAAGACCGAGTGCATCGCGCGGCGCACGACCTCGTTGCCGCGGAAACTGAAAGAGAGGTTGGAGAGCCCGCCGCTGGTCTTGGCATGCGGGCACGCGGCCTTGATCTCCTTCACCGCCTCCAGGAAGTCGAGCCCGTAGCGGTCATGCTCCTCGATCCCCGTGGCCACTGCGAAGACATTGGGGTCGAAGATGATGTCTTCGGGCGGGAAGCCGATTCCTGTCAGCAGCTTGTAGGCGCGGGTGCAGATTTCGACCTTGCGCTGTTTGGTGTCCGCCTGGCCGGTCTCGTCGAAGGCCATCACCACGGCAGCCGCGCCGTAATCCATGCACAGCCGTGCGTGGGCGAGGAATTCCTCCTCGCCTTCCTTCATCGAAATCGAGTTCACGATCGGCTTGCCCGAGACGCATTGCAGGCCCGCCTCCATCACATGCCATTTCGAGCTGTCGACCATCACCGGCACCCGGGCGATATCGGGCTCGGCACCGATCAGCTTGAGGAAGGTGGTCATCGCGTGAACCGCGTCGAGCAGGCCTTCGTCCATGTTGACGTCGATCACCTGCGCGCCGTTTTCGACCTGCTGGCGCGCGACTTCGACCGCGGTCGCGTAATCGCCGTCCATGATCAGCTTCTTGAACCGGGCGGAGCCGGTCACATTGGTCCGCTCGCCGATATTGACGAAGTTGGCGATATTTTGCTCGGTCATGATTTAAGTCCGGTCCAGATCGCGGGCAAGAACGACATCGTCGTACAACGTGCCGCCGACATTGAAGCGACGCGTCCCGATCTGGCGAAATCCCTGTTTGGTGTAGAAACCGATGGCGCGGTGATTATCGTCCTTCACCCCCAGCAGCAGGCGCGCATGGCCCGCCGCCCCGGCAAGCGCGGCGTCCAGCAGACGGGCGGCAATGCCGCTGCCGTGAAAGCGCGACAGGAGGTAGATCTTCTTGAGCTCGACATCGCCTTCGCGCGCGGCGTCGAGTTCGGGCGCGGTGAGCAGGGCATAGCCGATCGGCGCGCCGTCCAGTTCGGCCAGCCAGGCGCGCGCCCCGCCCTCCAGCAGTTCGCCCAGATAGGCGGGCGCGTGCTGCCGTTGGCAATGGGTGACAAGCGCGTCACCGGAGATCAATCCGGCAAAGGTTTCGAGGAAGGTCGCATCGGAAACCAGCGCCAGCCGCCCGGCATCCTCACCTTCGGCCTCTCGCACCACCAAACGCTCCAAAGCGGCATCGGTCATGCAGCGATCTCGAAGGGTTCGAGCCCGGCGAGACGCATCACGGTGGGCGGCTCGGGCAGTTCGCGCGGCGACAGGCCTTCCACGGCCTTTGCCATCGCGGCGATATGTTCAGGGGTCGAACCGCAGCAGCCGCCCAGGATGTTGACCTGGCCCTTGTCCGCCCAGGCCTTCACCAGCGCTGCGGTGGTGTCGGGTTCTTCGTCATATTCGCCCAGCTCGTTGGGGAGCCCGGCGTTCGGGTAGACCATCACCAGCGTATCGGCGAGCTTGGCCAGCAGCTGCACATGCGGGCGCAATTGCTCCGCGCCAAAGCTGCAATTGAGGCCGATGGTGATCGGCTTCGCGTGACGTACCGCGTACCAGAACGCCTCGACGGTGTGGCCCGACAGGTTGCGGCCCGAAAGGTCGGTCAGCGTCATGCTCATCATGATCGGCACCTCGCGGCCAAGCTCGCGCTCCAGCTTCTTTACCGCGAACACGCCCGCCTTGGCGTTGAGCGTGTCGAACACGGTCTCGATCAGGATGAAGTCCGCCCCACCCTTTATCAGCGCAGCAGCCTGCTCTCGATAGACCTCGACCAGATGGTCGAAAGTGATCTCGCGATAGCCGGGGTCTTCGACATCGGGCGACAGCGACAGGGTTTTGTTGGTCGGACCGATGGCGCCCGCGACGAAGCGAGGGCGGCCGTCCTTCGCCGCATATTCGTCCGCCAGTTCGCGCGCGAGCCGCGCGGATTCGACGTTGATCGCCTCGACCTTGTCTTGCGCATTGTAATCCGCCTGGCTGATCGTGTTGGCGGAGAAGGTGTTGGTCGAGACGATGTCCGATCCGGCATCCAGATAGGCGCGGGTAATGTCGGCGATCACATCGGGGCGGGTCAGCGCGAGGATGTCGTTATTGCCCTTCTGGTCGGCAGTCAGGCCCAGGTCGCCAGCGTAGTCCGCCTCGGTCAGCTTGCGGTTCTGGATCTGCGTCCCGAACGCGCCATCGGAAATGAGGACGCGCTTGGCGGCCTCCTGCATCAGGGTCTGTCGGGCGTCGGTCATGCTGCGTTCTCCGTAGGCCGCATGCCGAGCAGGTGGCAGATCGCGTAGGCGAGGTCGGCGCGGTTGAGCGTATAGAAATGATAGTGGCGAATTCCGCCCGCGTAGAGCTGACGGCACATTTCTGCAGCGATCGTGGCGGAAACCAGCTGGCGTGCCGCAGGGCGCCGGTCGAGGCCGTCGAACAGGTTGTCCATCCACGCGGGAATCTCCGCGCCGCACTGCCCGGCGAATTCGCGCGCCTTGGCGACATTGGTGATCGGCAGGATACCGGGCACGATCGGCACGTCGATCCCCGCCTTCCCGGTCTTGTCGAGGAATTCGAAGAACCTGTCGGGCGAGAAGAAGAATTGCGTGATCGCGCGATCCGCACCGGCATCGATCTTGCGCTTGAGATAGTCGATCTCTGCCTGCGGGCTTTGCGCATCGGGGTGGCATTCGGGATAGGCGCTGACCGAAATCTCGAAATCGGCGACCTCTTTCAGCCCGCGCACCAGTTCTTCGGCATTGGCGTAGCCATCGGGGTGCGCCTCGAACGGACCGAGCGTGCCGTCATCACGCGGCATGTCGCCGCGCAGCGCGACGATGTGGCGCACGCCTGCTTCCCAGTAATGCTCCGCAATCCGCTGCGTTTCCTTCTTCGAGGCGTTGACGCAGGTAAGATGCGCGGCGGCGGGCAACCCGGCCTCGGCGATGATCCGCGCAACCGTCTTGTGCGTCCGCTCCCGCGTCGAGCCACCCGCGCCATAGGTGACCGAGACGAAGTGTGGATCGAGCGGCTTGAGCTCTTCGATCGCGCTCCACAGCGATGCTTCCATCTTCTCGGTCTTGGGCGGGAAGAATTCGAAGCTGACGTCGATATCGCCCGGCAAACCGCTGAACAGCGGCGGGGCTTTGGCGTAATCTGCCTCGTGGGCGGGATCCATGGGGCTTGGTCGGGCCATCATCGTGCCGCCTTTCGTGTTTTGTCGCGGGTGCCGAACGCATCGACGCGCCGGGCCACCCAGATTCTGACCTCCAGGGTATCGCCTTCGAGCGAGATTGGAGGTTCACTGACAAAGCCGCTCTGTTCCAGCGCGTGGACCAGATGGCCGTCTTCGAACCCGAGGCGAGCGTGCTGGAAACGCTCGCGCAATTCCTCCTGCTGGTGGGCGGCGAAGTCGACGATCGCGATCCGCCCACCAGGCCGCAAAACGCGTGCGGCTTCGCGCAACGGCACCAGCGGGTCGGGCGCATAGTGCAGCACCTGGTGGAACAGCACCGTGTCGAACGACGCGCTGTCGAAGGGCAGGGAGAGGAAATCACCCTGCACCAGCTCGACCTTCTCCGCAGGCAGGTGCTGCAGCTTGGCCCGCGCCACCCGCAGCATCTCCAGGCTCTTGTCGAGCGCGACGATCCGCGATGCTCCTTCGACGAAGAGTTCCGCCATCCGCCCGGTGCCGGTGCCGATATCGAGCAGTTCTCCCAGCGGCTCGCCCCCCAGCGCGCGGTGCAAGGCTTCCTCGACCTTCTCGTCCGGGCTGTGGCGACGGCGCAGGTCGTCCCATTCGGTTGCGTGGGCCTCGAACCATTCGGCCGCCTTGTCCTCGCGCGCATTGCGGATCGCGGCGAGCTGGAGCCGGTCTTCTTCGCACTGCGCGGCGAATTCGGGGTCTTCATGCTCGGCAATCGAGAGCAGCCGGGCGACCGCCGCCGTCAGCGGCGATCCATGCGCGGCCTCGGTGGCGGCGCGCAGATAGATCCAGCTGCCTTCGCGGCGACGCACCGCGAGCCCTGCGTCGCACAGGATCGAAGCATGGCGCGACACGCGCGGCTGGCTTTGCTGAAGGACCTGCGACAATTCGCCGACCGCAAGCTCCATCGCGCCCAGCAGCCGCATGATCCGCAGCCGGGTGGTATCGCCAAGCGCGCGCAAGATGGCTTCGGTCCGCATCGCGACCCGACATATAAAGATATTTTTATATCTACAAGTCCCGCGAGACCGCGAGGGTGAACGCGGCCCGACCCGCAGCTGGATCAGCCGCTCTCGATCTGTCGCAGAAGGTGCAGCTGGGCGCGGCCTGCGGAGGTCAGCCGCCAGCCCTCGCCGCCCTGGACGATCAGGCCGTCGCTGACCAGTTGCGCCTTGGCGGTATCGCTGGCGGGTTCGCCATCGGGCATGACCCGGCCATAGCGCCCGCCATGGTAGATCAGAGGTTCGGCGCTAGTCCGTTCGAAATCGACCACTTCGCCAAGAAAGATCGCATGATCGCCGCCCTCGTATTCGAACTTGGCAGTGCAGCCGAAGCGCGCCGCACACCCTTCCAGACGCGGCGCCCCTTCGGGCCCGTCGCCGCAATCCAGATCGCCGAACTTGTCCGCCCCGCGGCTCGCGAAGCGGTTGGAAAGCGCCTGCTGGTCCGCCGCCAGCACATGCACCGCCCACGCCTTTGCATTGCGGAACACGGGCAGGTTGCGGCTGCCGAGCGACAGGCTCCACAGCACCATCGGCGGGTCGAGCGAGACCGAATTGAAGCTGTTCGCGGTCAATCCGGAAGGCTGCCCGTCCTCGTCATAGGCGGTCACGATCGTCACACCGGTGACAAAAGTACCGAGCGCATCGCGAAAGGCGGATTGATCGATCACGGATCAAGGGCCTAGGCAGGCATCCGAACAAGCGCAAGGCACGTTTGCGCCACCCGGCGCGTTGCCATCCAGACAGACCCCGCAAGAAGGAGAATTCCCCCATGAAAACCCGCGCCGCCGTCGCCTTCGAAGCCAAGCAGCCGCTGGAGATCGTGGAACTCGATCTGGAAGGGCCCAAGCCGGGCGAGGTTCTGATCGAGATCAAGGCGACCGGGATCTGCCACACCGACGCCTATACGCTCGACGGGCTGGACAGCGAAGGCCTGTTCCCCAGCGTGCTCGGCCATGAAGGCGCCGGGATCGTGCGCGAAGTGGGTGCGGGCGTTACATCCGTGAAGGAAGGCGATCACGTCATCCCGCTCTACACGCCGGAATGCCGCCAGTGTAAAATGTGCCTGTCGGGCAAGACCAACCTGTGCAGCGCGATCCGCGAGACGCAAGGGAAAGGCCTGATGCCCGACGGGACCACGCGGTTCAGCTATCAGGGCAAGCCGATCTACCACTACATGGGCTGCTCGACCTTCTCGAACTTCACCGTCCTGCCGGAGATCGCGGTCGCCAAGATCCGCGAGGACGCACCGTTTCACACCAGCTGCTATATCGGGTGCGGCGTGACGACGGGCGTGGGCGCGGTGGTCAACACCGCCGACGTGCGCCCGGGCGACAATGTCGTGGTGTTCGGCCTCGGCGGCATTGGGCTCAACGTGATCCAGGGCGCGCGCATGGCGGGTGCCGACCGGATCGTGGGTGTCGACATCAACTCCGACAAGAAGCCCTACGCCGAACATTTCGGGATGACCGATTTCGTCAATCCGAAGGATGTGGACGATGTCGTCGCTCACCTCGTCGAAATGCTCGATGGCGGGGCGGACTACTCCTTCGACTGCACGGGCAATACCGAGGTGATGCGCCAGGCGCTCGAATGCTGTCACAAGGGCTGGGGCACCAGCATCATCATCGGCGTGGCCGAAGCGGGCAAGACGATCGAGACGCGCCCGTTCCAGCTGGTTACGGGGCGCAACTGGCGCGGCACCGCGTTCGGCGGTGCGAAAGGCCGCACCGATGTGCCCAAGATCGTCGACTGGTACATGGACGGCAAGATTCAGATCGACCCGATGATCACGCATGTGCTGAAGCTCGACGAGATCAACAAGGCGTTCGATCTGATGCACTCGGGCGAAAGCATCCGCTCAGTTGTGGTGTACGACTGATGGGCAGCAGTGCCCCGGCAAAGGTCAATCTGGCCGAGAAGTTCGCCCTGTTCTCCGAACACTGGTCGCCCCGCCTCGCGGCGCGCTACAACGGTAACGAGGTCCGGCTTGCGCGGGTCGAGGGAGATTATCACTGGCATTGCCACCCCGACACCGACGAGCTGTTCCTGGTGGTCGAGGGTGAGCTCGACATCGAGTTTCGCGACCGGGTCGAGCACATCGCGCAGGGCGAACTGATCGTGGTACCGCGCGGTGTCGAGCATCGCCCCCGCGCTACCGCCGGCGAGGCGAAGCTGCTGGTGATGGATGCCGACGGCACGCCCAACACCGGCGATGCCGCGACCGCCTTCGTTCCGGTGGAGGTGTAGAATGGGCATCGAAACCGTCAGCGAGAACCGCAGCCATGGCGGGATGCAGGGCGTCTATCGTCACAAGAGCACTGCCACCGACACTGACATGACCTTTTCCGTCTTCGTGCCCGACCATGCGCCGGGCGCGAAGCTGCCCGTGTTGTGGTATCTCTCCGGCCTGACCTGCACTCACGCCAACGTGACCGAAAAGGGCGAATACCGCGCTGCATGCGCGCAAGCCGGCATCGTCTTCGTCGCGCCCGATACCAGCCCGCGCGGTGAGGGCGTGGCCGACGACGAGGCGTACGACATGGGCCAGGGCGCAGGGTTCTATGTCGACGCGACGCAGGAGCCGTGGGCGCCGCACTTCCAGATGTGCAGCTATATCGAGGATGAGCTTCCCGCGCTGATCGCGGAGCACTTCCCGGTCGATATGGCGCACCAGGGGATCACCGGCCATTCGATGGGCGGTCACGGCGCGCTGACCATCGGCCTGAGAAATCCCGATCGCTTCGCGTCGATCAGCGCGTTCAGCCCGATCGTCGCGCCCGGCCGGGTTCCGTGGGGCGAAAGGGCGCTATCGGGCTATCTGGGTGAAGACCGCGCGGCGTGGCGTGAGTACGACGCCTGCGCGCTGATCGAGGATGGCGCGCGGGCCGATGCCTTGCTGGTGGAACAGGGCACGGCGGACCAGTTTCTTGAGGAACAGCTCAGGCCCGAACTGCTGGCCGAGGCGTGCAAGAACGCGAATATCCCGCTCACGCTCAACATGCGCGACGGGTACGATCACAGCTATTACTTCATCTCGAGCTTTCTGGCCGATCACGTGGCGTGGCACGCCGCGCGGCTCAAGGCCTGAGCTTGACAGGCAGTCAACTGACCACGAGGCGGGCGGTCACGTTTTCGCCCGCCTTCTTTGTGATGACCGGCGGTGCGGCATGGACCTGGTTCTTGCCCATCGCCTTCGCTTCGTAGAGCGCGGCGTCGGACGCGGATAGCAGGTCGCTGGATGACTTGGCGGTCTCGGGAATGGAGGCGATCCCGATCGAGGCGGTGACGCGGCAACCATGCTGTTCCGACAGCGATTCGATGCGAGCGCGCACCTGCTCGGCACGCATCATCGCATCGTCGATCCCGCAATCGGGCAGGATCACCAGCAGTTCCTCGCCGCCATAGCGGCACACGATGTCCGACGGGCGCAGCGCGCCCACCACATGCGCGGCGACATCCTTGAGTACGGCATCGCCCTTGGCATGGCCATGTTCGTCGTTGAGCGTCTTGAAATTGTCGAGGTCGATCATCAGCACCGAGGTCGACTGGCGCTGGCGCTGTGCCAGCGCGAGGAAGCGATCGAGCGTGTCTTCCATGTAGCGACGGTTGTACAGGCCGGTCATCGGGTCGCGCAGCGACTGGGTGCGCAGCTGTTCACGCAGCGATATGTTGGACAGCGCGAGCGAGGTCGAATCGGCCAGCGCCCGGGCGATCCGGCGGGCCTTTTCGACATTGGAGCACTTGCCGCCACGGTCGCCCAGCACCAGCAGGCCGAAAACCTGCCCGCGCGCCATCATCGGCACTTCGATGCTCGCAACTTCGCCGATATAGTGGGAACAGCACAGCGACTGTTCCTGTGGATTGTTGAAATGGTCCTTGCCCCGCTTCAGCGCCCAGCAGTTGGACGGGACGAGGCTCTCGGAAGCGACATAGGCCTCGGGCATGTCCCAGCTGTCGATCAGATCGAGCCGGTCGCGCGAATTGTTGAACACATACAGGGCGACGCCGCAACCGGGCAGCAGCTTGCGGCTGGTGGCGCGCAAAACCTGCGCGGCATCGGCGTTGCTATCCGCGCTTTGCAGCGTGTCGGTCATCGCGAACAGCTCTTCGATCTGTTCCTGCGTCTCGTTGATGCCGGTAAGGCGCGCCTTGTTCTCCGCAGACTGCGCTTTCCTGACCCAATGGATGATGAGGCTGAGGGCGAAGGCCAGAAACAGATGCCCGGCCCCAAGGACCTGCAGCATGGTGACCCACGATCCTTGCGCCACCGGAATGCACAACACCGCCACCAACGCGACGACCAGGGCGTAGCGCAAGGCGATCTGCGCCAGCACGTAGAACAAGGTCCCGTTGCGACCTTGCAATAGAGTCTCCGGCATCATCAACGAACTCCTCCCTATGCCTATGGCTAGGGCCAAATCGTAAATCAGTGCCTAACTAATGACCGCGCGTTCCTACCGGAGGTATAAGCCGCGTCTACGCGCGCGCGTAGACGCGCAGATCGTCTCGCGTGTCGATATCGGCGATACAGCCCGGATCGTCGACCGGCAGGCGGACCACGCCGGGATGATCCTTGATCAGCGCGCGCGCGCCGCGATCGCCCTCCAGATGCGCGACCCGTTCGAACAGCGCCCGCGAGAGCGCGACCGGGTGGCCGGGCACCTTGCCGAAAACCGGATATGCCGCCGGGGCTCCGCCCAGAACCGCGCGCAGCACCTCGCCTGCGAGCTGCCCGCTGAGGGCTGGCATGTCGCCGAGGAAGATTGCCACAGCGCGGGCATCGGCGGGCAGCGCATCGATCCCCGCCCTCAGCGATGCGGAGAGGCCCTGCTGCCAGGCATGGCACTGCACGAATTCCGGCTGCTGTGTCTGCGCGGCCAGCACCGCCTCACGCACCCGCTCCGCCTCGGCCCCAACGACCACCCGGACCGTTTCCACTGGCGCGGCGAAAGCGGCTCCCACCGCGCGGCCCACCAGAGGCCTGCCACCGAGCGGCGCGAGCAGCTTGCCGCCGCCGAACCGGCTCGCCCCGCCAGCCGCCAGCACGATGGCGTGGCATCCGGCGAGCACCTCTCGGCGTGCAGCCGGGCCGGTCATGCAGCTTCGCCGGTGGCACGCGCGCGCGAGTCGGCGACGATCTCGGCGATTACCGACAGCGCAACCTCCCACGGGGATGCCGCCCCGATCGGCAGGCCGATCGGGGCCCTGAGGCGCTCGATCTGAGCCTCGCACAGCCCCGCCGCGCGCAGGCCTGCCTTGCGCTCGTCCAGCTTGCGCCGCGAGCCGAGTACGCCGACATAGCCCGCCGCTCCAGCGAGCGCGGGCACCAGCGCCTCCCGATCGCGCTCCAGATCATGCGTCGCGACGGCGATGGCGGTCCATTGGTCGGGAGCGATGCTCGCAAGCGAATCGGCCAGTCCGCTGCGCAGCACCGGCACGTCGAAAGGCTCGTCACCTTCCAGAGCGAAAGGCGCGAGCAGCACGGTATCCCACCCGATGCGCTGGCCAAGCGCGGCGATAGCGAGCGCGAAGGGGTCGGTTCCGGCCACCACCAGCCGCTGCGCGGGATCGTAGCGACGCTGGACCCGTGCGCGCAGCGTCGGATCGGGCGACGTGCTCTTGCGACAGCTGCGGTGGGTGCCATCGCTGATCCACAAGGCGGGTTCGCGCGCCTGCGTCAGACGGCGCAGTTCGTGCACTGCCGCATCGTCGGGCGGGACACGCTCGATCTCCACCTCGATCCGCCCTCCACACGGCAGACGGATGTCGATGAAGGGGCTGCCCTCGCCGTAAACGAGCCGCCGCGGCTGCCCGTCGCTGATCGTCTCGCGCGCGTGGAGAGCGACATCCGCCTCGATACAGCCGCCCGAGAGAAAGCCCCACCAGGCCGCCCGGGTGACCAGCATCTGCGCCCCGACCGGGCGCGGCCCGCCATCGGCCGCCACGATCGTGGCCAGCGCTAACGTCTCACCGGCCTCCGCCGCCCGGAACATCTGCGGGCGCACATCGTCGACCAACCCCTCGGTTGCCCATTCCCCTATCCGGGATTCAGCAGTGTTCATGCGACCACCGGCAAGCCGGCGGCGTGAAGGGCAAATACTTGATTTGGGGAGGGCTTGTGCATGGCCTCCACCGCTAGCAGGGCTGCCCGTATCCGGGCCAGCAAAACAGGCCGAGCTTGTCGAGGCCCGCGTCTTGCAGCGGATTGAACCCACGCCCGCGCGGACCTATACCCCCCTTGGGTATGCAGACACACGAGGCTCGGCCATGAGCGACACGAAAACCGCCAAGATCAATCGGCTGAACCGGATTGCCGGGCAGGTGCGCGGCCTTGCGCAGATGATCGAGGATGATCGTTACTGCATCGACATCCTGCACCAGATGCAGGCAGTCAAATCCGCGCTCGCCAAGGTGGAAACCCAGGTGCTGAAGGATCACGCCGCCTGTTGCGTGGCCGACGCGATCGCCAGCGGCGACGAGGGCGACCAGCGCGAGAAGTTCGAAGAGCTGATCGAGCTGTTCGCCAAGCGCCGCTGAACGCGTAACCTCATCACGCTGCGAAGTCGTAGGGACTGGCCGCGTCGTCGGCCTTCCATTTGTGCTCGGTCTCGCTGTCGGGAAGCGGTGCCGGATAGCCCTGGATGCGCCAGAACTTGAACGGCGTCTCGTCGAAGTGAACTTCCCAGCGATAGCCCAGATCCGAGGTGAAGGCTGCCAGCGACGCGCTCACATGGTTGAGCCATTTCTGGGCCAGCGCATCTTCGGGGAACTGCCGGGCGATATGATCGACCGCGATGCGGACGAAATCGTCGGTCGGCTTGCCGCTGACGAACATTCTGTCGCTCGGCATCTCATGAAACACGACGCCTACGTAAAAGGCCGGGAGTATCGGGTAGAAACCGACGATGGTCTTCGCGATCTCGGTCTTGGCCTCGGGCGTGTAGGCATCGACCGGGTGATAGATGGTCCAGAGTGGCATGGTTCGTCTCCTGTCGTGGTGATCAAGCGCCCAGTGGCGGCGTGCCGCAGGGGACTGCGGTGACGAGTTTGCGATTCAGAAATTCGCCGAAGCCTGCCTCGGCCAGTTCAACCGCCGCCCGGTCCGATAGTGCATATACATGTTAAGAGTAAGCAGGCAAGTCCCGTGCGCATCTGCGGCAGCGCGCTTGCTAAGCAGTCCTGAGATCGGTCAGGCGGCTGCGAACGTCCGCCACATTATGCGGGCCGAGGCGCGCTTCAAGGTCCCGCTGCGTGTCGAGCCAGCTAGGATAGACCGCACGCAGCGTCGATATCCCCTTCTCCGTGAGGACCAGCTCTTGCGCGCGCCCCTCGTTACCGGGCGGCTCGACATGACCCGACTTGCGCAGTTTTGCCAGATTGCGCGATAGCGTGCTCGCTTCGATGTCGAGCCATTCGCCAAGCTGCGCAATCGACGTCGGCCGGTATTTGGCGATCGTCACCAGCAGCGTGAATTGCGTGATCGTGATCCCGCTTCCGGCGAGCGCACGATCATAGGACCTGCCGATGACGCGGGCCGTGCGAAGGGTCGGCGCGGCAAGACATCTCGACGCGACCTCGTCGAGCATCGTCCGGTCGTCGGGCGTGGTTGCTTCGTCGCTCATCGGGCCATCATTTACTCGGCCATGCCTCGATACCCGGCTGTTGCACAAAGCCCGGGCGGCAATGCCTTCGGATCATCCTTGTCGTAGCCTAACACGCGCAAACATGTATGTGCAATGTCGCCGAGATTATACTAGGTTTCAGCGATCCCACGCTGAAAGCGCCTTGCACCCCATGACAACTATGCTGAGCGATGTGCCATCGAAGGGAGTGGTGCCCCATGGATGACGAAGATGGGCACCCGGGTCGTTGGCAGATTTTCGCGGAACTCGCGCGGAGATGAAGGCTCCGCGCCATTCCGTCCCGCCAGACCGTCAGCTTCTTGCAGTAACTGTTTTGGCGATTCCGAAAGCCAGAGGGTGATGGGCGCACCGGGACTAGGTGTGCGCCCATCGATCGCGCGCTAGAACTTGACCGTGGCCTCTATGGCCCAGGTCGAAGGCTGCGCGCGAAAGCCGATATCCTCGGTCAGGCCGGCATAGTTCGCAGGGTTGTAGTCCGCGTAATACTCTTCCCCGAGAATGTTGTCGGCGGTGAAGAAGAGCCCGAAGCGGTCGTTCTCCACGCCGACCCTGATGCCGAGCAGGTCGATGGGGTCCTGCACGTCGATATTGTCCAGCTGCCAGTACTTGTCGCCCCGGTGTTCCCACTGCCCGCGCAGCAGAACGTCCATCGTGTTGCTGATCGGGGCCTTGTACTGGAAGCCTAGGTTGCTGTTCCAATTCGTCGTCTTGGGCGTCTTGTTGCCGACCGATGTGGGATCGAGCGCGTTTTCCTTGATCGTGGTATCGGTCGTACCAAGCCCCGCGAACAACTGCAGCCCGTCGGCAACCAGAGCCTGCACCTCCAGCTCGACACCGAAGATATCGACCTTGTCGATATTGCCGATAATCTGCGATGCGGTGGTCACGTCGACGAAGAAATACTGGTAGTCGTCGCTCTTGGCGAAATAGGCCGCTCCGTTGAGGACGAGGCGATTATTGAGCCAGCTCGTCTTGAAACCCGCCTCGAAGTTCTGGAGGTATTCGTCCTTAAACACCGGGATGATCGTGCCAGGCCCGTTGAACCCGCCCGAGCGGAATCCGGTGCTGTAGGTCCCGTAAACGAGCGCGTCGTCGGTGACGCGATAGGTCAGTGTCACCTTGGGCTGGACTGCATCGAAGGCGCGCGAGGTCGATCCGCCATTGACGAGATCGGTCTGCTCGCGTTCGTCGCGATCGTACCGCAGCGCGCCTTGCAGGATCAGGCTGTCGGTGAGGTCGTATTCGAAATTGGCGTAGACCGCGTAGGCGTTGTTGCTGTTGGACGCCTTGTTGTTGATGATCACCAGCGACGGATCGTCGATCTGATCGCGCGAACCGACGCCGCCGGTTGTGATGCCTTCCATATCGACGAAACCGCGGGTTTGCAGCGTGCGATCCGTGTGCAGGTAATAGGCCCCGAGTATCCACCGGAACGGCAGGCTGTCGTCGGAGACATAGCGCAATTCCTGGCTGAGCAGTTCGACGCCCAGATCCTGCCCTTGGCCAAGCTGGAGGCCCGTTCCGTTGAAACCGTCCGGATCATCCACCGGGTTCGAGAAGTCGAGATCCCCGCGATAGTTCTCGGTCAGATCGGTATATCCGCTGATCGACGTGAAGGTGCCGCCGCCCAGCTCGAAATCCCACTTCATCGCTGCATCGAAGATATCGCCGTAAGACAGACCTTCAATATTCACCTGCGGATCGACGATGTCGTTCGCATCCCCGGAAACGACCCGGCTGTCGTAAATCCCGCCTGCCTTGAAGTCGCGATAGGACGCTCGCAGATCGACATCGACGCCTGGGGCGATGTCGGCGACGAACCGTGCCCGCCCCTCCCAGTCGTGATCGACGAAATCGACCTTCTTGCCCGTAAAGCTGTTCTCGATCCGGCCATTATCCGTCACGTAATTGCCCGAAACGCGCAGGCCCGCCGCATCGCCGATCGGGGCGGACACCGCGGCGCTCAGGTTCACCAGATCGCCACGACCATAGATCGCGCGGCCCATGCCTGAGAATTCATCGCCGGGCCGCTTGGTCACGATGATGATCGCGCCGCCAATCGCATTGCGACCATAAAGGCCGCCCTGCGGGCCCTTGAGAACCTCGATCCGTTCAAGATCGAACAGGTTCAGCTTGAGCTGCTTCTGGTTGTTCTGCGGCACCCCGTCGACGATCACCGCGACAGGCGAATCCGCATTATTGATCTGCGAGACGCCGCGCACCACGACGAAGCTGTTGAGGTAGGAAAAACTGTCATCAAAGGAGACGTTGGGGACCAGGTCGATGAAATCCTGGGTCGAGGTGATCCCTGCGTCGGCGATCTGCTGTTCGTCGAAGGCGGCAACCTGAATGGGCACATCCTGCAGCTTCTGCTCGCGCGTCTGGGCAGTCACCACGATCGTGTTGAGACCTTCGGCCTCGTCCTCGACCTGATCCTGCGCCAGCGCAGGGCCCGCCCACGCAAGGGCGATCGTGCTGGCCAGGCTGCCGATGATGGCGCGTGTGTGCGATGAAGTATTGGTCACAGTGGTCCTCCGATCTCTATAGACAGTCGTCATGGTCGCCCCCCTCACTGGCCCCGCAATTCACGCAGCGGCCGGTAGGTCTCGTCAATCTGGAATGCGCCCGGCCCCATCACGTCGAGGGCGGCAGGCGTGGTCAGCGCCGGCGGTGCGCCGCAGGCAATCACCGAGACCCGCTGACCATAGCCAAGGCGCTCTGTCGGGATCGCATGCCCGCTCTCCGTATCGACGATGGTGATCAGGTCGGGCACGATCGCGCGCAGTTCGCCATCGACATGCGCGGTCAGGTTCTCGTTCTGGAATGTCACAGACGCCGAGCCGGTCGCGCCGACCGCCTCCATCTTGCATTCGCCGAAGACCCACCCGTCGCGCGTGTCGCGTTCCACTCCGGTGATCTTGCCCGAGAACAGGCAATCGGGATCGTCGTAATAAATGTGCTCGTCGAGCGCGCGGAGTAGCCGCTCGACCGGGGGCAGATCCCCGTATCGCGCTCCGCTGACCGCTTCGCCGATCTCGATGGCAGCGCTCAGGGTGTAGTTCACGCAACTGGTCCGTGCCTGGGCGCCCGTCATCGGATAGCACGACATGCACCCGGCAGCCCCCATCACCGCCACCACAGGGCGGGCGAATTCCTCGGCCTTCTTGCCGCTTTCGGCTTCGAACAGGACGACATTGCCGTGCTCGTCGGCGAGCGTCATCGGCGCGCAGGCAACCCCGGCGACGTTGAAGCTGGTCATCTGCAATTGCGGGAAGGCACGGCCCATCCCGTCCGCATCGAGGATGGGCAACTGGCGCATCGCCGCATAGGCGACGGGCATCATCGAATTGCACCCGCCGATCTCTGCCGAGATGATGACACTGGCCTGCCGGTCCAGATGGCGTTCCAGAGCCCGCACCGCGCGATCCTGGTCATCCAGCGAGAAGAGCTTTTCGATCATCACCGTCGGCGCGCCCATCGCGGCGGCGATGAAGACATTGGCCCGGTCGGTCAGCGCGAGCGGGTCGGCCAGCTTTACCGAGCCGAACTCCGCCACAGCTTCCCGGCACAGCAAGGAGCCGAGATAGGGGTCGCCCCCGCCCCCCGTGCCGAGGAACGCCGAACCGATGGCGAGGTGTTCGATATTGTCGAGCGTGATCGCATCAACCATGGGCCATGTCCTCGATTTCAAGATTGCCAACCGCGCGGCAGGTGACGCGCGTCGCCCCTCCCGGCAGGTACTGGAGCGGGAAAGTCTCAAGGTCGGTCACCTCGATCGAGGCGTCCGACGCGCCAGCCTCCCGCGCCTTCGCGATCGCTTCACTGCGCGCCTGTTCCAGCGCCGCCTCGCGATCCTCGCTGGTCGCGATGGTGAAGATGCGGTCAACCTCTCCGCTGACCTGACCGATTGCGGCGCCAATCGCATTGGCGACACCTGCGTGTTGGGGGCGCACCATTTCGGAAACGCCAGCCGGCGCCTTGTCCACCAGCACGCTGCCGCCACCGACAAGGATCATCGGCACCGGCTCGGGCCTGGTTTTGACCTTGTCGATCGCAGTGGCGAGGATCTGGCGAATGCGCTCCGCACCTTTGGCGGCGATAGCGGGGTCGAGATCGGCGAGCCATGACGGAGTGCCGAACGCGGCCCAGCCGCCGGCAACGGCAAGGTCGCTGGCCGTCAACTGCTCCCCACCGAAAACGAGTGCTTCCTGAAGGAGGTGGTGGCCCACTGAATCCGGCCCGATCGTCAGCTGCCCGTCGGTCAGTCGCACCCGTGAGCCGCCGCCCAGCCCGACCGAGAGCACGTCCGGCATACGGAAATTGGTGCGGACGCCGCCGACATCGACATGGACGCTCGACTGGCGGGGGAAATTGCCGATCAACACCCCGACATCGGTGGTCGTGCCGCCGATATCGACCACGATCCCGTCCTCGATCCCGGTCAGCCAGGCCGCCCCGCGCAGGCTGTTGGTGGGGCCCGCCGCAAAGGTCAGCACCGGATAATGCCGCATCTGTTCGGCATCCATCAGCGTGCCGTCGTTCTGGCTTACAAAATAGGGGCAGCTGAGGCCGAGCGTGGCGAGCGCGTCGGCAAATGCACTGGCCACCTTGCTGGCGAGCGGACGGAGGCTGGCGTTCATGATCGCAGCGTTTTCCCGCTCGATCAGGCCGGTGCGGCCGAGCTCGGAAGACAGCGAGATTTCGATACCGGGCGCTACCTCCCCGATGATTTCACCCGCGCGCTTTTCCTGCGCGTCGTTCAGCTGGCTGAAGATGCCCGATACCGCGATTTGCGCGATCCCCTCCTGCGCCGCCGAGCGCGCGATCCGCACAATTGCGTCTTCGTCGAGCGGGGCGATCAGCCGTCCGTCGAATTCGTAGCCGCCGCCCACCAGCTCGCCCCCGGCGAAGACCGCTTCGCGCACATCGTCCGGCCAGCCCGAGAAGGGCGGAACACCGCGCGACGCGGGCAGACCCAGCCGGATGCAGCACACCTTGGCCAGATCGCGGCGCTGGACGAACGCGTTGGTGAAATGCGTCGTGCCGATCATCACCGCCGCGATGGCCTCTGGCGGTGTGCCCTTCTGGTCCAGCAATGCGCGAATGGCATCGACGATGCCGCTTCCGACATCCTCGCTCGTCGGGACTTTTATCGAGCCGACAACAGCCGAGCGCTCGATAAGCACCGCGTCCGTGTTCGTCCCGCCGACATCGACACCAATTCGCAAAAGCCGCCTCCTCTTCGATCACACACGAGGATGCGGGGTCTGAGATGAAGAGCAATGGAGCTCGCAGGGAGGTCGCGATTCCTACCTAGTAGTTACCGTGTTGGGCTCGAAATAAACCCCTACACGAATTGGTAGTGAAAGGCGCGTCAGGCCCAGCCCCTCTGCTTGGCCGAGAGAACCGCTGAGAGCCGGTCGTGCACCCCTAACTTCCTGAAAATATTCTTCAAATGGTAGCGCACGCCGTGATCGCTGATCGCGAGAATCCGGGCAATCTCCTTGTCCGAGTGGCCTTGGGCGAGAATTGTGACAACCTCGATCTCCCGCTTGCTCAACGCTGCATTGGTCGCGCGGACGTCCTGCCGTTCGCGTCCGATCTCGGCTAGCAATTTGCGCTGTCCTTCGTCGAGAGCCCCTCGCGCCACCACCTCTTCGCTGTACTGCGGGAGGATCGGCCCCACCACATCCTGCGCGACCTGGCGCATGCCCGTCTCACTTGCCAGCGCAACAAGCTCTTCCAGAATGTCGAGCGCTTCGCCCCGCCGGTCATGCCGATGGAAGATCAAGAACAGCGCCAGCATGTAGCGCACTTGCGAATGCGCGATCGAGCGTTCGGCAGCGGCGTTTCGCGCTTCCTGCAACAGCGCGATAGCTTCGTCCGCATTGCCCGAGCCTTCATGACCATAGGCCGCCGCAATCGTGTAGGTCTCGCGTTCCTGCCAGCTCCACGCCTGTTCGTTCAATGCGATGTCGTCGTAGTGCCTCTGTTCGACATCATGGCCAGAAAGACGCGCTTCGCCTGTCAGACAATGGCCCAACCCTTCCAGCAATCGCCCGACCCGGCCCAGCCCTCGCGCATCGAGAACCGCCTTTTCGGATTCGAGGAATTCGATCGCACTCGTCAGACCCTGCGCGTGCATGTGGAGCCGGGCCATCGGTTCGTACGCCGCGAAGTAGATGTCGAACCACGCCTCTCCATCGGGCAGACGATTGGCAGATTTGCGCAGCGAGTTGCGGGCACTGGTAAGGCGGCCCGTCTCGAATTCGATCTTGGAGCTAAGCGCGGAGATGACGGTCTCCACCCCGATGTCACGGGCGAATTCTTCGCGCCACATTTTCCTCGCCGCAGCAATGCCTGCACGCGCTTTGGTCAATTCTCCCTGCGCAATCTGCATCGCTGCCTCGTGCAGGAGCAGGAACATCAGATTATAGCGGGAGCCGGCACGCTCCGCCTCGCGCCGTGCCTCGCGCAGACTTGCACGGGCCGTATGGAAGCGCGCACGCTGCGAGTTCAGGATACAGCTGAGTGTGGCGAGAAACGACTGCCATGCCGGCTCTTTCGAGCGCTCGGCCAGCAGGTTCGCGAGCATTTCAAGGTCGTGCTGCCGCGCGAGCGAGCAGCCATAGACCAGCAAGGTGACCCGGATGATCTCGACCTCGGTCCTCATAGTGTCGGCAATTGTCGGGTCCGCTGCAAGCTTGTGCAGCTCGGCTTCGGCGCGGCTTATCTGCCCCAGTTTGAGGTCGACGATGCAGCGCATCATCTGCAGGACCGGGGACCCGGCGATCACGTCATCTCCCGCGTTCTCGACCAGAGACTGCAGCTCGGAAAAGCCGCAATCGACCCAGATCAGCAGAGCGCCGTGCTGCTCCGCGAAGTGCGCGATCTTGTCCGGCTGGCCGGCAGCAGATGCCAGTCTCGCGGCATCGCTGAGATTCCCATGCATCGAGCACACATCGGCCAGTTCCGACATCGTGCGCGCTTGCGAGCGTGGATCGTCCAGCCGGGACTGCTCCCAGGCGAACAGCCGCAAAATCGGGTTCAGCTCGATCAGATCATCCGTCCTGCGAACAAGCCCGTCGAGCTCGATCGCCAACCTCGTCAGCAGGAGGTCATGCCCTACGGCATTCTTCAGCAGAGACCGCCTTGGCTCGGCCAGCATTGCCGCACGGTTCAGCGCAGCACGTTCGCCTTCGCCGAGACGCGCCCAAATCCTCGTTCTGACGAATTCGAACAGGCCTGACTCATGCAGGATGTCGCTGTCGGTGATGCCGGGAGACCATTCACTGGTGCGAAGCGCCCAGTCGACCAGCATGTCGGCCGCGATCGGCCAGCGCCCCGCAAGTCCTGCAAGCCTCTTGCGCGCATCGGTACGCCCGATCTTGCCGAACTGCGCACGCAATTCCGGCGCGGTCACCGCCAGAACATCGGCACCGACCCATTCCACTGCCGACGCCGAACGATGGGCCCCAAAATCCATGCTTGAAGGCGCATCCATTGCCAGAAAAACACGCGGCCCAACGCCTGTGCGCACGAGCCTGTCGAGCGCAAGACCGAGATGTTCCGTATCGCTATCGCCAACATTATTGATGAATATCGACGGCACATCCGGTTGCCCGACAATCGCTTTTGCCGCCAGGCGCGGATCTGCGAGATGATCGAGGCGATCGAAAAACAAGGATGGCGCGCGCCCGCGCTGATCATTCCAAAGCGCGTTGAGCTGCCTTTGTTTTCCGAAGCCCGGCGGCGCGCAGAAGACCGTGATCGTCGAGCTGCGGCCAATCCGGCTTCTTATGCGATCGGCAGCCTCGGTAACCGCTCTCACTCCATCAAAAACGAGAACCTACCAAGTAGGGTATGCGATCAGGGGAATCCACCGGAACCGGAGAGAGCTTGGCGGTTCATGGGGTGTGAGATCTATAAAGGCCTGAACAGCCTCGGTAACGAAGAACAGACAGCCGACCTATCAGCAGCCTCGACAGCGGGATTTCGCACGGTCGAGGCTAACGAAGCGAGGTTCCGATTCCAGAACTCACCCGCTTGGAGCACCATGGATCACCCAGCCGAACAGCTTTTCACGTTAATGTGAAGCGCGGAGAAGCTGAGAATGGTGCCGCTTAGGTGACTCGAACACCTGACCCCATCATTACGAAATCAGAGGATAGGTCGAAATTTATCGTGTAGGGTCAGAGGCATAACATCTTCTAGTTGCAGCCTGGTTTGCGCTTCCCAAGCACCACCCAAAGTGCCTAGACGCAGCTTCAAGCTCGTTCTCTTTTGTAAGTACCTTGGCTCAGTGGTCGCTCCAATTACAACCTCACGCCACCCCACTTGGTGTCCGCTTTGGGCACCAATCTCGGTCATTTCGGCGTAAGCTACGCATGGCCGAACACAGACAGCTAAGGCAGCCTTTCGGAATCGTTTCCCAAATGCGGTTTGGCATCGGACAGTCTATTGAGCCATCGCACCCAACCAAATACGCCCACTTAGATAGATGCCATTGGATATGCCCGATGAGCGAGTTCGATACTGGTGCCGCTGGTCGGTCGAGCGGGGCCGGTTTATTCATCGTCTAGCGGCCTTACATCAAGGATGTTCAGGCCGATCTGGTCATTCTGGTCGCGTTCGGCACGAGCGTGAATAACAATCAATGTACCAACGGGAGAGGTCTCTGGCCGGTTCAATATCCGATACTGGTTGCCCTTCACAGTTCTGAAAAAATCCTTGTTTTTCGGCACGATCTTGCCCGCGAGATCGAAAAAGGCATTTTCTTCGAGGTAGGTTAGCATACGGCGGTCTTCGAGGGCGATTGCTTGCGCTCGCTTGGCGTGGCGCGCGCTTCGGTCGTCCTGGATTATATCATCGAATTCTCGCGCGGGGATGAGTTCAGGTCGGGTATCGTTCTGCTGAATAACGACTTCTGTCCCTTCGCCATACTCCAGCAATTCCAATGCAGCCTTTGCGGCGGACGGCGCAGCGAGTGCGATGCCAACTACAGTCGCCAAGAGAATTCTGTCGTCACGTCTATCGGCACGTTCTGCCAGCTCCAATGCCCGTTCATCTCGCCGGTCGACACGCTCAGCCAATTGAAGCAGGCGCTGATCGCGTTCCTCCGCAGCCTCCGCGAGTTTCAGAAGCCGCTCGTCTCGATCGCGACGGTCATCTTCGTCGCTCGTCCACTCACGAAACTTCCGAAAAATGAAGCCGATACTGCCTTGCTCGATAGCCTCGAGCTCGACGACAAAACCGTCACCGTAAGCTTTATCGACCTCCTTGCCGACGGTCGTTAGAAACCGACCAATCGTGTAGAGCGGAACGGGCTGTCGAGTGTTGAAGTAAACACGCGCTTGCTCGACATCTACATATCGCGTGTCGGCGTAATAGGCGTCGACCATGCTCTTCATCCCTCCGATTTAAGAAGGTCTCTGGCCAGACGTTCGGCCCTTTACAAGCGTCCTCATTCAAGTCCTACCAATGATTTATATGCCGGGGACGTAAATGCCGACGCTCAGCAAATCTCAACGACTCCGTGCTCAGCCCCAAGCGATTGAATATGCTTAGCAATTCACAATCGAAGAGCCTTGATTATGTAAGAGGCCCACAAGAGGCCGTCCAGCGCGAACAAGCGAGCATGCCAGTCTCCTACCTACGGCAACGCGCGGGAGCCCCACGACACATCATTGCAACGGGAGACCGAGTGAGAGAGAGTTGCGGCAAATCCGAAAATGCATTCTCAGCGATCCATCTTTCGTCCTCCCGCCTAGATTCGACATTAGAAGGACGACAGCTCTGACTTCGGACAATTGCCACTTGCGATGTACTCCCCTTTCAAACCACAGCTCGTAGCCTCGGGAAAGTTCGATGGATTCTTCTCGGCATCACGAAACAAACTATCCCACCCCTGCTTCTTTCATCTGTAATGTTTGGAGTTTTCAGGTCGAAAGACTTGACGATTGGCGGCTGAATGGATTTCCCATGCATATACCTGATAGTGACGTTTTTTAGCATCAGTCGGTGATGGCGCGGTGCGTCTCGACACAATCTTCTCGGGAAATTCAAACCGCTTATATGGAGCGAAGAGCTTCTTGAGCATGGGGATACGCACTGGCACCGTCGGAACCAGAGGGGTCGAATGCAACACATTATTGTCATGACGGAGCACCGGTCTACGATGCGGCTTAGTCTCTGAATCCGAAAATGCAGCTTCCGCAAAAACGCGTTCGAGATTTTGCCTTGAACCTCCCAAAATGAAGATGCACCGCGCGTCTTCATGGTGCGCAATGAGCTCTAGGCGGATCAAATCCCAGAGTATCGCCTCGGTCGAAAGCTTCGTGCGCCCCGCCCACTTGGATTCGACGGCTAAAGTTATTTTATCGGATGTATCGCGCACAACGAAGTCCACCTCTGGCCTACGGCCGGGCCCCTTCATGAGGGGGGCGAGCTGGGGATGCCTGTACTCTGCGAGGGTTCGGTTGCCGCTGCGACCGCTAAGTATTTGTCCGATAGCCCCCGTTAGATACTTTTCACTGAACAAACCGGAACGATCGCACGCTGACTCAAATCGGAGCCAACCTGCAACACCGCCGGTCAATACTTTCGCGTAGTCCATATCAGCGAGCCTCAGTAGCCATCTAATGTAATCTCAATATATCGCATCCAACATTGTTTTACGGTGTACGCATGAGAAATTTGTAGCGCCTTTGGCCTGCTCTTCTTTCAGAAGCTCGGGAGGCAAGCAATACATTAGCCGCATTCACACAAACCGCATTATCCGTCCGGTGGCTGAGGCTCAGAACTTAACGCGTGCGCGCGATAGTCCGGCTCCCACCAAGCCGTAAGAACGAGGTACTCAGCCTCGCCCACCGCTTTCCCACCTAGCGACCTTCGGCGCACATCGCTTTTGCGATCGCGGCTGTATTTATCTGGGAACCCTGGCCTGTGCGCCTCCGTATCCCGGCTACGATTGAAGGGCACCTTTGAGCCAGAGAGCCTCTTCGCTGGTCCAGCCGTTCGAGAGGACGATTAGGTGTCTAAACCCCGCCCCGCGATACTGTTATAATCGCTTCTCGCTTGTTTGTGCGGTGCCCCCTCCGACGAACTGATCAACCTACTCGGACGCAGCGACTGCCCAAATCGTATCGAAATGGCGAGCGAAAACCTTCCCAAGCATATTATTCGTGCTTCCCTCCCCGTCCCGAACATGCCGAGCGAGCGCGCCACGGAGCTCATTGTCCGAGGTTATCCCGAAGCCAAAAAAAAAATAGAAAGGGGATGGCCCACACGATCTCTCGCGTGAGTCCATCCCCCTTGGATTGGTTAGTCGGCCAGCCGAAGCTCGCCGTAGTCACGTACGCTCATACCGATCGCCAAGGTCGAGCCGCACCGTTTGCACTTTAGGTGATATTCCTCGCGCAAAGGCAGGCGGTCCCAGCGAGCAATGTGAATTGCATCGCAAACCCGGCAGGCCAACTTAGTCTCACCGGTTTCAAAGGCCAACAGCGACCTCCAATCCGGTCAGTTTCGCTGCCCCTGCCTCCACCGCTGCGACGAGGGTATCGTTCGAGAGGTGGCTGTAGCGCATCGTCGACTGATGATCGGCGTGCCCAAGAATGCGCCCAACCGTAAAGAGGTCTACACCCGAGTTGATCATGAAGCTTGCCGCTGAGTGCCGCAGGTCGTGGATGCGCAAGTCAGTGAGCCCAGCCTTCTTGCGAGCTGTGGCCCAGGGCCGCTTTAGGCCGCTGTAGGGCCGCTTAGTGCGCGGGTTGGGGACCAGCCAATCGCACCCCTCGAACCGGGGCAGATCCCCCAGGACGGCCATCGCTGCGGACGAGAGGGGTATGCGCCGTGCCTTGCCGGTCTTGCTGTCCGGGATGAGCCAAGACCGCTGAGCGAAGTCGATGTGCTTCCACTTGGCCTTGAGCAATTCACCTTTCCGCGCGCCGGTCAACATCAGGAGGCTGACGATCGCAGTGAGCTGGGTGTTCTCTGACTGCCGACAGGCTTGCAGCAAGCGATGGGCTTCCTCTGTTGTGAGGTAGCGTTCCCGGGCGTTGTCGAAGCGGTACCGTGGGACACTGCGCACCGGATTTATCTCTGCGCCAGGCATGTTCCATTGGCGACCCAGCTCGAACGACCGGCCCAGCATCATGCGCAGCTTCTCGACCGTTGCAGGGGCGAGGTCCTTGCGCTTTTCGGCGAGCCACTTAGAAATCGCCTGCGAGGTGATCTCGTCCAACCGCACGGCACCCCAGCGAGGCAGCAGGTGGGTGTTGATGACCGCCTCGGTGTTCTCGGGACGTTTTTGGTAGGACCGCGCATGGTCGATGTGCTGTCGGGCCAGATCGGAGTAGGTCGGGATTGCTTTGGTCCGTTCCTTTCGGATGGCAGGGTTGCCGCCCAGCACAACTTCCGAGCGCAGCTTCTTGGCGATCTTCTGCGCTTGGGCGAACGTGATGTCATCGAACCTGCCGATCTTAATCTGGCGTTGTTTACCGTTCGGATCGACGTACCGCAGGGCATACGTTTTGCCGCCACTCGCCCGGACTTCCAGCAGGAAGCCGGTGGTGACGTTATCCCAGTAGTCGGTCTTCTTGGACCCGCGCTTGCAGGTCGCGGCGAGACACTTGGCCGCAGTGAGTTGTGTTTTCGGCATGAGCCGTTCCTTTCGAAGTCGCGGAGGCGGCCCGGAAAACCAGCCGCTCTCGCGTGGATTTGGTGGAGGGAGGGGGCAGCAAGCCTGCCACCCCCGCCCGGTTATTGGGCAAGGAGACCAGCAGGCCCCCTCGCCAGGCCGTTTGGCCAAGGCATTCGTCAGTAGAGGTCCTCAGGGTCCTCAACCTCTTGGTCGTCCGGCTGGTAGTCGCTTTCGCACAACCCAACCTTCCAGCAGGTTCGACCTTGCACTCGTCTGGGCTCGCCCACGTGCCTGCGC
The DNA here is from genome assembly GCA_963972905.1 of uncultured Erythrobacteraceae bacterium. Taxonomy (GTDB): domain Bacteria; phylum Pseudomonadota; class Alphaproteobacteria; order Sphingomonadales; family Sphingomonadaceae; genus Alteriqipengyuania. The sequence goes on from CAXAXQ010000008.1 coordinate 31,708, forward strand.
AGAATCCCGCCCATCTCGCGGGCCATACTGTTTCCAGGGTAGGAGTACCCAAGCACAGCGCAAACTTGTGAGGCGGTCCGATACCGAGGCTTGGGCTCATCGGGATTGAAGCGGTCGAGGAACTTCTCCTCCAGAACACTGACGGAATTGAAGCGCTCGTTGGATTTCAGAAGCTCGGCTTCCTCATCCGGGGACAGCCACCAATGCGTGCCGTTTCGCACCATCACCGCCAGTTCTGCGAAGAGCTGCTGCATGTCGATTGAGTGCTGGTAGTCGATCTTTGTGCACGGGATCGTCCAGAAGCGGCTGTTGCCAGTCGGGTCGATAAGGAAGTTCGGATCGTTGACCGAGCCAGCAAAAACTGTTCGGCGGGGCATCTCGATAGGCCGCTTGCCGTAAGGCAATCGCACCTTGTCGCAGTCGTTTGTGATGAACCCTTTTAGCCTCGCGATGTCCTTTTTAAACGAGCTATCCAGCTCTCCGATTTCAACGTACCAGTGCGAACACGCATTGAAGACGGAGTCCTTGCTGTGCGGGTCGAGGTGGTGGTCCAGCAGTACGAGGTGCTGGCGCAGGTCCTCGGGGACGAGTCTTGCGAACCAAGTCGTTTTCCCCAACCCTTGGCCACCCTGGAGCACTAGGACACCGCGAGCTTTGAATCCTTGAGAGAGGATTGCAGCGGCAGCACCGCTGAGCAGCCACCGAACCAGCAGCTTGTCCTTGAGCTTAATAGAGAACTCCCCATCGCACTCGATTGTAGCACAGAGGTCGGCCAAGCGGCTCACGCCATCCCACGGCTTGCTGTCAATCCAATCGAGGGCCGGATTGATCGGCCTTCTGCGCCCTAGGACCCCGACGAAGTCGCCAAACGAACCGGAGTTCAGCCCGTTCAGGTTGGCAAGGCTATCAAGCGTAGGAAGCTCGAGTTCGTCGCCATGGCGGCTTACCCGAAGCGTCTTCTTGATCACGTCCCAGCGCACATCGACTTGGTTTTCGAGCAGCAGGTGTTCGACATTCTGCAATGTGACCGGCAAGCGCCCTTGCCCGCCATGCGGCTGGTGAGGGAAGCTGGAGCGTTCTACCCGCTTGGGAAAGGCACTTGGCTTTGGCAGAGATGAGTCGGAGGGAGCGGCAACCCCCTCCTCCTTTGCGTTACCTGACACTCGCTAACCTATCAGCGAGTTGCTCAATGATATTCCGCAGCTCATCAAGAAGTTCGATCATTTGCCCTCCCGTGTCGCTATCGTGCTGACCTCCAAGCGGGTGAAGATGACCTCCTCGATCCAGGAAGGCACAGCTCGGACAACGATAGTGAGGGGAGCAAACGCAGATTGGTGGCATTTCTATAATTTCATAATCTTGCATGGTTTTTCCTATTTTTTGCAAGAAACTTTGAGTTTCAACTTTATTTATGTGTCGCGGCTGATCACAACTTGAGAATGAGCCTGGAGCCTTCGCCAGAGGTCCAGCAGACAACTCAGCGGCCTTACGAACGCCTCGCTGTTTCCACCTACTTAGTTGTTTAAGGGGGCTCTTTGGGGATGCGTTCCATTCGGCGATTTTAGGATTGGAAGTGCGTCTCAGCCCTACTATCGAGATTTCGAATAGGGCATTCGAGGGTTAAGTGGTCATCGCATGAGCAGGACTGATGGGTTCAGGCTCCGTTGGCTGCGCGCCTTCATCGCCACCGTTGATTGCGGCTCGCAATCGGACGCTGCTAAGCACCTTGGGGTATCCCAAAGCACAATCAGCAAGGACGTAACCTCGCTCGAAGAGTGGTTGCGCTACCAACTGTTTGAGAGTTCCGTGCCCGTAGAACTCAGTGCAAAGGGAGCTGCGTTTCTCCCGCAGGCGAAAGACATAGTAGACAAGCTGGAAAAAGCGCGTGAACCTCTGCAAGCCCAACAGCCGTCGGGCACTCCGATCCGGGACATCAAGCCGTGAGCCAACTCAGGCGGCTTTTCCCAATGTGTAGAGCAATACTGTTGTAGCAAGAACGAGCCCTGCGAGCGGCTCCATAGCGAAGGCCAGTATTAAGATCGTCGCTAGCAGGGTGATAAGGGTTTGTCGGGGCGCGAAGACCAGGCCGATCACAAGGACCAGCCCAGCCATCGACGCCGCCAGCACGACTGCGGCTCTCAAGACAACTAGCAACACCAGCCCGAGGACAAGGTACGCAAGTAGCCTCATTTTGCCGCCCCTACCCCCCACCTGCGGCAGCGCACGGCGAACGGAGAACGGTCGCTGTCCTCGATCAAAACGATGTAGGCGAACCCTGCGTTGCCCACTGTGAAGATGAGTTCACACCATCCGGGGTGCTTCTCCAGCCAGTCGCAGTTAGGCCCGTTTTTGTCCGGATCAATTCGAGAGCGTAGGGGTGAGAACCCTATCGCCTCAATCACCGCCTCCTCTGTATCGTCCGCCTCAATCACAAGGACGTGCGTCAGGTCTTGTAGGCTGCACTCGATCGTGTCGTGCAGTCGCCCCTCCAGGATTGTGCGGAGCGAAGGCTCCACTTGCTGTTCCAGAAGCTGTTCCAGCGCGGCGGTGGTCGGTAGATCATGCATGCGAATTTCCTTTCGGCATAAAAAAAGCGCCCTCGGCCGGAGGACGCTGACGGTGACGTGGGTTATGGATTGAGCAGACTAGGCTTGGTTCGCCCGGCAGATGGTCAGAAGCGCGGAGTCGGTTGTCGGCTGGTCAGAGAGAAGAACAGCGTGACCGAAGCCCCAGTCGGAGTGTATGAACACCGCCTCAAACCAGCCATCGCTGAGTTCAATGAACTCCCAGTCTGCGAAGGGTCGACCGCGAAGTTGGTGCAAGAGGGCTTCGGTATCGCCTGGCTGAACCAGAAAGATCCAAGCTATCGGTTCGGTCGCGATCATTGCTGCGTACCGCATGAGCATTGAGCGAGGCATGTGCGGATAGGCTGTCAGCGCGTAGCCGATCGCCTCCCCGCTCGTGAGGATAAGCATAAGTGATACTCCATGGAAAAAGCCCCCGGAATCGCTTCCGAGGGCCGAGATGGCGTAGATTGACGCGGCTGCTTACTGCTCCGCGCTGGGTTCGTCCGACCTGTCTAGAAAGACGTTGACGCAAGTGTCATGGGGAACGGCGACGTGCGCCTTCGCTTGCCACTCCCCGTCCTCGCCCTTCTCCAGAACGATTTGCTGATCTCCAGTATATCCACCCATGCGGTTTTTTGCATTCGCTGTTACGCATGCACCCTCACCCTCATCGGTCTTCAAAATGGTAATCTTTCCGAAGCGTGCGGAATCGGGGTCGATTAGATACTCTCGCGCAGCCTCCTCAACCCGCGCTTCCTCACTGCAGCCTGTCATCAGGATGAGAGCGAGAGCAGCAAAAATTGAACGTTTCATATTTTCCTCCTGTCACGACGTTCGTTTTGCCAATGCGAACGCAAAGGCAAGCAAAAATGAGATTCATAGTCCGTAGTCTTATGGGCTACATCTCGGTTCAGTGTGGTGGATGGATGTCCGTTGCCGCCTAGCCGTGAACATGAAGAAGCTCCGGAAAGAGCGCGGCTGGTCGCAAGAGGCCCTGGCCGGTGAGGCGAGACTTGATCGAACCTATGTGAGCGGCATCGAGCGCAGGGTGAAGAACCCCACGATCACGGTCGTTGAGCGGATTGCCATGGCGCTCGGTTGCAAGCTCGGCGACCTGCTCGACTGACGGACTTCCATATAAGATACCGCCTTTTGCGCGTTGATCCGCCCCACGGATTCTGAAAGGGAGCGACAGACGAGTCCGTGGAGGGAGCGCTCTGATGGAATCTATGATCGACCAGGAGCGAACTCGTTACTGGGCCATCGTTTCTGCTGTTGATGATCTAGTTGACGACGTGCTGGATGCGCGCGCGTTTGCTATGCTGAAGGCTTGGGACAAGCGCCCCTACGCCCACGCCTCACAATTCCGCGAGGAACTTTCGATGTGGCCGTTCAGTGGCGATCCGGTGTCGGCATCACGGGCCGAGGTGATGTTCTATGCATTCAAGGAGGAAACCGGCGCGGATCAACTGCAAGACCAGCTAATCCGCGAAATATCGAGCGCTTGCGCACAAGCCATTAAAACCTGGGAACAGCCGATGCTGACTCTCATCGAGGAAGCGTGCTCGTTCGACCAGGATTTGGTCCCTCAGATTGGGGTAGAGAAAGCTCATTTACACGCCAAAGCGGCCCAAGCGCTCTCAGCGAAAATCTACGAGCTACTTCGGTTTTCCGATCATGACATCCTGCTTGATGCAGATGAGTAATTTTGCCCACGCAAGACCAAACGGAGTTGGCAATCGCTGATCCCGTTGATGCATCGAAGGTCGAACGCAATTTATCGTTCTGGAGCTAAAAAGTGACGAACCAGCAACAACGCGATGCCTTACACCGCCAGATTTGGGCTATTGCCAATCAGGTACGGGGTGCGGTCGACGGATGGGATTTCAAACAGTTCGTTCTAGGAGCGCTGTTCTACCGGTTCATCAGCGAAAATTTCACCGCCTACATTGAGGCCGGGGACGACAGCGTCACTTACGGTGACATGCCTGATAGCTCCATTCCCGACGCGGTGAAGGCCGATGCGATCAAGACCAAGGGCTACTTCATCGCCCCTAGTCAGCTCTTCGCCAATGTCGCGAAAAACGCCAATACCAATGAGAGTCTCAACACTGACCTTGCCGCGATCTTCAAAGAGATCGAAGGCTCTGCCAACGGCCATCCGTCCGAAGAGGACATCAAAGGGCTGTTCTCGGATTTCGACACCACCAGCAACCGGCTGGGCAACACGGTGAAGGAAAAGAACACGCGGCTGGCCAAGGTGCTCAAGGGTGTTGAGGGCCTCCCGCTCAAGTTCGAGGAAAACCATGGCGACCTGTTTGGCGATGCCTATGAGTTCCTGATCTCTAACTATGCCGCCAATGCGGGCAAATCAGGCGGCGAGTTCTTCACCCCGCAGCATGTGTCAAAGTTGATCGCGCAATTGGCGGTGCATGGGCAAAGCAGCATCAACAAGATTTACGATCCTGCCTGCGGTTCTGGTTCCCTGCTTTTGCAGGCGCGAAAGCATGTTGACGAGCATCTCATCGAAGAGGGCTATTTTGGGCAGGAAATCAACTACACCACCTACAACCTCGCCCGCATGAACATGTTCTTGCACAACATCAATTATGACAAGTTCAACATTCAGAACGGCAACACGCTCGAAAATCCCCACTTCCTTGATGGGCGGCCTTTTGATGCCGTCGTTTCGAATCCTCCCTATTCGGTGCGATGGGCGGGGGCTGACGATCCCACGCTGATCAATGATGATCGCTTTGCGCCCGCTGGCGTACTTGCCCCTAAGTCCAAGGCGGACTTCGCCTTTGTACTGCACGCGCTGCATTATCTTTCAGCTAGGGGACGCGCGGCCATTGTCTGCTTCCCCGGGATTTTCTATCGCGGCGGGGCAGAGCAGAAAATCCGCAAATATCTGGTCGACAGCAATGTTGTTGAAAGCGTGATCGCGCTCGCGCCCAATCTGTTTTTCGGCACCACGATTGCGGTCAATATTCTGGTGCTGGCTAAGAACAAGCCGGACACCAAAATTCAGTTCATCGACGCGACCGGTGAGGAGTTCTTCGCCAAGAAGACCAACACCAACGAGATGAGCGATGATCATGTTGCGCGCATTCTGGAGCTGTTTGCCAGCAAGGAGAATGAGCCGCACATAGCCGAGACGGTTAACCAGCAACGGGTGATTGATGCCGACTACAACCTATCGGTTAGCGCCTATGTCGAGCCGAAGGACATGCGCGAGCGGGTCAACATCACCCAGCTCAACGCAGAGCTGAAAACCACGGTTGAGAAGATCGACAAGCTGCGCAGCGATATTGATGCGATTGTCGCGGAGATTGAGGCGTGAGCGATCTGGGCTTCCTCGCGAAGCTTCTCGCTGGCGCTGAGGTGGAGTGGATGCCGCTGGGGACGGTGACAGCATACGAGCAGCCGACGAAGTATCTCGTCCAGAGCAAGAACTATCATGCTCGCTTTAGCACTCCGGTCCTCACAGCCGGGAAGACGTTCGTGCTCGGATACACCGACGAGACGAGTGGAATCTACGAAGCATCAAAGAGTCCGACAATCATCTTTGACGACTTCACAACTTCCAACAAGTGGGTGGATTTTGATTTCAAGGCGAAGTCGTCGGCCATGAAGATGATCACATCCAGCGATAACGAAAAATTCGATATTAAGTATATCTATCATTGGCTTAACGCCATGCCGAGCGGTCTGGTTGAAGGTGATCACAAGCGGCAATGGATCAGCAATTATGCAAGTAAGACGATCCCAGTCCCCTGCACAGAGGACCCGGAAAAGTCGCTGGCAATACAGAGGGAGATTGTTCGCATTTTGGACAGCTTCACAGAGCTGACCGCCGAGCTGACCGCCGAGCTGACCGCCGAGCTTGAGCTACGCAAGAAACAATACAATCACTACCGCGACCAACTCCTGACCTTTGAAGAGGGTGAGGTTGAGTGGAAGGCATTGGCCGAGGTTGCGGAGATTGGAACAGGTTCTCGCAATACTCAGGACGCAGTTGAAGACGGCGAGTTCACGTTTTACGCGCGAGGCCGCGAACCGCTGAAGCTGGACTCCTATGATTTTGATGAAACGGCTATTATCACCGCTGGAGATGGTGCGGGCGTCGGAAAGGTGTTTCATTTCGCCGAAGGGAAATTCGCTCTTCACCAACGTGCATATCGTATCGTGCCAACGGATGCCATGAACGCACGGTTCGTTTACCACTGCATCAAGTCACATTTCTACGATTACATTCAGCGAGCATCCGTGAACTCGTCGGTCACTTCGCTGCGTCGTCCCATGTTCCTGAAGTATCCGGTTCCAGTTCCGAGTTTGGCCGAGCAAGCCCGCATCGTCGCAATCCTCGACAAGTTTGACATGCTCACCACTTCGCTCAGCGAAGGCCTGCCCCGCGAAATCGAGCTGCGGCAGAAGCAATATGAATATTACCGCGACCTGCTCCTGAGCTTTCCCAAACCAGCCGAAGCGGCGGAAGCATGAGCCAGACCCTCGAACAGATTGCCCAAAAGCTCCACGATACGAACAAGAAGGTCCAACTGATCTATGCCTTCAATGGCACCGGCAAAACTCGCCTTTCTCGTGCGCTGAAGGAGCTGATTGCTCCAAGGGGTGAGGAAGACGAGGAGGGCTTCTTGCCGCCAGCACCCCGTCACAAAATTCTCTATTACAACGCCTTCACCGAAGACCTGTTTTCATGGGATAACGGGGAGCACCACCGGCTGGAGATAAAGCCAAACAGCTTCACCCATTGGATTTTGGCGGAGCAGGGGCAGGACCGGAACATCATCGCTAATTTTCAGCGCTACACCAATGACAAGCTTACTCCCGTTTTTGAGCATGACGATTCAATCGATGAAGATGGGGCTTGGGATGGAGACCCATTCTCTGCCGTCACATTCTCTATGGAGCGCGGGGACCAAGAAGGCGGGGAAAAGCTCAAAATTTCCAAGGGTGAGGAGAGCATCTTCATCTGGAGCGTCTTTTACACGCTTCTGGAAGTCGTGGTCGACGTGCTGAGCGTGCCGGAACCTGAAGCACGCGACACTGACCAGTTCAATGAATTGCAGTATGTCTTCATCGATGATCCTGTCACCTCACTGGATGAAAACCACCTGATCGAACTGGCAGTGCACCTTGCTACGCTGATCAATCGCGCACCGGAAGGGCTCAAGTTCGTTATCACGACGCACAGCCCGCTCTTCTACAACGTGCTGCACAACGAACTGGATTTGAAGAAGCAGGGAAAAAAGGAAGGTTGCAGGCTCTTGGAGAAGTTGGAAGACGGCACCTTCAAGCTCGACATCAAACACGGGGACTCGAACCGGAGCTTTTCCTATCATCTGTATCTGCGCAGGGTGCTTGCCGAAGCAATCGAGCAGAACAAGATCGAGCGCTTCCATTTCATGTTTCTGCGCAATCTCTACGAAAAGACAGCGGCTTTTCTAGGTTATCAGAATTGGGGGGATTTGCTCAACACCGTGCCCGGTGCGGATGCTCCGGGAGCTAAGCAGGGCTATCTCAACAGAGTGATGCAATTCTCCAGTCATTCAACTCTATCGGGCGAGCAGGTCCGAGAGCCGACAGAACCAGAAAAGCAGACGGTCAAGCTGCTGTTCGACAACCTGATCAACAACTACGGCTACTGGCAGCAGGAAGCATAAGATGGTTGAGCTGACAAAGCCAATAGCGGAGTCGAAGAACTTCATTGTTCTCGACAAATACACCAGCAATTGGAGCGCTGCGGATCACTATCAGAGCGAGGCCGAGCTTGAGCGTGAGCTGATCAAGGACCTCGTCAATCAGGGCTATGAGTTCCTGCCTGCGCTTACCTCAACCGAAGCCATGCTGGCCAATGTCCGCGTGCGGCTGGAAGAGCTGAACAAAGTTAGCTTTTCGGATGCCGAATGGTCGCGCTTCGTGACAACCTATCTCGACAACCCAAGCGACGTGATCATCGACAAAACCCGTAAGGTCCATGATGATTACATCCACGATTTCGTCTTCGATGATGGCCGCATCCAGAACATTTACCTGTTCAGGAAGGACAATGTCGCGCTCAACAAGCTGCAAGTCATCAAGCAGTTCGAGCAGAGCGGAACGCACGCCAATCGCTATGATGTGACGATCCTCGTCAATGGCCTGCCCTTGGTACAGATCGAACTGAAAAAGCGCGGTGTGGCGATCCGGGAGGCATTCAATCAAATCCACCGCTACAGCAAAGAAAGCTTCAACAGCGAGGCTTCGCTCTACAAGTTCGTCCAGCTCTTCGTGATCTCGAACGGCACCGATACGCGCTATTTCGCGAACACGACGAAGCGCGACAAGAACAGCTTCGACTTCACCATGAACTGGGCGCAGGCGAATAACGGGCTGATCAAGGACCTGAAGGACTTCACTGCGACCTTCCTTGAGAAGAGCACCCTGCTCAATGTGCTGCTACATTATTCAGTTTTCGATGTCAGCAACACGTTGCTGGTGATGCGCCCCTATCAGATCGCAGCGACCGAGCGCATCCTCTGGAAGATCAAAAGCTCTTTCAACGCCAAGAAGTGGAGCAAGCCGGAGAGCGGCGGCTTTATCTGGCACACGACTGGATCAGGCAAGACGTTGACCAGCTTCAAGGCCGCACGGCTGGCGACCGAGCTGGACTTCATCGACAGAGTGTTCTTCGTCGTCGACCGCAAGGACCTCGATTATCAGACGATGAAGGAATACCAGCGCTTCTCGCCTGACAGCGTGAACGGCTCGATAAATACGGCGGCGCTGAAGCGTAACCTAGCCAAGAATGATCAGAAGATCATCGTAACCACGATCCAGAAGCTCAATAATCTGATGAAGAGCGAAGGGGACCTGCCCGTTTATGGGGAGCAAGTGGTTTTCATCTTCGACGAATGTCATCGGAGCCAGTTCGGCGAGGCGCAGCGAAACCTCAAGAGGAAGTTCAAGCGGTTCTATCAGTTCGGCTTCACCGGCACGCCAATCTTCCCTGAGAACGCTTCAGGATCAGAGACGACTGCCAGCGTTTTTGGCAGCGAGCTTCATTCCTATGTCATCACCGATGCCATCCGCGATGAGAAGGTCCTGAAGTTCAAGGTGGACTATAACGACGTGCGCCCGCAATTCCGGCGCATCGAGACTGAGCAGGACGAAGCCAAGCTAAGTGCTGCTGAGAATAGGAAGGCCTTGCTGCACCCCGAGCGGATCAGGGAAGTTTCGCAGTATATTCTCAACAATTTTCGTCAGAAGACGCACCGTACCAATCCCGGCGGTGGCGGGTTCAATGCGATGTTTGCCGTCAGCAGCGTGGACGCTGCGAAGCTCTACTACGAGACCTTGAACCAACTCCAGGAGGGCAGCGAAAAGCCGCTCAAGATTGCGACCATCTTCTCTTTCGCGGCGAATGAGGAGCAGAACTCTATCGGCGAAATCCGCGATGAAAGCTTCGATGTGTCCGCCATGGATAGCACCGGCAAGGAGTTTCTGGACGCGGTCATCCGCGACTACAATTCAATGTTCGGATCAAGTTTCAGCACTGACGGAAACGGTTTTCAGAACTACTATCGCGACCTTGCCAATCGGGTGAAATCGAAAGAGGTCGACCTCCTCATTGTCGTTGGAATGTTCCTGACTGGCTTTGATGCGCCCTCATTGAACACGCTTTTCGTCGATAAGAATCTGCGCTTTCACGGGCTTATTCAGGCTTATTCGCGTACCAATCGCATCTTCGACGCGACAAAGACGTTCGGCAATATCGTGGCTTTTCGCGATCTTGAGCAGGCAACCATCGATGCGATCACCTTGTTTGGCGATAGCAACACCAAGAACGTGGTGCTGGAGAAGAGCTTCAAGGAGTACATCGAAGGCTTTTCGGACATCGCCTCCGGGGCGAGCAGCCGGGGCTTAAAGGCAATCTTGGCCGAGTTGAAGGCACGCTTCCCTGAGCCGAGCAAGATCATGAGAGAAGCGGACAGGAAGGATTTTGCTAAGCTTTTCGGCGAGTTTCTCAAAACTGAGAACGTGCTCCAGAACTTTGATGAGTATGTCGCTCTGAAGGCGTTCCAAGATATTGATCAAGGAGATCCGGAGGCGCTTGAGGCCTTTAGGATGCAGTATCACTTGGACGCAGATCAGCTTCACGAATTCACGTCGATCACCCTTCCAGCCGAACGCAAGGTCCAAGACTATAAATCGACTTACAACGATATTCGTGACTGGCTGAGGCGCGAGAGGTCAGCAACCGATACCGACGAAAGTGCGCTTGATTGGGACGACGTAGTTTTTGAGATCGATCTTTTAAAATCGCAGGAGATCAATCTCGATTACATCCTTGAACTCATCTTTGTGAAAAATCGAGGGGCGAAGGACAAGAGCGACCTTATTGATGAGGCCCGTCGCGTTATCCGGGCGAACCTAGGCAACAGGGCGAAGGAGGGTCTGATCGTTGACTTCATCAATCAGGCGAATCTGGATGAGATCGATGGCAAAGAAGGGATGATCGAAGCCTTCTTCCAATTCGCGCAAGGCGAGCAGCGTCGTGAATTTGACGAGTTGGTCGCATCAGAGGACCTCAATCCTGAGGCGACGACGCGCTATATTTCCAATGCGATCAAGCGTGAATTTGCCAGCGACAATGGCAACGATTTGAATGCCATACTGCCGAGAATGAGCCCTCTCAATCCTGCATATCTCACAAAGAAAACTTCCGTCTTCCAAAAGGTGTCCGACTTTGTCGCCAAATTTAAGGGAGTCGGAGGCCAACTTTAGGCACATCCATCCCAGAGCCCACCCACTCGCTTCCCGCTGGGCCACCCAGCCGAATGGCCTTTCGCCTTACATCGGCGCGCGGATAAGCTGAGGGAGGTGGTGCCGCTTACAGGACTCGAACCTGTGACCCCATCATTACGAATGATGTGCTCTACCAACTGAGCTAAAGCGGCACTTGGCGTGGAGGGACGCCCCTTATCCTCGCTATGCGGTGCCTGCAAGGGGGATGCTGGGGGCAGCTTCGCGAATCCGTTCGCATACCGCCTGTGCAACCTCCTGCGTGGCCGCGTTGCCGCCGACATCGGCGGTGCTCACACCGTCGGCGAGACATGCCGCGACCGCGCGTTCGATCGTCGCTGCGGCGGTTTCCTCGCCAAGCGCATGGCGCAGCAGCATTGCCGCGCTCAGAATCGCGCCGATCGGGTTGGCTTTGCCCTGCCCGGCGATATCGGGCGCGGAACCGTGGATCGGTTCGAACAATCCGCCATGGGTGAGCCCGAGCGACGCCGAGGGTGCGAGGCCGATCGAGCCTGCGATCACCGACGCCTCGTCGCTCAAAATATCGCCGAACATGTTTTCGGTCAGGATCACGTCGAAGGCGGACGGGCGCTCGATCAGCTTCATCGCCATCGCGTCGACCAGCACGTGATCGAGTTCGACATCGGGGAACTCCGCATCGCGCAGCGCGATCACGGTCTTGCGCCACAAGCGGCTGGTCGCGAGCACGTTGGCCTTGTCGACCGAGGTCACCCGGCCATCGCGCCCGCGCGCCGCTTCGAAGGCGATGCGGGCGATCCGCTTCACCTCGCCGCGCGAATAGGCGCATTCGTCGGTGGCGTTCTCGTCGCCTTCCTGCCGCTTGCCGAAATAGATCCCCCCGGTCAGCTCGCGCACGATCAGCAGATCGGTGCCCGCGACCCGCTCAGGCCTGAGGGGCGAGAGGGCTTCGAGCCCTTCGAACAGCGTAATCGGGCGCAGGTTGGCGAAGGTGCCCAGCTCGGTCCGCAGCGCCAGCAGGCCCTGTTCGGGACGCGGACCGCCGCCTTCCCACTTGGGTCCGCCGACCGCGCCGAGGAACACCGCATCGGCAGAGAGGCAGGCGGACTTCGTTTCTTCGGGAAACGGATCGCCATGCGCGTCGATCGCGCAGCCGCCGAAATCGTGCGTGGAGAAGGCGAGGGAGAGCGCGTGCTCCTCCGCGACCTCTTCGAGCACCGTGCGCGCGGCAGCAGCGACTTCGGGGCCGATCCCGTCGCCGGGGAGGAGTACGATGTTATAGGTCACGCGGCGGCCTCGTATGCGGTGATCTGCGCGTCGTGCGCGAGGATGTGGCCCAGTGGGTCGACCCCATCGAGCAGGCAGCGCCGGGCGAAGGGTTCGACCACGAAGCTTGCCTCGATCCCGTCCTCGGTCGTCAGCGTGCATTCCTCGAGGTCGATGGCGATCGCAACGCCCGGGCGATCCAGCAGAGCCGCGTGCGTCTCGGCATCGACCTCGACCGGCAAGAGGCCGTTCTTGAGCGCGTTGCTCTTGAAGATGTCGGCAATGTCCGAGCTGACCACCGCGCGAAAGCCGTAGTCGAGCAGCGCCCACGGCGCGTGTTCGCGCGACGAACCGCAGCCGAAGTTCGGCCCGGCGACCAGCACCTGACGGTCGCCTGCCCCGGCAACCGGAAAAGGCGAGGCGTTCTTGGGCTGGTCGTCGCCGGTATAGCGCCAGTCATAGAAGGCGTTCACCCCCAGCCCTTCGCGGGTGGTGGTGGTGAGGAAGCGCGCGGGGATGATCTGGTCGGTGTCGATATTGCTCTGGCGCACAACCAGCGTGCGCGCCTCCAGGCGCTTGAAGGGATCAGGCTGCATCGCGCGCCTCCGTGCTCATATATTGCGAGGGGTCGGCGATATGGCCCGCAACGGCGCAGGCGGCGGCAGTGGCAGGCCCGGCGAGCACGGTGCGCACCCCCTTGCCCTGCCGCCCGACGAAATTGCGGTTGGAGGTCGACACTACCAGCTCGCCCGGCGCGCCCTGATCGCCGTTCATCGCGATGCACATCGAACATCCGGGCAGACGCCATTCGGCCCCCGCCTGAGTGAATACAGCGTCCAGCCCTTCGGCCTCCGCCTGCCGCCGGATCGCTTCGGAGCCGGGCACGATCAGCGCCGTAACGCCGTCTGCCACCTTGCGCCCGCGCAAGACCTCCGCGGCTTCGCGCAGATCGGAGAGGCGCGAATTGGTGCAGCTGCCGATGAACACCCGGTCGACCTTCGCCTCCGCAAAGGGACGGTCGGCGACGAAGCGCATATATTCGGCGGCCTCGCGTTCGGAATCATTGGCAGGCGCAGGCGCATTGCCCGTGACCGGCGCGGCGGCATCGGGCGAGACGCCGTAGGTGATCATTGGGCGGATCGTTGCGGCGTCGACGGTGATGTCCTTGTCGAAGCGCGCATCGGGATCGGAGGGCAGCTCGCGCCAGCGGGCGACCGCCGCGTCCCAATCCTCGCCCTGCGGAGCGCGCTCGCGGCCTTCGAGGTAGGCGAAGGTGGTTTCGTCGGGGGCGACCATGCCGACCCGCGCACCGGCTTCGATCGCCATGTTGCACAAGGTCATGCGGCCTTCCATCGACAGCGCCTCGACCGCCTCGCCGGCGAATTCGACCGCGTAGCCCTGCCCGCCATCGGCACCGATCTGCGCGATCATCGCCAGCGCCATGTCCTTTGCGCCGACACCCGGTGACAGAGCGCCGTCGAAGGTGATCCGCATCGATTTCGGTTTGCGCTGGAGCACGCATTGCGTTGCCAGCACATGCCCGACCTCGGTCGTGCCGATCCCGAAGGCGAGCGCGCCGAAGGCACCGTGGGTAGAGGTGTGGCTGTCACCGCACACGATCGTCTTGCCCGGCTGGGTCAGGCCCATTTCGGGGCCTATCACGTGGACGATTCCGCGCCGCTCGTCGTCGAGACCGAGCAGGTCGATCCCGTATTTCGCGCAATTCGCCTCCAGCTGGTGGACCTGCTTCTCCGCCGCCTCGGTCGCGTAGGGCAGCCGCCCGTCGGGCCCGGCCGGAAGCGTGGGGGTGGAGTGGTCGAGCGTCGCCTGCGTCAGATCGGGGCGGCGAACCTTGAGCCCGCGCTCTTCCAGCACCGCGAACGCCTGCGGCGAGGTGACTTCGTGCACGAGGTGAAGGTCGATGAACAGGATCGCGGGCGCATCTTCGCTCTCGGGGACGACGACATGCGCATCCCACAGCTTGTCGAACAGCGAGCGTGGTTGAGACATTGCGATACCCTTACGCCGCGTCGGCGAAGTTCGCGGCGTGCGACAGCCGCTCGTGATTGTTGAACGCGGCCAGCAACGCCTCGGCGGCGGCGATGACGACGTCGGTGTGCTGGCTGCGGCCCGAAATCGCCACGCCATCGACCAGCAGGCCGACCTCGATCTCCATCTCGCGGCTGAGCTGGTGCGCATCGACGCTTTCGAGCGTGCCGTGCTTCACCTCTGCAGCGACGCAGAAGGCATCGGTCAGCGCCTCGAACGGGCCCGTGCCGTGGCCGATCGTGGTCAGCCGGCCGCGCGTCCGGTGGTCGAGCGTGACCTTGGCGGTGGGCCGGTCGTTGGCTTTGGTCCCGGTGCGCATCTCGACCCGGACCAGCTCCCACGCGTGGCCGCGGCCGTCTTCGGCGAGCAGATCGCACAGGTCGTTGTCGGTCACTTCGCGCTTGGTATCGGCCAGCCGCTTGAAATCGGCGTAGAGCTTCTCGAACCGGTTATCGCCCAGTTCGCCCTGGCCCAGCGCCTCCAGCCGCGCGCGCAGCGCGTGTTTGCCCGAGTGCTTGCCCAGCACCAGCGCGTTGGACGGCAGGCCGATGTCCTCCGGGCTCATGATCTCGTAGGTCCGCCGGTCGGCCAGCACGCCGTGCTGGTGGATGCCCGCCTCGTGGGCGAAGGCGTTGCGCCCGACGATCGCCTTGTTGCGCGGCGGAGCATTGCCGGTGACTTCGCCCAGCAGGCGGCTGACCGCGAAGATCTCGCGCGTCTCGACCCCGCTGGTCGCCTGGTAGTGATCGGGGCGCGTCTTGAGGGCCATCACCACCTCTTCCAGCGCGCAGTTGCCCGCCCGCTCGCCGATCCCGTTGATCGTGCATTCGACCTGGCCCGCACCGCCGCGCACTGCGGCCAGGCTGTTGGCCACCGCCATGCCCAGATCATTGTGATTGTGGGTCGAGAAAACGACATGATCGGGCCGCGCGACATTGGCGGTCAGATCCGCGAACAGAGCGTAGATTTCTTCCGGAGAGGTATAGCCGACCGTATCGGGCACGTTGAGCACATCGGCCCCCGCGGCGGCGGCGCATTCCAGAGCTTCCTTGAGGAAGGCGGGATCGGTGCGCAGCGCGTCTTCGGCGGAGAACTCGATCTCGGTAAAGCGGCCCTTGGCCATCTTCAGCGCGCGCTCGATCGTGGCGAGGGCTTCGGGTTTTTCCATCCGGTGCTTGGCCGCCAGATGCAGGTCGCTGGTGCCGAAGAACAGGTGCAGGCGGCTGCGCTTTGCCGGGGCCAGCGCGCGTTCGGCAGCGACGATGTCGCCCTCGGTCGCGCGCGAGAGCGAACACAGCATCGGCGCGTCGGGCAGATAGCCGATCTCGCTCGCGATCGCATGGATCGCCTCGGCATCGCCGGGGGAGGCGGCGGCGAAGCCGACCTCCATAACGTCCACCTTTAGCTTGCTGAGCGCATGCGCCAGCTTCAGCTTCTGCGCGGTATTCATCGAAAAACCGGGGGCCTGCTCGCCATCGCGCAGGGACGTGTCGAAAATCGCGATCCTGCGCGACTGGTTATCATCCGTTTGCGACATGTACGACCTCCGCTACCCGTGTGTCGTTGCTCAGGTGAATAGCGCCCCTGATCGCCTGCAGCCGATGCAACTGGCGCAGCAGGGTCTCGACCCTGCGCGTGGGATCGAGTGGGGCGATCGCCAGCGTCATCACCGCGCGGTCGCCGTCGCTGCCCATCTGCATGGAGCGCACCGAGAAGCCGCGCGCCTCGATAACGCCGAGCGTCCGGCGAAGCGCGCCCTCTTCGCAGGCGAATTCGATACGGATATGCTCAAGGCTCGGGGCATTATGCGTCATGGCGCTTCTCCATCATTTCGGCATTCGACTTGCCCGGCGGCACCAGCGGCCAAACGTTTTCTTCCGGGTCGATCCGGACATGCGCGAGGATCGGGCCGCGGGCGTTGATCAGGCGGTCGATCGCCCCGTCCACTTCCTCGCGGCGCTCGATCCCGAAGGCTTCTATGCCGAAGGCGTTGGCGACTTCGACGAAGTCGGGATTGTCGGACAGGTCGACCTCGGAATAATTCCCGTCGAAGAACAGCTCCTGCCACTGGCGCACCAGGCCCAGCATCGCATTGTCGAGCAGCAAGATCTTCACCGGGATTTGGTAGCGGCGCAAAGTCGCCAGTTCCTGGATGTTCATCTGGAACCCGCCATCGCCGCACACCGCGAAGACGTGACTGTCAGGCTCTGCCAGCTTGGCTCCGATCGCTGCGGGCAGGCCGAAGCCCATCGCCCCCAGCCCGCCGCTGGTCAGATGCGCCTGCGGGCGCGAGAAGCGGCAGTGCTGGGCGACCCACATCTGGTGCTGGCCGACATCGCAGGCGACCACGAAATCGTCGCCGACCCTCTCCGACAGGGTCTTGAGCATGGCGGGCGCATAGATCCCGTTGCCCGGCGCATCGTAGCGCGGAGCGTGCTTTTCGCGGGTTTCGGCGGTGGAGCGGGTCCACGCATCGATCTCGCCCTTCTCGAAGTCGATCGTGGCGAGGCTCGCCTTCAGATTGCCGCAAACTGCCGCATGGGCGAAGCGCAGCTTGCCCAGTTCGGCGGCGTCGACATCGATGTGGACGACCGATGCATGCGGCGCGAATTCGGCCAGCTTGCCGGTCGCACGGTCATCGAACCGCGCGCCCAGCACGATCAGCAGGTCGCATTCCTGCACCGCCATGTTGGCCGCACGGTGACCGTGCATCCCCAGCATGCCCAGCATTGCCGGGTGCTCGGGCGGCAGCACGCCCAGGCCCTGCAGGGTGGCGACCGCGGGAATTCCGCTTTCCTCCACGATCCGGCGGACCATTTCGCTGGCATTGGCGCGCGCGACGCCGCCACCCAGATAGAACAGCGGCTTACTGGCGCGCGCAATCAGCCGCTCGGCCTCGGCAATCGATTCGGATGTGGGTGCGGGCAGGAGGTCGGCCTCGGGCCGGCGCAGCGCGCCCGGTTCGCACACCGCCTGTTGAACGTCCTTGGGCAGGTCGACCAGCACCGGGCCGGGGCGGCCCCCTTCTGCAATCGCAAAGGCTTCCGCCATGGCCGAGGGAATATCCTCTGGTCGGCGGACGATGATCGAGTGCTTCACGATCGGCATGGTCATGCCGAAGATGTCGGTTTCCTGAAACGCGTCGGTGCCCATCAGCGGCTGCGCCACCTGCCCGGTGATCGCCACCATCGGGACCGAGTCCAGATAGGCATTGGCGATTCCCGTAATCAGGTTGGTCGCCCCCGGGCCGGAGGTCGCCAGGCACACGCCCGCGCGGCCCGTAATCCGGCCATAGGCATCGGCCGCGAAGGCGGCGGCCTGTTCATGCCGGACCAGGATGTGCCGCGTGGTGCCCTGCGGCAGCGCGTCATACACGGGCATGATCGCGCCGCCGGGATAGCCGAACACGCATTCGACGCCGAGCGCGGCCAGCGTATCGACTACCAGCTGCGCACCCGTGCGGGTGGCAGGCTGGCTCTGCGGACTGTGCATCGGCTGGGTCATCGTGTTCATGGCTTTCACTTGGGCGAAGGCGCGCGCGATTACGCGGCCTTCTGCTCCTTCTTCTTGTCGTCGGACTGCAGCCACGACATCAGGCTGCGCAGTTCCTTGCCGGTGGCTTCGATCGGGTGAGAAAGATCGGCCGCCTGCATTGCGTCGTACTTTTTCTTGCCGGCCTCGTTCTCGGCGATCCAGTTGCGCGCGAAGGTGCCGTCCTGGATGTCGGTCAGCACGTCCTTCATCCGCGCGCGCGTCTCGTCGTTGATGACGCGCGGGCCGGAGACGAGATCGCCATAGATCGCGGTTTCGGAGACGAATTCGTGCATCTTCTCGAACCCGCCTTCGTACAGCAGGTCGACGATCAGCTTCAGCTCGTGGAGGCACTCGTAATAGGCGATCTCGGGCTGGTAGCCAGCGTTCACCAGCGTCTCGAACCCGGCGGCGACCAGTTCGGTCGCGCCGCCGCACAGCACGGCCTGTTCGCCGAACAGATCGGTCTCGGTTTCCTCGCGGAAGCTGGTTTCGATGGCACCCGCAGTGGTCCCGCCGATCAGGCTGGCATAGGCCAGCGCCCGCTCGCGCGCTTCGCCGGTCGCATCCTGCCGGACCGCGAACAGGCACGGCACGCCCGCACCGCGTTCATATTCACGGCGGACCAGATCACCCGGCCCCTTGGGCGCAACGAGGATCACATCGATCCCGGCGGCGGGCTGGATGCGTTCGTACAGCACGGTGAAACCATGCGCGACCAGCACCGCATCGCCCGGCTCCAGATTGGGCGCGATTTCGCTAGCGAAGATCGCCTCGTGGCTCATGTCGGGCGTCAGCAGCGCAACCAGCGATGCGGCCTTGGCCGCTTCGGCGACCGGCATCACGGTCAGGCCGTCCGCGCGTGCCTTGGCCGCGGTGGGCGAACCGTCGCGCAAGCCAACGATGACCTCGCAGCCGCTGTCCTTCAGGTTCATCGCATGGGCGCGGCCCTGGCTGCCGTAGCCGATGATGGCGACGGGCTTGCCCCGCACCAGTTCGGGATTCGCATCTTCGTCGGTGTAGACCTTGATCGTCTTGGGCATTGTATCAGTCCTTCACTCGGTAACAGGTGGAATGGTGGTTGCGCCGTAGGCGGCGGACGAAACGAGGCGGGCATATTTGTCGAATACGCCGCCCAGCAGGTTGGGTGCGCGAGGCGTGTGGGCGGCGCGGCGCGCATCCCAGTCGATATCGGCGTCGATCCGGCGGGTTCCCGCGTCGATCCGGATCATGTCGCCTTCCTCGACCAGTGCGATCGGGCCGCCCTTCGCCGCTTCGGGCGAGCAGTGGCCGATCACGAAGCCGTGGCTGGCGCCGGAGAAGCGCCCGTCGGTAATCAATGCAACCTTGCCGGCCAGACCCTGGCCTGCGAGCGCGGCGGTCACCGCGAGCATCTCGCGCATGCCGGGCCCGCCGGAGGGGCCTTCGTAACGGATGATGACGACATCGCCCGCCTCGATGTTGTTGGCGTTGACCGCCGCGAAACAGGCTTCCTCGCCTTCGAACACCTTGGCCGGGCCTTCGAACGAGGCCGCGCCGTATCCGGCGGTCTTCAGCACCGCACCTTCAGGCGCGATGTCGCCGTAGAGGATGCTGAGGCCGCCGGTCGCCTTGACCGGGTCGGCAGGCGATTTGACCACCTGCTGCCCCGGCGTTTCTTCGGCACGAGCGAGTTCCGCAAACAGGCTGTCGCCCGTCACCGTGGGGGTATCTTCCAGCATCCCGGCGTCCGCCAGCCGCTTGCCGAACAGCGGAACGCCGCCCGCCGCGTAGAGATCGCGCGCGAGGAAGCGCCCGCCGGGTTTCAGGTCGGTGATGACCGGCACGCTGCGCGATAATTCGTCGAAGGTTTCGATCGGGAAAGCAAAGCCCGCCTCTGCGGCGATCGCGGGCAGGTGGAGCACGGCATTGGTCGAGCCGCCGCTCGCGACCACGGCGGTCGCGGCATTGCGGATCGACGCGGGGGTCAGGAATGTGCGCGCCGAGGTGCCCTCGTGCGCAAGCTTCGCCGCCAGCCGCCCGCAGCGCGCCGCCTCGACCCGCTTGGCAGAGTCGGTCGCGGGCGGATCGCCCGAACCCATAGGGCTGATGCCCATCATCGCCAGCGCCATCGCCATGGTGTTCGCGGTGAACTGCCCGCCGCACGCGCCCGCGCCGGGGCACGCCGCGCGCTCGACCTTGTCGAGCTCGGCATCGCTCATGTCGCCCTTGGCGTGCGCGCCGACCGCCTCGAACACGTCCTGAA
Organism: uncultured Erythrobacteraceae bacterium; assembly: GCA_963972905.1. GTDB lineage: Bacteria > Pseudomonadota > Alphaproteobacteria > Sphingomonadales > Sphingomonadaceae > Alteriqipengyuania. Next base: position 52,150 of record CAXAXQ010000008.1, read on the forward strand.
TCGACAGGTCGCGGTCGCCCAAGCGGCCGGGCATGATCGTGCCGCCGTAGAAAACCAGACCCGGAATATCGAGCCGGGCCAGCGCCATCGCGGCGGCCGGAATTGTCTTGTCGCAGCCGACCAGAATGATCGCAGCGTCGAGCGAATGGCCCTTCACCGCCAGTTCGATCGAGTCGGCGATGATCTCGCGGCTGATCAGCGAGGCACGCATGCCCTCCCCGCCCATGGTGATCCCGTCCGAGACCACGATGGTGTTGAAGTCGACCGGGGTGGCGCCGTTTTCGCGCAGGCCCTGACGGATCGGTTCGGCCAGATCGGCGAGGTGCATGTTGCACGGCGTCACCGTGGACCAGGTATTGACCACCGCCACCATGGGCTGCGCCATCTGTTCGTCGGTGAAGCCCGCGCCGCGCAGCATTGCGCGTGCAGGCGCCTTGGCTGCACCCTTGGTGATTGCGTCGGAGCGTTTGGAAGTAGTGTCAGTCATCACGTCGATCGATCCCTTGACGGACCCAATAAAAAACCCCGCTTTCCTGTCCGGAGAGCGGGGTTTCGAGAGGTCCGTCTGGCTAAGCTTAGCCGATGGGCACTCCCCCCCGCTGAATAAGAAGTACAAGGAAAATAACGAGGAGCAGCGCGAGACCCTGCGCAAAGTGCACAGTCTCGTCGGCAGTACGGATGGCGGCCACGGCCTTCATTCGTCGTTCCTCGCATGCGCAGCACGATTGCTGCGGTGGCGAGCGGTTTATAACATCAAAGCTTAATGGCAAGCAAAAATGTTGCCGAAAGAGGGGATTTTTCGGATTGTTTCGATCCGAGCGCCGTCTTCGACAAAATTTTCCCGTTCTGGATCAGGGTCTTGCAGGATCGAACAAAGTCGCCCGCGCGCCCTCCCGAAGGCCGCTGACAGGATGATCGTCGCGACCGCTGGCGATAATCGTTGCACGACCCTGCCCGGTTGCGTGGCGTGCGGCTGCGATCTTGGTCGCCATGCCTCCGGTGCCCACACCCTCGGCGCGGGTTCCGCTGGCCATTGCGGCAATCGCCTCGTCTATGCGGGGCACGTGGGCGATGTGGCGCGCGGCGGGATCGGCGGGATCGCGGTCGTAGAGCCCGTCTACATCGGACAGCAGCAGCAGCAGGTCCGCGTCGGCCAGCTCCGCCACCCGGGCAGACAGGCGGTCGTTGTCGCCCAGCTTCAGTTCTTCGGTCGCGACGCTGTCGTTCTCGTTGACCACCGGCACCGCGCCCGCATCCAGCAGCACGGCCAGCGTGGCCCGCGCATTGGCGGAGCGCTGAGGCGATTCGCTGTCGTCATAGGTTAGGAGGAGCTGCCCGACCGTAATCCCCTGCGTGGCGAAGGCGGCGCTCCACGCATTCATCAGCAGGCCCTGGCCCACCGCCGCTGCGGCCTGCCGCCGGTCGAGCTGCGGCGAACGCTCGATCCCCAGCCGCTTCCAGCCGAGCGCCACCGCGCCAGAGCTGACCACGATCACCTGTGCCCCGCCGTCGCGCAATGCGGCGACGTCCTGCGCCAGCGTGGCGAGCCAGGCTGGCCGCGCGGTGCGGCTTTCGGGATCGATCATGAGTGAGGAGCCGACCTTGACGACGATCCGGCGCGCCCGGGCAAGGCTGGCGGCAACAGAAGGATCGGCACTGGTCATCGGCGCACCTTAAGTCGGCCATTTCGGCCTTGTCTTAACCTCGTGTCGCGTGGAGGCCCGAGCCGGAATCGAACCGGCGTGCAAGGATTTGCAGTCCTCTGCGTAACCACTCCGCCATCGGGCCCCGTTGCTCACAGGCTTGGCGCGAAGCGGGCCGTCTAGCGGGATGATCGCGGCAGTTCAATCGCCTTTCGGTTTCGATGCCAGACCGGCCTCCCATGGCCGGTGCGGGCGAGTGTCTTCACATCGCTGCTTCCTTGTATAAGGAAGCGGCCATGACGATCGCCGCAATGCTCGAACCGATCGCCGGCAACGGCGAGACCGTGACCCTCCCCGCCGACGAATGGATGCAGGGCCGCACGCTCTATGGCGGGGCGAGCGCGCTGGTCGCCTATACCGCCGCGATTCGCGCCTTCCCCGATCTGCCACCGCTGCGCTCTGCCCAAGTGGCGTTCGTCGCCCCGGTCGGCGCCGAGGTGACCCCGCATGCGAGCATCATCCGGCAGGGGCGCAACGTCACGCAGGTGCGGGTCGACCTGCTGGTGGAGGGCAGCCCCGCGCTGACGTCCTTCTGGCTGTTCGGTGCTTCGCGCGAGGCCAATGCGGTTCACGAAGCCGAGCCCATCGCCCCCGCGCCGATTCCGGTCGACGAGGCCGAACGGCTGATGGAGGGCCAGGGCCCGGCCTTCATCCAGAACAATTACGAGCTGCGCCGCGCCGCGCCTTCGGGCGGTGAGGGCGGGCCCGTCGTGCGGCGATGGATTCGCCTGAAGGGCGGAGACGATCTCGACCCGACCAGCCGCCTGATCCTGATCGGGGACACCATGCCGCCGGGCGCAATGCGAGCAATGCAGCGGCCCGGCCCGGTCAGCTCGATGAACTGGGCGATCAACCTGCTCGATCCGATGGCGCAATCGCGCGACGGCTGGTGGCTGGCGGAAGCCGCGAGCGACCACGCCGACCACGGCTATTCGAGCGAGCGGTTGCGCCTGTGGGACGCCGACGGACGTCTGGTGATGATCGGCCAGCAGGCGGCAGCGGTGTTCGGCTGAGAGCTGCACACTCCCCTCCCCATGGGGAGGGGGGGCCACGCCTTCGGGGCTTGGCACACCCACACCCAACCTCCCCCCCCAAGGGGAGGAGTTTTAGGGTAGGTGAGTGGCTCAGGCGGCATCCGTAAAGTTCGGCGCGCGCTTTGCCATCCCGGCCATCACCGCTTCGATCTGGTTGGGCTGGCGGATCACGCCCGCCTGCTCGATGCTCTCCGCCATCAGCAGATCTTCGCCCGTCTCGTCGTGCATCCGGTTGTGCAACCGCTTGGCTGCGCGCACCGCGTCCGGATTGCGCTGCGCGATGGTCACGGCGATCTCCTTCGCCCTGGCGAGCGGATCGTCCGACACATGCGTGGCGAGACCCAGCGTCTGCGCTTCCTCGCCCGAGAATTCGCGGTTGGTGTAAACCAGCTCGCGCAGCACATCGTCACGCACCAGCCCGCGCCATAGCTGATAGCCGCCCATGTCGGGGACCAGCCCCCACTTCATCTCCATGATCGCCATCCGCGCATCGGGCGCGGCGACGCGGATATCGGCACCGCTGGCGATCTGCATCCCGCCGCCGAAGCAGACCCCGTGCACCGCCGCGATCACCGGCATGGGCAGTTTGCGCCACACGGTCGCGACCTGCTGGAATTTGTTCGAATCGCCATGCGTGCGGTCGGTCAGCTTGGGCTCGTCGGTATTGGGCGCGCGCGCGAAGCTGGAAGTGTCGAGCCCGGCGCAAAAGCTGCGCCCCTCGCCCGACAGCACCACCACACGCACATCCTTGCGCTCCATCAGCGATTCGCCCGCCGCGATGATCGCCTCGAACATAGCCGGGTCGAGCGCGTTCATTTTGTCGGGCCGGTTGAGGCGGACATGCGCCACGCCATCCTCGCCGATCTCCACCGCGACCCGCTGTTCTTCGACCTGCGATGCCATGCTTGCGCTCTCCCGTTTTTCTTTCGTTTGAATCGGTTCGGATGGTTCGTTGCGCAAGGGCGCGGCGCTGTCCAGCCTGTATCCCGCCCCGTCGGTGGTGATCATCGCCGCGAGGCCCACGGCCTCAAGCTTGCGCCGCAGCCGCGCGACATGCACCGCAACGCGGTTGGTGCCCGGCTCGAACGGGCACCGCCAGACATCGCGCAGCAGCGCGCGCTGGCTGACGGTGGCGTCCGGTGTCTCGGCAAGCCGCCAGAGCAGCGCAAACTCGCGCGGGTGCAGCGCCAGCCAACGGTCGCGCACGCGCGCATCGCGATGGAACAGGTCCAACCGCAACGGACCCGCCTCCAACGATCTCGCAATGAATTGCTGCGCTGCGTGCACGCGCCCCCGCCGCCCGCTGCCTACACAAGGACATGCATCGTGGCACGTAGTTTACCTTATTGGAAAACAGGAACAATCCGGAATGGATGTATACCGGTTCAGGCCTAGGCGATGGTCCCTCACGTGTTGGATCGCTGCAGGAACCGCTTGATGTTGCGCGCGGCCTGCCGGATGCGCTGCTCGTTCTCGACCATCGCGATGCGGACGTAGCCCTCGCCCTCCTCGCCGTAGCCGATCCCCGCCGCGACCGCGACACCCGCCTGCTCCAGCAATTGCTTGGAGAAGTCGAGGCTCCCCATATGCTCGAACCCGGGCGGCAACGGCGCCCACGCGAACATGCTCGCCGGAGGTGAGGGGATCTCCCACCCTGCGCGGGTGAAGCTCTCGACCATCACGTCGCGCCGCCGCTGGTAGCGCTGGCGGTTTTCCTCGACGATATCCTGCGGGCCGTTGAGCGCGGCGCAGGCGGCGGCCTGGATCGGGGTGAACGCGCCATAATCGAGATAGGACTTCACCCTCGTCAGCGCGGCGATCAGCCGCGGGTTGCCGACCGCGAAGCCCATCCGCCACCCGGCCATCGAATAGGTCTTCGACATCGAGGTGAACTCGACCGCGCACTCCTTCGCGCCCGGCACTTCGAGGATCGATCGGGTCGGCTTGCCGTCGTAATACAGCTCGGAATAGGCAAGGTCGGACAGGACCCACACCTTGTTCTCGCGCGCCCAATCCACCAGCCGCTCGTAGAAAGCGAGGTCGACCGTCTCGGCGGTCGGATTGGACGGGTAATTGACCACCAGCACGCTCGGACGTGGCGAGGTATAGGCCATCGCCTGATCAAGCGCGTCCCAATATTCCTCGTTCGGCGTGGTCGGGACCGAGCGGATCGTCGCGCCTGCGATGATGAAACCATAGGTGTGGATCGGGTAGGACGGGCTGGGCGCCAGCACCACATCGCCCGGTGCGACGATCGCGGTCGCCATCGACGAGAGGCCTTCCTTCGAGCCCATCGTCACCACCACCTCGCGCTCGGGATCGAGCTCGACCCCGAATCGCCGGGCGTAGTAGTTGGCCTGCGCCTTGCGCAGCCCGGGAATGCCGCGCGACTGGCTGTAGCCGTGCGCGCTGGCCTTGCCCGCCACCTCGCACAGCTTGTCTATGACATGCTGCGGGGGCGGATGGTCGGGATTGCCCATGCCCAGGTCGATAATGTCGCGGCCCGCCGCACGCGCGGCGTGGCGCATCGCGTTGACCTCGGCGATCACATAGGGCGGCAGGCGCCGCATCCGGTAAAATTGCTCGTCGCTCAAGCTGTGCTCCCGCTCGCTCGGTTCGTTTCGTGCTTTCTGGAACGCCGCGCGCTTCTGTGCAATTGAAGCTTGAGAGAGAGCGCCCAGAAATTTCTTTGCACGCCCAAGCATGCCGTTGCGGGGAAATTGACCGAAAGGACCGATGCGATGGCCCAGGATTCATCCGATCCCGCCGAGGGGAACATGTTCTCCGCGATGCTGGAAGCGCAGGCGCGCTGGACGCAGATGATGTTTGCGCCGCTCGCCACACCGACCCGGAACGATGCGGATAGCGAGGCCGATGGCGCGCCACCCGCACTCGCCGATCTTCAGAAATGGGCGGAGAACGCGACCCGCCTGCAGACCATGTGGCTCGAATTCTGCCAGACCCACGCGATCGAGACGACCGGCGAGATGATGGCAGGCGATCCCGCGCAGTGGCCAGCCAAGTGGTTCGCGATGTTCGAGAGCTGGGCCGAACAGCTGCCTTTTGCCGACCCTGCCGAACAGCAGCGCTGGTGGGCGGAAAGCGCGCAACTGTGGCAGGCGCTGATGCTCCCGCAAGGCGATCAGGGCGGCGAGGGTGGGGCTGCCAGCCCGAATCTGCCCCGCGAAGACCGCCGCTTCGCCGATCCGCGATGGCGCGAACAGCCGGTCTATGCGCTGATCCACCAGACCTATCTGCTGCTGAGCGAGCGGGTGGAGGCGATGGTCGAGCAGATGGACAACATCGATCCGGCCAAGCGCGAACAGCTCAAATTCGCGACCCAGGCGATGGCCGAAGCGCTCAGCCCCGCGAACTTCCCAGCGACCAATCCGATCGTGCTCGACCGGATCATGGAAACGCGCGGCGAGAGTCTGGTCAAGGGGATGCAGAACCTGTTGCAGGATCTGCAGAAGGGCCAGCTGACCCATTCCGATCCGGAAGCTTTCGTGGTGGGCGAAAATATCGCGACCACGCCGGGTAAGGTGATCTACGAGACGCCGCTGTTCCAGCTGATCCAGTACGACCCGAGCACGGAAAAAGTGCTGTCGGTGCCGCTGGTGATCTTCCCGCCGTGGATCAACCGGTTCTACATCCTCGACCTCAACGAGAAGAAGAGCTTCGTGAAATGGGCGGTCGACCAGGGTTTGACCGTCTTCATGGTCAGCTGGAAATCGGCCGATGCATCGATGAAGGATGTGGTGTGGGACGATTACATCGCCGCCCAGATCGAAGCGATCGACCATGTCCACAAGCGTCTGCGGCAGCCCGCCGTCCACACGATCGGCTATTGCGTCGCAGGGACCACGCTGGCCGCCACGCTCGCGGTGATGGCCGCGAAGGGTGAGGCGGACAAGGTCGCGAGCGCGACCTTCTTCACCGCGCAGGTCGATTTCGAGGATGCTGGCGATCTGCTCCACTTCATCGACGAGCAGCAGCTGACCACGATCAAGGGGCTGGAGCGCGACGGCTATGTCGACGGGCGCTACATGGCGGTGACCTTCAACCTGCTGCGCGGCAACGACCTGATCTGGAACTATGTGGTGCGCAATTACCTGCTGGGCGAGGATCACACGGCGTTCGACCTGCTTCACTGGAACGGCGACGTCACCAACCTGCCCGCCAGGTGGCACCGCAATTATCTGCAGGATCTCTACCGCGACAATCTGCTGGTGCAGCCGGGCAAGCTGGAGGCGCTGGGCGAGGCGATCGACCTCACCAAGGTCGCGGTGCCGACCTATATCCAGGCGGGCAAGGATGATCACATCGCGCCGGTCACCAGCGTATGGAAACTGACCGAGCATTTCGCCGGCCCCATCCGCTTCGTACTTGCGGGCTCCGGCCACATCGCCGGCGTCGTCAATCCGCCCGCCGCAGGCAAGTACCAGTACTGGCTCAACGAGGACGAGAGCGTCGGCAGCTTCGAAGAGTTTCGCAAAGGTGCAATCGAGCATCCGGGCAGCTGGTGGCCCGACTGGATCGAATGGATCCGCGGCCACGACGACAAGGAAATCCTCGCGCGGGGCAAGCGCAAGCCGGGCAGCGGCAAGACGGACACGGTGATCGAACCGGCCCCGGGGCGCTACGTAAAAACACGCTAGACCTCGCGGTTTCCCCTCGGTAAATCGCTTTTTGTGCAGTGCACAAAAAGTGCTTGAACTTCGCCTGCGCAAGGACTATTTGTGCAGTGCAGCAAGTACTACGAGGTTTTCCGTTTCCATGTCCGACCAGACCACCGACAAGGGCGACGCCGCAGCGCAGAAGGCTTACGAGTCCGCCGTTGCCGCGAAGTCCGACAGCGAGCGCAAGCCCGCAGCCGAACCGGCCAAGGCGGCTGAAACGCCCGCCCCTGACGTGACGGTGAAGCAGCCTGCAAAGAAGGCAACCACCAAGCCTGCGACCGCAAAGAAGGCGGCGCCGGTCGACAAGTCCGCGCCCGCGAAGCCTTCCGTAAAGGCTCCCGTCGCGAAGAAGAAGGCCCAGCCCGCCAAGCGCAAGCAGGCCACCCCTACCAAATCGAAAGCAGCGGCGAAAACCGCCGCTTCCCCCAAGACGAAGGACACCACCATGGCTACCAAGACCGAAACCAAGACCCCCAATTTCGCGCCGAACTTCGCAAACGACATGGCCGCCGAAATGCAGACTCGCCTCGCGGGCATGTATGAGAAGAGCACCGAGATGACCGGCGAAATGGTCACCTTCCAGCGCGCCAACGCCGAAGCGATGACCGAAGCGGGCAAGATCCTCTTCACCGGCATGCAGGACATGACCCGCGGTGCCGTGGAAGAAACCCGCAAGGCCGCCGACCAGATGAGCGAAGATGCACGCCTGATGGCCGCCGCCAAGTCGCCCACCGAGCTGGTCAAGCTGCAGGGCGACATCATGCGCCGCTCGTTCGACCACGCGGTCGCGACCGGTTCGAAGAACACCGAAGCGTGGATCAAGCTGACCAACGACGCCTTCGCGCCGCTGACCAGCCGCGTCAGCGAAGCGGTCGACAAGATGAACAAGATCGCCGCCTGAGCTTGCGATCATAGCGGGCCTGCCTTGGCAATGGCCCGCCAGTCCGGCAACGGATGAAGCAACGAGGGGTCGGGCGCAGATGTCGCCCGGCCCCTTTTGCATTCACCGCTCGCAGTCCGCCCCGGCGCGGCAGCCAAAGCCCGCCTTGCTTGTCGCCCTACCCGATGCGATCCCCCTCATCGCCATCGCCCATCCCTTGCGGATCGGCCCGGCGTTACGATATTGTTTTGCCATGCACGATCCCGCCACACCCCGCGCGCCCGACGCCAGCCTCCGTCCGTACGATGCTGCGCCCCTCCCCCTGCGCGCACCGAGCGCAGCCGGAAGCGGCGACGACGGCGATGATGGTCGCCCGACCGATCCCAATATCGGGGTCGCGACCAAGACCCGCGCCAAGCCCAAGAAGCCGAGCCAGTACAAAGTGCTGTTGCTCAACGACGACTACACCCCGATGGAATTCGTGGTGATGGTCCTCAAGCGGTTCTTCCGCATGGATCTGGACGAGGCGACCCAGGTGATGCTCCACGTCCACCAGCGTGGCGTCGGGGTGTGCGGGATTTTCCCCTACGAGGTCGCCGAAACCAAGGTGAACCAGGTGATGGACTTCGCCCGGCAGAACCAGCACCCGCTGCAATGCACGCTGGAGAAAGCCTGAGCCAAGGCGACGTGCGACAAGCCACATGACGTTTGTATGGATTGCCGCTAGGGCAACGCGACCACGACCGTCCAACCACCCGCGGGACCACGCTTGCCCTTCTCTTCGCGTCTCGACAGATACATCTTTCGCCTGACCATCATCCCGATGATCGGCGTGTTCGCGCTCGCCGCGACGCTGCTGATGCTGGAGCAGATGCTCAAACTGTTCCGCTTCGTCTCGACCGAGGGCGGCCCGGTCGGGGTGGTGTTCCAGATGCTCGGCACATTGCTGCCCGATTATGCGGTACTGGCGATCCCGCTCGGCCTGCTGCTGGGCACCCTGTTCGCGTTTCGCCAGCTTGCGCTGTCGAGCGAGCTGGATGTGATGCGCGCGGTCGGGCTTGGCTACGGGCGCCTGCTAAGGGTGCCGTTCGCGATCACGCTAGCGCTGGTCGCGGTCAACGCAGCGATCGTGTTCTACATTCAGCCGGTCTCCAAATATTACTACGAGGAGTTGCAGTTCGATCTGCGTTCGGGCGCGCTGGGCGCATCGATCAAGGTTGGCGAATTCACCACCCTCGCCGATCGGATGGCGCTGCGGATCGAAGAGAGCGAGGATTCAGGCCGCAAGCTCAAGGGTATTTTCGCGCGGATCAACGCCGAAGATGGGCAGACCCTCTCGATCAGCGCGCGTGAAGGCCGGTTCCTGTCGACCAGCGACAATCCGGACACCATCATCCTGCGCCTGTCCGACGGCACCATCGTGCAGGATCCGCCAGGCGAGACTCCGCGCGTCCTCAGCTTTACCGAACACGACCTGCCGATCGACCTGCCCGCGATCGAGCAATTCCGGTCGCGCGGCGAGGCGGAGCGGGAGTATATCCTGCCCGAACTGCTGCGAATGGGGTGGAGCGATGCGACCACCGAGCAACAGCGGAACGCCAGCCAGGCGAGCTTCAACTATCGCATGGTCGAGCTGGCGATGATGCTGTTCATGCCGTTACTCGCCGTCGCGCTGGCGATTCCGCCCAAGCGATCGACCAGCGCGCTCGGTGTGTTCGTCGCGGTGATCCTCGTCGTCGCCTATCACAAGGTCAATCAGTACATGCAGGATTTCGCCGCGCTCGGCCGGGTCGATCCTACACTGGGCCTGTGGGGTCCGTTTGCGATCTTCGCCGGGCTGATCCTGTGGTGGTACTGGCAGATTGCCCATGTCCCAGGCGGCCAGCCGATCGGCGCGCTGGAGAGCGCCTTTTCCAAGATCGCCAAGCGGATCGGCAAGCTGCTGCGCCCCAAGCGCCGCGCGGATGCCTTCCGGGTCGAGCAGGCAAGCTGAGCGAATAGGCCATGACGCTAGACTTCTTCCCGTCGCGCACGCTGACGCTGTACCTCGCGAAGATGTTCAGCCTTCGCATCTTCGCTGTACTGGTGATGCTGGTGCTGGTGCTGATGATGCTCGACCTGCTGTCGAACAGCGGCCAGATACTGGAGGTGCCGGGCAACACCGAGGCGGATCTGTGGCTCTATGCCTCGCTGCGCGTGCCGATGCTGATCCAGCGGTTCCTGCCCTATTCGGTGCTGCTGGCGACGATCATCACGCTGGTCACGCTCAACCAGAACAGCGAGGTGATCGCGATGAAGGCGGCGGGCCTGTCCGCGCATCAGGTGCTCGCCCCGCTGATCGTAACCGCGCTGGCGGTGGCCTCGATCAGCTTTGCCTTCAACGAGCGCGTGGTAACCCGTGCGACCGCGCAGCTGACCACATGGGAGGCGACCGAGTTCGGCGCGCTGCCCGACAAGCCCGAAAGCAAGGGCAGCATCTATCTGGAAGACGGGCAGAATATTCTCACCGCGCGCAGCTATTCTGGTGGCGGACCCGCCCCGACGCTGCGCGATGTCACCTATTACCGGCGCAGTTCGGCGGCCGAAATTACCGAGAAGATCGACGCGCCGATGGCGGTTCGCGGGCCTGATGGCTGGGCGATGCAGAACCCGACCGTATTCACAGTCGGCACGGCGAGCCTGGCGCAGCCCACGCAGCTGACGGTCGCCCCCGCCATCACGCCTGCGCAGATCGAACTGCAGGACGTCGACCCCACCACCCAGCCGTTCTGGCAACTGGGCAACTCGATCGAGGCCTATCGGCAGGCAGGGCGCGATACGGACGAGCTTGAGGCTAATTATTGGCACAAGATTTCCGGCCCGCTCGCGGCGGTGCTGATGCCCATTCTGGGTGCGGTCGCAGGCTTTGGACTCGCCCGTTCGGGCCAGCTGTTCATGCGTGCGCTGATCGGCATGGCGCTGGGCTTCGCCTATTTCGTGATCGACAATGCCGCACTCGCGATGGGCGATTTCGGCGGCTATCCCCCCTTCCTTGCGGCGTGGGCGCCGTTCATGCTGTTCCTGATGATCGGCGAGACCGTGCTCGTGCGCACCGAAGAGTGAGCACGGCGCAGACCGAAGACTGGCACATCCGCCTCGCCCGGCGAGGTGATGCGGCGACGATGCCCGCGATCGAGCGTACAGCGGGCCGGATGTTCGAACGGATCGAGGGGTTGGCGTGGGTCGCCGGGCAGGCGCCCGTGCCGGTCGATCGGCTGGAGCGCTACATCGCGCGCGGCCATTGTCTCGTCGCGGAGGCAAACAAACAGCTGGTCGGCTTTCTGGTGACGGAACCGTTCGGCCGCGAGTTGCATGCATACGAATTCAGCGTCCATCCCGATTGGCAGGGGCGCGGGATCGGTTCCGCGCTGCTGCGCGGGTGCATGATCGACGCGCGCAATTCCGGCTTCACCGCAATTACCCTGACGACATTCGAAGACGTCCCGTGGAACACGCCGTTTTATCGCCGGATGGGATTCATCGATATCGCACGGGCCGATCATCCGCGTCTCGGAGGCGAACTTGCACGCGAGGTGGAGCAGGGGATGCCCGCTGAAAGACGCATCGCGATGACCTGCGCGCTTGGTTGACTGGTTTGCAACAATCCCTAGATACACCGCGCATTCAGGCGGTTGCGCGTAGCGGCCATCTGTCACGCTGTACGTGAGGTGCGGGCCGCCGGAGTTCGTGTTGCAACTTCCTCGCAAAAGCGTAGAAATACCCAAGGGTTCGCAATAACAGGAATTTGCTTGTGTCGGGAACGCACACCGCGAAAGCCGAAGCCGATCTGCCGTTCTGGAAACGCAGCCATTATCTCGACCGCATGAGGTTGCGGCAACTGATGGTCGCCTATTTCCAGCGTTACACGATCATGGCCTATCTCGCTCTCGCTGTCGTTGCGGCGGTGGTCTGGGCATTCCAGCCGGCCGGCCTGCTGGCGAGCGCCAGCGCCTTCGCGGCGGGCGTCGCCATCTATCCGCTGGCGTGGCACCTGCTCCACCAGTACGTGCTGCACGGACAATGGATGTACAAGCACAAGTGGCTTTCGCCGACATGGAAGCGCATCCACTACGATCATCACCAGGACCCGAACGATCTCTCCGTCCTGTTCGGCGCGCTTCACACGACGCTGCCGACCATCGCGCTCGCCACTGTTCCGGTCGGCTGCCTGATCGGCGGCGTGGGCGGCGCTGCGGCGGCGTTCGCGGCGGGCCTGCTGACCACCTGCTATTACGAATTCATGCACTGCATCCAGCACCTCAGCTTCAAGCCGAAGTCGAAATGGGTACGGCATATGAAGCAGCGCCACAACGAACATCACTATTTCGACGAGAACGGCAATTTCGGGATCACCAACTACTGGTGGGATCACCTGCTGGGGACTTATTACCAGAAGAGCGAACGCCCCAACCGTTCGAAGACCGTCTTCAACCTGGGCTACGACGAAAAGGTCGCGAAGTCCTACCCGTGGGTCAGGGACCTGTCGGGCGGGATCGCCACCGGTCACCCGCGCCGCCGTGCGCTGGCCAAGGAACAAGGCACCCAGCACTATGATCGGGCGGCGGCCTGAGCCGCACCTGATCGCAAGAGGTTTATGACCGACATCACCGTCTCGCCGCTCGACGCGACGAAAAGCCGCGACCGTGCGGCCTTCGTCGATCTGGGCCGCCACTTCGCCGCGCAACTGCCCCATTCGGTGCCGCAGATGCGCTCCGAACAGCTCGAACTCGTCAACCCGGGCAAGAACCCGTTCTTCGGCCACGCCGAAGCACAGCTGCTGATCGCCTATCGCGGCGGAAAGCCCGTGGGCCGGGTCAGCGCGCATATCGACCGGCTCGCGCTGGACGTGCCCGCCGAACAGGGCATGGGCCCGGGCACCGGCATGTTCGGCTATTTCGACGCCGAGGATGAAGCGGTCGCCAGCGCGCTGCTAGCTAAGGCGGAAGACTGGTTGCGCACGCAGGGGATGAACCGGGTGCTCGGCCCGATCTCCCTGTCGATCTGGGAAGAACCCGGCCTGCTGGTGCGCGGGCAGGATCATTCGCCGATGATCATGATGGGCCACCATCCCGAACGCTATGCCGGCTACATCGCCGGGGCGGGCTACGTGCCGGCCAAGCACCTCTATACCTACGATCTGCCCGTCGCTCGGGAATTCCCGCCGCTGGTGCAACGGATCGTCAAGTCGGGCGAGCGCAACAACCGGATCCGGGTTCGCCCGATCGACCTCGACCATTACGAGAGCGAGATCGAGATCGTTCTCGAAATCCTCAACGATGCATGGTCGCAGAACTGGGGCTTCGTGCCGCTGACCGAGGCGGAGGTCGCCTATACCGGCAGGAAGCTGCGCCCGCTCATCCACCCGGAGATCAACCTGATTGCCGAGCTGGACGGGGAACCGGTCGCCTTCATAATGACCCTGCCCAACGTCAACGATCTCTTCGCGCGCACGCGCGGCAAGCTGTTTCCATTCGGCTGGCTGACAACCCTGCGCTGGCTGCGCAAACCGATGCACGCAGGAATGCGGGTGCCGCTGATGGGCGTGCGCAAGCGGCTGCACAATTCCCGGCTCGCGAGCCAGCTCGCTTTCATGATGATCAGCCAGATCAGGCAATCGGCCAGCAACGTGTTCCATTCGGATCGTGGCGAGGTGGGCTGGATCCTCGAAGACAATCAGGGAATGGTCGCCATCGCCGACGCGATCGATAGCAGCATCAACCGCGAATACGTGATCTACGAGAAGGATTTATAGTCCGGCGCGGTCGGGGCCGGAACGCGAGGCACACCAGCGGCGTTTGCTGCATAACCCACTTGCCGACCCCGGCCCCCCGCGAAGGATCGATACCAATGCCGCCGGACGGCGCGAGCCCCCGAAAGACCCGCAACTACGGGCCTGTCCTGATTGTCGAAGACGACGCCGTCCTCGCGCTTGCGGTGGAAGACGCGCTGATCCAGGCTGGCGCGCGCGAGATCGCGATCGCTGCCACCACCTCGCAGGCGATCGAGCGGCTGCGCGATGGCGACGTCGAAACGGTGATTCTGGATGTCCATCTGGCAGACCGCGGCGATGGCTGGGCGATCGCGGAAGTGCTGCGGGCGCTCGGCCCCAATGCGCCCAAGGTCATCTTCGCGACCGGATCGCCCGACGAAATTCCGGCCCATGTGGCAGATCTGGGCCCGGTGCTGGGCAAGCCCTACGATTTCGACGAACTGGTGGCCCATGTCGGCAAGCCAGAGCGGCCCTCTTTCCTCTCCCGCCTCAAACGCGACTAAGTGCGCCTGAGCGCGACTGGCTCCGCGCGGTCGCCCTTTGGTCGCATCGCAAGCAGACAAAAAAAGGCCTTCGATCCGCTTGCTGCGGAACGAAGGCCTTCGGGATCGTGTCACCGGCCGCTTGGACGGGAGGGGGGTCTCGGCGGTGACATAGGGAGAATGCCCCGACCTGAAGCCGGTTCCTCGCCCCCGCAAATTTTTTTGGCTCCTTTCACGACCACGTCATCGAAAGTGCCTCGCTAGCGCTTTACAAGCGAAGTTGCACAGGCTTGGAACCTGCCTCGACGCCGTACGTTGGCGAGAGGTTCAGACGGGAAAGATACTACATGTCCATCGGAGAAAATGTCGCTGCAAACCTGCCCTATCTGCGTCGCTACGCGCGCGCGCTGACAGGATCGCAGCAGACGGGTGACGCCTTCGTGCGCGCCACGCTCGAAGCGGCGCTGGCCGACGACGAGCTCAAGTCCTCGCTCGAAGGGGGCCGTGTGCCGCTGTACCGGGCGTTCAACAAGGTGTGGTCGAGCGCCTATCTCGAAGTGTCGGACCGGGGTGCGGATAATGCCGACCTGCCCGACCAGGTAAGCGCCGACCGGCTGCAGACGGTGACCCCGCTCAACCGGCAGGCGTTGCTCCTGACGACGCTGGAAGACTTCACTATCGAGCAATCAGCCGAGATCATGGAGATCGCGCCGCAGGACGTCGAGAAGATGGTCCAGGACGCGATCGCCGAGATCGACCGCGAATCCGCGACCAGCGTGCTGATCATCGAAGACGAGCCGCTGATCTCGATGCAGCTCGAAGACCTCGTGCGCGGGCTCGGCCACGACATCTGCGGCACCGCCGCCACGCGCACGCAGGCGCAGCAGGTGGTCGCGGAGAAGACCCCGGGCCTGGTGCTGGCCGATATCCAGCTCGCCGACGGCTCTTCGGGCCTCGATGCGGTGGACGATATCCTGAGCATCGGCAGCGTGCCGGTGATCTTCATCACTGCCTATCCCGAGCGGTTGTTGACCGGCGACCGGCCCGAGCCGACCTACTTGGTGACCAAGCCGTTCCAGGAAGCGACGGTGCGCGCGGCGATCAGCCAGGCGCTGTTCTTCAACGCCAGCCACGAGAACGCCTCAGCCTGAAGCTGCATCTCATAGAACACACGAAAAGGGCGTCGCGATTGCGGCGCCCTTTTTTTGTCTCAGCCGACGAGGCTTCCCACTGATTGGAGCACGGGCGGCCGACTTAGCGCCCGCCCGCGCCTCCGCTATCGCGCACCTGCACACCGGCAGGGCGATTACGGGCCCGCATCCTGAACTCGGTCGGCTTGCGCACCGGGACCCGCACCACGCAGCGCACTCCCTCGGGCGCAAAGTCCAGCTCGACCGGATGCTTGAGTTCGTGCGCGACGATCTTCTCGATAAGTTCGGTGCCGAAGCCGCGCGGGCGTTCGGTCGCCACAGGTGGGCCGTTGCGTTCCTGCCAGACGACTCCGACGAGGTTGTCGCGCAGCTGATGCCAGGTCACATCCAGCTGCCCTCCTTCGACCGAGAGAGAGCCATATTTCGACGCATTGGTCGCCAGTTCGTGAATCGCGAGACCAAACGACAGGGCGTCGTTGGGCGCAAGATCGACCTCGGGCCCGTCTAGTTTGAGAATCGATTCGGCGGAATTGGCATAGGGCGCCAACTCCGCCTCCAGCACCGCGCGCAGCGGCGTGGTGCCCCATTCCGACTGGGTCAGCAGATCGTGCGTCGCCGATAACGCGCGAATTCGACCGTCAAGACCGCTGGCGAAATCCTCCAGCGAATGCGCCCGTCGCCGGGTCAGCGCGACGATCGACAGCACGTTCGCCAGCGTGTTCTTGACCCGGTGATTGAGTTCGCGCGTCAGCGAATTGCGGATCGAGTTCTGCTCGGCATAGAAATTCAGCGCAACCTGGTCCTCATGCGCCTGCTGGGTCAGCAGTCGGGCGACCAGCATGGAAAGGCTGGCGACTGCGATCCCGAACAGCAGGGTGATCATCGACAGCAGCGAGAGCGCATCCCCGCGCGCGGATTCGACCTCCACCGTCATCGGTCGATCGGCGAGATCGACCTCGATCCGCGTCACCCGCCCGGTCCGGCGCGCCGGTGCATGTGCCGCAACCAGATTGGCGGCCACCGGCTCGCCATCATACAGCCGCACGCCCCGCTGGCCGACCAGTTCGCGGGTCAGCACCGAATCGAGGAATACCTGCGAATTGAACGGGCCGTAGACGAAGCCGCGGATCAGCTCGTCGCGCGTGCCCGGTTCAAACACGGGCATATAGATGATGAAACCCGAATCGCGCCCGTCGCCTTCCTGCACCAGCACGATCCGTCCGCTCGCGGTCGGGCGACCCGTCTCGATCGCCTCCTGCATCGCGCTGCGGCGGGTGGCCTCGGAATACATGTTGAAGCCGAGCGCACGTGCATTGCGCTCCGACATCGGCTCCAGAAAGGTCACCGGGACCGCGAAATTACTGCCGGACTCGGGCTTTGGAAGGATCTGGAAGGGTGCGCCGGTATCGGCATGCACCATGCGTTCGAATCTGCCGATCTGGCCGCTCGGCACGATCGGCGCCCAGCCAATGCCCTCCGCCCCGCGATAATCTGCGTCCAGCCGCAGTTCGGTGGCGAAGCGGCGGAACAGGTCGGCGGGCACCCGGTCCAGCGTGCTGATGAGCGCTGCGCCGGCAATCAGGTACGACCCGCTGGTGTTGACCCGCCGATCCAGCGAAGATGCGATCACTTGCGCGGTTTCATTGAGCTGCGCCTGCTCGCGCCTCAGCTCACCGCGTTCGATCGCGTAGACACTGAGCGCGGTAATCGCGGTGATCAGCAGGAAAATCACCACCGGCACGGCACGGGGGTAATGGACCAGCCATCGCCTGAATCGCCGTGTCGGAAGTGTCGGATCGGACGCCACTATTGCTCCGCTTGAATATCGTTCGGGCCGCGCGTCCGGCGGCCTGGTGAATGCCGGATTTAGCAAGGGAACCACGCGCGGGCCGCAACGTTCCTGTTGTCTTGGATCGATAATGGGAAGGGCAGGCTTGGGTTTCGGCTACCGATACCCCATGTAAGCCAACAGGCATGGACGAAAAACACACTCCGGATACGCACAGCCAGCACTCCAGGGGCGCTGGCAAGGACGGCAAGAGCACGGAAGAGCCTCGCTGGGCGGATAGCCTGCGAAGCCTCTATGATTCCGTGGTCGACGAACCGATTCCCGACAGTTTCAAGGATCTGCTCTCGCAGTTCGACGATCCTGAAAAGGACGGCGACAAGGGTGGGACCAAGTCATGAGCGGACATCCGGCACCCGCTGCCGATCCGGTCGAGTTCAAGCGTGAGCTGACCGGCGTCGTCCCGCACCTGCGCGCCTTCGCGCGCGGGTTATGCGGTCGCCCCGACATGGCCGACGACCTCGTGCAGGAGACGCTGATGAAGGCGTGGGCTGCGCAGGAGCGGTTCGAGCCGGGCACCAGCATGCGCGCATGGACCTTCGTGATCCTGCGCAATGCCTACCTCACCGACATGCGCCGCAACCGCTTCCGCGGCGAGTACGACGAGAATGTCGCCGAGCGCATCCTGACCGCGCCTGCGGGACAGGAAGAACCAATCCACCTGTCCGACATGCACCGCGCACTGCTGACGCTGCCGCCCGAGCGGCGCGAGGCGCTGCTGCTGGTGGGTGCCGGTGGCTTCTCCTACGAAGAAGCGGCCAATATCTGCGGTTGCGCGGTCGGCACAATCAAGAGCCGCGTGGGCCGCGCGCGCGCCGCGCTCAACGCGATGCTCGCCGATGGCGACATTCCCAGGCGCTCTATCGACGACGACACCGCCCACCGCGCGATTCTTGAAGAGCTGGACGATGTCGCGGCGGGCAATGGTCTGGCCGAACCGACCAATGGGCGCAGCTGATGGCACCCGCGCCCTGCCCGGGCGCGTCCTGACCGCGCACCGCACCGCCGGATCGCCACAATGAGCGAGCCGGGGGGCGAACCAGGGGCCCGACCTGACAAGCCGCCTCCTTCGGGCGGCGCATCTAAGAAGCGCACGCTGTTGGCGGAACAGGAACTGCGCCTGCTGAGCACGCTGGTGCTGCTGCTGGGCGTGGGGCTGTTCTTGGCCCTGCCTTTCGTCCTTTCGATCGGCTCGGTGGTGTTCCTGCCGGTCACCGCCGCCGTCCTCCTCACCGTACTCCTCGCCCCGCTGGCTGATCGCCTGTCGTCCTGGGGCGTGCCCAACACGCTTGCCTCGGTGCTCGCCCTGCTGATCTTCGTCGCGATCGTGGTGCTCGCCTTCAGCGCGATCCTGCAGCCTGCTTTCTCGCTGTTCGACCGGCTGCCCGAACTGATCGAGCAGATCGGATCGCGCTATCGGGAGTTGCAGGAGCAGTTCGCCTGGCTCGCCAATGCCAACGAGCGGCTGGCGGACCTGGTCGGCGGATCGGGCGCGACCGAAGTGACGCTCGCGGGACCGTCTGTGTTCCAGCAGGTTGCAATCAGTGCGCCGGTGCTGCTGCTGGAAGTGATGCTGACCTTCCTGATGGCGTTCTTCATGGTCGAGGCGCGCGGGCGCCTGCGGCGCAACATCCTGTTCGGACGCACCAGCTTCGGCACCAGTGTGAAGGCGGCGCGCGTGCTGCGCGAAGTGCAGGACCGCGTGGCTGCCTACATCCTGACCGTGGCGTGGATCAATCTGGGTGTCGGCATCGTCGTCGCGCTGGGCGCATGGGCGATGGGCCTGCCCGCGCCGATCATGTGGGGCGGGCTCGCGACGCTGCTCAACTTCATCCCCTATGTGGGCCCACTGGCGATGACCGGGCTGCTGGTCCTGTTCGGGCTCGGCACGGCGGACTCGGTCTTCCTCGGCATGATCCCCGCAGTCGCCTACATCACGCTGCATGTGTTCGAGGCGAATGCGATCACGCCCGCTATCCTCGGCCGCCGGTTCACCATGAACCCGGTGATGATCCTGCTCGCCTTTTCCTATTTCACCTGGATCTGGGGTGCGATCGGCGCACTGCTCTCGGTGCCGCTGCTGCTCATGCTGACCGCGTTTTTCGACCATGTCGGGCGGCCCAACCTGCTCGGCTTCATCTTCGGCGAGCCGCTGTTCCAGACCCCATTGATCGAAGAGGCGGACGAGTCCCTCGCGCCTCCGCCCAACACCTGACACCCGCATCACGAAAAAGGGGCCGGACCGCATCGCAGCCCGACCCCTTCAGTCTTTATGATCGGTCGACCGATCAGCTGGAATATTGCCAGGTTTCACCGCGCGCGAGGTTCTCGCTCGCGAAGCCCCAGTTCAGCTTGTCCGTCGTCAGCGCCTTGAGATAAGCCGGACGGGCATTCTGGTGGTCGAGGTAATAGGCGTGCTCCCACAGGTCGATCACGAGCAGCGGGTTGACCCCGTCCTGATCGGCCAACGTGTCGCCGTCATGTGTTTCCTCGATCGTCAGCTTGCCGCCCTTTTCAGCCAGCCACACCCAGCCGCTGGCGAAGTGACCCGCACCGCGTTCCTGCAACTTTTCCTTCAGCGCGTCGACCGAGCCGAAAGCGCTTTCGATCATGCTCTTCAATTCGTCCGAGGCGGCGGTTTCTTCGCCCGCCATCGAATTCCAGTAGAACCCGTGGTTCCAGCTCTGCGCGGAATTGTTGAACAGTCCCTGGTCGCTGCCGCGCGCGGCGGCGATGATCTCCTCGAGCGACTTGTTCGCGTGATCCGTGCCATCGATCGCGGCGTTGGTCTTGTCGATATAGGCCTTGTGGTGCTTGCCGTGGTGGTAGCTGAGCGTCTCGGCGGAGACCGCCGGGGCCAGCACGCTATCCGGATAAGGCAGCGGGGTAACTTCGAAAGCCATGTGTTTTGTCTCCCATGCTTTGGGTTTGTGGTTCAGCTGTCGGTAAGTGAACGCGCGGGCGCGGCATCCGTTGCAAGATTTTCGCCCTTTTCGCGATCGGTTGCGCTGGCGAGCGCAACGTCTGCTGTGACGTTGGCCAGCGTGCGCATAATGTCGGGGATCATCTCCACCGCGACCAGCAGCGCAAGCGGCTCGACCGGCACGCCCATCGCCAGCGCGATCGGCCCGATCGAGACGACGAAGCTGATCGTGCCGGGCAGGCTGACCGATCCTATCGAGATCACGAAGGCGACCGCGAGCCCTGCCAGCATCGCAGTGAGGCCCAGCTCGATCCCGAACAGATGCGCCACGTAGATCGCCACCGCGAGGTTCATCGCCGGGCTGGTCGCGCGGAAGATCGCTACCGATAGCGGCAGCACGAAATCGGCGACATTTTCGCTGATATCGAGCCGCCGGGCGCTCGCGAGCATCGCGGGCAAGCTGGCGAGCGAACTCTGGGTCGAAATCGCGACCGCCTGCGCGGGCAGCAATGCGCGCGCGAAGCGCAGCGGCCCGTGCCGCACTGCGCCGACCACGAAGGCCGCGACCAGTACGATCCCGCCCATCGCCGCGACCGTGGCGATATAGTGGATCAGCGTCAGGAACGCCGCGTCCCCGCCTGCGCGCACCGCGACCCCCAGCGCCAGCGCGAAGACCCCGACCGGCGCAACCCACAGCACCCAGCCGATCACCAGCAGCATCGCGTTCGCAACCGCTTCAAAGAAGCTGCTCAGAATCGCGGACTGCTCGGGCGCAAGGCGGGTGATCGCGACCGCGAACAGCGCGAAGAAGATCGTCAGCGGCAGCATCGCGGTCTCGGCCGCCGCGGCGATGATGTTGGGCGCGACCAGCGAGAGGATGAATTCGCTTAAGCCAGGCACCTCCTGCGGCTCGACATTCGCGGCCAGCAGGCTTTGCGCGCCCGCAGGCGCGGGCACCGCGTCGAGCAGCAGCGGCATCGCGATCAGCGTTGCAACCCCGCCGAACACCAGTGCGCCCGCGACCAGCACCAGCATCCGCCGCGCGGTCGCCCCGGCGCGCGCCGCGGTGGCGAGCTGGGTGATGCCCAGCACCAGCAGTGCGGCGACCAAAGGGATGATCGTCATCTGCAAGGCGCGCAGCCACAGCGCGCCCGCCGGTCCGGTGACCGGCAGAATGCTGTCCGCGACCGGCTGCCCCGCGATCAGCGATCCGGCGATCAGCCCTGCGACGAGCCCGCCGAAGGTCCACCAGACCGGTAGGCGCAGCGTCACCAGCCGTGCGGGACGTGTTGTCTCAGGTGCCGACAAGCGCGATTGCCCCCTTCCATCGCCGTGCGCACGCGTCCACAAGCGCGCCCCACGGGATCGCCTCGGTACAGGCGACAAGCAAGGGTGTGAAGGCCTCGATCATGACACGCAAATACTTCGGCACCGACGGAATCCGCGGAGAGACCAACAAGGGCGCGATGACCGCTGCCATGGCGATGCGCGTGGCGCAGGCTGCCGGCGCGCATTTTCGCCGGGGCGACCATCGCCACCGGGTGGTGATCGGCAAGGACACGCGCCTGTCGGGCTACATGGTCGAGAACGCGCTGGTCGCGGGCTTTACAAGCATGGGCGTGAACGTGATCCAGACCGGCCCGCTGCCCACCCCGGCGATCGCGATGCTGACGCGCGAGATGCGCGCGGATCTGGGCGTGATGATCTCGGCCAGCCACAATCTGTATCAGGACAACGGCATCAAGCTGTTCGGGCCCGACGGCTTCAAGCTGTCGGACGAAGACGAGGCTGCGATCGAGGCGCTGATCGATCAGGAGCCCGAACTGGTCCCCGCCAGCGAGATCGGCCGCGCGCGCCGGATCGAGGATTCGCGCGGGCGCTATATCCACGCGGTCAAGCAGTCGGTCAGCGACAAGACCCGGTTCGACGACCTGAAGGTCGTCGTCGATTGCGCCAATGGCGCGGCCTACCAGGTCGCCCCCAGCGCGATCTGGGAACTTGGCGCAGAGGTCATCACGCTGGGCGTCGATCCCAATGGCACCAATATCAACGACGGGGTCGGCTCGACCTCGCTCGACGCGGTCAAGGCCAAGGTGATCGAGACAGGTGCCCACATCGGCATCGCGCTTGATGGCGATGCGGACCGGCTGATCGTGATCGACGAGAAGGGCGAGGCAGTCGATGGCGACCAGATCATGGCCTCGATCGCGACCCGGATGGCCGAAAAGGGCCAGCTGCGCGGCGGCGGCGTGGTCGCCACGGTGATGAGCAATCTCGGCCTCGAACGCTATCTTGAAGGCAAGGGCCTGACGCTGGAGCGGACCAAGGTCGGCGATCGCTATGTCTTGGGCCGGATGCGCAGCGGCGGATTCAACGTGGGCGGCGAGCAATCGGGCCACATGATCCTGCTCGACCATGCGACCACCGGCGATGGCACCGTCGCGGCGCTGCGCGTGCTCGCCAGCCTGGTCCGCTCCAACCGCCCCGCCTCCGAAGAGCTCCGCATGTTCGAGCCTGTGCCCCAGCTGCTCAAGAACGTGCGCTACGATGGGGCAAGCCCGCTCGACGCGGAAACGGTCAAGGCCGCGATCAAGGATGCGGAGCGGGCGCTGGCGGGCAAGGGCCGGCTGGTGATCCGCGCTTCCGGCACCGAGCCGCTGATCCGTGTGATGGCGGAAGGCGACGATGCGGGCGAGGTCGAACAGGTGGTCGACGCGGTGTGCGACGCTGTGAGGTCCGCCTCCTGATGCTTGAGATGAGGCCCGATTGCGAACGATGCGGGGCGGATCTGCCCGCCCCCCGGCCGGGCGCCTTCATCTGCAGCTTCGAATGCACCTTCTGCGCGTCGTGTGCGGAGAAGCTGGACGATCTGTGCCCCAATTGTGGGGGCGAGCTGATGGACCGGCCGACGCGAGCGGGAGACCTGCTCGAGAAATACCCCGCCAGCACCGAGCGTAAGTTCAAGGGATGAGCGACAAGCCCCCTCCCCGTATCCTCTCCATCGCCGGGTCCGATTCGGGCGGCGGGGCGGGGATTCAGGCCGACATCAAGACGATCACGATGCTGGGCGGCTATGCGATGACCGCGATCACCGCGATCACCGCGCAGAATTCGCGCGGCGTGCAGGGGATCACGCCGCTGAGCGGCGATTTCGTCGTCGAACAGATCGATTCCTGCCTGACCGATTTCGGCGCGGACGCGATCAAGATCGGGATGCTCCACGATGCCGGGATCATCGCCGAGGTGGCGAAGGGTCTTGCGACCCTGCCAGAGGCGCAGGGCGTGCCGCTGGTGCTCGACCCGGTGATGGTCGCCACCTCGGGCGCGCGGCTGCTGCGCGAAGATGCGGTGGAGATCATGCGCGAAGAGCTGTTTCCGCTCGCAACGCTGCTCACGCCCAACCTGCCCGAACTCGAAATCCTCGCCGGCCGATCGCTGACCGATACGGGCCAGATCGTGGAAGCATCAGTCGTGCTGGCCGAGGCGAATAACTGCCACGTGCTCGCCAAGGGCGGGCACACAGACGATGCGCGGGTGATCGACATCCTGTGTTCGCCCGAAGGTTTCCTGATGCAGTTCGACGATGCGAAGATCGATTCGCGCCACACGCACGGCACGGGCTGCACGCTATCTGCCGCCATCGCCACGTTGGTCGGCCACGGCCAGCCGCTGCATCACGCGATCCGTCTCGCCCGCCAGTTCACCCGCGCGGCGATTGAAAACGCGCCGGGCTTCGGCGACGGTCACGGCCCGATGGGCCATCAGGCGGTGCGCAAGCTGTCGGACTAGGCTTACAAAGCTCAGGCCACGCGGCCCGCGCCTGCTACACCTTCAGATCGTAGAACTTGGCGATCGCCGCCCAGGCCTCGTCGGCGGTTTCACACCAGGTGATCAGGTCGAGATCGCGCGCGGAGATCGTGCCTTCCTCAGCCAGCGCCTCAAAGTTGATCACCCGGCTCCAGAAATCCTCGCCGAACAGCAGGATCGGCATGGGCTTCATCTTGCCCGTCTGGATCAGCGTCAGCAGTTCGAAGAACTCGTCGAACGTGCCGAACCCGCCGGGGAACACCGCAACCGCCTTGGCGCGCAGCAGGAAGTGCATCTTGCGCAGCGCGAAATAGTGGAACTGGAAGCTGAGATAGGGCGTGACGTAGGTGTTGGGTGCCTGCTCGTGCGGCAGCACGATGTTGAGCCCGATGCTTTCGCCACCCGCATCGCTCGCCCCGCGATTGCCCGCTTCCATGATCGACGGGCCGCCGCCGGTGGTGATCACGAACTGCCGCTCGCCATTCTCGATGATCGCCTTTTCGGTGACCATCCGGGCGAGGTTGTAGGCTTCCTGATAGTATTTGGCCTTGCCGATCAGGCTCCGGGTGATCCTGGCTTCATCCTCCGGCTCGCTTTCGGCGCGTTTCTCCATCGCCTCGACATCTTCGGTGGAGGGGATTCGCGCAGAGCCGTACATCACCAGCGTGCTGCCCACGCCCGCCTGATCGAGAAGCATTTCCGGCTTGAGCAACTCAAGCTGGAAACGGACCGGGCGCAGCTCGGGCTTGAGGAGAAACTCCTCGTCGCTGAATGCCAGCTTGTAGGCCGGATGCCGCGTCTGCGGCGTATCGAAGCTGCTAGCGCCCTCGGCGAAACCCGCCTCTTCCTGCGCCCCGTAAAACCGGCGATCGTAGAGATCGCGCACACCACCATCTTTGCTCATTGAATCGGCGATAGGGGGCAATCGAGCGCCCGGCAAGGACCGAGCGCCGGCAGAGTAAAATATGGAGGAAGCTGGATGCCCCGTGAGGATTCGAACCTCAATTGACGGAGTCAGAGTCCGTAGTCTTACCATTAGACGACGGGGCAATAGCATGAGCGACAGGTACGCTGCGCGGGCGCAGCACCTTCGCGAAGCGGCGCATCTAGAAAGCCGAGCACGCAGCGTCAAGCACTCATCCGCTCAGGCCAGCCTTGCTCAAATGCGCCCGGGCGTTTAGCGTCCAGGGCAGGTGCCCGCGGAATGTCGCTGCGGGTGGATTGGAAAAGTACTTATGGCGGACTTCGCGCCGCCGGACGACAGCAAAGAGGCTTACCCGACGGAGGGCAAAATGTCCGGCGAGGTAGCAGAGAAACGCTACCACCAACCTCCGAAGCCCACGAATTCTCCCAAACGCCACCGCATGTCCGATGGCAGGCGGCGCAATACCGCTGCCAAGCGCAGTCCGTCCCCCGGCCAGCATGGCTCGCGCGGCGGACGGCAGGCCTATGCCGCGCTCGATCTGGGGACCAACAACTGCCGTCTGCTGATCGCGCGGCCCTCGGGGCAGGATTTCACCGTGATCGACGCGTTCAGTCGTGTCGTCAGGCTTGGCGAAGGGCTCGCGCTGTCGGGCAGATTGTCCGACGATGCGATGGACCGCGCACTGGGCGCACTGCATGTCTGCGCCGAGAAACTGCGCCGCCGCAATGTCTTCCTCGCCCGATCGGTCGCCACAGAGGCCTGCCGCCGGGCGGTCAACGGCGCGCAATTCATCGATCGCGTGCGCGAGGAAACGGGCATCGTGCTCGACATCATCTCCGCGCAGGAAGAGGCGCGGCTGGCGGTGCTGGGGTGCCACGTCCTGCTCGAACAGGGGGACGGCCCCGCGCTGATCTTCGATATCGGCGGTGGCTCGACCGAACTCATTCTGGTTGGCCCGGGCGAAGGCGCGATCCCGCGCATTCTCGACTGGCAGAGCGTGCCGTGGGGCGTCGTCTCGCTGACCGATACGGTGATGGGCGGCATGACTGCGGGACAGGCCGAGGACGAACAGGGCCGGCTGGAACTCTACGCAGCGATGCGCCGGACGGTGGATGAAAGCTTTGCTCCCTTTGCGCAGCGAATCGGCGATGCTCCATCGGCGGAGGATATTCGACTGCTGGGGACCAGCGGCACGGTGACAACGCTCGCCAGCCTGCATCTGCAACTACCGCATTACGATCGCCGCGCGGTCGACGGGCTGATCGTGCCGTCCCGCTCCATGCGCAACATTTCCACGCATCTCTCCCGCCTCAGCCTGGATGACCGGGCCAAGGTGCCGTGCATCGGCACCGACCGGGCCGAGCTGGTCGTGGCGGGCTGCGCAATTCTCGAATCGATTCTCGACCTGTGGCCAGCGGACCGTCTGGGCGTTGCCGACCGCGGCATTCGCGAAGGCATTCTCCGCAGCCTCATGGCGGGCGACCTGGACCGTGGGACACGAACACAATGAGCCGTAGCCGGGGCGACCCGCAAAAGCGCGTCAAAACAGCACGCGGGCGCACCGCATCCTCCAACCGCTGGCTGGAGCGACAGCTGAACGACCCCTATGTGCGCGAGGCGAAGGCGGCGGGCTATCGCAGCCGCGCGGCGTTCAAGCTGATCGAGCTGGACGAGAAATTCGCCATCCTGCGTGGGGCCGAGCGGATCGTCGATCTGGGCATTGCGCCCGGCGGCTGGTCGCAGATCGCGCAGAAAAAGCGCCCGCAGGCGACCATCGTGGGGATCGACCTGCTGCCGACCGAGCCGATCGAAGGCGTCACGATCCTGGAAATGGACTTCATGGCCGACGAGGCGCCCGACTTGATCATGGGCCACCTTGGCGGCGCCCCCGATCTGGTGATGTCGGACATGGCGGCCAACACCGTGGGCCACAAGCAGACCGATCACCTGCGCACGATGGGGCTGGTCGAAACCGCAGCGGACTTCGCGATCCAGACGCTGGCGCCGGGCGGGCAATTTCTCGCCAAGGTACTCGCAGGCGGCACCGACGCGGAGCTGCTCACGCTGCTCAAGCGCAATTTCAAGACGGTCAAGCACGCCAAACCCCCGGCAAGCCGCAAGGGCTCGTCGGAGTGGTATGTCGTCGCTCAAGGCTTCAAGGGCCGCGAGTAGCGCCCAATATTGGGGAAGCGTGCTGCGGGGCGACGACGCGCCGCCCCGTTCGCCTTCAACCTTCGGGATTGGTGGCGGCTGCGTCTTCCGAAACCGGCTGGTCGGCCCCCATCGCGCTCGCCGCTTCGGCTTCGCCAGTTTCCGCGCCTTCGACCGCGCCGGGGCCTTCGCCCGGCGAATCGGCGTCTTCTTCACCCTCGGCAGGCTCTTCGGCTACCGGCGCGGGCAGCGGCGGGCCGCCTCCGTTTTCGAGCAGATAGAGGATCACGTTGGCGCGATCTTCCGCCTTGGAAAGACCGGCGAAGCTCATCTTGGTGCCATTGGCGAAGGCCTTCGGGCTGGTCAGCCAGGCGTCCATGTTCTCGTAAGTCCAGTCGCCGCCATGGCCCGACAGTGCCGAGCTGTAGGCGAAGCCGGCGGCATGCTGGCCGACCGGCTTGCCCATAACGCCCCACAGGTTCGGGCCGATGCCGTTGGCGCCGCCCTGGGCGATCGTGTGGCAGGCGGTGCACTTGGCGAAGACCGCCTCGCCCGCAGACGCGCTGCCCGCAGCAAGCAGGTTGGCGAACGGAGGGCCGGCGTCGACTGCGCCTTCTTCCTCGTCCGCCTGGATGAAGAAGCCGGGCTCTGCGCCTTCAGGCAGCTCGTTATCGTCCGCATGGAAGTACATCGAGCTGATGCTCGACGCGCCAAGCGCGATGACGCCGGAAAACAGGATCCACCCGAATGCGGTGTTGCGATTGTCTTTCATCGAAATGTGCCTGGCCGTTGCTGGAATGGAATGCTGCAGGAAGGGTGCGCGCGCGATCTAGCCAGAGCGCCCGATATGCGCAAGTGCCACGCTGGCGTCGCGAAACGAACCACGGGCCAACGCCACGGCTTGCAGCCCCGTCTGGGCCATGCCAAGCCCACCCCCGTGACGACACGCGCAGGGACCAGTGAGGGGGCGGCGGACGCCTGGCGCGCGGTGCGCAGCGATTCGGATATCCAGTTCGCGCCGATCGTACAGCCCGATGCCCCGCAGACGCCCGAATGGCTGCGCGCGCTCGGCGAATTCCTGGTCGATCTGCTGGGGCCGGTGGCCCGGCTGTTCGTTGCCGCATGGCCGGTGCTGATGTGGGTCCTGATCGCGATCGGCGTCGCCCTGCTGGTGCTGCTGATCGTGCGGATATTCGACATTCCGGTGCTCAAGCGGCGCAGCAAGGCGTCCGACCAGCCAGAGGATGCCCTCCCCGATCGCGCCGAGGCCGAGGCACTGCTGAGCGATGCCGACGCGCTCGCCGCGCAGGGCCGCTATGGCGAGGCGGTGCGTCTGCTGCTCGCGCGCAGCATCGGGCAGATCGCCAATCGCCGCCCCGATCTGGTCCACCCCTCCAGCACCGCGCGCGAATTGTCCCGGCTCGACGCCCTGCCCGACGCCGGTCGGCGCGCCTTCGCCGCGATCGCGCGCAGCGTGGAACGCGCACTGTTCGCGCTGGAAGACCTGACCGAGCGCGACTGGACCGAGGCGCGCGCCGCCTATGCCGACTTCGCGCTGGAGGGCGGCTGAGATGGCCGGTGCACAGGCATCCGGCGCCTTCGGCAAGCGCGGCACCTTCGCGCTGGTGCTGTTCGCGGTGCTCGCCTTCGTCGCGTTTCTGTTCCTGATCGGGCGGGGCGGGCTGGAAGGCAGCGGCAATAATGGCCAGGCCCATGCGGCGGGCACCGGGCTCGCCGGGTTTGCCGGGCTCACGCGCCTGCTGGAAGAGGACGGCGTGTGGGTCGTGCGTTCGCGCGATCGCGGTGCGCTGGACGATCCCGGCCTGCTGGTCCTCACCCCCCCGGCCAACGTCGATGACGAGGAATTCGCCGAGATCATCGATCGCCGCCGGACAATCGGCCCGACAATGATCATCGCGCCCAAGTGGTTCGCCATGCCCGCGCAGGGGGACAGGAACAGCAAGCCCGGCTGGGTCCATCTGCTGGGCGCGGGTAACGACTGGGCGATAACGATCGATGGCCGCACGCTCTCCTTCCCCCATATCGACCTGAAGGACCGCACCGCACGCTGGCGCGGTCTCGGCCTGAGCGGAACCCTGCCGAGCGACGAGGCGCTGGCGGCGGTCGAAATCGAAGCGGATGACGCCGACAACAGCGCGGGCAGCAAGAGCGGTTTCCTCGCTCCGCTGGTGGCGGACGGTAACGGGCGCATGCTCGCCGCCTACCTCGCCGACGACGGCAGCTATCTGGATGGCGATCTCTATCTCGACCCCGAACGGGGCGACGGCGCGCCGGTCTATGGCGTAATGCTGGTCGCCGAACCCGATCTCATGAACAACTGGGGCATGGCCGAGGAAAAGCGCGCGCTGCTGGCGCTCGACCTGATCCGGATCGCTCGGCAGGGGACCGACGGGCCGGTCCGCTTCGATCTCACGCTCAACGGCATGGGCGGATCGCGCAACCTGCTGACGCTTGCGTTCGAGCCGCCCTTCCTGGCCGCCACGCTGACCCTGCTGCTGGCGCTCGCCATTGCGATGTGGCGCGCCTTCACCCGCTTCGGGCCTGCGCTGCGCCCCGCGCCTGCAATTGCACCGGGCAAGAGCCAGCTGGTCGCCAACGGTGCGCAGGTGATCGCTCGCAGCGGCAGGCTGCGCCTGCTGCGGGATCCATATGCAGGGCTGATGCGCGCGCGCATCGCCCGCCGGCTCGGCCTGCAACCGGGCGAGGATGACCAGTTGGAGCGCGCACTCGCCGCGCGCGGCGCGCCCGCCCTCGCCCCCGCGCTGGAGGCACTCGCCTCCGCCGACAACCGGAAAGACCTACTGCGCGCCGCCCGCGCGCTCCGCGACCTCGAAAGGACCCTATGAACCAGGAACTTGAACCGCTCCGCACGCTGGCCGCCGATGTGAAGGCCGAGGTCGGCAAGGCGATCATCGGGCAGGAGGCGATGGTCGATCACCTGCTGATCGCTCTGATCGCGCAGGGCCACGTGCTGATGGAAGGCCCGCCGGGGACCGCGAAGACCTTCCTCGCGCAGTGCTTCGCGCGCGCCACCGGGCTGGATTACGGGCGCATCCAGTTCACGCCCGACCTGCTGCCGGGCGATATCCTGGGCTCCAACCTGTTCAACTTCCAGACCAGCCAGTTCACCCTGACGCGCGGCGCGATCTTCACCGAGCTGCTGCTGGCGGACGAGATCAACCGCACACCGCCCAAGACGCAGGCTGCATTGCTGGAGGCGATGCAGGAGCGGCGCGTGACGCTGGACGGCGAGACGCATCTGCTGCCCGACCGGTTCATGGTCGTCGCGACGCAGAACCCGATCGAGAGCCAGGGCGTCTACCCGCTGCCCGAGGCGCAGCTCGACCGCTTCCTGTTCAAGCTGCTCGCCGAATATCCGAGCGAGGAGGAAGAGGCGCGGATCGTCGCGCGATTTGGTGCCGAGCAGGGCCCGCCCCGGCCCGAGACGTTCGGTATCGAAGCGGTGACTAGCCGCGATGCGTTGCAACAGGCTATTTCCGCAGTGAAGGCGGTCACGCTCGCGCCCGAGAATGTCGACTATGTGGTCCGGCTGGTCCGCGCGACGCGCAGTCATGCCGATCTTGCCACCGGGGCAAGCCCGCGTGCCGCGGTGCTGCTGGGAAATGCCGCGCGCGTGCGCGCCGCGCTCGACGGGCGCGACTATGTGGTGCCAGACGATATCAAGGCGCTTGCCACCGCCGTGCTGCGCCACCGCCTGATCCTCTCCGCCGCAGCCGAAATCGAGGGCCGCGAGGTCGAGGCGATCGTCGACGACCTGATCGAAAGCACCGAGGCGCCGCGCTAGTACCATGGCCGCCGCCCTGCTCCCCACCATCCGCACCGCGCGGATCGTCGCGCTCGCCGCGCCGCTCGCGCTGGCGGTCGCGCTGCTGGCGCCGTCGGCATGGCTGGCCGTGCCGGTCGCAGCGGGGGTGCTGCTGGTGCTGGTGCTGGTCGACGCCGCGCGCGCAGGCACGCTCGGGCAATGGAAGATCGCGCATGATGGCGATGTCGAGATCGGCCAGCCTTTCCCGCTGACCGTGTCGGCAGACATGGGTGGCACTCCGGGAGCGGTGCGCGCAGCGTTGTCGCTCGACCCGCGACTCGTGCCGGGTGGGCGCGCCGATCTGGCTCTCGAACGCGAGCAGGGCGTGTGGACCGCGCGGACACAGTTGGTGCCGCAGCGTCGTGGAACCGCGCCGGTCGATACCCTCTGGCTGGCATGGGACGGCCCCTGGGGGCTCGGTAGCCGCCAGCAGCGGATCGCGCTGGAGCGTGAAATCCGCGTGTGGCCCGATCTCTCGCCGATCCGCTCGCGCCCGTTGCAGGCGCTGCTGCGCGATGCGGAGCTGGGCCTGATCGCACGGCGGCGGCGCGGCGAAGGCACCCAGTTCGAAGCGCTGACCGAATACGAGGCGGGAATGGACAAGCGCCGGATCGACTGGAACGCGAGCGCCCGCCACGCCGCGCTCTATGCCCGCGAGAACGAGACCGAGCGCAACAACCAGATCGTGTTCGCGTTCGATTGCGGGCAGGCGATGTGCGAACCGATCGACGGCGTCCCCCGGCTCGACCGGGCGATCAGCGCGGGGCTGACCGCGGCCTATGTCGCGCTGAAGGGCGGCGATCGCGCGATGCTGTTCGGCTTTGCCCGGCGGCCGGTGCTCGCCAGTCCCTTCGTCGGCGAGACGCGCGCCTTCGCACGGTTGCAGCAGGCGGCTGCGGGGCTCGACTACCGGCAGGGCGAGGAGGCGAACTACACCCTCGCGCTCGCCACCCTGTCCGCCCGGCTCAAGCGCCGGTCGCTGGTGGTTCTGTTCTCCGACTTCAGCGATACGACCGCGGCGGAGCTGATGATCGAGAGCCTCGGGCGGCTGAGCCAGCGGCACGCGGTGGTGTTCGTCACGCTGGAAGATCGCGAGCTGGCCCAGTTCACCAATGCCGCGCCCGACAGCGTCGACGACGTCGCCCGCGCGGTCACCGCCGACGCGCTTTCGCGGCAGCGCCAGCTGGTGCTCACCCGGCTGCGGCGGATGGGCGTGGACGTGATCGAGGCGCCTTACGACAAGCTCGGCTTCGCGGTGATCGACCGCTATCTGTCGCTGCGCGCGCAGGAGGCGATCGCAGGATGAAGGCACCGACCATCCGCAACCCCTTCGCGGCGCAGCCTCTGCCCGAACAGCCCGATATCGAGGCGGCGGCGCTTCGATCCGACCGTTTCCGGCTGGAGCGGGAGGGAGACTGGCGGCGGCTCGAACAGATTGTCCGGCGGCTCGAACGCGGCTTCGCCTTCCGCCTGTCGGACGAGGATATCATGGACCTGCCCGTGCTCTACAGGCAGGCCGCCTCCAGCCTGGCAGTCGCTCGCGAAACCTCGCTCGATGCGGCGACGCTGCGCTTCCTCGAGGATCTGGTCCTGCGCGCCTGGTATCAGGTCTATGGCCCGCGCAGCGGCCTGCTGCGCTGGCTTGGCGGGTTCTTCAGGGGTGGCTGGAGCCGCGCGGTGCGGGCGATCTGGCTCGACATCGTGCTCGCCTTCGCAGCGATGGCCGCCGGGGTCGCGGCGGGCTGGCTGCTGGTCGCGCGCAATGTCGAATGGTATTTCGCGCTGGTCCCCGGCGCCATGGCGGGCGGGCGCGTGCCCGGCGCGACGCGCGCGCAGCTGGCCGAGACGCTGGCGATTGCCGATGGCGCGGGCGGCCTCTCCGCCTTCGCCGCGCAGCTGTTCTACAATAATGCGAGCGTGTGCATCCTCGCCTTCGCGCTGGGATTTGCGTTCGGCGTGCCCACGCTGCTGCTGCTGATCTACAACATGGCGCTGCTGGGCGCGATGGCGTGGCTGTACAACTCGGTCGGCTTGCTGCCCGACTTTCTTGCGTGGCTGAGCGTGCATGGCACCACGGAGCTGACCGCAATCCTGCTCGCGGGCGCAGCGGGCGTGCATGTCGGGCGGCGGATGGCTTTCCCCGGCGATGCCAGCATCCTCGCCGCGACTGCCGAGGCGGGCCGCCGCGCCGCGCTGGTGATGCTGGGCTGCGTGTTCATGCTGATCTTCGCCGCGATCCTAGAAGCCTTCCCGCGCCAGCTCGCCGGGCCGGAGGCGCGCGCGATCATCGGCGCGTTCATGGCGATCGCATGGCTCGCGCTGTTCGTGCTCGTGGGCCGCGAGCGCGAGCGAGCGAGCGCGCCATGAGTACCGCGAGCAAGTCCCTCGATGCCAAGCGGCAGCGGCAGATCGTCACACCCGAAGGCGTTCCGCTGGGCGTGACGCTGGCGACGCGCGGCTCGCGCCTGATTGCGCTGATCCTCGACTATGTGATCATGTTCGTCGGCCTGTTCCTGATCGCACTGGCGCTGCTGCTGGTGGGGATCAATCTCGGCCAGCTGGACGCACTGGGCACGGGTGCAGGCGAGTTTCTGGTGGTCGTGTTCTTCATCGTGCTGTTCCTGGTGTTCAACGGCTATTTCATCTTCTTCGAGATGGGCCCGCGCGGCGCCACGCTGGGCAAGCGGGCGGTGGGCATCAGGGTCGCCGCGCGGCCCCAGGACAATGCGCGCCAGTCGGGCGAGCGGCTGACCGCCGAAGCGATTATCGCGCGCAACCTGCTGCGCCAGATCGAGATCTTCCTGCCGCTGACCTTCTTCAGCACCGCGGGCGAGGCCGGATCGGGCTCCGCCTGGCTGGTCGGATCGCTGTGGTTCGCGGTGTTCATGCTGTTCCCCTTCTTCAACCGCGACGCGCTTCGCGCGGGCGACGTGGTCGCGGGAACTTGGGTGGTCGAGGCACCGCGCCGCAAGCTGGCCGAGGCGCTGTCCGTCCGGCAGGAGAGCGAGCCTGCGGTCGAGGCGGCCTATCGCTTCGGAACGGAGGAGCTGGAGGTCTACGGCGAGTACGAGCTGCAATCGCTCGAACGCGTGCTGCGCGATGGCGACGACGAGACGCTGGCCGCGGTTCACGCCGCGATCGTGCGCAAGATCGGCTGGCAGGCCGGATCGGGCGACGAACGTGCCTTCCTAGAATCCTTCTACACCGCGCTGCGCGCCAAGCTGGAAGGCGACATGCGCTTCGGCAAGCGCAAGGCGGACAAGCACGCCGAGGTCGACCGGGGCGGGCCGCCGCTACGCTGATCGGCCCCTGCGCCGATCTCCCCCGGGCAAATTGCCCGACTCGCGTCGATCGGGTAGTGTCTGTGATCGGAGAGACTTATGCGACACGCCCCCGCGATCAACGATTACATCACCCGCGATGAAGTCGCCGCGCTTAGCGCGAAATCGGATGCGCGCGCGGCGGCCACCGTGCTGTTCCAGGCAGGCCTCGCCGTGGCGGCGTTTGCGGTCGCAATCCTCTGGCCCAACCCGCTGACGATCCTTGCCGCGATCATTATCCTGGGCGGCCGCATCCAGGCCTTCGGGATCATCACCCACGACTGCGCGCACGGCGCGTTCTTTCGCACGCCCAAGCTGAACGTTGTCGTCGGCAAGTGGGTGAGCGGCGCAGCGGCGCATGTCCCGCTCGACCTCTATCGCCGCTACCACCTGAACCACCACAAGCACGCTGGTACGCCCGACGATCCGGACAAGTGGATGGTCAGATCCTATCCGGTCACGCGCGCGTCGCTGAAGCGCAAGCTGATCCGCGACATAACCGGACAGACCGGCTTTCGCGATCTTGTGGGCGAGCTCAAGGGCTTCAAATGGAGCCAGACCGGGCCTTCTGTGCTGTTCCATGCGCTGCTGTTTACCGCACTGCTGATCGCGGGTGCGCCGTGGGCCTATCTGATGTGGTGGGCCGCGCGGATCTTCGTCTATCCGCTGACCATGCGGTTGCGGCAGATTTCCGAGCATGGCGTCGCGAAGGACCGCGATGCGATGGACGCGCGGATCAACACGGGCACGACGATCCCGCGCTGGTGGGAGGCGCTGCTGCTCAGCCCGTGCAATGTGAACTACCATCTGGAGCATCACATTTTCGCAGGCGTGCCGCCCTATCGCCTCGCGCGGCTGCACCACGTGCTCAAAGAGCGCGGCTATTACCGCGCCCACGACTGCATCGCCTACGGCTTCGGCGACGTGTTGCGCAAGGCGACGCGGGCGGCCTGACCAGGAAGTCTCCCCTCCACTTGGGGAGGGGTTGGGGGTGGGGGTTCCCCGTCATCGGCTTAAGCACCACCCCCTCCCGACCTCCCCCTCGAGGGGGAGGAGAACTTCGCCGCTACTCCCCCTCGCCGAAGATCGCGACTTCCTTCACGCCCTTGCTGGTTTCGCGGGCGCGATACATGCCCGGCGTGTTGAAGCTGAACACGGCGGGGCCGAAAGGCGACACCACGATCACGCCGCCGTCGCCGCCCAGCTCCTTCACCTCGGCCAGCACCTCGTCCGCCACTTGCCGGATCTCGGCCTCGTCCAGCCACAGCTCGCTTGCGTGGATCATATATTCGGGGAAGCCGAGCTCGTCGCGCGGAACGCTCTCTTCAGCTTCTTCGAGCAGATCGTCCCATGCTACCCGCAACCGCGTGCATATTTCCTGCGCCACGCCAACGCGGATGAAATACTCGCCCGCGCCGGTGGCGGAGACCGCGCAGCTGCGGTTGTCGGCATAGGTCCCCGCGCCGATCACCGGGGCATCGCCGATCCGGCCCCAGCGTTTGCCGGTCAGCCCGCCGGTGCTGGTGCCCGCCGCCATGTTTCCCTCAAGATCAAGCGCGACCGCACCCACCGTGCCGTATTTGTAATCCACATCGATGGCGGAGAGCTTTTCCGCCTTGAGCCGTTCGAGAGAGCGCAGGCGGCTCTCGGTCCGGAACCATTCGTTGGGCACGCGCTCCAGCTGGGTGCCATCGGCGAAAGTCTCCGCACCTGCGCCGCTCAGGAACACGTGCCGCCCGTCACGCATCACTTCCTTCGCCAGCAGGATCGGGTGGCGCACGGTGCTGGTGCCAGTGACCGCGCCCGCCGCGCGATTGCGCCCGTCCATCAGCGCGGCGTCATGCTCGATCGTGCCATCCCAGGTGAACACTGCGCCACGCCCCGCGTTGAACTTGGGATCATCCTCCATCAGAGTGATCGCGGCGGTCACCGCATCCATCGCGCTGCCGCCATCGCGCAGGATCGCCGAACCTGCCTCCAGCGCGGCATCCAGCGCGGCGCGATACTCCGCCTCCTGCTCGGGCGTCATACTGGCTCGCTCGATCGTGCCCGCCCCGCCGTGGATCGCGAAGGACCAGCGCGGCTCGCCCGGCTCGTAGTCCTCCTGCGCCAGCGCCGGAGCGGTGAGAAAGCTTGCGAGTGCGAGTGCGATGATGGCGCGCATGTAAATCTCTCCTGATACGGGCCAGACAATGCCGCGCTTGCGCCACCCGGTCCAGCGCTTCCCCTGCGTGGCGGCTCCGGCTAGTCCGGTGTCATGATCCTGCGCCCCGCCACGCCCGACGATACGCCCGCGCTCGCCACACTGGGGCGGGAGAGTTTCTGCGCGGCGTTCGCCCATCTCTACCGGCCCGAAGATATCGCCGCGTTCCTCGAGCAGGCCTATTCGCAAAGCGCGGTTGCGCAGGAGGTCGCGGATGATTTCCACATTCATCGCCTGGCCGATGATGGCGAGCGGCTGCTCGGCTACGTCAAGCTGCGCGCGCCCAGCGGGTATGCCGGGTATTCGGACGCGGCGAACCCGATCGCGCTCGGCCAGCTTTACACCCAGCCCGATCTGACCGGGCAGGGAATCGGTGCCGCGCTGATGGACTGGGCGATGGCCGAGGCGCGCACTCGCGGCCACGACGCGGTCCAGCTGTCGGTGTGGAGCGAGAACACGCGGGCGCAGAAGTTCTACCAGCGCTACGGCTTCGCCAAGATCGCAGACATAGACTTCTGGGTCGGCAATCACCGCGATGATGAATTTCTATACGAACTCAGGCTTTAGCGCCCCGTTCGGTAGTC
This sequence comes from uncultured Erythrobacteraceae bacterium, assembly GCA_963972905.1. GTDB lineage: Bacteria > Pseudomonadota > Alphaproteobacteria > Sphingomonadales > Sphingomonadaceae > Alteriqipengyuania. The sequence goes on from CAXAXQ010000008.1 coordinate 89,494, forward strand.
AGATCGGGCCTGTCGTTCGTCGAGCGTACTCTTGCCAATCCAGCCTCGCAGGCGCACGCCTCGCCCGCAGAACATCCAGGGGGAGTACCTGACCATGAAGACCTTCGCCGCCGCCATCGCGCTCGTCGCACTGCTGCCCGCCGCACCCGCGCTTGCGCAGGCCGAAGCGACCCAGAGCGCGCCCGCCCAGCCCGACTGGGTCGAGACGAGCAATGCCTACACCCAGAAGCTGATCGACTTCGAAGCGCAGTTTTACCCCGAAGGGGCGTCCTCCTCCGGCTACGACCAGTATGATGGCCAGACCTTCGACTATTCGCTCGATGCCGACGAGCGCTACGTCGTCGGCGCGAAGGCGCTGAAGGCGGAATTCACTGCCGCGATGGCGCAAGAGAGCAATCCCTTCGTCAAGCAGGACCTCGCGATCCTGATCGACAGCCTCGACCGCAGCATCGCGTCGAGCGAGCTGAGCGACAAGTATATGCTCGAATGGAACGAGCTGCCGCAGAGCATCTTCTATTCGATCGGTGCGATCCTGTCGGACCAGACGGCGGAAGACCGCCGCGCCTCTGCGGTCGATCTGCTGCGCAAGTATACCGGCGTCGAAGACGGGTACGAGCCTTACACCGAGCAGGCCAAGGCGCATTTCGAAGCGAGCCGGGGCCCAAATGGAGGCGGGGGCAAGATCGGGCCCTATGCGGTCGAGGTCGAGGAGTCGATCGGCAAGATCCCGACCTTCGTCGCGGGGATCCGCGAGCTGTTCGAGAAATACGATATCGACGGGGCGGACGAAGCGCTCGACGCGATGGAAACGCAGTTCACCGATTACGGCGAATGGACCCGTGAAACCGTGCTGCCGGAAGCGCGCGACACCGCGCGACTGCCCGAGGAACTCTACGCGCTCAACCTGCGCAATGTCGGGATCGACATGGACCCGCGCGAAGCGATGAGCCAGGCGCGCCGCGGCTTCTACGAGATCCGCGCGCAGATGGAGGCGCTCGCGCCGCAGATCGCCGAGAAGAACGGCTGGCCCGAGAGCGACATGGCGGGGGTGATGAAGCGGCTGAAGGCGCAGACCATCCCCAACGACGAGATCGAGGAGTTCTATCGCGGCGTGAACCGCGAACTCGAAGCCAAGGCGCGCGAGAACGACATCGTCAGCGTGCCCGATACGCAGCTGCAGATGCGCGTCGCGAGCGCGGCCGAAAGCGCCGCCCAGCCAGCGCCGCACATGCGCCCGCCGCGCCTGATCGGGAACACCGGCGAACAGGGCACCTTCGTGCTCACCGTCGGCAATCCCACCGCCAGCGCGGACGATGCCTACGACGATTTCAACTTCCCCGCCGCCGCTTGGACGCTGAGCGCACATGAAGCCCGGCCGGGGCACGAGATGCAGTTCGCCGCGCTGGTCGAGCAGGGCGTGTCTCTCGCCCGGATGCTGTACGCGTTCAACAGCGTGAATGTAGAAGGCTGGGCGCTATATGCCGAAGCCGAGATGATGCCGCACGAGCCGATCGAAGGCCAGTTCATCGCCCAGCAGTTCCGCCTGCTGCGCGCGGCGCGCGCTTTCCTCGACCCCGCACTCAATCTCGGCCTGATGACCCGCGACGAGGCGGAATACGTGCTGCGCGAGGAAGCGCTGTTCTCGCCCGGGATGACCAAGCAGGAGCTTGACCGTTACCAGTTCCGGATGCCCGGCCAGGCGGGCGCGTATTACTACGGCTATCGCAAGCTGATCGACCTGCGCGTCGAGACCGAGCTGGCGCTGGGCGAGCAGTTCGATGAGAAGGAGTTCAACGACTTCCTGCTCGCGCAGGGGATCATCCCGCTGGAGCTGATCGCAAAGGCCGTGCGCGAGGAGTTCGTCCCCGCGCACAAAGCAGCGTCCTAAAGCTGGAGGGTGATCTTCACAGCCACTTCAATCGCTTGAAGATCGCCAACAGCACTACGATGATCGCGATGCAGACGGCAGCGACCCACCAGAAGGCGTCGCTGTCGTTCACCCCGGGCATCCCGCCGACGTTGATGCCGAGCAGGCCGGTGAGAAAGCCGAGCGGCAGGAATATGCCCGCCACGATGGTGAGCATGTAGGTCGCGCGTTCATTGCTGGCGAGCGCGCGGGTGCGCAGCTCGTCCATCAGCACCACCGCGCTTTCCTTGCTCACGTCGATATCGTCGAGATAGCGGCGCAGCCGGTCGATCGTCTCGGCGATCTCGCGCCGGTCGTGTTCCTCGAACCAGTCCGGGGCTTCTCGGCTGATCGCCTCCAGCGCGACGTGCTGGGGCCCCATGTGGCGCTGCAGGCCCAGGCAGTTACGCCGGATGGTGGCGATCTTCTGCAGCATCTCTTCGGGATCGTCGTCCATATCCTCCGCTTCCAGCGCGTCGATATGCTCGTTCATGTCGACGATCGAGGCGTTCATCCTCGCCACCATCGCCTCGGTCATCGCGGTCACGACCGCACCCACATCGCCCGGCCCCGCGCCGCGATCGATCCGGGCCAGAATCTCGCGCGGGGTCTGCAAGGGATGTCGGCGCAGGGTGATCAGCCGGACCCCGTCGCTCCACACCTGCATGCTGATCATGTCCTCGGGCTCGGCCCCGGGGTTGAAGTTGATCCCCCGCAGCGTCGCGACCAGCGTATTCCCTTCGCGAAAGGCGCGCGGCCGGGTGTCGTCGCTGGTCAGCAGTTCGGCGGTCGGCTCTGGAATGCCGATCCGCTCCTGCAGCCACTCGTAGACTCCGGGCGTGTTGCGGCACAGGTGCATCCACAGCACCTGATCACCCGGTCCCGCACCCTGCGGTGTCGGCTCCCACTCCTGGATACCCGCCCAGTCGATCGCGCGCCCGCCGCCCGTACCGTCCAGCACGCGCGCAAATAGCAATGGCGTGCCGGGTTCGGTGTCTGTCGCTTCACTCATGCTGCATCCTGTGCCCCAGATCCCCACCGATTCCTACGTCCGCAGGATCGCGCAAGCACGGCCAGATGCCAAATCATTCATTTTCCGCGATAACTTGCTCCAGTCCCCTTGATCCGCATCCCGAACAGAGCAACAGGCGCGGCATGACAAAACCCCTCACTTACGGCCTTCGCGCCCTTCCCGCCCTCGCCATCCTGTGCAGCGCCAATCCGGCATTCGCAGGCGCATTTCTCATTCAGGAACAATCCGCCAAGGAAACCGGCCGTGCGCTGTCCGGCGCGGCCGTGGCAGCCGACGGGCCTGCCTCGATCTACTTCAATCCCGCCTCGATGACCAAGCTGGACGGCGTGCAGGTCGAAGCCGCCTCGCAGTTCCTGTTCCTCACCGCGTCGCAGGAAGATCAGGGCAGCACGCGCGGCGTACCCGGCCTGCCCGTCTCTGTACCGACCGGCGGCAGCAATGGCGGCAATCCGTTCCCGCAGCCTCTGCTCGTCCCGTCGGGCGCAATCAGCGCGCAGCTGAGCGACAACATCTGGGCTGGCCTTGCGGTGAACGCGCCGTTCGGCCTGATCGCCGAGTACGACGATGACTTCTTCGGGCGCTACGACACGCTGCGCGCCGACGTCTTCACGCTGAATGTGCAGCCCAGCCTCGCGGTAAAGATCGGCGACAATGTCTCGATCGGCGCGGGGGTCGACGTACAGTATATCGACGTCGAACTGACCAATGCCGTGCCCAATCTTTCGCCGACCGCGCCCGATGGCTTTGCGCGAGTGAAGGGAGACGACATCTCGATCGGCTGGAATGCCGGCATCATGGTCGATCTCGCCCCCGTGCGGATCGGCGCGCACTATCGCTCCCAGGTGAAGCAGAATCTGGAGGGCACGTTCGAGCTGTCCGGGCTTCTCGGCCCGCTGGCAGGCAACAACGTGACGGTGGATGCCACCGCACCGCTGACCCTGCCCGATATCGCCACCCTTAGCATCCAGCTCGGCACGGATACCCCGTGGCGGGTCTTCGGCACCTGGCGCTATTACAATTGGAGCGATTTCGAGGAGATCGCGATCTACCCGGAAGGCGGGGTGCCGCCGCAGATTTCGGAACAGAATTACGAGGACAGCTGGTCGATGTCGCTCGGCGGCGAATATGATGTATCCGACAAACTGACCCTGCGCGCCGGTACGGCATTCGACGAATCGCCGATCACCGATGCGTTCCGCTCCGCCCGGGTGCCCGATGGTGACCGGGTGTGGGCTTCGGCGGGCCTGACCTACGACATGAGCGACAGGTTCTCAGCGAACCTGGGCTATTCGCACGTGTTTGTGAACAGCGAGCCGCTCGACCGGACGGATGTGTTTTTCGAAGGCACTCCGGCGCAAATCCCGAGCACCATCCGCTCCGCCAGCTCGGGCGACGCGGATATCCTCGCCGTCTCGCTCGGCGCACGTTTCTGACGCGCTGACGCTCTAAAGGGGCCAATCGCCTTTTCGCGGCCGACATGAGTGCCTATACAGGCCTCATGTCGGTTCGCCCCTGGAGAGATATCGAACGCCGCCAGTCGCGGCAGATCATGGTCGGCAATGTGCCGGTGGGCGGCGATGCGCCCATCAGCGTGCAGACCATGACCAACACACCGACCGAGGATGTCGGCGCCACGCTCGACCAGATTCGCCGGTGCGAGGATGCAGGCGCTGATATCATCCGCGTGTCCTGCCCGACCGAAGAGGCGACCCGTCACTTCGACAAGATCACCCGCGCGGCCAATGTGCCGATCGTTGCGGACATCCACTTCCACTACAAGCGCGCGCTCGAAGCCGCCGACAAGGGCGCGGCCTGCCTGCGGATCAACCCCGGCAATATCGGCTCTTCGCAGCGCGTGGCCGAGGTCGTCCGCGCGGCGAAAGCCAATGGTTGCGCGATCCGGATCGGCGTGAACGCGGGCAGCCTCGAAAAGGACCTGCTGGAAAAATACGGTGAGCCCTGCCCCGAAGCGCTGATCGAAAGCGCGCTCGACCATATCAAGCTGCTGCAGGATCACGACTTCCACGAATACAAGGTGGCGGTGAAAGCCTCCGACGTGTTCCTCGCGGTGGCGGCCTATCACGGGCTGGCCGAAACGGTCGACTGCCCGCTGCACTTGGGCATTACCGAGGCGGGCGGGCTGATCGGCGGGACGGTGAAATCCTCGATCGGCATGGGCAGCCTGCTGTGGGCCGGCATCGGCGACACGATCCGCGTCTCGCTCTCGGCCGAGCCGGAACAGGAAGTGCGCGTCGGCTACGAGATGCTGAAAGCACTGGGTCTGCGCACGCGCGGCGTACGTGTCGTCTCCTGCCCCAGCTGCTCGCGCCAGGGCTTCGACGTGATCCGCACGGTCGAGGCGCTGGAAAAGCGGCTCGAACACATCAAGACGCCGATGAGCCTCTCGGTCCTCGGCTGCGTCGTCAACGGTCCGGGCGAAGCGCGCGAGACCGACATCGGCATCACCGGCGGCGGCAAGGGCAAGCACATGGTCTATCTGTCGGGCGTGACCGACCACCATGTGGAAGACGAGACCATGCTCGACCACATCGTGCGGCTGGTCGAAGAGAAAGCCGCCCGAATCGACGCGGGCGAGGATTTTGCCTTCGATCCGCATGCGGCCCCGGCGGTAGAAGCCGCGGAGTGAACCGGCTCACCGTGCTGGCGCTGATGATAGCGGCACCATTGGCACCCGGGGTCGCGCACGCGGAGACGCTGGCGGCGCACCCAGAGGCTTCGCCGTACGACGAAAGCGTCAGCGATGCGCTCTATGCGGAGAAACTCGATCAGGCGATCGCGCAGCTTGAGCCGGGTCACCTCGTGCTCGCGGTGTTCGGCGCAAACTGGTGCCATGATAGTCGCGCACTCGCCGGATGGCTCACCAGCCCGGCATTCGATTCGCTGCTGGATGCGCATTTCGAGGTCGTGTTCATCGACGTCGGCCGTCCGCAGGCTGGCCAAGGGCGCAATCTCGACCTTGCGGCACGTTTCGGTGTCACCGGCATCGAAGGCACCCCAAACCTGCTCGTAATCGATAGCGAAGGGGTGCTGGTCAACTCGTCCGAGAGCGCACAGGGCTGGCGCAATGCCGCCAGTCGCAGCGAGGAAGCGGTTTATGCCATCCTCGAAAGCTACGCCGTGGAGCAGGAGTAACCGCATCCTCCACGTCGTCCATCACGTCGACTACATGGCGCCTGCGCCGACGCGCGGCAGCTTCCGTTTCGACAAATATCAGCTGGTGATGGTCGCGCTGCGCGAGAGCGGCCATCCGATTACCGAGCATGCCCCCGATCCCTGCCCGCGCGAGTGGCTGGAGGCGGTCCACTGCCCAGACTATGTCGAGCAGGTCTTCACCGCACAGGTTCCGTACGAGAAGGAACGGCGGATCGGTTTTCCGGTCACACCGCATATCGCTCAGCGCGTGGCCCACACCAATGGCGGCACCTGGCTCGCCGCGCAGCTCTCATTCGAGCATGGCTACGCCGCCAACAGCGCGGCGGGCAGTCACCACGCGCTCTATGATAGCGGCGCAGGCTTTTGCGTGTTCAACGATCTCGCCGTGTGCGCCAACCGCCTGATTGCCGAGGGAGACGCAAGCCGCGTACTGGTCGTCGATTGCGATGTGCATCAGGGCGACGGGACCGCGGCGCTGACTGCGGGGCGCGAAGATGTGTTCACCCTCTCGCTTCACGCGGAGAAGAACTTCCCGGTCAGGAAAGCACGTTCCAGCCTCGACATCGCGCTGCCCGATGGCACGGGTGACGCCGATTATCTCGATGTTCTGGTGACACACCTGCCGCGCGTGCTGGATGAGTTCTCGCCCGATATCGTGCTCTACCAGGCAGGGGTCGATCCGCATGAGCACGACAAGCTGGGCCGGCTCGCGCTGACCGACGAGGGGCTCGAGCGGCGCGATCGCTACGTGGTCGAAACCGTGCGCGGGCGCGGTTTGCCGATCGCGAGCGCGCTGGGTGGTGGCTACGGCACGGATCCGCGCGTGGTGGCGGGGCGGCACGCGCGTTCGATGATCGCCATGGCGCGGGAGAATGCGAAGTTCGCATGTGCACGGAGCCCCGGCGCGGCCGAGTCGCGGGGGCACGGCATCTGATCGATCTCGCGTGGTTAAGCGCGCGAGCGCAATGCCACATCATGGGGAGATGCCACGTTTACGCTGCTTTTCAACGCTATTCGCACCGGCTCAAGGCAAGCACCATTCATCGCCTTGGGGCTCACGCTGATCGCGCGCATGTCACCTCCCAGCGTAGTATGCTTCTGCTTTCCAAAGATGGAGGGCATCACGAAAGAGGAGCAAGACCATGCACAAAACCATCTACAGGATCGCCGCGATGGGGATGATACTCGGAGTGACGATCGCGCCGCTGTCGGCCCAGGCCAATGTGGATGACCCGTTCCTGCAATGCGTCAGGGACTGCGAGGACTTCCAGCCCGATCAGGCGACCGTCAACCGGTGCATCAACTGGTGCTACGAGTTCTACGATCCACAGTGATTCCACGCGAACCGCACGGTCGGTCGGGTCGGGGAGCGCTGCCCCCACTGGCCGTGCGTTTCAGAAGTAGACGTCAACGTAATCGGTCAGGCCGTCGCACCACTCGAATTCGCGCAGCCGGTAATAGCGGCGGTTTTGCGTGATCGCGAAGTGCCATGTCTTGTCCGCGCGGCATTCACGCCCGGCATCGGGAGTGTCGCTGATCGCGATCGTTCCGCGCAAGGTGAAGTATCCCTCGCCGATCTCGAGAATGGTGCCATCGACTTCCAGCTCGCCGCCATCGTTTCCGGTCTGGTGTCCCGAGACGTGCCATACGCCGCGCTCGTCCGGGGTGATGGAGACCGGCCCGCGATCGTCCCAGCCGATCCATTGCAGCGTGATCCCGCCCGGCGACAGCAGGCGATCTGCGTCGTGCTGGCTCAGAATCTCGGTTGGCTCTTCCAGAAAGGCCGGGTCGGACACGCTCGGCTGCGCCTCCAGTCCGACGGGCATGGCTGCCCAGATTGCCGCAGCAATCGTCCCCCACAGCGCGACTTGTCGCATTCTGGCACCTCCTCAAGGGCGAAACCGCGAAACGGCTTCAAGCAAGCATTAAGCTCGGTTATAGCACATAGCCGAGATGCAACGTCGCGATCTGATCAAGACCGGGCTCGGCACCGGCATTGCGCTGGGCGCTGGTGTGACCCTGCCGAGCCGCGTGTTCGCGCAACCAATGGCCGGAAATGCGCGCGACCGCCAGCTTTTCGCAATCGCTAAACGCGAGCTGGACAAGGCGGGCGAGGTCATCTGGCGCAAGGACATCGTCGGGATCGCCGATTTCGGGCTTCATTCGGCCGAACGCCGGTTCCATTTCGTCAATCTGGACCGGCAGGAAGTGAAGAGCTTCCATGTCAGCCACGGCACCGGGTCCGATCCCGAGCATGACGGCTGGCTAAACACCTTCTCCAATGTCGAAGGCTCCAACGCGACCAGCCGCGGAGCCTACATCACCTGGGAGTGGTACACCGGAAAGTTCGGCACTTCGGTGCGGCTCGGCGGGCTCGATCAGACCAACAACCATGCGCTTGAACGCTATATCGTGATGCACCGGGCCAGCTATGCCGAGCCCGAACATGTCGATCGGTGGGGACGGCTGGGGCGCTCCAATGGTTGCTTCGCGCTGGGCGAGGAGCAGTTCAAGATCGCTTTGCTCAACCTGTCCGGCGGGCGGCTGCTCTATGCCGAGGCGCTGGGGCTGAAGGAAGACGGCACGCAGGCCTATCCGCCGCAGGCCATCGTGGGCGAACCGGAGAACGGCTACCACATCCTGCGCCAGCCCCGGCAAGAGACCTTCGAACAGACCAACCCGGGCGTTTACT